>MIAR01000047.1 GCA_001829185.1 Spirochaetes bacterium GWB1_60_80
ATCAAGTTTGTAAATGGGGAGCAGGTTGATGGCGTGGCTGCCTAACCGTGATGACGCTCAAACTTCCAATCCACAACTATTGACAATATCTCATGGTATAGGTGACGGTAATGCGTTCAATGCGGCGCGGCGCGGCCACCATATCCTTCTTGAGTTCGAAGTGAATAGCTTCCACCGGTATGTTCTTGCCGGCCGCAAACATTTTCATGATCAGGCTGGCACAAGCGCCCAGCGATACCGCGCAAAGATCAGTCGGCGAAAAGCTGCTACCGTCGCCGCCGTTGTCGGTTGGCGCGCTGACCAAGTACTCCGCCCCGGACTGGTGGCTTATCTTCACTTTAGTATCGCCGACTGTGGTACCACGCATTAAAACTGCCATCGTTTCCTCCTCCCCATACTGTACCTGGTCGGTGGACCAACCCGGCAAGCACCGGGAATCCTGCTCAGGTTATTTAATTTTCTTTCAGTAAATACATCAAGTAACGGCGAAGTCCGGCAGGATATCCGGGAACTCGCGGCCGGTAAACAGGGCAAACTGGGCCGCGGCCTGCGCCTTGAGCATACCCAAGCCATTGACGGCTCGGCAACCAGCCGCACGAGCCCGCGCCATCACCTGGGTTTCCACCGGATTATAGATCGCCTCGAACAAGGCCTCGTGCCCCTGAAAATCATACCACTCCAGTGGGTCGCCGGCCGCACCGCCGGTCATGCCAACCGAGGTGGTCTGGATTATCAGGTCATTATATTTCTCAAGCAGGTGCACGGCGCGCTCCGTGAGACCAGACCAGGCAAAGCCGTAGCGCTCCGCCAACTGCTTGGCCTTGTGCATATTGCGGTTGATGATACAGGCCTTGACGCCAAGGCTGGCCAGGACGTAGGCCACCGCCCGCGCCGCCCCGCCGGCCCCGATGATACTCGCCCGCAAGGTAGTGCCATCGATCGGACCGTAAAAATCCTGCAAAGCCCGCTTGAAGCCATAGGCGTCCGTGTTATAGCCAGCCCAGCCGTCGTCGGTCCGGACCATGGTATTGCAGGCGCCAATGCTCTCCACTTCCAGCGAACGCGTCGTCAGACGGGAGCAGACCTTCTCTTTATATGGAACCGTTACCGAAAAGCCCTGTAACGGCAGCAGGTCCGCCAGGCGCATAAAGGTATCCAGATTGTCAGCCGGGAACGGCGTGTAGATGGCGGGGATGCCGCAAGCCACAAAGCCGGCGTTATGAATCAACGGCGACAGCGAATTACAGACCGCAGGGCCGCCCAGGATGCCAAAAATTTGCCAATCTGATTGAATATCCCGGAAGCGGTAGACTTCGTCGAGTACCCGTGGGTCCACCTGACCGGGCGCGGAAATGGTCATTCCAGCTTCCAAAGCGCTAGTATAACTGAGAATACTGCCGGTTAACTGGGTCAGAATGCGGCTAGAAAAGCCAAAATCGCCCATCGCGGCCACGATGCGCTCCTCGCCCCGCGGCCGGTTACGGAAGAACTCGTACAGTTGCAGGGTGTCCTGCAACGAGCAGGCAAAGACAGACAGTTTAGGTAGCTCGAAACCGGTAGCGGTTAACTCGCGCCAGACGGCCGGCAGGTCGGCCGGAACGCCGTCCAAGATATGCCGCGACCGGATGACGCGGGTTCCGAAGGTTCGGGCGGCCTCCTGAAGCGAGGGAACATGCAGGTCGCTTTCCAGGTCGATATAGGCGAAATTGCGAGTGGCATCGCTCTCGGCAAAGGCCAACGCTTTGGCCATAATGACCAGGCGGACAGCCTCCCCGCCGACAAATTGCCCGCCATCGCTCTTGCGGCGCACCGTTAGAATGGTCGGCAAGCCAGCCAGGGCTGGAAAGCGCCGGACATAAAATTGGTCTTGCGGTTCCAGGAAGTCGACCCGCAGTTCGACCATGTCCACTAGGTGACGGTAGCGTTCCAGCAATTCAAGGTTGCGCGCGATCGTACTGCCGGTCAGACTCAAACACAAACTAGGCATGGTATTCGCTCCGTCCAGATACGAGATCGGCCCGCGACCGGCGCTGGCCTGCTAGCAGGCTGTCTTAAAAATCAGCCCGGTAGAGATAGAGCTGCTCTGGCTGGCCGTCAGCGGCGGGTAGTAAGCGCAAGCGTACCGGCCAGGGCAGGCCGCCCACCGGCCATTCCAGCCAGCCGGTTTCCGGCCTATCTGGCGGCCCCAAACGCTCTTCCAGGCCAGCCGGCGTTACCGGCCAGGCCAGGCCGGGTACAAGTTCTGGGGAACCAGCGCCGAGCCGAAGCTGCCAGACCCGTTCGTGCCAAAAAAAGCAGGCCACCCCCCGCTCCGGGTAATCGAACACCACGTCATCCTGCCAAGGCTCCAGGCCGCGCAGCGCGTACAAGGCGGGCGGCGGCCCGAACAGCGCCAGGATGCGGCTGACCTCGGCGCCCAGGAGGCTGACCGCACCGGCTGGCGGCAGCGTGGCCAAAGTAGCCGGGGACGCGTTGCCAGCCGTCGGACTGGGGGCTTGGCCAGCCGCGTCCAAAACCTGCGCCGGGAGGACGAAGGTCGACAAGCCGAGAAACAGGCAGGTTAACAGGCCGGAGCCTGATCGGTTTCCGTGCAGCATGGACTTACTGTAACCTCGGAAGGCTTATCGCGCAAGCGGCCAGAGCATCTGGCGCTCGCGGCCTTGACCTCCGCCCCGTTTGCATAGTAATACTTGGGTGTATGGCTGCGCCGGCATGGCGGAATGGCAGACGCGATGGACTCAAAATCCATTGTTCGCAAGGATGTGTGGGTTCAAGTCCCACTGCCGGCATACGCAGGGGGCTGTCCAGGGAAAATCCCAGGACAGCCCCTTTTCATTTTCAGCCTGAGCCGGCTGGCCAAGCCAGCGACCGGACCAGCCGGCTCGGCCGCCTGCTGGTCACCTGCTGGTCACCTGCTGGTCACCTGGTCACCATGGTATAGGCGGCTCGGGCCTGCTTCGTCGCCCGGTTAGGGCTGCCACGGCGTGTCGACGCTCAGGTTCGGCCCGCCCAGGCCGCCGCCTTCCCCGCGGTTCAACACCGGGACGTCGTCGTAGCGGCCGGAGTTATTCCAAAAGGTCAGGCCGGCGTTGAGGGCATGGCGCACCCCGTCGATCTGTAGATTGACGTAATTCTGGTTATAGAATTCCCGGTCGTAGCGGACGTTGATGTAAAAGGCCTGCACCCAGGGCCGCACCACCACCTGGCGGCGGGCGATGAAATGGTTGCGCAGGGTGCCCAGATAGTATATCCGGAACGGCCGGAGAACGGCCGGCGCAAACTCCATGAAGGTCTGGTCGAAATGGGACGGATAGAACATCGGCAGGATGACGTCGACATAGCGCGACAGCAGCTCCACGTCCTGGCCGGTGCGCACCCCGGAACGGTACCAGCCGTTGGCGCCATAAATGTCGATGCCGATGGGCGCCTCGATGTTGGCGCGGGCGTACGACAGGAAGGACATCAAGGCGCTTTCCATGTCCATGCCGGCGTCCTTCCAGCGATAGCGGACGCTGCCCAGGTTCTCGCCGTCGGTCGGGAAGCGGATATAATCGAACTGCACCTCGTCGAAGCCACGGGCGATGACCTCCCGGGCGATGGCGATATTGTAGGCCCAGACCTCTTCGCAGTAGGGGTCGACCCAGTGCTCGCCATACAGCTCGCGTTCGGTGACGGTCTGGGTGAGCGTAGCCGGTGGGGCGGGCAGGCCGGCAGCCGGCGCGGGGTCGGGGTCGCCAGAGCGGCCAGAGCGGCCGGGCGGCGCGGTGGCTGGAGCCGGCACCTCTACTTGGCGCTGGACGCTGCGGTAGCCGCGCCAGGCGGCCGAGGTCGATGAATCCCAGACCGCAAAGCGGTTGCCGCCGTAGTTGAAGAGGTGCTCGTCCTTGAATACGACGATGCGGGCCACCAGATACTGGCCGCGGGCGTGCATGTCGGCGGTGAAGGCCTCCAGGTCCAGCGGATTCACCGTCCGGCCAATGGAACTGACCAGCGGGTCGGCCGGCACGTAGCGCAGCCGGCCGTAGTCGTCCTTGATGTCGATGGTCAGCATGTTGAGGTTGCGGGCGGTCAGCAGGTTGGTGTACTGGGGCCGGGTACTAGGCTGCACCATGAAGCCGGTCTGCAGGTAGATGCCGTTGCGGCCCTCGGCGGCGACGCGGTGCGGCTTAAGGTCACGGAACTTGACCAGCCACAGTTCATTCAAAACCAGCGGTTGACCGTTGAAGGAACTAGTCCACAGGCACTTCAACTGGCCGGCGACCAGGTCGGCCAGGCGCGACACGAAGGCCGTCTCGGCCTCGGCGCGCCGCGGAGCGGCGCTGGCCGCGCCGTCCGTACCGACCACGGCTTGCATCACCGCTCCGTCGGCCACGAACAACAGGGCGCCGTCGCGCAGGTATAGCGAATCCCAGGCTACGAAATCTTCGCTGCCATGGTAGGCAGTGGCGAACTGGGCCCGCTGCGAATCGTAACGGTAGATATTGGGCAGGAAACTGTTGGCCGCCCAGATGCGCGGCCCGGCCGCTGTTTGCTCGATGAGAATGTCAGCCAGCTCATCGGCCCGGAGCGTCGGGCAACTGCGCGCCAGGTCGCCGCGCAGCTCCACCCACGCGGCACCAGTCACGCTGGCGGCACCGGAGCGGGTCAGGCTCTTGACCTGCGGCCCGCGGATGGTGTGCGATACAAATATCTGCAGCTGCGGCAGGGAACTGATGGCCACAGCCTTGAGGCTCGGAAAATTAACCGGCGACCCCTCGTTGCGCCAGGACAGGCCGCCGTCAAGGCTGACAAAAACATAATCTTTAGTAGCGGTGATCAAGTTAAGCGGATTGTATGGGTCCACCTCGAGATCTTTCAGTTCCTGGATCTCGGTGGCGAAGGATTTGACGCGACCATCGTAGAGCTTGATCGTCTTGATGGGCAGGCCGGCGTTACGTTCCTCGAAGGTAACCAGGTCCCGGCTGTAGAGCACGCCACGGTGCGTCAGAAAGTACCAGGCATCGCCCACCCGCAAGATTTTTCGGACGTCGACGCCGGTCAAGAGCGGGCGGAGGCGGTCGCCTGAGTCGAGCTGATAGAGCCCGTCGTTGGTCCCGAGCAAGACGGGTTGGGCAAGCAGGGGAACGGCCATGACGAGGCAAGCGGCGAGGCACAGCAGACGGACGCGTAGCGGAAGGTTCATACCGAACAACTCTCCATGAAAATAAAAATATGGCGGGAACGAGGCCGGCCACCAAGGGCGGACCATGCCTAATCTATCACAAGGCGGGGTTTTGGAATAGCCGGCCGTCTGCTTCGGAATAGGCGAGCGATCTCGCGCCTGGCGGCTTGTCCCGATGCCCACTGCCAACTATACTGGTCGCCATGCCCAGCCTTAACGCCGCCACCTGCCAGCGCATCCACCGCCTCTTCGAGCAGTTCAAGGCGCGCATCGCCGACTGGAACGCCGTCTTGCCCGGGCTGGCGGACGCCCAGCGCCAACTGCAGCAGGACTGCGGGGAGCCGGACTACGCCATCGAGACGCCGATTGTGTACAACCGCGACCTGGATCGGCTGGCGGCCGGCCACGACATCCGCTGGCTACTCATCGCCGACAATCCGGGTAAAACCGAGCAATTGGCCAGTCAGAACCGCTACCTGGTCGGCAGCTCCGGACGGATGGCCGAAAACTTCTTCCGGCAGCGGCTGGATATTGATTTTCGTAGCCAAGTGCTTATAATAAACAAGACGCCGGTGCATACACCGAAAACACAGCAATTGAGGAGGCTTATCGTTCTGTATCCTGCGCTCGGGCGCGTATTTACCGAGAGTCAGCATTTTATGGCCAGCCTGGCCTGGCAACTGCACACGCTGACCGCGGCACCGATCTGGCTGATGGGTCTATCCGAACTCAAACCGCGGGGACTTTTTTCCGCCTGGCGCGAAACCTTCGGCGCCGGCATGCCAGTCGATCCGGCCGTATACGTTTTCAATCATTTTTCAATGGGCAGCTTCGCCGCCGACTACAAGCGGCGGAAGCTGCCGGATGAGACAGCATTGCAGGCTGTACTGCGAATCGGGGCGGAAAACCGCAGCAAATACTTTGCAGCCCCGCATTCATCATAGGCAGGTCTGCCAGTGGCGTGCCAATATTCGAGGAGTACAAGATGTCTAACAGAAACCTACTAACGACCGACCAGCTTGCCGCCATCGGCCGCTTGCTTGACGACGCCATGATCGACGTGAAATCGACCGTCGACATTGACCGCTTACGCGATTGTCGCAGCCTTTTTCGCAAGAAAGTGCCCTTCGGCATGCGATCCTGGGTTGCCGCCTCGTTGCTGATGGCCGCCACCCGCGGCGACAGTGGTCGCCAGCGCAACCAGCCACGCCAGGGGCGCCAGCCAGCCCAATCCCAACAACAGCCACCGGAGCGTGGTACTTCCGGCCGTCAGAGCCAGAGTCAGGCCCAAACGGCGCCAAGCGGCCGCGGCGCCAATGCCCTGCCCGGCAGGCAGCAGCAGCAGCAGCAACAGCCAGGCAATAATAAACCCACCGGCAAGACGGGAAACCAGGCCAACCAGGGCCGCAACAAACCTGCCCTCCCGCAAGGCAACCAGTCCAAGGAAGAGCGCGGCAATCGGGAGCGCAATGGCAATGAGCGCAATGAGCGCAACGGCCGTGAACGCAGCGGCGAGGAAGCCCCCCTCTCATTGCGCGAGAATCGCTACCAGGGCGAAGGCCTATCGGTGTTCGTTAGCGCCGGCCGCCGCCAGCGTTTCTATGCCCGTGTCGCTCTGAAAATCCTTCTGGAGCACTGTCAACTGGCTGAAGAACAGATCGGCGATATCCGCACCATGGACAATTACAGCTTCATTTCAGTCGACCCGGCAGTGGCTGATTCCATCATCGCCAAGCTGAACGGGCACCCCTTCAAGGGCCGCCCATTGACTGTCAATCTGGCCCGCAAGCGGGATGAAGCCGATCCGGCCGCGCCGCGCGAAGAGCGCTTCGCGCCCCAGGGCGACGAGGATCGCGGAACCGGACTCCGACAAACCGAGAGCGACGAGCCGGAAAACGAGGATATCGACCGCCATGTCTATAGCGACGGCCTGGACGACGACGTGGACAGTGACCAGGACAACCGGCCGCTGATGGAGCGCGCCGATCGGCGCTTTGCCGACGCCGGCCCGGTCGACGGCGATGACCTGACTGACGACTTCGATGACGACGACGATCTAGACGCCAGCGGTCACGATGGCATCGACGGGGACGACACTGACAACAGCCCCCTCAGCCGCGACAAGTACGATGACGACAGCGACGCCGACATCGGTAATGACTAACCAGGCTTGATCAATCCTGACCGGGCGGCACCGCCGCTGTCCGGTCAGATAAAACCGATTCAGAGCACCAGGCGCAAGAGCAAGAACAAGCCGACGCCATTCACCAGTACGGCCAATCCAAAGGCGGCCATGCTGAACAGCACCGTCCGTATGGCCTGGCGCTGCCAACGCCGCGTCTGGCCAGGCTGACGCAACGTGGCAATATCGCGTTCCGCCCGATAGCGCCTGGCCAGCGCCCACCAGCGGCGGTAGACAAAAAACAACAGGAAGCCGGGCGGCAGGAACGGCAGGATCGGCCCAAAGGCCAGGGTCAGGTTGAGCGCCTGGAAAAAAACCAGGGTACGGCCACCCAAGGCGCTGCCCAGGATGCCGCTCATGGCCAGGATACCCACCGCCAGCGATACTTGGGTCAACGGATTCCAATACTCGTTGCGATGCCGGCCGGCAATCAAGGCGCGGGGCAGAACGTACTCATCCAGACCATCGTGCAGAATCACCAACAACGGGCAGTCATCGGCGTGGACGAAGCAGAAACCGGACTCGCCGGCAATCAGGCGTCCAGCCACGAACAAGCGGACTCCCTGGGTAATGGTCGGGATTGATTTCCAATGCAGATGCTCGATGACATCCATTTCCGGATCGACCGACGCATCGAGCGCTTCGCGGCCGCCACCCAGCGTATAGACCGCCAGCCGGTCCAGGTTCACGATGCAGGTAGCGCCATCCATCCGCAGCCATAAGCGGTTGTCTGGACCAATGGCTTCCACCTCCCCGCAAGCGATGAACAAGCCGACCAGACTGCCTGGGGGCGGGACCGCCGCCGCCCAGCCAAAGAGCTGGCCGGCGCTCAGCCGGGGCAAACCGGCCGCCTGGAACAGGCGCTCCCGGAATTGCCGCCAACGGGTACGCGCCAGAATGGCCCCCAGCAAGGGAACCAGCACGTAAAAAACCAGAGCCACCGCCAAGGCCAGCCAACTGCGCAGGAACATCGAACCTCCATGCTTGCCAGGCCGGGCGCCGGCTGCTACAATCGCCCCATGATACAATCCTTAAGCGTCGGCCCCATCGGAGCCAATACCTATATTGTCGACCAGACGGACGGCCCGCTGCTGGTATTCGACCCGGGCGCCGAGGCCAACCGCATCCTACCACTGATTCTGACCGCCATCAAGCGCGGCCATCAAGACAGCGTGCTGCTGGTCTGCACCCATGGTCACCTCGACCATACCGGCGGCCTGCCCGAACTGACGGCCAGCCTGCGCGACCATGGCATCAAACACCAAATCTGCGTCCATGCCGACGATGTCGCCTATTTCGGCGCCGAATCCGTCCGCACCAACCAGCGGCTGTTCGACAGCATCCAGGCCAGCGCCTTCTTTGATCGCCTGCAGGCCGTCATACCCGCCCCGGACTTGCTCCTCCAGCACGACTCGCTACTGCCGGGAACCGATGTCCGGGTGCTGCACACGCCGGGCCACAGTCCAGGCAGCTGCTGCTTCCTCATCGAGCACGGCCGAACCCTCATCAGCGGCGACACCTTATTCAAAGGCGGCCGCGGCCGCACGGACAGCTTCGATGCCAGCGAGGACAGCCTGCTGCGCAGCATCCGCGAGCGGCTTTGTAACCTGCCGGAAAGCACTCGCGTCCTGCCTGGCCATGGCGGGGAAACCACCATCGGAAAGGAACGCCGCCATTACCTCTGACAGTAGCCTTCGCTGGTCGACCAAACGGCGGCAGGCAGGCAGCCGCGGTACGGTCGCCAGCCTCATCGCCGCCACCCTCAGCCTGACCCTGTTGGCAGCCTGCGCCAAGCCGACCACTTACCCCCTCAAGCGCAGCGACTTCGCCTTGAATACCGTCTGCAGTATCACGCTGCTGGCCGGCGGCGACAACGACAGCCTGCGCAGCGCCTTCGAGCGCATCCAGGCCATCGAAACTATGATGAGCGCTCGCCAGGACGGCTCCAGCCTGATGGCCGTCAACCGGGCGGCCGGGCGGGAAGCCGTCGAGGTCGACCCGGAACTATACTTCGTAGTCGAGCAAGCCCTACGTTACGCCACCCTGACCGGCGGCCGCTTCGACCCGACCATCGACCCGCTAGCCCGCCTCTGGGACATCCAGGGCGGCACGGAACGAATCCCGGCCCCGGACGAAATCGCCGCCGCGCTGGACCTGGTCGACTCGACCGCGGTAACCCTCAATCCGGTCAACCATAGCATTTTCTTGACGCGCGGCGGCATGTCGCTGGATCTCGGCGCCATTGCCAAGGGCTACGCGGCCGACGCCGTCGCTACCGTGCTGAAAGCCGAGGGCGTTGAAGCGGCCATCATCGATCTGGGCGGCAACATCGTAGTTCTGGGAAACAAAGCAGACGGCAGCCCCTGGCGGGTCGGCGTCAAGAATCCCTTCAACCCGGGCAGCGCCTACCTGGGCATCCTGAGTCTGGAAGGCAGCGGCACCATGGTGACTAGCGGCATCTACGAACGCTTCTTCATCGGGCCAGACGGCCAGCATTACCACCATATTTTCAATACAGCCGATGGCTATCCGGTGCAGAACGGTCTCTTGTCCGTCACGGTGCTTAGCCAATCGTCGCTTGACGCCGACGCCCTGTCCACCAGCCTATTCGCCCTCGGCCTGGAAGCCGGCTTGGCCCTGGCCGAGGAACTGGACGAAGTCGAGGCGCTGTTCGTAGACGCCAACCACCGCCTGTCCGCCACCACTGGAATGCGCCGCTTGTTCACCATCAGCGATACGGCCTTCAGCTGGGCGGACGCGCCCTAGCCGGCCACCTCAGCCGGCGGATCGGGCTGCCGCAGCCACCCCAGACGTTGCCCCAGCATGGGATGGCCGACCGTGATCCAGAGCGCGGCCAGCAAGCCGTGAACGAACCGCGCCAAAGGCAGCACTTCGCGACCCGCGACCGGCAGCAGCCAATCACCCGCCCAGCTAACCAGCACCAGGCCGGTCAAGCCGGCCAGCGGGAACAACCAGCGCTGCCTGACCAGCCCAGGCACCAGGTTCATTCCGAGTCGGCCGGCCAGAAGGATGCTGCCCAGCACGCCGCCAAACAGCAGGCCGGCCAGACCGGTCAGTTCCGGCACGACGGCATTCATCAGGAAGGCCAAGGCGGCGACTAAGCCGATGCGCAGGCGCGAATCGAGCCTGGCCAGGTATTTTTCCAATCGGCAGGCCGGCAGCAGCCAAACGGCAGCCAGTCCCCCGCCAGCCAGCGCGGCCAAGGCCGCGGCCGTGAGGCTCGAACCGCCGTCGCGCAGGCTGGCCAGAGTCACCAATGCCGGCAGCGCCACGGCTAACCCGGCTCGCGCCACCCTGGTCCAGCGCTGGGCCGACAACGGAATTTCCCAGGCCGGCCGGGTTTGCACCAAGCCAGCCGCCAGTACCAAGCCGGCCGCGGACGTGGCCGCCAAGCGGCCGTACAGCAACCCGGCGTCAGGCGGCAAGCCGAGCTCCTCCAGCAGCCGGTTCAGGATAGCCTCGACCAAGCAGCCGCCGGCACCAGCTAGCAAGGCCAGACGCATGGCCAGACCTGGCCGCCCCGACCAGAAAACCAGAGCGCCAAGGGCGATCAGGCAGCCGGGCTGGGCCAACAAGCGCACGGGCATGAGCCACCAGGCGGGCGGCAGTGCCTGCCAGACCCGCAGCCAGGCACTGCCAAGATTCAAAAAATCAAACATGGTATTCCTCATTGGTAGGATACGGCTGGCAAGGGACGCCCCAGGATCAACAATCCCTCGAAGTCAATCAGGGATAAGGGTTTGGAAAACAGGTAGCCCTGATAGGAATCGCAGAAAATGGTATCCAGGAAACGCAGCTGCTCCATCGTCTCGACGCCTTCGGCTACCACCGAGAAGCTGAGGGTATGCGCCAGATCGACGATGGCCGAGGCGATGATGGTGGCCCGCCGGTCATGCGGCAGGGGGTCGACGAAGGACTTGTCCATCTTGATGATGTCCACCGGATAATCCTTCAACTTGGAGAAGGAACTATAACCAGTACCGAAATCGTCGATCGAGACCAACACGCCCAGGGCCTTAAGCTGGTTGAGCTTGCTGATGCCCTCCGTCTGATTCTCCATGATGCCGCTCTCGGTTATCTCCAGCTCGATCATTTCCGGAGGCAAATCAGCCTCAGCCATGGCTTGTCTGATGTCATCGACCAGCAAGGGCTGGGCAAATTGGCGCGGCGACAGGTTGATGGAGACCGGCACGTTCATCAGTTTGCGTTTGTGCAGTCCGGCCACCGCCTGGCAGGTTTTGCGCAACATGATGGCGCCAATCTGGTCGATAAAGCCATTGGCCTCGGCCAGCGAGATAAAATACGAAGGCGGCCGGATCTGCCCGCTCGGCAGCCGCCAGCGGATAAGGGCCTCGGCGCCCAGCAAGTAGCCTTGGCGATCGACCTTGGGCTGGAAGTAAGGCTCAAACTGCTCCTGACGGATGGCGGTGTTGAGCTCGGCCTCGACGCGCTGCCGATCCAGCAGGGCTTCGTTCATATTGGCGTCATACAGCCGGTAACTATCGCGGCCGGACTCCTTGGCCATGTACATGGCGGTCTCGGCGCTGCGGATCAAGCCCGGCGCGTCCAGACCGTCGTTCGGGTAGAAGGCTATACCGATGGAGGCGGAGAGCCGGGTATCCTCCTTGGTGCCCGGCGGGCTGAAGTCGAGGCTGGACTGTACCTTGGCGATGATGGCCTTCACATTCTCATGCGAGCGGATATCAAGACACAGCGAAAAAAATTTATCACCGCGGAAGCGCGAGACCACGTCGTCGGCCCGCATGGCCTGCTGTAGCTGACGGGCTACGGCCACTAGCGCCAGGTCGCCGGTTTCGGTGCCATACAGGTCGTTGATGCGGCGGAAGCGGTCCAGGCCGATGGCCATGACGCAAAACAAGCGCGAACGGTTACTGGCCACGGTGATGGCCTGAGCCACTTGGCTGGTAAAGCCGCCGCGGTTCTGAAGGCCGGTTAAGGGGTCGTAGTGCTCCAAGAAAATAGCCTTGGCCTCGGCGGCTTTTTGCCGGGTAATATCACGGAAGCTGACCAGCAGGCCCTGCTGTTGGTTGTCGACCAGGTAATTGGAGGTTACCGCAGCCACCAAAACCGTCGAACCATCAGCCCGTCGCAACGCCATGGACTCCGTGATCCGGGACTGTTCCAACGGGCAAGGCTGCAGAAAGGCAGCCTGCTCTTCGAGGCTAGTCTCGTCCGGAAAAAGCTGGAACAGGCTACAGCCGATCAAGTCGGCGGCGGCATAGCCGAGTACGGCCATCGAACCACCGGCGAATTGAATCTGGGCCATCTGATCAATCACCAGGATAGTATCGTTACTGTGAGCTAAAATGGCTTTGAAGACGCAGCCAAGACCGGATAACGAAAACACTTCACTAGTTGACGAGAAGGCCAGAGCGGTCGAAGACCCCACCCCCTTGGCTGGCAGAAATGACTCGCTGAAGGGCGGTAACTCGGGTTCCTCTTCCATGTCGCAAGTATAATGCACCGTTTCAGGTCCTGCAATGGCAAATTTCCAATTATCTCTAATATGTCCAATAAATGCAATACTTGCTAGGCAATATTAGCCGCCAAGCCCTTGCCCCAGCCCGGCCCCCAAGTTACAATGCCGTCATGAAATTGACCAGTCTGACAATCAGCCTGCTGCTCGGCCTCAGCCTGCTGGCCTGTTCGGAAGCGTCCGGCCAGTCCACCAACGCTACTTCCATCCCGACTATCCAGGTCGACCCCCGACTCGTCGGCATCAAGCTGGCGATGGATACCCTGTCCTTTACCACCGCCGCCGCTATCCGCGCCCGCATCGACCAGCAGCCAGAGGCCTTCTTCCGTCTGCTGGATGCAGCCCGGCAGCAAGCACTGGCGGCCGATGGCCTGTTGCGCCTGGTCGACAAGCAGCACATCCTGCCGGCCGACTACATCCCGACAGACCTGGTCAACCTGGCGGAATACCAATTCGATCTAGCCAGAAACCCGATGCTGCTGCGCCAGGCGGCCATGGAAGACTTGTTGGCCATGGTGGCAGCCGCCCGCGCCAAGGGTATCAGCCTGCTAATATCTTCAAGTTTCCGCTCTTACGAGTATCAGAGTGAGGTCTATACCCGCCACGTCAATACCATGGGCCTGGCCGGAGCCAACCAAGTTTCGGCCCGCCCCGGACACTCCCAGCACCAGCTCGGTACCGCCATCGACTTCGGCAGCATCACCGACGCCTTCGCCAGCACCGCCGCCGGGCAATGGCTGGTGGCCGAGGCCTGGCGCTTCGGCTTTTCGCTGTCCTATCCGCGGGGTCTCACGGCCATCACCGGCTACAACTGGGAAAGTTGGCACTACCGCTACCTAGGCCGGGCGGCCTGCCAGCTGGAACACGATTATTTCGATGGCATCCAGCAACAGCTCCTGGAATTCCTGGCAGCCTACTTTACAGACTGACGTCATTCGTTGTAGAACCTGAGCCGCGCACATGCAGGTTATGCGCCGGCCTGCGCAGCCGGCTGCAAGCTCTTCCCCAGAGCCATCCAGAACCGCCAACATCCCGACACCGGCCAGCCGCCTAACGGTGCCGTTGTCCGTCACTGGAGGCCGTTCATGTCCCTTGCCGCTATCGCTGCCCTATCCTTCATCGCGCTCAACGCCATCTTCGCCCTACGCCGCCCCTCCGGCAGCCTGGCGGCGCATCGTTCGCCGAGTGAATTCATCTTGGCCGGTCGCCAGCTGGGCGGCTTCACCCTGCTAGCCACGCTGGCCGCCTCCAACCTGTCGGCCTTCACCATCTTTGGCGTCTCCGGCACGGCCTACCGCGTCGGCTGGGCCTTCTTTCCGGCCATGGGCTTCGGCACCGGCCTCATGGCCCTGTCGTTCCTGACCATCGGCCTGCCATTACGCCGCCTGGCGGCAACCGGACAGTGGACCACCCCGGCCCACCTGGTCGAAAACCGCACCGGCAGCCGGCTGCTCGGCAAGATTTTTTCGGCCTTGTCGCTGCTGTATACCCTACCCTACCTGGCTGTACAGGCTGGCGCGGCTGGCGGCCTACTGGCCAACATCGGCGGCATCCCGCGCGCCCTCGGCGCCGGCCTGGTCATCGGCATCATCGCCCTGTATGTGTTCCGCGGCGGCATGCGCAGCGTGGCCCGTACCGACATCCTGCAATTCCTGGTTCTAATGGGGCTGGGCATCAGCGCCTTCATGATCATCGCCATCCAAGCCGCGCGCACCGGCGCCTGGCAGGCTCTGGCGGCGGATGTTTCCGTCAACGGCCCCAACGCCCGCAGCGGCCTGGACGGTTCGCAAACCACCCTGGTTCTGGCCGGCTACTGCGTCCTGTGGTCCTTAGCCAACCCGATGTTCCCGCACTTCATCCAGCGCTTCTACGCCGCCAACAGCGACCGATCCTTGCTGAGCAGCATGGCCGCCTATCCCTTCGTCAGCCTGCTGATTTTCCTGCCGATGACCGCCATCGGCGTCCTGGGCGCCCGCCTGATACCCGGCCTGACCGGCAGCGCGGCCGACGGCATCTTCAGCTTGTTGGCCAACCAAGTGGCCGGGCCGATCTGGGGACCGGTTTTTGCCCTGGCCGCCCTGGCCGCGCTGATGTCCACCCTGGACAGCCAACTACTGTCCTGCGCCTCGATCGTAGTCGAGGATTTCCTGCCCGGCAAGCGGCACAGCGCTAACCTAGTCGGCCTGGTTGGCCTGGCGCTGGCGGCGGTGGCCTGGCTGGTGTCGCTCAAGCCGCCGGCCAGTATCCTGGGCTTCCTGACCGGCACGGCCTTTCCCGGCTACGCCTCGCTGGCGCCGATCGCCCTGGCCGCCATCTACCTACCGCGGTTTTACCGTACCGCCGCGGCCACCCAGCCAGCGGCAGCCACCGGCGTGCCGGCCACGCTGTCGCCCGTCCTGGCCTGGAGCTGCGCGACTGCCCTACTGGTCGGCACTGGCCTGGTACTGATTCAAGCCTTCGGCATCAAGCCGTCCATTCCAGCCGCCATCTTCAATGCCGCCATCCAGCTAACTATCCTCGGTGGCTTCTGGCTGGCCTGGCGCCTGCATCAAGTCGCCGCAAGTCGCCTGGCGACCCGCCAGTCCAGCAAGCTTGCCCTGGCAACCCTGCCTGATGCCGCCCTGCCCAGCCGCCGCCGTCTCCTGGTGGCCGGCCTATCCAGCGGCTTGACGCTCGTGGCAGCGCTCGACTGGTGGCACGCCGGCCAAGCGCCGATCATAGTCTGGGGTTTGCCCACCTGGTTGTGGTACCAGCTGGGCGTAGTGGTGCTGTTGGGAATTATCTTCGTTTGGCTAGCCCGACAGACTCCAGCCCGGCCGAAGTAGCCACGAATCCTGGGGGGCTACTTCCGGTGCTGCTTGATCTGTTCTTGCTTAAAGGCTTCGGTGAATTGCTCGAGCGTCTTGGTGAACTGCTTCTCACTCAGGAAGCCGAAGTCCTGGATGACCTGCGCGTCAATCTGGTCCCAGGCAATGCCATGGTGTTCAAATTCACAGAAGACATTGGCCAGGTAGACCGTAAAGACCACGTCCTTATAATCGGTGGTCATCAAGCCCGGCTCGTGATGATAGCGGATACCAGCCACCAGGGACTCCGGGAAGTTCCACTTCTCGGCTACGCGTGCGCCGATCTCGGCGTGGTTCAGGCCGCCGGACAGATCCTCGAAGAAGCGCTTGTCGATACCCTTGTGCTGACAAAAGGCATCGATATGGTCCAGCAATTCCGGATGCACCGCCGAGAATACGATCTTGCCCATGTCGTGCAACATGCCACCAACGTAGGCATCGTCGGCCAGCAGGCGATTGTTGGGCTTGAAGTTCTTGGCCAGATTGTAGGCATAGTAGGCACAGCGAAAACTATGATCCCATAGGGCCTTCTGATCCTCGGCGTTCTCGGCCGCGAATATCTTCTGCGAGCCGTATGAATATAGCAGGTTCTTGATGCCGCGCAGGCCGACCAGCTTGACGGCGTCGACAATATTGTCGACCCGGCGGGGCAGCATGAACTGCGCCGAGTTGACCAGCTTGAGCAAGTCGGCCGTCATGGCGGGGTCCATGGAAATATGGCGGGCGATGCTGACCATTTCCGATTTCGGGTCGCCGATCAGGCGCTGGATGGCCAAGATGTTCTCGGGGAACTGCGGCAAGCGACTGATGCGGTTGACTATCTCGTCGGTCAGGGCGGAAAGGTTCTCGATCTTGGTGGCGTTGACCGGTACCGTGATGCGTGCCACGGTCTCGCCGTTTTCGACCCGGATGTCGAAACACTCCTCCTCCAGGCCCATCTTGCGCAACATGAGCACCAGGATGACCAAGCCAAGCCCAGCGCCCTCCGTCGAATCGAGAACCTGAGCCATAGCCTCCTCAAGCGAGTTGAATTTACGCGAGCGGGCCAACTTGTCCTGGATGCGGATGTATTCGGTGCGGGTAATCTCGACATTATTACGCACCTCGAGTACCACATTGGAACCACGGGCCTGAAAAATCAGTTTGATATAATATTGTTTTTCTTTCTGCTTCTGCAGATAGTAGGAAATATTATCCAGAGTATCGGCTTTGAACTGCTTCATGCCCTCTTCATATTCTTCTGGATCATTGAGGTTCAAGCCACGGGTTTCAAAATACACCCGCTTGGTGTTGGCCTTTTTAGCGTTCACGGCTAATTCACGCAAGCAATAGACCAAATAATCCTTAAGCCGGGCCTGCCCTAACTCATTGAGGAACACATCGAGCACTTCTTCCATATAAACTTCAATTTCATGAGGCAGGGTATAGGTCGTAATCGTCAGGGGGATGGCACTATGTGCCGCCTTTTTGATCCTGGCAACATCGACCACAATCTCGTTTCCAGCCATGTTTCATCCTTGGGCAACTTTTTGGATAGCAATTCGCACTATTCAGCTTATATTTGACTTTAAAGATAATGCAAAGTTCCGCACCGCGCAAGCCCAATTCCACGTCGGCTGATCTTAGAACAACCCTGTCAATAATCCAAGTTCTGATATATCAATGAAATTAATTTCATATTTGTTACGTGTCTCTCTCAATGACTCGTACTATGGGCACGTGAAGCGAGTATTGGTCGTAAATCAACAACCAGAAGATCATCACTACTACAGTCTGATCTTGTCGGATCGTTACCAGACGGAGTGCACCACCAAGGTGGACGAGGCCTGTCAACGGCTGGCAGAAGAGGCTTTCAGTTTTGTATTGCTTGATATCAGCTCCTGTTCTCCCGCCGAGTGCCGCCAACAAGTTGGTTTGCTCTGCGCTAGACTGCGCCGCGCCAATCTGGTATGTACCGGTCCAGCCGAGGCAACCGAGCTGGTGATCGCCGCCGTAAAAAGCGGCGCCTCCCATTACCTGAGCACGCCAGTACAGCCAGCTGGTTTATTAAGCAGCCTGTTGCAGCTCAGCAGCCAAGCCGTAGGTGAGGATACCCCGAGCTACGCGGCACCGCCAGCCAGTTCAACGGTCGTCATCAGCCACCAGGCCACAGAGAGCACCCTGCACGGCAGCAGCCAGGCTATGCGCCAAGTTCGGGAAACCATCGCGCTCTATGCCCAGGACGATGCCAGTGTCCTGATCGTCGGCGATACCGGCACCGGCAAGGAACTGGCGGCCAAGGCCATCCACCGCTTGTCGCCGCGCCAGCACTCGCCTTTTGTCCCGGTCGATTGCGCCTCGCTACCGGAGACCTTGGCAGAAAGCATCCTGTTTGGCGCCGAGAAAGGCGCCTATACCGACGCCTTCCAGCGCAAAGGCATCTTCGAAGAAGCCGACTCCGGTACGGTGTTCCTGGATGAATTGGCTGAGCTGCCGCTGTGTGTCCAAGCCAAGTTGCTGCGGACTGTCGAGACGCGCCGTTGCAGCCGCTTGGGTTCCCACCGCCAAATCGAGTTTGACATCAGGCTGGTTTCAGCCACCAATGCCCGGCACCTGCAGGATGAAAGACTCTTCCGGCCCGATCTACTGAGCCGTCTGGACACCCTCGTTCTGGAATTGCCACCCTTGCGCGCTCATCCTGAAGACATACCGGAACTGACCACTCATTTCATGAACCTGAAACGCGTCATCAAACCGCTGGCCAGCCTGGCGCTGGAAAAGCTGCAAAGCTGGCACTGGCCATGCAATGTCCGAGAGTTAAAAAACGTCATAACCAGAGCTTGTGTCCTGGCTAGAAACAAGGAAATCATTGGGATTGACGACATCCAGATCAGTCAATTGCAGCGCTGGACCGGTTACCAGCGAACTTTGTTAGGTTAGACTATCAAAGACGCGATCGCTAGCAGCAGCCTGCTAAAGCGGCTGTAGCCCGCTAGAGCGCTAGCAGGCTACGTACTCGCACCAGCAATGCCAGTTGGCCGGCGGCATCCGTGATCAGCACCGGCGCATGTACCAGAACCATTACCTGTTGCCCTTCCATTCCTCGGAAATATTCATCGAAGGCTGGGTCGTCCACCAACAGGTAAATAACAAAAAGCTGCAAATCAAAGTCATCCTGCCAAGCGGCGGACTGCAGCGTCACAATCAGTTGATACGGATCCTCAGCCTCGCTGGCGACGGCGCCAAGGGCACCACGCAGCAGGAAATCCTGTTGCGCCAACCCCGCCAGAATTGTAGCGGCGTCATCCTGCCCGGCTAAACGAGCCAAGGCGATAACATCGTAGCGCAGGTTGAGGTGAACTTCGACCTCCGCTTCGCCGACCCGCAAGGCCTGGGCAGACAGCCCAACAGTCAGGCAAAACACAATCAGCCAGCAGATTTTCTTCATGAAGCCTCCCCACATACTCACCGTTTCCCAACAGGCCGATCGCCGGCAATGCAGCGACGACACTGGCAGATTGCACTGCAAAGACTACTACCAGAGCTGACAGCGGTCAAGTCATTTGGCCGAAAAACAATCGAGCGCTTCGCCCGTTGGCTCAGTCGTCCGACCTTCTGCCAGGGCCGCGTACTTGCCAAACAGATCGGCCAAGCGCTGCAGCTCCCGTGTCGACAAACCAGCCCGGGCGCATAGTTCGCGCAGGAAGATCGCCGTATTCTCGCGGCCGCTAATCTTGAAAAAGCCGAGCCGCGCCAAGCGCTCCACCATGCCATCCACAGCCGGGATCAATTCCGCCCGCTCCGCCGCCACGCGCCCGTCAAGGGCTGGCCCAGCCAGACGCCGCAACTCCCAACAGGCCAGCTGTACGGCCTGGGCTACATTCAGCGACGGCATGGCCGGGTCGGTCGGAATGAACACCGCATCGTCGCAGCTACCCAATTCAGCGCTAGACAAGCCATCGCGCTCGTTGCCGAAAACCAGGGCGATTGGTCCGGCGGGACGTTCCACCCGCGCAGCCGCCCATTGCCGAATATCAAGTGCCTGCTTGCGGCGCTGCCCACCCCGGCGCGAAAAGGCCGCCGCGTAGGCCACATCCTGCAAGGCGGCGTCCAGACTGGGAAAGCGCGCGGCTTTTTCATACAGGGGCCAAGCCGCTAAAGACCAGGTACGAACCTGCACTGGATCATGGTCCGGACAGGCCGCCAACCGCAGTTCCCGGCAGCCCATGCTGGCCATAGCCCGGCAAATCGCCCCGACATTTCCGGCCGATTCCACCCGACACAAAACAATCAGCACGCTGTCCATCAATCCAGTGCCATCTTTGCCTTACCCAGCAAAAAAAGTTATACTGACGGCATGATACCAGAAACAGGCGCTCCCGGACAATCATTGCGCTTCCTTATCCTGGGCGGCTCGGGCGGCATCGGTCGGGCGGTGGCCAACGCCGTGGCCAGCCGGGATTGCCACCTGATAGTGCACGGCCGCGATCAGGCCAAACTCGACGCGGTATGCGACCAACTGCGCCAGCAAGACGGCAGTCGCGCGACGCTGACCAGTCTCTGCCTGGACTTGGATGATACCAGCCTATTGCCACTACTGCTCCCGCAAGTAGAAGCCTGCGACTGCCTGGCCATCTGTCGCGGCAGCTTTGTGCACAAGCGCTTGGCGCAGACCAGCCCGGCGGATTGGCAGAGCACAGTGTACAGTAACTTAACCTTGCCTGGCATCCTGGCGGCGGCTGCGGCAGCGGCCATGGCCGGGCGCGGCTTCGGCCGCATCCTGCTTTTCGGCGGCACCCGGACCGACGCCATCCGCGGTTACCGACACAATGCGGCCTATGCCGCGGCCAAGACCGGCCTGGCGGTAGTGGTCAAATCCATCGCCGCAGAGTATGCCAGCCATGGCGTTTCAGCCTGCCTGATCTGCCCAGGCTTCGTGGACACCGAATACCTGCCAGCTGATCTGCGCCAAAGACTGATCGCTTTGTCGCCACGCCAACGCCTGATTCCGCCGCCCCGCATTGCCAGACTGGCGCTTACCCTGTTGGATGGCCTAATGGATACCGCCAATGGCGCGGTAATAAATGCTGATGAAGGCTTGTATTCCATTTAAATACTCATATAATTCTTTACAAACCGGTATGGGCGTTTTATAGTTATGGCCTAACCCGGTTTTCGGGCATCATGGCGTCAACAAAACCTCGCTCGCATAATAGACTGAAATTTGTCGACTTTTCTGCCGAAGATTTGACAAAGCATTGACGTTTGACTAGGATTGGATTTAGTATATAGTGGTGTTGGCCCTGCAGAAATGCCGGGAAGAGGAGTATCATGACAAACAACGATATCGTTCCTGGATTTGACGATGAAAAGGACGATAGCCTAAAGATTCGGCTCCAAAAAATAGACCATGTAGAAAATTGCCTGGCTCTCTTCCTCACCGGTTATATCGACACCTACAATTCTAATTTTTTCCAAAAACGGGTTGGCAAGGCTATCGACAATAGTTTCTCCCGACTCATCTTCAGCTGCGGTGGCCTCAGCTATGTCTCATCCACCGGCATCGGCAGCTTTACAGCCTTCCTGAAAGCCGTAAAACCACGGAGCGGCGATATCGTCTTGCTGGAAATTCAGCCTAAAGTATACGAAGTCTTCCAGCTCCTCGGTTTTTCGCAATTTTTTAACATCAAGGACAATCTTGACGAGGCGACCGCTTTCTTCCAGCAAGGCACAACCGTTAATAGCCAATCTATATTCCCTAAAATTTTTTCCTGCCCAATTTGTAACCGCAAGCTGAAGGCGGCCAAACCAGGCCGTTTCCGTTGTTCCGAGTGTAAAACTATCCTGGCAATCGATAATTCCGGCCAGGTATTCCTAGGTTGATACCAGGCAACCGCCTGGTATCTGTCACTTGCCGTCGCCATTTCAGAATAGCTGTTTCCAGAATGGGTTTCCTTCACGGCTGACCGCTTGGTTACCGTGGTGCTGAGGGTGGGGCTGAAAACCACGCCGGGTTTAGATCATGCCGCCGTTACCGGAACGCGGCATGCCGGAAATTGCCAGGATTCTTCGCGGAGAGCGACGTCAACGGTGTTGGCTGGCTTTTCGTTGAGCATATGGCCGCCGTGCAAATCGCTTTGTCCGGCGGGAAGCACAACTGGAATGGAGGAACGTAATGGCTGGGCTCACCAAGGTCGAAAGTTATCTTATGGATCTCAATCTCAGCTACCAGGAATTAAACGAAGGAACCTACTTCATCAACGATGAAACCCGCGGCCTGCCGGGCGTAGTGGTAACCATCGACGATCCGGTAGTCATCATCCGTGCCAAGGTTATGGACATGCCCAAAATCGTGGACCCGGTGCTCTTCAAGACGCTATTGACCTTAAATGCCGCCGGAGTCGCCCATGGCGCTTACGCGATCGAAGGTGATGAAATCATCCTAATCGACACCCTGCAATTTGAATCCATGGACAAGGGCGACTTCGAGGCCAGTATCGATTCCATCGGCTTGGCGCTGGGCGAACACTACAGTGTGCTTGGTAAATTCCGGAACTAACACAGAGGAGGTATTCCATGGGTATTTTTGACCGTTTCAAGAGAGTCGTTACTTCCAATATCAACGACATGATTTCCAAGGCTGAAGATCCGGAAAAGATGCTTAACCAGCTGATCATCGACATGAACCAGCAGATGATTGAATCCAAAAAGGCCGTCGCCCTGGCTATTGCCGACGAAAAAAAGATCGAACGCGAATTGTTGGAACAAAAGCGCCAGGCCGATGAATGGGAGCGCAAGGCTGTCATGGCCGTCAAAGCCAACCGCGATGACCTGGCCAAGGAAGCCCTGACCCGCAAGCAGGAATTAGACACCTACTACAATCAGTTGCGCCCGCAGTGGGAGTCCCAGAAGGCCGCAGTCGAGAAGCTTAAGGAAACCTTGCGTACGCTTCAGAACAAAATCGACGAAGCCAGCCGCAAGAAGAATATCCTCATCGCTCGTGCCAAACGCGCCGAGGCTCAGGAGAAAATCCAGAAAACCCTTACTGGTATGGCCAGCAACGCCAGTGCCTTCGATACCTTCGACCGCATGGCCAAAAAGGTCGACGAGATTGAGGCCCGGGCCGAGGCTCACGCCGAACTGGCCAATCTCAATACCACTGCCACCCTGGAAAATGAATTCGCCAAGCTGGAATCCTCCGGCGCCGGCGCCGATGCCATGCTCGAGGAACTGAAGCGTAAAATGGTGACCGATTCCAGCGGAACCGCGACCCCCAGCTGATGACTGGCATGCGCATCCTCTTCGCAGGGTCCGCGGCCGATTATCGTAACGCTACCGGAGGGGAAGGCTGCCTGCAGGCACCCTTCCTCTTTTTTTGCACCGTGGACGCCGGTGACCAGCTTAATTCAGACGTCGACATCCAGCTAGTGCCGTATCGGCAATACTTTGTCCGCATGGCCGACACTCCAGTGCCCCCAGCCACGTGCCCTATCCTTGTCAGCGGCCCGTCCAACGCCATGGCCGAAGCCTTGGCCTGCGGTTGCGCCGACTATCTGGTCGAGCCGTGGAGCGATGATGAACTACTGGCCCGAGCCGGCCGCTGTGCCTGTTTCGCGCTTGCCGGCCAAGAAATCAGCTTCCATGGTCTCCAGGTGCGCGGTCCGGGGGGCGAGAAGATACTCGGACCGGACGAGGCATACCTGCTGCGCCTCTTGCTAGCCAATCGCCGTTCCGGTATCTCACGCCAGCATCTGGCCAGCCTGTTGCGCCTTCCAGAGGGTGGCCGGGCAATTGATATGCGAATATCGCGACTCCGACGTTACCTACAAGCCATCAGCCGCAACCTGTCGCCTGGCTGGTTGCGCTCCCGGCGAGGTGTCTATTGCCTGACTAGTTCCATCGACTAACAAGCTGTGGAAAAGTTGTTGATTATCTCTTGAAAACCTAGTACTAAGCACCAGGCTAACCCTTGTCTCCTACTTTAAAAACTACCAGAAAGAGGGGGGAAGAAGATTCTCTTATTATATATATAATTACGATTACAGAGCTCTTGCGACAATACTGCCGGTCACCTATTTTCTGTGTTTATCGTTCCTATTTTCTCCATTCTCTGAAATCAGCTATTGTGGATAACTTGTGCACAAAATGAAAACACCGACTTTTAGCTTGTCAAGTGCCCGGCCGCATGCTACAGTTGAAATAATGGAAAAGCTGGGTCGGGTTATTCTTCGCTACCTTATCGTCCTGATAGCCACCGATGGACTACTGGTCGGGTTGACGATACTGCAATGTATCCCTTCCTTGAAAACCCTGTCCGTAGTCGACTGGGAAGCCCAATTCGGCCAATTGGTCAGGCAAACACCGCTGATCGCATTGCCAGCGGCCACCATACTGACCTGTTTTCTCAGTTTCTACCATATTACGCGGCTATTCCGATCCCGACTGGCTGGCTATTTGACGTTGGGTAGCCTTAATTTAATTATTTTCTGTCTGCCACTGTTGTTGCGACGCCTAGTGTGGCCCGAACTATTTCTAGCTACCCCGTTCCTGGATAGAACCCCGCTGGTCCGCTTTTTAAGCGGCTACCGTAGCCTGCTTGTCTGGCTGGACGCAGCAGGCGGCGAGAGCTGGCTGCTCATGCCACTGCTGGTCGCGCCGGCGGCCTGGCTGACGGCGGCGCTGTGGCCCTTGACCCGTTTTACCCGGCAGCGCCCCTTGTTCGGCGCTTTACTCGGGCCGGCTGGCTGCATCGGTCTCTTCTACCTGTTCTCGGTCTACCTCTCCCCGAGCAGCAATCAACTCTTCAAGTATATCGGCTTCACGCTGCCGGCCCACCACAGTGCCGCTATCCTGAGCCTGATGACGGTAGTGGCGCTCTACCTGTTCGACCTACTCTTCGCCTATAAACCGCTGGGCGTCAAAAAGGAAACCCATGCCTAGGGCCGATTCTGCCAACAAATCACGACTGTTGCCGCTCACCGTACTGTTAGCCTTGGTTGGCTTCGGTATCGGCTTGGTTCTAGCCATCATCAATGGCCAGCGCCAGGAAATTCTACCCCACCTTGGGTTGTTCTGGGCCATCGGCCACGGCTTGGTCATGCTGGCCACCTGGGCACCACCCATCCTGTTGGTCTCCGCCTGTACCTCGGGCGAGTTCACCACTCGGGGCATCAGTTTTGCCAGCGCCGCCAAGGGGACCATGATTCCAGCCCTGATACTGGCCGGCGTGTTTTCTCTGTTCTATCTGTTCCTAGTGCCACCGGTTGAAGCTAAGCTCGACCGTTACCGCCAGACTAGTCTGCAATTCAACACCGCCCTGCGCGAACTGAACCTGGCTCTCCACGAGAACCGGCTGGAGGACGCCGGCCGCTACTTGCAGGTCTGCCGCGCCATCGCCATCAACGCCCCGGCCTGTCAGGAAGCCACCGAACGCTACCAAATGGCGGTGGTTCGCGCTACACGGCAAGTGGTAGAGGCGGAAGCAGAGACGGGAATGGCCAGCGCCATCGCTGAAAATACCTCTGACTGGCAAGCCGGCAACGATTTTTACCTCCAGGCTCGGCTGGCTTTGGAGGAAGGTCGTTATTTCGACGCTTATTTCCTGGCCCGACGCGCCCGAGCACTCTATCCGAATCGGGTGGAAGTACGGGTGCTCGAGAATCTGACCTGGGAAAGGCTGCAGAATGCGATTCCACCGGCGGAGCTGCAATCCGGCCGAGCTTATTACGCCCGCAAGGTTGAAGGTTACCGGCTCTTGGTCGAAGAAGAATATCTGCTGGCCTTCCGCCTGTTCAGCATCCTGGCCAGCGAGCGCCCCGACGATCCGGACCTCCGCACTTACTTAGCGCGCAGCCAGACTGGCTTGGCTCAGACTTACTTTTTCGTCGACGAATACGAAGCTGCCCTCAAGCGCTACCGATCCCTGCCGCTGGATTTCAATCTCACGCTCGACGATAGGCAGCTCCGGCTGCAGGCGGAATTGGCGCTAGCCGGCCCGGACGGTATTTTCTTCAAGAATGTCACCTACCGACAAGACGGAGCCGACGCCATTCTGATGGGCAGTCCGCTGGCCCGCCTGACTGGCAACAGTCTTATCCCTCGCGCGGTGCAGCGCGAGCGGCCGGCAGAAACCCTGGAGCCGCTCTGGCAAAGCGACGCGGCCACCGGGTTGGCCGTTCTGGCCAACCTGCCCTTCAACGAAGAAGACGTCCGCCTGGTAATGCAATTTTCCGGCCAGCCAGGCGATATTCCCCTGCATCACCTCTTGTTCTCGCTGGACGAGGCCGCCCGGCTAGGGCGCGATCGAACTACGCTGCAGCGCGAATTGGGGTTGCGCCTGTCTTATCCCTTTACGATGATAATACTAGTGTTGCTTGGCATTGCCCTGGGCATGCGGTTTCGCGGACCTAACAGCCCTGGGCCAGTTTCCATCGTCATCGGCTCGCCGCTACTAGTGTTACTGGCCAGTCTGCCTATCAAGATTTTCAGTGACGGCAGCCTGATACTGCTCAACTTGCTGGCCAGCCAAACCGGTTTGGCTAGCTTCCTGGCCGCCTGGCTGGGAATGCTGGCGGGAGTAACCGTCCTCTGCCTGCTGTTGGCCGTAAAAATCGCGGCCGCCAGCCCGGTCTAGCGACCGGCGGCGGCTAGCACTTATTCCGGCAGTCGTTCGATTTTAGCCCCCAAGGCCTGCAGGCGCTCGGTCAAACGCTCGTATCCTCGCTCAATCTGGTAGACATTCTTAATGGTGCTGCAGCCCTCAGCGCAGAGCGCAGCAATGACCATCGCCATGCCGGCCCGGACGTCGGGCGATACCAACTCCGAACCGCGCAGCCGAGTCGGGCCGGATACCACTGCGCGGTGCGGATCACAGAGCACAATCCGGGCACCCATGCCAATCAGCTTGTCTACGAAAAACATGCGCGACTCGAACATCTTTTCGAAAACCAGCACCGTGCCCTCGACCTGAGTGGCCACCACCGTCATGATCGACGTCAAGTCGGGCGGGAAGCCTGGCCAGGGCGCGTCGTCGATCTTTGGGATCATGCCGCCCAGGTCGGTCTGGACGCGCAACCCCTGGCCGGGGTGGACGTGCAGGCTGTCGCCTTCCTTGCTCCAGGTGATGCCCAACTTGGCAAAACCGATCTTGATCATGCGCAAGTCGTCGTGATTGACCCCGGCGATGGTCAGATCGCCGCGGCTGACGGCCGCCAACCCTATAAAGGAGCCGACCTCCATAAAATCGGGCCCGATGGTAAAATCAGCCCCATGCAGGCTGGCGACGCCATCGATCTGCAAAATATTGGAGCCGATGCCGCTGATACGCGCGCCCATGGCGATCAGCAAGCGGCAGAGGTCCTGAACATGCGGTTCGCTGGCGGCATTGCGGATGAAGCTAGTGCCCTCGGCCAAGGCGGCGGCCATGACCGCATTCTCGGTGGCCGTCACCGAAGCCTCGTCCAGGAAAATATCGGCGCCTTTGAGCTTGTTGGCGACAAACTGGAACGTGCCGTCGATTTCGATACGCGCGCCGAGTTCCTCAAGGGCCAGCAGATGGGTATCCAGACGGCGGCGGCCGATGACGTCGCCACCCGGTGGCGGCAGCTGCACCCGGCCGAAACGGGCCAGAATCGGGCCGGCGAACAGGATGGAAGCCCGCACCTTGGCAGCTAGCGCCGATGGCAGCTCGGTTCCCGAGGCCTGGCCGGCGTCGATGCGCCAGGTATTGTTGGCCAGCTTCTCGACCGTCGCGCCCAGCGACCGGCAAACGTCAAGCATGACATTAACGTCCTCGATCTCGGGAATATTGTGCAGGATGACAGCCTCCGTGGCCATCATGGCGGCTGCGATGCAAGGCAAGGCCGCATTCTTGTTGCCGCTGATGCGGACGGTTCCCTTGAGAGGATGCCCGCCGTCGATCTTATACTTATACATACCGGCATGGTATACGGACGCGGCCGATTGGTCAACGCTGAATTTGACTGGTCATTCCGTATCCATTACAGTGGAGGCTACGGTTGCGACCAGAATCGCCCAGTGCCCGGCAAACAGCCGGGCGCGACGATGCACCCAGCCGATTCCACGTTCCGGGAGGTTCCATGGCCCTGCAGAAAAAGAATCCGGTCCCCAGCGACATCGAGATAGCCCAGGAAACTAGCATCCAGCCAATCGTCGAAATAGCCGGCCGCTACGGTATCTGCAACGAGTGCATCGACCACTTTGGCAAGTACAAGGCCAAGGTTCGCCTGGAATACCTTCAGCAAAGCGCCAGCTTGCCAAAGCGGGCCAAATACATCGACGTTACGGCCATTACGCCCACCCCGCTGGGCGAAGGCAAGACCACCACCACCGTCGGCCTGACCCAGGGGCTCGGCTTCCTCGGCAAGCAAGCCATCGCGGCCATCCGCCAACCGAGCATGGGACCGACCTTCGGCATCAAGGGCGGCGCCGCCGGTGGCGGCTACAGCCAGATCGTGCCGATGGAAGACTTCAACCTGCACTTAACCGGCGACATCCACGCCGTCGCCTCGGCCCACAATCTCTGCGCCGCCGCCCTGGATGCCCGCATGTACCATGAAGAGCGCTGGGGGGAAGAATTCTTCCGCAAACAAAGCCTCGAAAAACTGAACATCAATCCCCATCAGGTACTGTGGCGCCGAGTAGTGGACATGAACGACCGGCCGATGCGCAGCATCCTGACCGGCATCGGCGGCCTGGATAACGGACCGCTGCGCGAAACCGGCTTCGACATCGCCGTAGCCAGCGAAGTTATGGCCATCCTGGCCCTGGCCAAAGACCTGCGCGACCTGCGCGAACGCATCGGCCGCATCGTCATCGCCATCGACAAGCAAGGCAAAGCCATCACCACCGAGCTGCTCGGCGTGGCCGGCGCCATGACTATCCTGCTTAAAGACGCCATCAAACCCAACATCCTGCAAACCCTGGAAGAACAGCTGGCCTTCGTGCACGCCGGCCCCTTCGCCAACATCGCCCACGGCAACTCCTCGGTCATCGCCGATATCATCGCCACCAAGATCGGCGACTATGTGGTTACCGAGAGCGGCTTCGGCGCCGACATGGGCTTCGAAAAATTCGTCGACATCAAGTGCCGCACTTCCGGCATCTTCCCCGACGCTGTCGTGGTCGTAGCCACAGTACGAGCCCTTAAAATGCACGGCGGCGGCCCCAAGGTGGTCCCCGGCAAGTCGCTGGCCGCCGAGTACAAGCAGGAGAACCTGGAGTTGGTGCGGAAGGGCCTGCCCAACCTGCTGGCCCACCTGAACATCGTCAAGCAATTCGGCGTGCCGGCCGTAGTGGCCATCAATGCCTTCCCGACCGATACCGCCGCCGAGTGGGACCTGATCCGCGACGCAGCCATCAAAGCTGGCGCCTTCGACGCTACAGTCACCAAGAACTGGGCCGAGGGCGGCGCCGGCGCAGCCGACTTGGCTAAGGCCGTCATCAAGGCCGCCGACCAACCGAGCGCGGTCAAGCCATACTACCCGCTGGACCTTTCCATCAAGCAAAAAATCGAGCGCGTCGCCACCGGCATATATGGCGCCGACCGCGTCAGCTATTCGCCGGAGGCCGAAAAGGCCATCGACCGTTTCAGCGAGCTAGGTTACGACAGCCTGCCGATCTGCATGGCCAAGACGCAGTACTCGCTGTCGCACGACCCGGCCTTCAAGGGAGCGCCCAAGGGCTTTGTCTTCCCGATCAACGACGTGCGGCTGGCGGCCGGCGCCGGCTTCATCTATCCGTTGTCCGGCGAGGTTACCACCATGCCCGGCCTATCCAGCAAGCCCGGCTACCACGGCATGGATATCGACGTCGAAACCGGGCGGATTATCGGCCTATCCTAAAGGCCACCACCAGTTGCCGGCTCAAGCGCCAGATGTTTTTGTAACATCCAGCGCCGGCATGCCCCCACCCAGCAACCTTATGGCGTTGCCGAAGATCAGCAGCCTAGCCAGCTCCGGCCGCAAACCTAGCGTCCGGGCGATGTCCAGCACCACCCGGCCGATCAACTCCGGCCCGTCCAGCCTGCCGCCCAGCCACTTTTCAGCCGTCGGGTTGTCGGTCTCGGCCAGGATCAGCTCCGGCGGCGTCTGGCGTAGCTGACGGCGCACCGTCCAGGAGTAACGCAACTCGCAGCCGAAAGTCTGATAGTAGCCGCGGTCGAGCAGTCGGCGGTAGACGGAATTAGGTCCGTGATACCAGTGGATCACCGCCTTAGTCACTTTATAATAATCGAGCATCTCGAGCACGCGCCGCTCCGCCCCCTTGGTATGGATAACGCAATACTTGTCCCGGGCGGCGCAATGCGCCAGAAACCAGCTAAAAACCGCCTCCTGATCGCGCTTGGGCACCTGACGCCACCACCGTTGATCCAACCCGATCTCGCCGATCAGGCTGCCGGCTTCCAGCAAGGGCAACAGCCCTTCCAGCCGGGGCGCGTATTCGGTGGCCCGCGAAGGATGGATGCCGAAGGTCGGAATTATGCGCCGACTGCGCTCGGCCAAGGCCAGGGTAGCCAAGTAGGACGGCACGTCGACCGAGCAGGCCACGGCCATGATGTCCGCCCGCTCCATGGCGGCCAGGCAGCCGTCGGGGTCGGCGTACTGGTGCAAGTGGGTATGAAAATCGATATACGCCATGCAAGCCTCCCACCGACCTTGTCCAGAATTTTGCTACTTGGCCCCAAAAAAAGCAAGCCTGCGCTGCCATATTTCCAACAGCCTGAACCAATCCCGGATAGCCAAAAAATCCAGCTCCCCGCCCTAAAGTCGCCGCCAGCGACGCCGATAACTAGAGGGAGGGCAGTCAACAACTGCTGTCGCTGGCGCGCGCGAGTCGGCAGCAGCCAACAGGCTGGTCTCACGGTTCAAGGTTCACAGGGAAACCTGGAGGAGCATACCGTACTACACAGCACGCAATCGGCAAGGATGCCGGGTGGCCATCGGGGCAACGGCCTCGGGTACAGCCACTGACTTCACGGAAAGGAGACAGGTATGATTATCAATCACAACCTTAGCGCGATGTACGCAAATCGTTCGCTTGGCGTAACGAACGGCTTCAGCGACAGGAACATGGAGAAATTGTCTTCGGGCATGCGGATCAACCGCGCTGGCGACGATGCTTCTGGTCTTGCGGTATCGGAAAAAATGCGCTCACAGATCCGCGGCTTGCAGCGGGCTTCGAAAAATGCGTTGGATGGCATTTCGTTCATCCAGACGGCGGAAGGGTTCCTCCAGTCCTCGCAGGATATCATCCAGCGGGTTCGGGAGCTGGCCGTGCAGGCTTCCAACGGTATCTATACTGCTGAAGACCGCATGCAGATCCAGGTGGAAGTTTCCCAGCTGGTCGACGAAATCGACCGCATCGCCAGTCATGCCCAGTTCAACGGCCTCAACCTCCTGACCGGACGGTTTGCCCGCGAAACCGGTGAAAACGTCGTAACCGCCTCCATGTGGCTGCACATTGGTGCCAACATGGACCAGCGCGAACAGGTGTACATCGGTACCATGACTGCCGGCGGCCTCGGTGTTCGAAACGCCGCCGACAACACCATCCTGTCTTTGTCCGCCCCGGACAGTGCCAACCGAGCCATCGGTACGCTTGACCAGGCGCTCAAGACCATCAACAAGCAGCGCGCCGACCTCGGTGCCTACCAGAATCGGCTCGAGTATGCCATCCGTGGCATCGACATCGGCGCCGAGAACCTGCAGGCTGCCGAGAGTCGCATCCGCGACACCGACATGGCCAGCGAGATGGTCGAGTTCACCAAGAACCGGATCCTCGCCCAGGCCGGCAACGCGATGCTCGCCCAAGCCAATCAGAAAACCCAACAGGTTCTGCAGCTCCTCCAGTAACAGTTCCAGGGTGGACGAAAAAGGCTCCCGTTCGCGGGGGCCTTTTTTTAAGCCTGGCGACCAAGCGTCCGGCTGCCTGACACGGCTGGTGCGCGACGCTACCTACCCGTCCACGGCCACTGCGCTGTAGACTTCGCGCCACGACCCTTGCCTCTGCGCCGCGCCGCCAATATAATAACCGGCAATGCTTGATACTACTGACGATCCGCGCGACGTCATTCTGGAGCGGGTTTTCCCGAACCTCCGCTATGGTGGCGATCCCGATATCGAACGCTATTTCGAATTACGTGGCGCCAACCGGACTGTCGACGCCTTGTCGGTCTATCAATTCCGCTTGGTGCCGCGCTATCCGGACCAGGCCAAGCGCATTATTCTGCTCCGCCTCTACCGTCAGCACTCGCCGCAATTCGCCGCCTACCTCAAAGGGCTACTCTACGAACGGGCCGACGAACTGATCAGCCAACTCCGGAAAAACATCGACGCCCTGGTCGCCAGAATCGCCACGGTAAACATGCGCGACACCTACGCCGTACTCAAAGCCATTGAGAACACCTCCCGCCTTCTGCCAGACGACCAGGACAAGGCGCGCGACTTTGCCCATACCTACCACGATTATGCCGCCATCCTTGGCTACCGCAAAGCCGAGATGAGTCGCCTCTGTTACCTGCTCGACGAGTTCTACAGCCAGACCAGCGCCGCAGCGACGCAGTCAACCGACTTCTTGGCTATGAGCCAGGCCACGGCTGACCAGGCCCGCCAGCAGGAAGAAGATCAGAGCAAAAAAAACTTCTTTGATCTGTCACGTATCAATTTTGACGAAAGCGACGTGCGACGCATCGAGATTCCCGCCCACCTGGAGCGGAACGAAGACATTGCCCTAGCCTACTGCTACAAGTACTGGCTCAGGATAGGCGACCCGGCCTTCGAGCGCATCATCTGGCTGTACGCGCGCAAGTACGAAACCAGGCACTATGACATCTTCCGCACCATCAAAATCTGCCGGCTGCGCAAATACAGCGACGATGAAATCCTGACCATGGTGACCAACTGCGTCAACACGGAGTATTCTTACACCGTGCAGGGCGACATTTATATGCAGAACACCTGGAAGCGGCTGAAAGCCAATCTGTACGCCAGCCTGAAACCCGCGCCGCCAGCGCCCCTCGCGGATCAAGCGCCGAGCCAGCCATCAAACGGCGCCGCGCCTGCCGCCACGCCGGTCTGCGGCCAAACGGCCGCCAAGCTGGCGGCCAGCCAGCCAGCGCCAAACGCCTCGGCCAAACAGGCCAACTTCGACCCGCCAAGCTCCACCATCACAGTACAACCCAGCGCTCCGGCAAAATCTGGCCAGCGCGCTCGCCGCGTCGCATCGGTCCAACCGTCCGAGACCCCTCCCGGCCGGCGCGCCAGCCTGGCGAAAACAACAAGCCAGGCGCCGGCGGGCACCGTCCTCAAACCCGTCCGCCAACGGCGTGGTGGCACCGTGAACCGGCTGGCCGCCCGAAAAAGCCTGGTCTCCGCTTCGCTGCCGGCCCCCGTCGCCGGCGGCTCAATCTCCGATTATGTCAAACGCTTGTCCGGCCGCGGCTATGACGTCTACCGCGACCTGTTCCTAGCCAGGCTGCGCGTCGTCATACGCGATGAACTGCTTAAACGCCGAACCAGGGCCGGCGGCCTATTCGACGAAAGCATCAACGAGGCGGAGAACGTCACCTACGAATTCATGGAAAAAAATTATAACAACAGTTACATGGACTGGACCGGATCGCCGGCACGCCACAAATTGGACGAAATCGGCTACCGATTGGAGAATCTCGACCGCATCATCGAAAAGTGCTATGGCAAGATCAACAATTGACGAGATTGGCCGTCTATTATAGAGCGGTGCGGCCGCGGAAGGAACGGGCCAGGGTCAGCTTGTCGGCGTACTCTAGGTCGCCGCCCACCGGCATGCCGGTGGCCAGCCGACTGACGCCAACGCCGGTATCCTCAAGCACCTTCTTGATATAGAGAGCGGTGGTGTCGCCTTCCACCGTCGGATTAGTGGCTAGCACCACCTCGCGCACCCCCAGCTCCAGCACCCGGGCATGCAGCCGGTCCAGACGCAAGGCCTCCGGGCCAATCCCATCCAGGGGCGAAATCAGACCGCCGAGGACATGGTACAAGCCCTGGTATTCCCGCGAGGCCTCGATGGTCAGCACGTCCTGCGGCTGTTCCACTACGCACAGTTGCTGCCGATCCCGCGACGGCGAAGAGCAGACTATACAGACCGACCCTTCGGCATAGCTGCCGCAGCGCTCGCAGAAGCGGACGGCATCCTTGATTCCCGCGATGGAACTGGCCAGCAAGCCGGCGAAATGACCATCGCCCTTGAGCAGGAAGAACGCCATCCGCGACGCGCTCTTTTTACCGACGCCAGGCAGTCGCGCCAGCAAATTTACCAGATCATCGAGCGCTTTCATGTTCCAAGGCCGCTACCATCACCAAAGGGATTCATGCCGCCCAAGCCGGCGCTCTTGGCCACTTCGCCCTGCAACGCCTGCTTGATCTTCGAGGAAGCGTCATTGTAGGCCGCTCGAACCAAGTCTTGCAGGATGACAACATCCTGGGGGTCCACCACCTCCGGCGCAATCTCGACGGCCAGCATCTCCATCGCCCCGTTGATGGTCACGCATACCATGCCACCGCCAGCGCTGCCCTTGGCGGTAACCGAGGCCACCTTCTGCTGCATCTCGGCAGCCTGGCGGGCGAAAGCCTGCGGGTCCTTGAGCATCTTCATTATGCTGTTCAAATCCATGCTATTCTCCTTAAGTCCGGCCAGCGTCGCTCAACCCTCGCCGATTCTCTTGCCGCGGAATACCCGCTCCACAATGGCGGCGGAATCCGGCAAGACCCCAGTATCCTGTACCGATTCCACGGCGTCAAAATTGTCATCGTCATCGTCGCCGTCGTCATCCGCCGCCTGTACTTGGATAACGGGAGTGGCGCTTTCGGGCACTTGTAAATCAATGCGTAAGGCCCGCCCCGAAAGCTCGGTGGCCTTCCTGGCCAACAGGTTGTTTTCAGCCAAAATGGTATTGCCGTCGTAGGCGTTGGCGCAGTTTATGCGCAGGCGATCATCCAGGACGCGCCAGCTTGTCGAACGTTCCAGGCTGGACGATAACACCAGACGCTTCTTGGCCAACAACGCCACTAGCTTTTCTTTCAGCCAGCCAGCGTCCTCGCCGTCGCCATCAACACCTGCCCCGGCCGGCGCAGCGCCAGCCGCCAGCGTCGCCTCGTCTGGAGCCAGTAGCTCATCATCAGGATCAGACGCAGCCACAGCCTTTCTAGCGGCCAATGGGGCTACATCCAGATTCCCGTCCACCGGCATGCTGTCGCCAGCACCGGCGGGAATGCTATCGGGTGCATTCCGGGCCGGGCCACTCAGCCCTGGGTCATTTTTTTTTTGAGCCAGCGCCAGCAAGGCGGCGTCGGCCACCCCGGCACCGGCGCCATTCACCACCAGCGCCTTAAGTTCCCGCACCGTGCGGGCTAGCAGCGCCGGCGGCACGTAGTCGCCAATGGAACAAAGCCTGGCCACGGCCAATTCCAGCTCAAAGCGCGGATTGACGCTATAGCGCATGTTACGGTAGAGCTCAAACAAGCCGGCCAACATACGCTCAACGCGCGGCGCATCGATAGCGGCCGTCACAGCGGCGGGGAAGGCCGTCCGCGGCGCGCCTAGCAAGGCCTCGCGCTCGACACCGCAGCTGATCAGCAATAGACCGCGCACGTAGGCCACCGCGTCGGTCACGAACTGCTCGACGGATACGCCGCTGGCGATGATGGCGTTCAGTAACTCCAAGGCCCCAGCCCGGTCGCCGGCCACGCACAGCTCCATCAGACCGCCCAGGCGCTCTGACCCCACCAAGCCAAGCTTGTCGCGGATCTTGGCCGCAGTGATATGACCACCGGAAAAACTGGCCACTTGATCGAACAAGGTATAGGCATCGCGCAGCGAACCAGTCGCCTCGCGGGCAATCCAGAGCAAAGCATCGGACTCGGCCTGGACGCCGAGGTCGGCAGCGGCCGACTTGAGCCGCTCCAGGATGGTCTCCAGCTGAATCAAGCGGAAGTTGAACTGCTGGCAGCGGCTTTTAATGGTGGCCGGCACCTTGTGCAGCTCAGTCGTGGCGAAAATGAACACGATATAAGGCGGCGGTTCCTCGATAGTCTTCAGCAGCGCATTAAAAGCGCTGTTGGACAGCATGTGTACCTCATCGATAATGTAAATCTTGTACTTCGAGGCATTGGGCGGAAACAGCACTTCATCCTTGATCTGTCGGACGTTCTCCACCGAGGTGTTGGAAGCGCCGTCGATCTCGATGACATCGAGCGCCGCCCCCCGTCCGATCGATTGGCAGGAATCACACACGCCGCAAGGTTCGGCTGTCGGCCCCCGCTCGCAATTGAGCGACTTGGCCAGGATGCGGGCCGTGCTAGTCTTGCCGCAGCCGCGCGGCCCGGCAAACAGATAGGCGTGGGCGATTCGTCCCGACGCAATCGACGCCCGCAACGTCGCGGACACGAATTCCTGACCGGCTAATTCATCAAAATTGTGCGGCCGTTTCCTGGTGGCGGTAATCTCGTATGCCATAAGCCCAGCATAGCATGGAGCGCCCAGACAGGCAATATCACGCGGCCCGGGCGGACGCGCCCTTGACACGATGTGTCGTCGCCATAAAAATGGGCGGATGCTTGCCACCTCACCCCAACCCCCAGCCACGCTTTACGGCATCGACTTCGGCACCTCGAACACCGTAGTAACCTGTCAGACAGGCCACCAGACACGTATCCTACCCCTCGACGACGGCGGCATCATCCCCTCGCTGCTCTATTTCGCCAAAGACCGGCCAGTCTCCATCGGCAGTAGCGCCATCCACGAGTACGGCCAAGCCCTGCACAGCCACCGCAACAGCAGCAACCTATACAGCACCTTCCGGTTCTTCCAGGCCATCAAGCTAGCCCTCAAGAACCCCGCCTTTTCAGGCACGCGCATCTTCGGCCAGTTCTGGCCAGCTGAATCACTAGCCGGACTCTTCCTGCGCGAAGTCAAGCGCCTGGCCGACGAAGCCACCGGCAGCCAGGTCGACCAGGTGGTCCTCGGCCGCCCCGTGGTGCTGGGCGCCGACCCGACAGCCGACGCCGCCCTCCAGGGACGCTTTCACAAGACCTGCCTGTTCGCCGGCTTCCGCGCCATCGATTTCGTCTATGAACCGGTGGGCGCTATGCTCAGCGACGGTACAACCTACCAAGGCAAGGTCCTGGTCTTCGATTTCGGCGGCGGCACCCTCGATATCAGCATCGCCAGCATCGGTAACGGCCAAGTCAGCTTGCTGGCCAACGCCGGCCTCGACCTCGGCGGCTACAGCCTGAACGAAGACCTGTCGCGAGCCCGCGTCATCGGCCACTTCGGCTTCCATGGCAAGTTCCGCACTATGACCGGGCGCTATCTGGACATGCCCACCTGGATCACCGACCAGGTAGCCTCGTTCTATGCCCTGCCACTGGCCGAGTTGGCTAAAACCCGCAACGCCATCAAGGACCTCATCCCCGAGGCCAGGGCGGCCGACAAGCCAAAACTGAAAGGGCTACTTGAGTTCATCGATTGCAACATGGCCTTTGACCTCTTTGACCGTATCGACCAGGCCAAGATCAGACTATCCGACAGCCAAACCACAGCCATCGAGTTTGCCGTACCGCCCTTCGTCCAGCTAGCCGAAAGCGTCAGCCGCCCGGCCTTCGAGAGCATGATCGCTCCCCGGGTGGGGGCCGCCCGCAGCCTGATCCTGGCCGCGCTGTGCGAGGCCGGGCTCCAGCCAGTCGACATCGACCGGGTGGTACGAGTCGGCGGCTCCTGCCGCATACCAGCCTTCATCCGCCTACTAGAAGACCTCTTCCCCGGCCGAGTCAGCGCCGGCGAAGCCTTCACTAGCATCGCCGCCGGCCTGATCGCCGCCCGCCAACTCGGCCTGACCGTTCACGGAACAAACCCGCCGGCCTGAGGACCGGCTGATAAACAAAGGAGCACATATGGAACAAGCGATCGGCCTGGTCGCCCTGGTAATCAGGGATTATGATGAAGCACTGGCCTTCTTCGTCGGCCAGCTTGATTTCAAACTCGTCGAAGACAGCTACCAGCCGGAACAGGACAAACGCTGGGTAGTGGTAGCTCCGCCCGGGTCAAGCGGCGCAAAATTGCTCTTGGCCAGGGCCACTACGCCCGAACAAGTCGCCAGAATCGGCGACCAAACCGGTGGCCGCGTCAGCCTCTTTCTATATACCGATGATTTCTGGCGCGACCACGCCCGCTACACCGCCAATGGCATCCACTTCGTCCGTCCGCCATCAGAGGCACCCTACGGCACCGTCGCCGTCTTTGCCGACCTGTACGGCAACCGGTGGGACCTGGTCGAACTGCGCAAAACCAGCCCGAACTGACGACCGACGGCGCAACCATTACCCACTCGCTGTGAAACAGAAATGTATCACGGGTCTAAAAATGGTCGTCAGGACCACAATTTGCTAAGAATTGATCATATAAGTTGCAATGGTAATGACCGAATCGATCAGATACGATACTTAACTTCGGGCAAGAACCTTGACGGTAAAAACAACTAGCTTGTCCAGCAGGATTTCCAGCGCCTCCGTGCTGACAGCCATTTGACTGGCTGCTGGATCGCTTCGATCCAGTGTGTAGCGAATATCAGCCTGATCCAGCTGGTAGCTAACCGTATTGCAAACAACGAGAGGTGCGGAATGTATACCACTCACCGGATCCAGTTCAGGCCAGGGCAGTTCGCTATTTGGACATGAAAGAATCGTACCCGCCAAAAATAAAACCAGAAACACAGTAATGGACCTACGCAGATTCTCTCCTGATCCGTGGAGTGCTACAGACACCGCGCTCCCCCATAGCAACGATTTTCGCCGCTGGCGCGATTAGATGCAAGGCACGCCCCCTCAAGAAAGCACAGGCGTGCTAGGCTGACTTTTCGCATCTATGCCAAAAGCCAGCCATGATAGCGGAGCCGTACTTCGCTACCGTTCCATACACCTGCCTTCCTGGCAGGACAACATAGCCACCCAGCACGTCGCACATTTCCTCGCAGCTTTTTGAAAAACTCGACGCTTTTCAAAAAGCTGCAGTGCAATTCCTCAAATACCTTACGGTTTTCCGCGTAATTGCTAAATCTTTGGTATGTTGAAAAAGCCGCGATCGGCTTTTTCAACAGCCGATTAGTAAGCGCTACCATCACCCCATCTAGCCAATTTAAAATTTCAGGGTAGGCTTCGCTCAGGAGGCTCCCGCATGAGAACGAAACAAGA
>MIAR01000048.1 GCA_001829185.1 Spirochaetes bacterium GWB1_60_80
GCTTCTTGAGGTGTTCTCATGCAGGGCCTCCTGCCGGAAGTCTACCCTGCTTTTCGCACTGTGCCTGATGGGGTGATGGTAGCGCTTACAGCAAAAACCCTAAGGAGGTTGAATCTTTACAAGGCAGAATTTGTTTCAAAAATGTAAGTTTTGGTTATACTGAACAGGCTGTACTGAGTAATGTATCGTTTACCATAAATGTAGGCGAGTGCATCTCAATAGCTGGAGCATCGGGTGCCGGCAAGACCACGATTTTATCACTGATTTTCCGGTTTTACGAGCCAAGTACCGGCGAAGTGCTAATTGACAATGAAAATATCAAGGATCTTAAACTGAGCCACTATCGAAAGCAGATCGGTTATGTTGGGCAAGAGACGATTCTGTTTCATGCCAGCATTTTTGATAATTTGATAATAATTGCTAACGATCAAGCAACAGTCAAGCAAATACAAGAAGCCTGTAGCTGGCAGGAATACATGACGATATAATTCGTTCTACCGCAAGCTATGATACGATTATAGGCGAAAAAGGTATGAAATTATCCGATGGTCAAAGGCAACGTCTGGCGCTGGCTAGAATGATTTTAAAGAATCCTGGCTTAGTCATCTTCGATGAGTTGTTCAGCAATTTAGATTCAGAATCAGAAACTAAGTTTTTTGAGAATATAAATGAAATATTCAAAGGAAAAACAAAAATTATAATCAGTCATCGTTTGTCTTCGGTAATCAGCGCTGACCGAATAATTTATCTGGAAAACGGAAAAGTAGTGGAAATTGCTGCGCATAAATTCTTAATGGAGAAACATCCAAAATATCGGGAGCTTTGGAAGAATCAAATTCAAGCCAGCGATCGGGAATACGAAATTTAATGCTGTGTCAACTTGACTAGCCTTTTGGCGCGGTTTATGCTGTAAACTGCGTTCCAGCCGGTTCGGAGGGGGCGAGGCAACTTGACCTTTGGCCAGCTAGGCGTTGATAGATTGTTTTCGGTACGAAAAGGAGAGTCCCCATGCCCAGACCTGTAAACAAAGCGGAATTGCTTGCATTTGGCGATGAAAACCTGGCAAAGCTGCTGGTCTTTATTGAAGGCTTGCCAAAGGAATTTCAAGTTAGGTCGTATGAAAATAACGAACTCAACGACCGCGACAAAACCATCGCCGATGTAATTTGTCATTTACATGAATGGCATGTTATGCTGAAGAGCTGGTATAAGATTGGCATGTCTGGCAAGATGCCGGCTATTCCGGCCGAGGATGTTACCTGGAGTACGCTGCCGATTTTGAATCATCGGATTTATGATAAGTACCAAGGAACGACGATGCCGGTGGCGATCAAGTTGCTAAAGAAAAGCCACCAGGATATGCTGGAGTTAATCCAGAAGCATAGCGATGATGATTTGTTTACCAAGAAAAAGTACGCCTGGACGGGAACGACTTCCTTGGGGGCTTACTTGATTTCAGCAACATCCAGTCATTACGACTGGGCATTGAAGACCATCAAACCCTTGAAGAAACTCGCCAAGTAAGCGGAGGGCGGTTGGCTTATTACGGTGCTGTTCAATTTTGACTACGATTAAGGTTCCAAATCTATTTTCGCTTTGCTTGCACTTATACGATTTCCATCGTATATTTTACTTTATAGTGACTGTGGATTTTCCTGAAGTAGGGAAACCGCGTTGGGAATGGTTCAGATTAAGATAGCTAAGGAGGAAACGATGGCCTCAAAAACATGGCGCTGTGAAGATTGCGGGCACGAGATTACCCAGGACGCGCTCTTGGCGGCTCCGGAATGCTGTGGCTCCACCATGAGTGGTCTGCCACCTTGCGATAAACCGCACGTCGCCGAGGCTGCCCGCAGCAAAGATCAGGATGAAGCTTGCGACGATGGCGTCCATTGAATAAGTGATATTGTCAGGGCTGATAGACCGCCAGCGTGCCTTGAGCCGCAGGCGGCCCAACGCTCAGATATGGATGGCTCTATCCAGCAGCCCTCTGGCGGCTTCCATGATCCCTTCGGAAATGGTGGGATGGGCATGAACCAAATCAGCTATATCGCTGACCGCTAGCTCGGCCTGCCGGGCTAGTATCAGTTCGTGTATCACATCGGTAGCCCGCTCGCCGACTATGCAGGCGCCTAATATTTCCTCGGTTTGCGGATCAGCCAGAATTTTGACAAAGCCTTCGGTACTATCGGTGGCAACGGCTTTGCCGATAGCGCGGAACGGGAAGCTGAACTGTTTGTAGGGAACGGCGTTGGCTTTGGCTTGTTCCTCCGATAGTCCAAAGCTAGCCAGCTCTGGCGAGCAGTAGACGGCTGACGGGATGGTGTCGGTTTGGATCGCGCTGTGTAAGGGTAAGGGGGTGCCCTTGATCTGGTGGGCGATATGCTCGACCGCCAGCTCGCCTTCTTTGCTGGCCACATGAGCCAACAAGGGGCTGCCGGTTACGTCCCCGATGGCGTAGACGCCGGCAGCTGCGGTTTGCCCATAGGGTCCTACCGTGATAAAGCCGCGTTCAGTGCGGATTCCCAGGCTTTCCAGTCCCAGACCGGCGCTGTTTGGCTCCCGGCCAATCGCAATCAGAAGGGCATCCACTTCAAGGACCTGCACCGGGTTGGTCTGAAGATTCAGGGCGACACGGTCAGCCTGCAGGTGTACCTGACTGATACTAACTCCGGTGCTTATGTTGATACCACGCGCTGCAAAACTTTTGGCGACCACGGCGGCTGCTGCGGCGTCTTCCAGCGGTAGGACACGCGGTTGCGCCTCAATCACCTGAATTTCGGCGCCGAAGGCATTCCAGACATAGGCCAATTCCATCCCGATGACGCCAGCCCCCAGGATGGCAATCTTCTTAGGTAGCTTTTCCATTAGCAAGGCACCATTGCTGGACAGAATACGTTTTTCGTCAAACGGCGTTCCCGGCAGTTCCCGGGGGCGCGAACCGGTGGCCAGGATTATGGTTTGGCTGGTAAATTTTTCTTTAGTATCGATTTCGACTTGGTCGGGGGCAAGGAGCCGCGCTGTGCTACGTCTGTAGTCAATACCGTTTTTCTTGATTAAGAACTGAACACCCTTGGAGAGGCGATCTGCCGCCTGGCGGCTCTTGGCAAAGGCCTTGCCGTAATCCAACCCGCTGGTATCCAGGCTGACGCCGAGTTCCCTGAGCTCTTCCATTTTATTCAATAGATCGGCTTGATGGATCAGCGCCTTGCTTGGGATGCAACCCAAGTTAAGGCAGACACCACCCGGTTTGTCCTTTTCTACCAGCAAGGTTTTCAGCCCCAGTTGGGCGGCTCGAATGGCCGCGACATAGCCACCCGGGCCGGCGCCGATTATGATGGTATCGTAGTCATATTGCATTGGTATACCTCATAGCAGAGCCAGCGCTGGCTCTTCAACCAGTTTTTTCAGTTCTATGATAAAAGCGGCGGCGCTTGCTCCATCGACTGCCCGATGGTCGGCCGACAAGGTGGCATGCAGTATCGGCCGGATGCAGATTTGCTTATCACGTACCACCGCTTCGTCTTGTATCGCCCCCAGCGCCAGAATGGCAACGCCGGGCGGATTGATTATGGCGCTGAATTCCTCGACGCCAGACATACCCAGGTTGCTGATGGTAAAGCTGGCGTCACCGTACTCATCAGGTTGCAGACTGCCCTGACGGGCTCGGTCGACCAGATCCGACAATTCGTGGCCTATCTGAAGTATACCTTTCTGTTCACAATGGCGGACAACCGGAGCTATCAAGCCACCTTCCACCGCGACGGCCAGGCCGATATCGGCGCTGGGTTTGTATTGGATGCTCGACCCTTGCCAGCTGCTGTTCAGGACTGGATGCGCCTCTAGGGCTTTGGCTGCCAACTTGAGTACAAAGGCATTGAGTGAGATTTTTTCCCCCCGCCCAATGTTCAAGGTGTTACGGAAGCCCAGTAAGCGTTCCATGTCAATGACGCAACGCACGATGTAATGCGGGGCATCGCGGTAACTCTCGCTCAGGCGTTGGGCGATAATGCTGCGCATGCGCGAGACTGGTTGGCTGTCGCCACGTAGCTGGGCGTTGGCCGGTGCAGTGCCAGTTTTGCTTGGCTGGGCTTTTGGTAGACTGGGAGCGGCGGAAGGTGCTTGGTTGGCGGCCTGAACATCGCGAGTGATGATCCGGCCACCAGGTCCGCTGCCGCGCAAGCCACGCAGATCGATACCGGTATCGCGGGCTAGTTTTCTGGCCAAGGGTGAAGCAGGCGCCTTCCCCGAGGGTAGCCGGGCTGTGCTACTTGTTTCTGCAGGCGGCGGAGCCTCTGGCGCTCGGGCCGGCTGCACCGCGCCAAGCTCTGGCAAGGCAGCTTGGGTACTGGCCGGATTAGTTTCTAGCGGTTGACTAGTATCCGAACCCATGGCGCTTTTCCAGTCTTCGCCAGCCTTGCCGGCCACCGCTATGGCTTGGCCGACGGCGGCCGAACTTCCGGCCGTCACCAGTATTTTAAGTAATCTGCCGGAAAGCGGGGCTTCATAGGTCATGGTGGCTTTGTCGGTTTCCACCTCGCATAAGGCCGTGCCGCTCTTGAAATCCTGCTCCTCGGTCACCAGCCATTGGGCGATTGTTCCCTCGTTCATAGTTGGTGACAAGGCCATCATCTGTATTATTTCAGCCATGAGCTGCCTCCAGGTATAGGACGCGCCGCGCCGCCGCCATTATTTTGTCTACGCTTGGTTGTACGGCCAGTTCAAGGGCATGGTTGTAGGGCATCGGCACATCCTCGCTGGCCACCAGTTCGACGGGGGCATCCAGGTAATCAAAACATTCTGCCGCTAGGCGATAGGCTATGTAAGATCCGGCGCTGGCCGCTGGCCAGGATTCATCGATGACCACGGCGCGCCCGGTTTTCTTGACGCTCTGCGCGATAGTGTCTTCGTCCAATGGCCGCAGGCTACGCAAATCGATTACTTCGGCCTGTACACCGCGCTGTTCTAACAGCACCGCTGCTTGCAGGGCCAGGTGGACAGGTCGGCCAAACGATATCAGGCTAATATCTTCGCCCTGGCGCAGAATGTTGGCCTTGCCCAACGGTGTCAAGAATTCTTCCTCAGGTACTTCGGCTTTGTAGCCATAAAGCATTTCCGATTCGAGGATTACCACCGGATCATTGTCGCGAATGGCGGTTTTTAACAATCCATAGGCGTCGGCTGGAAAAGCCGGTGCCACCACTTTCAGGCCGGGGATATGCATCCAGTAACTGGCCAGCGCCTGGGAGTGCTGACTGGACAGATATTCGGCTGGACCGTTTGGGCCGCGAAAGACGATTGGGACAGACAGTTGTCCGCCCGACATGTGCCTGGTTTTGGCCGCTTCGTTAACAACCTGATCCAAGGCTAAGAGCGCGAAATTGTGAGTCATCCATTCCACGACCGGGCGGAGTCCGGCTATGGCCGCGCCGACGCCAAGCCCGGTAAAGCCCAGTTCGGTAATCGGCGTATCGATAACCCGGCCCGGGCCGAATTTTTCCAGTAAACCGCGGGTAACTTTATAAGCGCCGTCGTATTCGGCCACTTCTTCGCCCATCAGGACAACCGAGTCGTCCCGCTTCATTTCTTCTACCATAGCCCGGTTCAGGGCTTCGCGATAACTGATTTGTGCCATCAATCGCTCCTTGCTTCGTTGCTCAGGCAAGGTTTCATGAAGAAAGGTTCACCGGCGTAGATATCCTCATATAGGGTGTGAATGGCTGGCGCGGCGGACTGTTCGGCGAATTCAACGGCCTGGGCAGTTATTGCCGTGGCGCTTACTTCCTGGGAGGCGGCTTTGGAATCGTCCCAGATAGCTTGTTCCTTGAGGTAGTCGTCCAGTATTAGTATAGGGTCCTGCTTTTTGTATTCATCGATTTCTTCACGAGTCCGGTATTTTTGGGGATCACTCATCGAATGCCCCTTATAGCGATAGGTTCTAGCCTCAATCAGCACCGGATTACCTGCCCTGGCTTCGTTGGCGGCACGCTCCGCCGCCTCCTTAACCTTGAGAATATTCATGCCATCAACCGGTTCACCGCGAATGCCATAGGCCGCTGCCATTAAGGAAAAATCATCTACCGCCGATACCCGCTTCCAGCTGGTCCCCATCCCCCATTGATTATTCTCGCAAACAAAAATAACCGGCAAGTTCCAGATTCTGGCCAAATTCAGCGCTTCGTGGAAAGCGCCTTGATGAATCGCCCCGTCGCCAAAGAAGACAACGGTTATGCCGCCGGTCTTGCGGTATTTCTGGGCAAAGGCGACGCCGGTGGCGACCGGGATTTGGGCGCCGACAATGCCATTGCCGCCTAGGAAATGTTTGGCAGCGTCAAATAAATGCATGGAGCCGCCTTTGCCCCGGGAGCAGCCGCTGACTTTACCAAATAACTCGGCCATGATGGTTTTTGCTTCCAGGCCCGCCGCCAAAGCATGTCCATGATCTCGGTAACCGGTTAGAACGTAATCTTTGCTATAGTCGAGAATCGCGGCAAAACCAGCAGCAATTGCTTCTTGACCATTATACAAATGGCAGAATCCGCCGATTTTTTTAAGTCCATACATCTGGCCGGTTTTTTCCTCAAAAATCCGCATTAGCACCATTGAAGCGCGGATCTGCCACAATTGGTCAGCGTCATTTTTTTTCATGGCTATAACTTTCCTGCGCTGTTGGCGTTGGCGAGCGGTTGTTGCAGCCGGATTTTTTCGATAGCCGTTTCAATGACGACCAGTTGGCCATGTTCCGGCCGGACCCGCCAGAAATGCGCCAGATTTGGCCCCAACGCTTCGATTACTTCGGCCTTTAACTGCGGATTGTCCAGGACGGAGGCCTCTCCTTGGATATAGACAATCTCATTCAAACTTGGCAGCTGGAAGCTCCAGGCGACTTTATTATTCGTGGCTAAATCCCGAATCTTGTTGGAACTATCAAAACTGACAGAGTAGATGTAGTCAGGCTGCTCATTAAGGCTGGCCGCCACCATCCAGCGGGCTTGCGGATACCCTTCGCTATCGATGGTGATAAATAAGCCCCGGCGAACATCTTCCAGCAGACTGTGGAAGCTGTCTAAAATCTCGTGCGCTTTCATGATGGTCCTTTCGATCACTGTGGCTGTCGAGCCGTTTATAAATCCAGGTTGGATCCTCGTAAGCAGTGGCCATGGATTGAATCAGTGCCATATTAATTTCCGGAGCATTGTTATTATTGTTTAATTCTGAGTTATGAGTAATCGCGCGGTGCAGTGCTTGTTTAACCACTGGTACTGAAAGGGTAGGCAAAAATGAAGAAATATTAGCTACCGGGGAAGGCACGGAAGCAATACCCTTGTAGGGCAGTGTGTTGGAAGAATTTACACGGCGGTATTTGACTGATTCGGCCGCCAGGCAAGTGTGGAGCTGCTCAAGATCAGTTTGAATCAGTATAGTACCATGAAAAAGTAAGCTGCCGTTTGAGACCGAGCTGGCAGTGCCGCCAATTTTATAAGACTCGATATAGAGACCGCCTCGGGCGCCTTCACGGACATCCAGGCCAAGACTGCGCAGGCCAGCGATAATCAGACTTACAAGGGAGCTGCGATCTTCAAGGCTGCCATTTTGAATAAAAGCCCAATTAAGATTTCCCTCGTCATGATAAACGGCCCCGCCTCCCGTGGTTCGGCGGAAAATAGGAATCCCGGAAGCCAATCCGGCAGTGCTGGTTTCAGCCAAAGCCTCTTGATTCCGGCCAATTATGACCGATGGCTGGTTTCGATAAGTCAAAAACCAGGAACCTTGCTTGGTCGACTTGGATCGCAGTAGTTCCTCCATAGCGATGTTATATGGAGGATATTGATAATCAGAATCAATCCAAGCATATGGAGGCATCTCACAAATATAACTAGTTTGATAGTGAACGGCAAATCAGGTCTAGTACGATGCCGATAGTTACCGAGACGCTGACTGCGTTTTTGGCGCTCGGCTAGTTCGGAAAAAAAACACCAATCTATCCAAAAACGGTTGCAAATAGACTACAATTGCAATAGATGCCTCAGGGTGAAACCCTGCTAGCGTGATGCGAAAACAGTACCGAAGCGGGTGGTTTGGCTACCGTCATGATTCCGACCGTAGTAAAGGAGACAGCGTATGGGTCCCAAGCGAGCTTTTGGCATTTTTGGCCGCATCATGGTAGTGGTGACGGTCTATATTGTTCTGATTGTGCTGGTCGTGGTCTTCGCCTTCTATTTCCAGTACGTTAAAGCTATCGATAATGGCATCAGCCAGTCGGTACGCGGAGCGGTGGTAGCTACCAGTCTATTTACCGAAACAGCCACCCTGGATCGCATTACACCCGACAATTCGTTAGAAGACTGGTACCGCCAGCTTTGGGATAAATATGAAGCGTGCCGTGCGGCTTTCGATTTGGTCTATGTTTACGTCATGGAAAAGCGAGCCGACGGTAAGATTTACTTTTTGCTGGACACGGCCGACGACGATCCGGACGTCGATAACGACAATACCTTTCAGCAGGAATATGACGATGCCCCCGCAGAGCTGGGCCAGGCCTTCCAGACTAAGGTCTATACTGAGGCTGATTTCTATACCGATGAATGGGGCACCTTCATGAGTGCCTTTTTACCTATCGTCGGCGACAACGGAACCGTCCGTTATGTCATCGGCGCCGATATTCAGGTGACTGAGGTTCAAAAAAAGCAGCGAGCGGCATTGGTCGCCCTGGCCTTGATGTTGGGAGTCAGCGCCGTGGCTTTTGCGGCCCTGGCCTTGCTCATGAAAAAGGTCATCCTGCGGCCTCTGGCCATCTTGGAGCAGCGGCTGGCGGCGATCAGCGCCGGGCACGGCAACCTGAACGAGACCCTGCCAGTGCGCCGCCTCGACGAGCCTGGTCGGGTGGCGACCAAGTTTAACGAATTTATCAGTTCACTCAAGGATATCGTGGTCAGCATCAAGCAATCGGAAGGCCTGCTGTCTGATCATGGCGCTGAGCTAGCCACCAATATGCAGGAAACGGCCTCGGCCATTCGCCAGATCGTGGCCAATATCCAGAGCATGCGCCAGATTGCCGATGGCCAGGCCCAGTTGACCGATCAAACGGCCGACATGGCCGATACCATCAAGACCCGACTCGATGCCCTGGCCAAGGGCTCATCGGCTCAGGCTGCCTTGGCCGTTAGCAGTAGCGCCGCCACCCATGCCGTGATCGCGGCCATCGAGTCAGTTGCCCACGGCTCGGCCGAAACCGATCAGCTGTCGCGCGCCTTGGTCGAGACGTCCTCACTTGGTCGCAAAGACGTCGATGAGCTGACCCGGCTGGTTGGCGAGATATCCGAAGGTAGCACCAGTCTCCTGGAACTGAACAAGGTAATCGCCCAGTTGTCCGGCAAGACCAACTTATTGGCCATGAATGCCGCCATTGAGGCGGCCCATGCCGGTAATGCCGGTAGCGGTTTCTCGGTGGTAGCCGACGAAATTCGCAGTCTGGCCAATTCCTCGGCCGAACAGTCGAAACGGTCCAAGTCCACCATCCTGGCCATGCGCGGCCTGATTACTGGTGTGGTAGCGGCCGCCGAACGCGTCAACGCCAGTTTCGCCAGCCTGGCCGAAGAGATCAGCACCATTTCGCGCATCGTTGCCGGAAACGAAAAAGCCATTCGCATCCAGGATGAAAAAGGCCAGGCCGTGTTGCAGGCCGTTTCCGAGATGGGCAAACTAACAACCGAACTGGATTCGGAAACCGGTCGTATTGGCAGCAGCGCCGATGCCATTCGTTTGGCAATGAGCCAGCTGGAAGCGACCTCAACGGAGTTGGCCCGCAGCTTGCAAGAAATGTCGGCCGGGGCTGACGAGATTAACACCGCCGTGAACGCCATCTCCGATATATCGCTCGAGACCAAGGAAGAAATTGACCGTATCGGCCGGCAAATCGGCGAGTTCAATACCGATTGAGGCTGGGTTGAGTTTCGTACCTGTGGCTCTAGCTTGGTATTAGGAGGTATGATAAAAAGACTACCGGGAGTAGGTAAATCGGGTTATCCTGTTCGGACAACCGGCAGGGGAAGGCTATAGCTCGCCATTTTT
>MIAR01000049.1 GCA_001829185.1 Spirochaetes bacterium GWB1_60_80
CCCCATGGTAGAGTCTACTCACAGGGCTAGATTTTACTTATGAGTCAACCACTTTTTTTCGGCTAGATTAATTATGAGTCAATGCGGCGCCTTGCAGACCATCTCATTCCATAGTAAAATGGCTGAGCTGTCCGCCGCCGCCGGCACGGGCAGCATTAAACCATAAAAGTCCGATCTGAAGGAAGTTACCATGAATAATCAGATTATCAAGGAAGCCGCCACCAGTCTGCGCTGCCTGGCCATGGACGCCGTCCAGAAAGCCAATTCCGGCCATCCAGGCCTGCCCCTGGGCTGCGCCGAGCTGGGCGCCCTGCTGTATGGCGAGCTGCTGCGCTACGACGCCACCCAACCTGGCTGGCTGGACCGCGACCGCTTCGTGCTGTCGGCTGGTCACGGCTCGATGTTCCTGTACGGACTTTTGCACTTGGCCGGTTTCCCGGTGTCGCTTGACGATATCCGCAACTTCCGCCAACTGGGCGCCAAGTGCGCCGGCCATCCCGAGTACGGCATGATCCCGGGCATCGAGACCACCACCGGGCCGCTGGGCCAGGGTGTGGCCAACGCCGTCGGCCTGGCCATGGCCGAGACCATGCTGGCCGCCCGCTTCAACACGCCGGCCCACCAGATCATCGACCACTACACCTGGGCCCTGGCCGGCGACGGCTGCCTGCAGGAAGGCGTCGCCGCCGAAGCGGCCAGCCTGGCCGGCCACCTCGGCCTGGGCAAGTTGATCCTGTTCTACGACGACAACCGCATCACCATCGACGGCGGTACCGAGCTGTCCTTCAGCGAGGACGTTGGCGGCCGCTTCACGGCTTACGGCTGGCAGGTACTACGCGGCGACATGTACGATCCCGACGGCATCCGCGGCCTGGTACAAGCCGCCAAGGACGAATCCGGCAAGCCCAGCCTGATTATGTTGAAGAGCATCATCGGCAAGGGCGCCCCCACCCTACAGGGTTCGGCCAAAACCCACGGCGCCCCGCTGGGAGCCGAGGAAATCGCCAAGGCCAAGGCCGCCATGGGCGTACCGACCGACAGCCAGTTCTACGTTTCGCCCAAGGCCGAGGAATTCTTCGCCACCCGCCGCCAAGAACTGCAGCGCCACCGCGCAACCTGGGATACCACCTATCAGGCCTGGCGCAAGGCCAATCCGGCCTTGGCCCTGGAGCTCGACGCCGCCCTAGCCGGCCGCAACCTGGCGCCAGTGCAGTGGCCGCAGTACAAGACCGGCGATAGCCTGGCTACCCGCGCCGCCTCCGGCAAGGTCCTGCCGGCGTTAGCAGCCGCTTGGCCGCAGCTAGTCGGCGGCTCGGCCGACCTAACCGGCCCCAACAGCACCGCCCTGCCCGGCCCGGCCTACTCGGCCGCCAATCGCGCTGGCCGCATGATCCACTTCGGGGTGCGCGAACACGCCATGGCCAGTATCTGCAACGGCCTGGCCCTGCACGGCGGCCTCCGCCCCTTCTGCGCCACCTTCCTGGTCTTTGCCGACTACCTGCGGCCTGCCCTGCGCCTGGCCGCCCTGATGGGACAGCCAGTCATCTACGTCCTGACCCACGACTCGGTCTACGTCGGCGAAGACGGTCCCACCCACCAGCCAGTGGAGCACCTGGCCAGCCTGCGCGCCATCCCCAACGTCCTGGTGCTGCGCCCGGCCGACGCCGAGGAGACCAACGCCGCCTGGGAACAGGCCCTGGCCCGGGTAGATGGCCCGACCGTACTGGCCCTCAGCCGCCAAAACCTGACCGTGCTGGCCAAGGCCGACCCGGACTGGCAAAATACCATGCGTACCGGCGCTTACGTGGTGTGCAACACCAAGGACGAGCCGGACGTAGTAGTACTGGCCTCGGGCTCGGAGGTCGAGCTGGCGGTCAAGGCGGCCGACCAGTGCCTGACCAAGAGCGTCCGGGTGGTGTCGGTGCCGTCGCTGGAAAGTTTCCTGGCCCAGAGCGCCGCCCTGCGCCAGGTGCTGGTGCCGCCCAGCGCCCGCGTGGTGGCCGTTGAAGCCGGCATCGCCCAGGGCTGGGAAGGCCTGACGCCACATTTCCTGGGTATCAACCGCTTTGGCGAATCCGGTCCTGGTGCGGCCGTCGCCCGCCACCTGGGGCTGACCGAAGAGAACCTGCTTACCCTGATCATGGGCTAAGCTGACGAAGCGGGCGGGCGGCCCCTGGCTGCCGACCGCCTGGTTGCGCCCACCTGGTCACCCGCCTGGTCGCCCCGTTTGCGCCACCAACCCTAACCACCGCCGGCTGGAAAGTGCTTTTTTCGGCCGGTAGCAGTATTATAGTAGGCGACGACAATCCACAAGCGGGTTAGGCGCGCCGTACAGCGGCACTAACCGCTCCCGAGGAGAGAACATGAGACGCTTCCTGGTCCTGCTGCTATGCAGTCTTGCCATTAACGTTCTGGCCGAGGATATCTACCTGTTGCGCGCGCCGCAGACCGGCAACGCTGGCGCCGCCAGTAATTCTGGCGCCGCCAGTAATTCTGGCGCCGCTACCTGGGTCGATAACTTTACCGTTCCCAACGAGGTGGCCGCCCTGCACGCACCGCTACACTTCACGCTGGAAGGCACCCGACTGCGCTTCAGCCGCCTCAGCAACCTGCGCTTCCAGCTGCGCCAGGAAGGCGTCGTAGCCAGCACCGCGGCCGGCGAAGTAGTCCACTACAACATCACCTTCGCCAATGTGCCGGCTTTGCCGGTGCCGACCCGGCGGGTGCGGGTGACCATCCCGCTGACCAGCCTGAACCTGCAAGACCCGCAAGCCGACTCGCCCAGCCTACTGGCCATGAAGAACGCCATCCGCAGTCTCGGCTACCCCAGCGGCCAGGTCTGGATCGAGTCCATCACACTGCGCGATCAGCGCGAATTCGTGGTGATGGTCGCCATCCGCCGCGACTAACAGCTTTTGAAGTGTTGAAAAGCCGCCTCGCGTTTTTCGACACCCTTTTGCTTTCCGGCCAATTAAAGGGCTATTTTGATCGGTTTACGACCTAAATAACCCCAAAAACTGGTCTGAAATCGAACTCCACTTTGACATTCCGCGTTTTTCGTGCTCTTATAGAACCCATGCGGACAAGCTTTAACATCGAGCCAGCCATCCGGGTAGTCAAAACTATCCTGCCCGCCGGCTTCGATTTTCAGAAGGCCACCTGGTGGCAGGAAATCGAACAACAGAACAAGCACTGCCTGTCGACCATCATCGGATCGATGCTCCTCTCCGGGTTCGTCGTCGCTTTAGCCTTCTTCATCGCTGCGGCCTTCCGGAGCCACGGCTTGCCCCCCTTACGCTACTGGCTGGCGCTTGGTGGACTAATCGCGACCTGCCTCGGTTTCTTCCTGTCCCAGCGACCCGATGCCTGGGCGCCTTGGGCTTTGGTGATCATCGTAACCGGGATCATCTGCGGCCGTTGCCTGCCCGACGGCTACGGCATCGAACGCTTCCTGTTCGCCGGCCTGCCGGTACTCACCTACGTGCTCTTCGGTTACCGGCGCGGTCTACCGGTGTCGCTAATCGCTGCCCTGTTAGGCCTGGCCGGCGCTTTGCTCAGACCGGCCGGTGGCGCCACGGCCGTGGCCGGATTGCTGTCCCGGGCCGATGGCCTGGCGCTGGGGGCCTTTGCCATCGTGTCGCCCCTGGTCGCCTTATTGCAAATGACCCACGAAGCGACCATCCTGGGCATCATCCGGCGCTTCGTCTTCGACGAGACGACCGGCATGCCAAACCGCGACGTGCTCAAATACGTGCCGCGGCACGGCGCCACCTTCGCCATCATCCAGATCGTCAACCTCGAAGACATCCGCTCGATGTTCGGCTACGAGCTGACCGAGGCGATCATCAAGCTGGTGGCCGGACTGCTGCGCCGGCTGGAAACCGAATACCGCTTCACTACCTATCGCCTGAAGAGCCACGAATTTGGCCTGATGTTCGCCAATCCGGCCTCCGGCTGTGCCGACACCGCCGTCATCCAGGCAATTCTGGTCAAGCTGTCGCACGAGGAGTTGCTGGCCAGTGGTTCCAAGATCCGCCTCAATTACGTCATCGGCTTTGACGAGCCAGAAGGCGGCGACCAGCCGGCCGAGGGCTGCGACGAATTCCTGACCAAGGCCGACTTGGCCCTCAAGGAAGGCGTCCGCAACCGGGTGGCCCTGATGAAATACCATAAAACCCACCCCATCCGCGAACGCGCCGGACGCAATCTGCACTGCTACTCGCTCTTGGCTAGCAATATCGAAAACCGCGCTCTGAGAGCCGTCTTCCAACCGGTGGTGGACGGCCGCAGCGGCCAAATAGCCTGGTACGAGGCCCTGGTACGCATCCGCGACGAAAATGGCGACTATGTGCCGCCGGGTGAATATCTGGAACTGAGCGCCTCCACCGGCCTGTCGCGCGACATCGCCTGCTTCATGATCCGCCAGGCCTGCCGCTTCATGGCCGACAGCGGCCTGCCCGTCTCGGTTAACCTGTCGGGCAACGACATCCTCGACCCCTTCGTCATGACCACCATCCAGGAACTAGTTAGCGTCGCCGCAGGCTCGACTGACGTCGCCAGCCACGCTGGCGCCGCCAGCCACGCTGGCGCCGCCTGCTTGATCGTCGAGCTGCTAGAGAGCGAGAAATACGAATCGGACGAACGCCTAGTCAAGGCCATCCGCTTCTTGCGATCAATAGGGGTACGCACGGCCATCGACGACTTCGGGGCCGGCTACTCCAACCTGGCCAACTTCATCGACCTGGATATCGATGTGCTCAAGATCGACGGCAGCCTGGTGAGTCGCTCCATGAAGGACTCCAACCTGCGCGCCTTCATCGCCGGCACCATCCGCTTCTGCGCCAGCTCGGGCATCCTGACCGTGGCCGAACACGTCGACTCGCCAGAACTGGCCATGATCCTGCGCACCGACGGCATCGACTTCATGCAGGGCTATCTGTTTGGCCGACCGGAAGCCATTCAGTCGCCTCTCGACAGGCACGGCCTGACCTTGGCCGAACGGATCGAGGCTTGTAAAGCCGGCCAAGCCTGCTTAGCCGTCCAAGCGGCCAAGGACTGGGCTGAGCCGGAAGCCATGGCCGACATGGCCTAACCCGGTTTACCTCCGTGCCAAGCGCCGCTTTCGGGCTTTTCAAGCCGCCGCTTTGGGTCTACACTTGAGGCATGTTGTACGCCGAATTCACCGAAGCCCTCTTCGCCCTGGCCGGCAAATGCCGCCTGCCGGCCAAACTCCCGCTGGAAGTGGTCCTGATCATCAATCCGCGGGCCGGCGGCTTCAGCCACGCCACCCGCTACCGCCAGGCCATCATCGCCTGCCGCGCCGCCCTCCTGGCCGCCGACGCGCAGCCCGGAAGGGCCGACCAACCGACCTGCCGCCAGCTGGTCACCGAAGGCGCCCGCCACGCCAGCCGCCTGGCCATCGAACTCTTGGAAGAGGCCGCCACCCATCCCCGGCGCCAGTATCTGATTATCTTGGCCTGCGGCGACGGTACCAGCCTGGAATTCATCGACCAGCTGTCACGGGTGGCAGCCACGTTTCGCGAGCGCTTCTGCGTCCTGCGCCTGCCCATGGGCACCGGCAACGACAACTCCGACGGTAAAACCCTAGGCGAGTCGCTGGCCCGGCTGAACGGCAGCGACCACATCGCCACCCAGGCCGCCATCCGCGTCCATCCGGCGCCCGGCGGCCCAGCCGCCAAACGGGCCCCGGACGGCTTCTGGTCCAGCTTCAATATCGCCAGCATCGGGCTGGACGCCTACGTCACCAATAAGACCAACCAGCTCAAGGCCGGGCTGCCGGGCAACTCCTACAAACTGTGGGTGGACCTGGCCGCCCTGTTCTACGACAAGGCCTTCCCGCCGGCCGACATGACCATTATCGCCGACAGCTATGAAACCGACCAGGCCGCAAGTCCCGGCGGCCGCCACGACGCCAAGCGCCCGGCCGGCGAGTCGCGCCGCATCGAAGGCCGCTTCCTGCTGTGCGCCATGGGCGTTTCCGGGCATCGCACCTACGGCGCCCGCAAGCCCATCCTGCCCGACGACCGCAACGTCTGCGCCATCCGCCAGATGCCGCTGTGGCGTAAGCTGCAGATCAAGGAACCGCTGACCCGCGGCCAGCACCACCGCTTCCCCGAGGCCCTGCTGTTCGACGCCGACCGACTCGAGTTCCGCTACGGCAGCCGCATCCTGGTGCAGATGGACGGCGAGGCCGAACTGCTCGAGAGCGCCGATTTCCCGCTGGTCATGGAACGGACCGGCCCGCTCATCCGCCACCTGGCCGCCAGCCAGGTCGATACCCCTGCCGGCAAATAGCCGCCAGAGCGCGCCGAGCCCCGGCTGACCACCTGGTCGCCTGGTCACACAGCAATAAAATAATAACGGCCGCCCCATCTGCAGGGCGGCCGCGTTTTAAGTCAACAGGAACTCACGAACCTTGGTGGCCCTCCGGATAGCGGATGGACAGGTGCAGTTCATCCAGCTGCTTCTGATCCACTTCGTTCGGGCAGTCGGGCGCCCCTACGGGTCGCGTCGGAGTGGAAATGATGGTAAGCGCGGCCAGGCGGCCGCGCGGCCCGCGAGTACCCTCGCGCAGAACCATTGGAGAGAGGTAGACTGCCCTCACGAACCCTGATGCCCTTCCGGATAACGGATGGTCAGGTGCAATTCATCGAGCTGCTTTTGATCGACTTCGTTCGGGCAATCATCCATAGGACTGACGGCGAAGGAGTTCTTGGGGAAGGCGATGACCTCCTTGATGGAGGTCTGGCCGGCCATCAGCATCACCAGGCGGTCCAGGCCGGGGGCGATGCCGCCGTGGGGCGGGGCGCCGTACTTGAAGCTCTCGGTCAGGAAGCCGAACTTCTTCTCGCCATCCGCCTCGTTGAAGCCGACGATCTGGAAGATACGTTTTTGTAACGCCGGGTCGTGGATGCGGATGGAGCCGGAGGCCAACTCGAAGCCGTTCAGCACCAAGTCATACAGGTCGCCCTTGACCGAGCCGGGGTCACTTTCCAGCGTCGGGTGGAATTGAGCCTGCGGCATGGTAAACATGTGGTGGGCGGTGTCCCACTTCTGCTCGTCTTCGTTGTACTCGAACATCGGGAAGTCGACGATCCAGGCCAGCTCGAAGCGCTTCGGATCAACCAGCCCGAGGTCCTTGCCCAGCTTGGAGCGGACCGCGCCCAGGGCGATATTGGCCACCCGCCGGGTGCTGTCGGCCACCACCAGAATCAGGTCGCCCACCTTGACCCCCAGGCCGCTGATGACGGCCGCGAAGTTGTCGGCGAAGAACTTGCTGGCGCCGCCTTCCAGCGCCGGCTGGCCGTCTACTCCGGCGGACACCTTCATCCAGGCCAGGCCCTTGGCGCGGTAGATCTTGGCGGCCGCTTCCAGCTCCTCGATCTGCTTGCGCGAATAGTCGGCCTTGCCCGGCGCTACCAAGGCCTTGACGCCGCCGCCTGAGACGGTCACGCCCTTGGCGGCCTGGCGCTGCCGCTCGGCCTCGCCCTCGCTCAAAGCATCCTTGAAGGCCTGGAAGGTGCTGCCGGCCACAAACGGGCCGAAGTCCTGCATCTTCATCTCAAAGCGCAGGTCAGGCTTGTCCGAACCGTACCGCTCCAGGGCCTCGTCGTAGCTTAGGCGGGTGAAGGTCTTGGGCAGCTCGACTCCCAGCGTCTTGCGGAAGACATGACCGAACAGGCGCTCGGTCATGGCCAGGACGTCGTCGCGCTCCACGAAACTCATCTCGATGTCGATCTGGGTAAACTCCGGCTGGCGGTCGCCGCGGGCGTCCTCGTCGCGGTAGCAGCGCGCCAGCTGGAAGTACTTGTCGAAGCCGGAGACCATCAGAATCTGCTTATACAGCTGCGGGCTCTGCGGCAAGGCGTAGAACTTGCCCGGATAGAGGCGGCTGGGGACCAGATAGTCGCGGGCGCCTTCCGGCGTGCTCTTGATGAAAGTCGGCGTCTCGATCTCGAAGAAACCCTCGCCGATCATGTGCTCGCGCACCGCAAAGGCCACGGCATTGCGCAAGGCCAGCCGCTTCTGCATGCCGCCGGAACGCAGGTCCAGGTAGCGGTACTTGAGGCGCGTCTCTTCCTTGGCGTCCGACTCCTCGTCGATCTGGAACGGCAGCACGTCGCAGCGGGTCAGGATCTGCAGCTGCCCGGCCACCACCTCGATGGTACCCGTAGCCATGTCCTTGTTCACCATAGTGTCCGGCCGGGCGCGCACCACGCCCTCGATGGCGATGCAGAACTCGTGGCGCAGCTCGGCGGCCACGGCCTTGAGGCTGTCGCTGGCGTCGGCGTCCACCACCACTTGGGTAACGCCATAGCGGTCGCGCAGATTGATGAAGGATATGCCGCCATGGTCGCGCTTGCGGTGTACCCAGCCGTTGAGAACCACGGTCTTGCCCACGTCGGTGGCGCTCAGCGCGCCGCAGGTGGTACTGCGTTTCAGTAGTTTCATAGTGGCAGGAGTATAGCCCGCCAGGCCAGTCGAGGGCAAGGCAGGGGGCGCCAGGCCACCGCCACTCCAGTTGCATCTGGCCTCGACGCGCCCCCTCGCGCCGGCTTCGGCCTGACGGCCGCGATCCGGCGCTGCCCCGAGGGAGGGGAAAGGCGGGCCCAGCACAATCAAATCAGACACCGCAACCCGGCAGACTGATGCCTGACTCCATTCAGAAGCTAATCTAGTTTCCTGCCTTGACCGGCGCAACGTTTAGTGTCAAGCTGCCATATCTTCAATATTGGGAGACAATTATGAGGCGAATTCGCTTTTATCTTTTTATCGTACTGGTGCTGTGCTTCTTGGCAGGATGCCCGACGGTCGTAACGCCGCCAGCCGAAATCCCAACCCTACCGCCCCAAAAACTAGGTTCATGGCAAAGACCGTTTGGAGAACCTGGGTTTATGACGAGTACGTTCGTCAGCGGCACCTATCTGTACGGTGCCTGCAATACAGGTGGGCTGAAGATATTCGCTGTCTCGAATCCGTTTTCCCCGGTATATAAAAACAGTTATGGCGGAATTTGTGCATCCGATGTCTATGTATCCGGCTCTTACGCCTATGTGGCGGATTGGTTTTGTGGTCTACAAATCATAAATATCAGTAATCCTGCTATCCCAACCCTGACCGGCACCTATGAAACGAGCGGGACTGCAAGTGGAATTTATGTGTCTGGCGCATATGCCTACGTCGCAGATGGGAGTGCTGGCCTGCAAATCATCGATATCAGTAATCCCGCGGCTCCGACCCTGGCCGGCACCTATGAAACGAGCGGGAATGCATATGGAATTTATGTGTCTGGCGCATATGCCTACGTCGCAGATGGGAACGCTGGCCTGCACATCATCAATATCAGCAATCCGGCAGCCCCAACGCTGGCCAACACGTATGACACGAGCGGGGAGGCATTTGGAGTCTATATAGCTGATGCATATGCCTACGTCGCAGATTTGGATGCTGGCCTACATATCATCGATATCAGCAATCCAGCAGCCCCGACGCTGGCTAGCACCTATGACACGAGCGGGGGGGCATATGGAGTCTCTATTTCCGGCGCATATGCCTACGTCGCAGATGGGTATGCTGGCCTGCACATCATCGATATCAGCAATCCCATAACCCCGATCCTGGTCAGTACTTTTGACACGATCGGGGCGGGGGCATTTGGAATCTATGTGTCTGGCGTATATGCCTACGTCGCAGATTGGAATACTGGCCTGTACATCATCGATATCAGTAATCCAGCAGCCCCAATCCGTAAGCGCTACCATCACCCCGTTGGCGCAGTTTTATAGCTTCTCGGATCAAGCCGGTACGGCAGCAGCTGGCTGACGGCCGCCGGGTTAT
>MIAR01000050.1 GCA_001829185.1 Spirochaetes bacterium GWB1_60_80
GCTGGTGCCGCCGTTGCCGAAGGTCAAGGCATTGCTGTCGAACAGGGTTACGTCGTTGGCGCTGACGATACGCACTTCGCCGCCGAAGTTGTTGCCGGCATTGGCGAGCGTCAAGTTATTGGCAACGTCAACCGCCAGGCTTGTACTGCCATTGACGACGATGGCCTGGCCGCCGTCAGCGAAGGCGATGGGCGTAACGCTGCCCACTACCCAGTTGTTGAGGACAGTCAACGGACTGACCAAGGTGCCCCCCCGCTGCAAGGTCAGGTTATAGAAGCGGTCGGCCGCCTTGGTAGTGATAGCCGGGTTGGCAGCGCTCAGCTGGATGGCCGAGGTACCGACGGAGGTGGCGTTCCAGGTGACATTGGCAGCCGACGAATCCCAATTACCGGCGATGGTATGGGTAAAAGCGCCGGCCCGGAAGTCGCCGGAAGTCAGGATCAGCTGGTTGGTAACCGTGATATTTTCATTAGCGGTCACCGTGGTGGCTGCGGTCGACTTAGCCAGCTCCAGTTGATAGAATCCGTAGCCGGCCCCGGGATGGTTAATGCTGGCAATCGTAGCGCCATCCAGGCGCAGCGTGGACGTACCTGCGGTGAAACCGGTTAGCGATAGGTTGCGGCCGACGCGGATGAGTGGCGTACCGACGGCGGTAGCGTCCAGGCTGCCCCCGCCGGTCAGGTCGCGGGCCACGATGACGGTCTCGCCGCCGCCGGTGGCCAGGCTGCCGGTCAATGTCAGGTCATTGGTGACTTCCAGGGCGCGCGCGTTGGTCAACAGCGTGGAAGACACCGTCAGATTGGTGACCAGGAGGGCCGTCTGCAGGGTCTTCGTCGCCGTACTGACCGTGACCGCACCCAAGTTTTGCAGGCTGTTGCCGCCGGTATTCAAGTCTGTCAAATCGCCGGCAACGCCGGTGGCGCCGCCCAGGACCAGACTGATGTTGGCATTGGCGTAATCGCCGCCATCCTGGATAGTCAAGTGGCGACGTACGTTCAGGGTCAAGACGGCTAGAGCGGACAGACTGCCCGTCGACAGGATGGTCAAATCCAGCATGGTCAGGTTTCCGGCTAGCTGGGCCACTGCGCCGAAAGACAGGGCCTTACTATTGAAGGCCAAGGTACCGGCCGAATGGTCGAGATTGCCGTTGATGGTCAGAGTACCGCCCAGGCTAGTATTATCCCAGGCCATGGCGCCATTACTGACGCTGAGCGAGGCCAGGCTCTGGGCGCTGCCGCCGTTGTCGCCGGCCTGGGTAAAGCTGCCGGCACTGATGGTGGTAGCCCCGGCCGCAAAAGCGCCGGTGCCAACGGTCACAGCGCCGGTACCGCTGAGCCCGAAGCTGGCCGCGCCGCCGGCGTAGCTGGAGCCGTCGGCCAGGACCAGGCTGCCGGCCGAGACGGTAGCCGATCCAGTCACCGACAGCTGGTAGGTGTTCGGCACGGTCAGCGTGCCGCCGTTGACTGCCAGGCTGGTGCTGACGGTCAGGTTAGCCGCCTGCGTCAGGCCGCCAAGCGTCACGGTCAGGGTGTTGCTGACGGTGGTGGCGTCGTTTACCGTCAAGATGCCGCCGCCCTTGTTGACCGTCAGGTTGTACAGGCTCTGCGCGTTGCTGGTTAAAGCCTGCGCCGCGCCGCCCGTGAAACTGATGGTGGAATTGGCTGGGCTGCCCAGCGTTCCGAGAACCAGGTTGCCGCCGCTCTGGGTGAATATCCGCCCGTTGATGTTCAGCGTGCCGCCGCCGGTAAAGTCGGCCGTGGCGGCCGCCGTCGCGCCGCCGGCGCCTAGGCTCAGCGTGCCGACGCCCGAGATGCCGCCGGTCAGGGTGATGAGGCCTATGCCGGTGATGCTGCCGGAATTGGCCAGGCTGCCCGTGTAGCTCTGCGTGCCACTGGCGGCCGTGGTAATGCTGCCAGCGTTGCTGTTGGCGCCGGCGCCTGAAACCGTCAAGTTGGAGCCGGTGACCTGCAGGCTGCCGTAATTGGCCAGCTGTCCGGTGATTGCCACCGCTCCAGACGAAGTAATATTTCCATTACCGGCCGCCGTCTTGGCCAGGCTGCCACCCAGCGTGATGCCGCCTGAGCCGACGCTGATAGCGCCGGTGCTGGTGGCGTCCATGGTCAGGTTGCCCGTGACGCGCAGTGTGCCGGTGCTGCTCAAGGTCAAGGTGGACGATGAACCGACCCAAGCCAGGCTGCCCGTGATGTCCACCACGTTGCCGGCCGTGCCGGCCGAACTTACGCTGCCGGAGCCATTGAGGGTCAGGCCGCCAGAGCTGACCGTCAGCGTGCCGGTGGCCAGGCTGACGGCCGCGTCGCCGTTGAGCGCCAGGGCGTTGCCCACGGTCAAGGCGGCCGTGCCGGCGCCGGTCACCGCGCCGCCGGCATTGATGGTCAAGCCGCCGGTGGTGGCCAAGACGCCGCCGGTGGCGACGGTCAGCGGCGCCGCCAGCGTGGCGCTGGCCACCCGCAGGTTATTGCCAGCCACGTCCAGCGAGCCGGCCGTCAGGCTAAGCACGTTGGCGTCGGTGGCCGCGCCGGCCCCGGTCAGCGTGATAGTGCCGGCAAGCGCCAGGTCGTACAGGGCAATACTGCCGATGCTCAGGTCGCTGATGCCGCTTTGGCGCACGATGGAGGCACCGCCGGTCGTGCCGCCGCCGGCGGAGGTAAAGGTAACGTTACCGGCCACGCTCAGGTCGGCCGAGCCCAGATTGCTAATCGTGGCGCCGCCGGACATGGACAGCGCCGAGAGGCCGGTCAGCACCTTGGCCCCCAGATTGACCGTGCCCGCCGTCTGCGTCAGCGCGCCGCCGAAGCTCATGGCGCCCGCCCCCAGCGTGTAACTGCCGCCGCTGACATTGAGCGAGGCCAGGCTCTGGGCATTGCCGCCATTGTCGCCGGCCTGGGTAAAGCTGCCGGCACTGATAGTGGTAGCCCCGGCCGCAAAAGCGCCGGTGCCAACGGTCACAGCGCCGGTACCGCTGAGCCCGAAGCTGGCCGCGCCGCCGGCATAGCTGGAGCCGTCGGCCAGGACCAGGCTGCCGGCCGAGACGGTAGCCGATCCAGTCACCGACAGCTGGTAGGTGTTCGGCACGGTCAGCGTGCCGCCGTTGACTGCCAGGCTGGTGCTGACGGTCAGGTTAGCCGCCTGCGTCAGGCCGCCAAGCGTCACGGTCAGGGTGTTGCTGACGGTGATCGGGACATTGACCGACAGTGTGCCGGCCTTGTTCACGGACAGGCCGTAGAAATTGCCGCTGCCGACAGCCGTTATAGCCTGGGCAGCGCCACCATTGAACAGCACGGCGCCGCCATTGGGGTTTAGAGTGCCGGCAACTGAAAAATCACCGCCCGCGGCGGTCTGCCCGCCGGAAGCCGTCAGGTCGGTGACGGCAAGATTGCCGGCTACCGTAATGTTCTGGCTACTGCCAACCAGGGCCGCCGCGCTCAGGCTACCGTTGACTGTGGTCGATCCGGCCGCCTTTGCGCTCAGCGTCAGGCTACCGGAGCCAAGGGCTACCGATGTGATGCTATCATCACCGTCGCCGCTCATGGACAGGCTGGATGCTACCGACGTCACGGCGCCCAAAGCAGCGCTACCGCTGCCGGTGCCGATGCTGGAATCCGAAGCGACAGTCAGCGCGCCAAGAGTTATTGAATTGTTACTTGCCGCCAGATTGCCATACAATGTGGCAGTGCCCACGGTGTAATCTAGCAGGCCGGTCAGGTTGAAGGTATTGCCGGCGACGGACCCAAAGGACAAGCCGCCAGAATGAGTCAGGAAGGCGCCGGCCGTGACGGCCATGGTGCCCGGCTCAGCGGTCGGCAGCAGGACCAGGCCGCCGGCGCCATTGACCGTGCCCTGGAAAACAAGCGCTAGCGTCTGCAGCGTCAGAAACACGGCTGGATCGATGGTCACCGTACTCTCGAAAGTAATGCTGTCCGGATCGGTAATGGTGGTATTCACCGTGTAGGTGGCTGGGCTGGAAATGACCGTGGTATTGCCGCTCATCGTGTAGCTGGCGGCCGAGAAGGTGGCCATGCCGGCGCCACTGACCGAGAAGCCGGTGGGCGGATTACTGTTGCCGATCAAGGCGCTGAAATCCTTGGATCCAACGGCATTGACCGTCAAATGATACGGCCCGTTGACGGTGGCGAGGATTTCGAAAATCACTGATCCGGCGCTGACTGACAAGTCGGAAGTCAAGGTTATCGGACCGGTAAAGCGCAGGGTTCCGGTGCCGGCGTTGAGGCTGCCGCCCAGGCTGCCGCCAGGATGGCTCAAGCCGCCGCCAGCGGCCAGCAGGCTGCCTTGAATGTCCAACGTACCGTCAACCGTAATGGTCTGCGCGCCGATATCTAGGCTGGCACCGGCTGTTACCGACAGGTTGCGCACCGCTATCGGGCCAGCCAGCAACGGATAGTCGCCACTGCCCACCACCGGCACCACCACGTCGACCGTAGCGGCGTCCGGCACGCCATTAGGCGTCCAGTTGGCCGCCGTCGCCCAACCCGTCCCGGCCGTCCCGTTCCAGACATAGGTCGCGTATTGGCTGGCTATGGTTATAAATTTGTCATCGCTAGCGGCGGCTACCGCCGAACCGTCCCAGGACAAGCCCAAAGCGCCGCTGGAAACGGCATACGGACCGTCGAGGCGCAGACCGCTGATGGTCGTGGTGCCGACCGCGAAAGCGCCGGTGATATCTATTGCCGCCACCCGGTCGCCATTTGCGTAAGCCACGTCAAAGCTGCCGACATTGGCGCCGCTCAGGGTAACCGTCAAGACCGTGTTATCGAAAACCGCCTCCAGCCCGGCCGGTAGGATCAGGCGCAGATCGTTGGTGCTGTCGAAGTCGGCGCTTACCAGGTCGGTGATCACGATATTCGACAAATTTTGCGGTGGCACGGCGTTTTCGACGAAGCTGGTATTAGCCAAGCTGGAAAGAGTCGGGAGCGGATTGGCCAGCACGTTCAGTACGCCGCTGCCATTGGCTAAGGCGTTTAGCAAATCAGTGCTGCCGCCGGTGGTGTCGGTCAGGAGGGTTATGGAAATGGTATTAGGATTGGCGTCGCGTATCTCAATCTGGGCGGCGCCGGAGCTGTCGGTGGTCACCAGACAGGGATTAGCCTGTGGTGCGCCGGCGACATAGATCACACCAGTCCCCGTCCCGCTCAAGCCAACCTGGATCGCCACCGTCTGATTGACCGGATCGCCGCCGGCCGACAGCACTTGCAGCGCGTAGAAGGCGCCCGTCGACGGCGGCACCGTCTGCGGCGTCGGGCTAATGCCGATGTGGTCGGCCAGCGGCGCGTCGTTATATTCCTTGGCATAGACACGAAAGGGGTTATCCACGGCGGGGGCGGCGCCAGTGCCGTCGCTAAACCAGAATTCGGCGACGTTGAGGTTGTCTCCCACGCCGCTATTCTGCTCCACGATGCTCAGGCGCCAAGTACCGCTGTCGCTGCCGGCAATGGAATAGACGACGCTGGCGGCATCGGCATAAGCGGTCTTGTTGGTCGAATCGCCCGAAGCCGGCGGGACGCTGGGCACGGACTGGACGGCGGCATCGCGATTCCAGGCGGTCAAGGCGCCGGCCCCGTCCATATCCCAGTTATAGTAGACGATGTTCCCGGTCTGCCCGTCCGGGATAAAGGGATACAGGTTCCAGGTCTCAAAGCTGGCCTCACTGAAGCTGACCGGCCAGGCGTAGGCGAAAGACCGAATCGAACTGATTCCAGTCGGAGTGCCGCCGGAACTGAAGGAGGCATCAAGCTGAAAGCCGTTCTTGATCCAGCCGGTATCGCTGGAAACAAGCACCACCACCTTGAAATAATATTTATTACCGATCCGCTCGCCTTGGGCCGGCGACACGCCGGGAAAATAGACCCAGCCGAGGTTACTGCCGATATTGGCGGTGGTGTAGCGTGCCAATTCACTGCCGGCAAAGGGCGTGCCGCCCTGAGTCGCGTAGTCGATAGTGCGGGACGTGGCGTCCGACAGGGCTCCATTACCGCCAAACAGATAAAAGGCGGTTTGAGGATTGGCGACAGCCAGGCCATATAGGCTGCTGTCGGAACGTGAATCGCCCGGATCGGCCGTTTCACTGACAAAATTCATATCGGGGTCATTGATGGCAAAATAGATGGTTTGGGTAACGCTGTCCGGTACCTCAAAAAAGACGACCACATAGTCATCCAAGGTGCCGGCCGCGCGGTTGTTGGCGGCCGACAGGTAGTTGGCGTCGCCTTCCGGAATCCGGCTTTGGGCGGCAACCCCGGCCGCAAGGGCTAAAAGCAGGACGACGATGCTGAATTGACGCAGGGACGGTCGTTGATAAGTATGGTTGATGCGCATTTTTCCTCGTAAACTGTTGGCTGGCCACGGATAATCCCGAGAAACCCACAATCATACTATAACGCAGTCCTGCCAATACCTCAACCGCAAAGCGACCCGCTACTCAGCCGATTTGACAGAGCAGCCCTGTCGGGGTATGCTGCCCTAGCAGGCTTTTTCAACAGCCTGCTACAGCCGCCCCGCAGCGGGTTGGCAGGGAGCCGCCGCATGGAACACCTACAAACCATCCACGCCCTCAGCCTGGCCGAAAAGGCCGCCTTGGTCTCCGGCGACGGCTTCTGGCACACCAAGGCCCTCGCCCGCCTCGGCATTCCAGCCATCGAGCTGACTGACGGGCCGCACGGCCTGCGCAAAATGGCCGATATGTACGGCGAGAACACCTTCGCCCGGCCGCTGGTCACTACCGCTTACCCCACCGCCGCCTTGTCGGCCTGCGGCTTCGACCCGGAACTGCTGCGGGCCATGGGCCAGGCCCTGGCCGAGGAATGCCGCGAGCACGGCGTGGCCATCCTGCTGGGGCCGGGCGCCAACCTCAAGCGCTCGCCGCTCTGCGGCCGCAACTTCGAGTACTTCTCGGAGGACCCGCTATTGTCCGCCGCCCTGGCCACGGCCTGGATCCAGGGCCTGCAGTCCGGCGGCGTCGGCGCTTCGCTCAAGCACTTCGCCCTGAACAACCAGGAACGCCGCCGCATGACCATCGACGTTATCGTGGAAAGCCGCGCCCTGCGCGAGCTGTACCTGGCCAGCTTCGAAACCGCGGTCCGCGACGGCCAACCGGCCTCGGTGATGTGCGCCTACAACCAGGTGAATGGTACTCCCTGCTCGGAACACTCTTTCCTGATAAACCAGGTACTGCGCCGCGAGTGGGCTTTTGGGGGCTTCGTGGTCACCGACTGGGGCGCCAACCGCGACCGCGTCCGTGGCCTCTTGGCCGGCATCGACCTGGAAATGCCCGAAGGCGGCAGTGCGACCACCGGCCGCATCATCGCCGCGGTCGAGACCGGCCAGCTAAGCGAAACCGTCCTCGACGCCAGTGTCGACCGCCTACTCTCAGCCGTCCTGGCCTACGCCAAGCCCGCGACCCCGCCGCCCTCCCCGTCGGCCACCCCAGGCACGCCGGCCGCCCGACTGGCCCGCGACCAGCTGGCCCGCCGCATCGCCGTCGAGTCGACCGTGCTGCTAAAGAACGAAAACCGCATCCTGCCACTCGATCCGACGCGGCCGGTCACGGTCATCGGCGGCCTGGCCGCCACGCCGCGCTACCAGGGCGCCGGCAGCTCCTTCCTGGCGCCGGCCAACCCGCAGTCCTTCCTGGATGGCCTGGAGGCCGCCCGCATCGTCTACCACTACGCCGCCGGCTACCCAACCAACGATGACGCCGCCGACCCCTTCCTGGCCGCCGAAGCCGTCGCCCTGGCGCAGGTAGCCGCCGCCGCCGGCGAAACCATCGTCTACTACCTCGGCCTGACCGACCAGTACGAATCAGAAGGCTTCGACCGTACCCACCTGCAGCTACCGGCCAACCAGACTGCCCTCCTAGCGCAGATCGCCGCCGCCACCCGACCCGTCACCGGCGCCGCCAACAGCGACAAGGCTCCGCCAGCCATCATCGCCGTCTTTGTCGGCGGCGCGCCGGTGGAAACGCCCTGGCTGGACTCGGTCCAGGCCCTATTAGCCGGCTACCTGGGCGGCCAAGCCTCCGGCGCCGCCCAGGCTGACCTGCTGTTCGGCTTCGCCAATCCCAGCGGCCGCCTGGCCGAAACCTGGCCGCTGCGGCTGGAAGACACGCCCGGCCACGGCAACTTTCCCGGCAGCGACCATCAAGTACTCTACAAGGAAGGCCTCTTCATCGGCTACCGCTATTACGCCAGCGCCGGCCGGGTGGTACGCTTCGCCTTCGGCCACGGCCTGTCGTACAGCGACTTCCGCTTCGAACGCCTGGAGTTGTCAGCCGACACGCTACCAACCAGCGGCGAACTCCAGGCCACGGTTAGCGTCCGCAACGCCGGAGAGCGCGCCGGCCAGGCTGTAGTCCAAGTCTACGTCTCGTACGACGACTCGGCCATCGAGCGCCCAACCCTGGCCCTGGCCGGCTTCGCCAAAGGCTGGCTGGAGCCTAGCGCCAGCGCCAGCCTGAGCGTCACTGTTTCTCCGCTGGCCCTGCGCCACTGGGACGAATCAGCCGGGCGCTTCTGTCTGGAAAGCGGCCGGGTGACCATCAAGGCCGGCGCCTCTTCGGCCGACCTGCCGCTGGCCCAGAGCCTCAACGTCCCGGGCGACGGCCCAGCCTCAGCCAGCCTGCGCGCCGCCCCCCGCCTTAACCTACGCCAGCCGCCGGCCGCCCTGAGCGACGCCGACTTCGCCGCCCGCCTGGGCCGGCCCCTGCCACCGCCACCCAGTGGCCTGTACAACGGCGAATCGACCCTGGCCGACGTTAGCCGCCGCTCCGGCCTAGCTGCCCTAGTGCAGCGCATCATCGTCAAAACAATAGTCGAAGGTTCAGGCGCCGCCGCCGACAGCCCCAACAGCCGCATGATGCGCAAGATGGCCCGCGAAATGCCGCTGACCCGCTTTATCGCCTTATCCGGCGGACTGTTCAATGAGCGGATGGTGCAAGCCTTGGTGGATCTAGGCAACCGACGCCGGTGGCGCGGCTTTTTCGGCTTAATCGGAGCGCTGTTGACCATGCGGCGCCGACGCCGTTGACGCCAGCGAGCGCCGGTAGTACTCGCCATCCGGCGTCAGCTCGGCAAAGCGCTTGCCGGCCGCGTCCAGGATGGCAGCGACCGTCTCTCGCGGCACCTGCCAGAACGACAGTTTCAGGTAACCGGTCCCAATCAGCCGACAGTCCCAGTTAAAGCCGCCAACGCCCGAATAGCTGGCCTGGTGCGCCACCACCTCAAGACTGCTCCAGGAATCGCGAATACTCTGCTCATAGGCAAAGTGCAGCCTCGCTGCCCCGGACCCCAGTTCGAGCCGCCCTTCAAGGCCGCCCATCGCGTCGGAGTCGGACGAAACCGCCACCACCTGCGCCTCGACGCCGCCAAGCAGGCGGAAACAGTCCAATAGTAAGCCGCAGACGGCGCGCAAGGCCAGATTAGGAATCGCGTCCGCCAGGACTGGCGCTTCCAGTGGCAGCGCATCCCGGATGACGCGGCACTCCCAAGTGGCGGCCACCAGGTCGTCGGCCGACTCATCGCGCAACGCTGGAGCGCCCATCAGCGTCTCGGCGCGGGCTGCGGCCCGTGCTTGGCGTTGTACATGGCCTGATCGGCCAGCCTAACCAGCGACGAGGCGTCGGCCGCGTCGTCCGGAAAAATGGCAAAACCCACCGAAATGCCCACCGCCAGACGCCCCTCGGGCACGGCAAACGGTTCCCGAAACACCGCCCCAATCTTGCCCGCCAGCGCCTTGGCCGAATCACGATCCTTGATTCCGCCAGCAAGCGCAATAAATTCATCACCACCTACCCGCGCCACTAAGTCGCCGGAACGGAAAAGCCGGCTCAAGCGCTCCGCGGCCAGCACCAGAATGCGGTCGCCGGTATCGTGGCCGTAACGGTCGTTGACCGGCTTAAAGCCATCCAAGTCCATGTACAGCAGCACGACCTTAGTGCCGTTCATCCCGGCCAGACCAATGGTTTGCTCCAATATCCTGCCCAACAACAGCCGGTTGGGCAGACCGGTCAGCGCGTCGTGCTCGGCCAACCAGGAAGACTTAACAGCCACCTGCTCAAGCGCCTGCTTCTCGTTGACGATGCGCCGGCTAAAGCCCTCCACCTTTGCCATGATCTTGGCATTCTCGATGGCGATGGCGGCGTACGACGAAACCGCCTCCAACATTTCCACCGTCTCCCGGCTGTACGCCGCCGTCTGGGTGCATTGGATAGTCAATAACCCAGTGACAATTTCCTCACGAAGCATCGGGATAAATACCATCGTCTGCTGGACGGACTGCCCGTGATGGTTAATCATCGAACTAGCGCCTAACAGCTGTCTGGCCTCGTCGGCACTGGCCAGATAGATCGTCTCGCGCCGGCGGACGCAGAGGGCGGCCAGGCTGGACTCATCGTTCATGTAAATGGTCAGACCCGGCTTGATGACCCCATCGGCCACGATCATCGGAAAGTCGATGGTCTGCATGGCGTCGCTGTAGACGCCAATACCCAGGCTACCCAGCGGAATGGACGGCTTGAGCTCTTGCCACATGCGGCTCAGGATGTCGGCTGGCTCCAGCGTAGAAGTGAGTGCCTTGCCAATACGACCAATAATGCGTAAGTTGGCGTTAATGGCTTCCAGCTGCTGTCGTTTCTCACGCTCGGCAACCGCCTCCTGCTTGATCTTGTCCAGCCGGAAAGCCGTTTCTAGCGACGCGATCTGCCGGGTGGAATCCTCGCGATACCAGACGCGGGTAGCCTCCACCGAGCGGCACATGTCCAAGTAAGCTTCCTCAAAACGACCAGCGGAGTACTTGGCCTGCGCGCGACCCTCCAAGGCTGGACCCAGCCGCAGCTTAAAGTCCTGAGCCTCAATGCGAGCAATGGCCGCGTCAAATTCACGAATAGCCGTAGGGTAGTCTTCAAGGCGACCATACGCCCGGGCTATGGTCAACTGGGCGTCGGCGGCATCCTCCGGAAAACCCTCGGCATTGCCGGCTGCCAGCGCCTCTCCAGCCAACTGCAAAGCACCTTGGTAATCGCCGCGCAGCAAAGCGATGTCGGCCAGTCGCTTTAAGTCGATTAATTCATGTTTACGAAAACCAATCCGAGCCGCCAAAGCGCGCGACTGGCGGGTCACCGCCTCCGCGCGGTCAATCTGTCCATCGATGAACAGACATTCCCCCAGATTGTTCAAAAAAGAACTGGTAAACACCTCGTCGCCCAGTTGCTCACTGATCGTCATCGCCTCATCGAGAAAGGCCAAAGCATCCTTGCCATGCTCCTTGCGTTGGGCAATCTGGCTTAGATTGATGAGGAAGTGGCCGGTCTCCTTAAGTAAGCCCAGGTGGCGAGCCTTGGCCAACCCCGCCTCGTACTCCTCCAGCGCCTCGGTCAAGGACCCCAGCTGAAAAAAGAGGGCACCGAAGGCGTTGTGGAATTTGACCGACAGCGCCTCCAAATCGTGGGCCAGGCAGAGTGCATGACCCTGTTCAAAAAAGCGTGTCGCGGCGGCGAATTCCCCCCGGTTAATCTCCGAAAAACCGGCGATATAGCGCGACAAGGCCTGGTAATGATAGTCAGCGGCGGCCCCGGCCAGCTTGTAGAGGCGTTCGGCCAGGGCGATAGCCTCCTTCGGCCGCCCGCCCGACAGCTGGTAGGCTTCCAAGTAGAGCCGCTTGCCTTCTTCAGGTGTATAGTCTTTCCCCATGCCTCAAGACTACCCCAAAACGGCGGGTTATGCAAATCCAGGGCGACTGCTATATCTTCCTGATTCCACTTTTTTCATAGTGGGAACACCTAGACCAGTGATCTAAAACAAACCGATGCAACCAAAGCGCCAAGCGTTGACTCAGCTGTCGGCGCAGCTTTCGCTTTCATTAATCTTAAATAAGCGGGTTTCGGCGTCGACCTGGTCAATCAACTCACGGTTGTGCTGGGACAATTGGTTGACAGCCTGAACCGCCTTGTCGATTTCGTGAATACCACCCGTCATCTCGGTAATGCCTTCTTCGGCCACCCGGGCAAAATCATCCATCTTTTCGACCGAGTTAGTGATATCACTCACTGCCACCATATTGTTACGGGCCGATTCGTCAACTTCCTTGGTTAAGGTTTTAAGCTGTTCCAGAGCGGCTGACAATTCTGCTTCAAGCTGTTTTTCCTCGGTAATCGAGGCTTCAGTTTTAGAAGCCAGACTGACCGCTTCGGTTATTAGGTTGCCAATGGTGGCAAAACTATTCTGCATGTTATCCGAAGTAGCCACCATATCCTTCATGGCATTGGAAATACTGGTAAGAGCTGTTTCGGTATTGCTGGCCTGCACCGAACTGTCTTCAGCCAAGCGGCGAATCTCGTCAGCCACTACGCCGAAGCCCTTACCGGCATCACCTGCGTGGGCGGCTTCAATAGCGGCATTCATGGCCAACAAGTTGGTCTGCGCGGCAATCGCGCCGATTACCGTGGCCGTTTCGATCAGGGCATCGGAGTGGCCCGACACTACGGCAATCGAGGCCACTGAGCTTTCTAAGTCGGCCCGGCCGCTATCACCGGCCTTGGACAACTGGGTATAGGTGGCCATGGCGGCCTGGGCGTTGCTGTTCATTTGCAGAATTTGCTGAGCCATCCTCTCGACGGCTTTAGCGGCGCGCTGTACCGTGGCGCTCTGCCGTTCCACCACGTCGCGCTGGGCGCTGGTGGCAGAATTAATGGTAGTGGCTTTTTGCTTAACTCCAGCGACAATCTGGTAGAGAGTAGCAATCTGACGCTTGATACCTTCCATGTTAGCGCCAATTTCGGTCGAAGCGCTGGCGGTTTCGGCGCTATTGGCCGCCAACTCCTGGCTGTCGTCGGTGAGCTGCTGAACAATCCGGCGCAGCGTCATGATCATGGCTGTTAAACTCAGCCGGAATTTGTTGACATTATTAGCGACTTCGCTAATTTCATCGTGTGAAGTTACCGGCACTTCGGTACACAGATCGCCTTCGCTGGTCGACAGCTTAGCCAAAAACTGGTTAACCACCGCCAAAGGCCGAATCACAATTATCTCGGTAATTAAAACCAAAACAACCGCCATCACCACCAGTAGCACCACTAACTGCAAAACCGATTGCCGCAAACGGGAACGCAGCTGCTGTTCAATCAAGGCACTTTTTGGATAGAGCCGCACCGAACCAATCAAACTATCGCCGCGCCGCACTTCATAAACCTGCCAGTCCAGCGTCTCCAGCTGCTCGTCGCCAGCCAAACCGTCATCGAGCTGATTGGCAAAAATGCGCTCGCCATCATCATAGACCTGCAAAGCCCAGGTGATACCTTCGGCCATTTCGGAAGCTAGAATACTACGCGCCGAATCTTCGGCGATGCGCCAAAGCGGTTCAACACAATTAAGCGCCAAGCGCTCCCCCATCACTTGCCACCGAGTGGTAAAATCGGCCCGCACTTCTCCAGCGCTGCTCCTGTACTGCCAGAAGCCGGTAGCTGCCATCGACACCGCCAGAGCCAATATTCCAATGAATAAAAATTTAAAACGCAACGACGAACGGCGTGCTAATCTTGCCATGCAACCTCCACTATCTATTTCCAGGCGACGATTAATAATCGTAGGAAAACAGCCCGGCTATAGTCAATTAGGCTATCGAATTAAAACTCTAATCGACCCCAGCGCAAAATGCAAGGCCTCCAGCCGATTATAGCTATCGCTAACAAAACAGTGTGGAGTCGAGGCAAAGCAGGCCGAGGCATTACGCCGTCAAGGGATTTCCTGCTGCGTGATCGTCGCATCACCAAGGCCTGACGGTACTTCCTCCCTATCGTGGACAGTCTGCTAGGGTACGGGCAATGGCCAATTCGGTCAGTATGAAGTAGCAGGATTGGATCGGAAAACTCACCCTGGCAAGACTAGAACTTAAGAAATCTAAATTATCTAATGGCCTTGCAATATAGGGACTTATAGCCTACTTTTATATCTAGAACCAACCAGGAGGTGCGTCATGCGCAAGTTTTTCATTTTATTACTGGCGATTAGTTTATTGTCAGTCGGGTTAAGCGCCCAAACCTTTCGGGTAGTCGCCACCGAATGGCCGCCCTACACTACCATGCAGGGTCAACAGCCAGCCGGTTTGGCTATCGAAATCTTGGACGCTGTACTTAAATCAATGGGGATTACCCCGGTTTTCGAATTCGTCCCCTGGGAACGGGCGGAGCGGATGGTGCGCGAAGGTTCAGCCGAAGCCATCGTTTCATTATCCTTCAATGAAAGCCGAACGGCTTTTCTCTATTACCCGCAAACCCCATTACACGCTTCACGTTATGTATTCTTCGCAAACAGAAGCCGGACAGGCCTTAGCTACACGAATTACACCGAGCTGGCCGCCTATACCTTCGGTTTAACGCGCGGCTATTCCTACACCGCCGATTTTTTGAGTTTTGTTAACGACAGAGCTAAAAGCCAATCGGTTGACGACGATGCCACCGGCTTCCGCATGCTCAACGCCAATCGTATCGACCTGATGCCCTGCGATCAAGCCAACGGCATCGCCCTTTTGCGCAGCCTAGGACTCTACAATAATATTGTAATGGTACCCGGCCCGCCACTAACATCGCGCAACTACTTTGTCGGCTTTTCTAAAACCTCAGCCTGGCTAAATATAAGCACCCTGGCTGGCCGCTTCGATACAGCGCTCTTAGCCTTTCAGCAAACCCCGGCTTACCGCGCAATCATCGACAAGTACGAAAAGTAAAAAATGACTAGCGGACAGCACGGCGCAACGTTGTGACTGTCCGCCAATCGTTTATAGCCCCCTCCCCTCGACCAAACTGACTTGACCGTTGCCTATATTTCGCCGCGGATGGGCAAGAAGCCCAAGCGATCCAGCTGCCGCAACACCATGCGCAGGAGCGGGCTATCATTGATGCCCAGCATGTATTTTCGCTCCGCTTCCGGCGCATTCACCAGCAACTTTCGGTCTTTCAAATCCTTGATGATCCGCGAGGTCTGCACCGTTCCCACGCCAAGAGCCAGATCGCTGTTCTTGATTTGCGGTATTGTCAGCGTGGCTAGCAAGGCTAATCGTTCCTTGTCTGTCAGACCATTTTTCTGGAAAAGCTCATTGATGGCCGGCTCCAAGACCTGCTTGCCGAGCCAAGTAAAGCCAAGCAGTTGATTGACCTTGTCCAGCTCGGTTTTCAAGCCAGTGAGCACATAGCGGCACCAGGCCAGCAGATCAGTATCGCTGCCTTGGTCGGCCTGAGCCAATTGTTCGTAATAGATAGTACGATCCGAACAAAACACGGCGGTCGGGTTGATTAGGCGGGCAACCGGAGCCGTACTGCCCACCCTGAAGCCGGTTTTCAGGAGTAGAGCATAGGTCAACAGCCGGACGGTTCGCCCGTTTCCATTGGCAAAAGGATGTATCCAGGCAAAGCGGTGGTGGACCAAGGCTATCTTGATCAGGTCATACTTCCCCGCATCCGCCTTGGCCAGGAAAGCCAGCAGCTCATCCATCAAACCAGGCACCGCCGCCGGCTCAGGCGGCCGATGCGCTGCCCCGCTGATCCGAACTGGCGCAGTGCGATAGTTACCCGGCGTAGCATCGCCCTCCCCATTTATCGACAAAGAAACCGTAACTCGGCGATGCAGCTCCCTAACCAGGCGATGATCGATGCGGAATTGCTCTGGATTGCTGGCCCAGACGGAGTCCAGCCACGCCAGGGCCTGTTCAATGTTTAGGACTTCCTGTATCGATTCGGACGGCTTTGGGCCGACCAGGGATTGGTCTACCCACTCCGCCAGGGTGGTGCGGTTGCCTTCAATTCGGGCCGATCCAAGGCTTTCAAGAATATGAAACAAGCGTTTCAACTGGAAAAAGAGATGGGGCGGCGTGGTTCCACCTAGGATGTATTTCCTTTGATGATCCAGTTCTAGGATCAAGTCCATCAGAGGGTCATCGAAATCCGGCCGCACCAACCGCAAGGCGCAAGAACCAGGACTGGACACATTTGCCTCCAACTAACAGCACGATCTATCTTGTCTCTTATGTTATTCTATTTTATGTATATAATAAAGTCAATGAAATACCTTTCTATGATCTATCATCGACAGCATGTAAAATATATCATCAGTCACCTGCCAACAGTATGCTCGCTGATCTTGTTGCCTGCCGCTTTCTCGTTTTTCTTGCCTGGCCGCAACCTGCAGGGGTAGGACTCGCCCTCCTGGCTCAGGCCTCCGGACGCCTCCACTCGCTGCCGCGCGCACACGGGCTCTGCCCGTGAGACGAGTGGAATAGATAGTAGTAGCCGATATCGCGGCTGGCGTCAGCCTTGCGCGCTCTTCCTCCCGTTGGGACGCTCATTGCATTCGCTACTTCGTAAGGGATTGGTATTATTGGTCGCCATCACGACCTGCGAAACGGCGCTCGCTACAGTTCGAGTCCTACTCCCGCTAATTACAAAGAGACAGCCGTTCCTGATGGAACGGCTGTCTCTTTTTAGCAGGGGTAGGACTCGAACCTACGACCTCCGGGTTATGAGCCCGACGAGCTGCCAACTGCTCTACCCTGCGTCGTGTTGAGTAGAATCTACAGTATATGTAAACAAATGTCAAGCGCTGCACTAATTCTGTTGGGATATTAGTCGCACTAATTCTGTTGGGATATTCATCAAGAAAACGCATTCTGTCTACCTGAAAAGCGCCAGAGCATCGATTCAAGCCATCATCTTATCCAATATTTTCTTGAGTTCCGCAAATACAAAGGGCTTGGGCAGCGCGCCGTCAAAGAGGGGGACATTAGCGAGGCGGCTGATATCGGCGCCGGTTACCACGATGATGCGTACTGGGCGGATGGCTACAGCGCCGACTGTCGGGTCGATCGGGTCGGAAATACCACGAATCGCCTCGGCAACGACCTGCCCGTTCATATCCGGCATGTTCAAGTCCAACAGCACCACATCGTAGCGGGCGGCCTTGCAGGCGGCGATAGCTTGGCTGCCGTTTTCTGCTGTATCGGCCAACCAGCCCAAGCGCGCCACCATCCGCGACAGCAGTTCACGGTTGTACATGTCATCATCAACGATCAGGGCTATCAAAGCCAGTACCTCCGTAGGGCATTATGGCGATCAAGGAATCCTTGATGCGCTGGATGATGGCGATGAGCGCCGCTCCGTCCTCGCGAGGGTAGTGCTCCAGGAAAAGGGCCAGCAACTTGGCGGCTCGTTGTCCCTGCAACCGGTCGAGGATGGCTGCCAGGCGCGAGACCTCGCCCTGGACATCGACCCGCCGCTTGGTAGCGTCGACGCCAATCAGTAACTCGACCAAGAGGCTGGCTATACGAGTGGCCTTGATGCATAGCGCTTGCAGAGCGTCGCGCTCAAAGCCGTCCAGTAACGCGCGGTCGTAGCTGATTAGCAAACTGTCGACGACCTGGCTGCCCAGCTGCTTGATGTCCACCGGCTTGCCATGCATGGCGGTAAACGGGCCATCGGCCGGCTGCTCGAAAACCACGCCGGCAGTATCGAAGGCTGACATGCCAAACAGTGGCATCTGTGGCGAGTACTTGGTGCCCTTGTAGGCCCGAATGGTTTTAGCTAGGTCGACCCCGGAATAGCCCGGCATGTAGATATCCAGCACGGCGACATCAATAAAATGCCTATCCAGAATTTGTAGCGCCTCAAGGGCGCTGACTGCCGTGAAGACCGAAAAGCCGGCATTTTCCATCAGGGTGCGCATGTATTCGAGATTTACTTCGTTATCATCGACCAGCAGTACGCGGCAGAGGGCGGCGCTAGGCGCACGCGGACTTAGTTTCGGGACGCCGACCGGCACCAGCAGGCTAAAGCAGGAGCCGTTCTCGTCGCTGCTTTCCATGCGCAATTCGCCGCCCAGCACTCGTACCAGGTTCCTGGCCAAGGCCAAGCCGATGCCGGCGCCACGCGGCTGAGGACGGGCGCCGAGATTGTTGTGGCTAAAGGGGATAAACAGGAAATCCTGGTCGGCCTGTTGGATACCCGGCCCGGAATCGCTGACCAACAGTTTGAGATGCGGGATGTTGCCGGCCTGCTCGTCAATCGAGGCTGCCAAGCTGACAAAGCCGCGCTCCGTAAACTTGATGGCGTTGTCGAGGAGGGCGGACAATGCCTTGCTCAGCCGGTCGGTGTCTGTCTCGATGATACTGGCTGCCGCCACCGTGGCCTCAAAGCGGAGCCCCTTGAGGCGGGTCTTGTCGCGGAAAGGCAGACAGACCGAATCGACGAAGGATTGCAGCGGCATGGCGTTGTTGCGCATTTGGCTGTGGTCGCCTTCGGAGCGCACATAATCAAGGATGCCAGACAGTAGATCCACCAGAGATTCGGCATTCTCGATGATGACGCCGGTGCGCCGTGCCACCTGATCGGGATTCTCGGACAAGAGCTCGGCAGCCGCCAGGATGCTGGACACCGGCGTCTTGAGTTCGTGGGTCATGGCCGAGAGGAAGCGAGCCTTGGCGCTGGCGGCCTCGGCGGCCTGCTTGCGGGCGCTGCCCAGCAAGTCTTCCAGCTGCCGCTCCTGACTGATGTCGTCGGCGATGGCAATGGCGTGGGCGACGATGCCATCGGGTGTGCGCACTGGCGACAAGCGTAGTTCGACCAGCAGCTGACCGCCGCCGGACTTGGGCATCAGAACGCTTTCTTTGACCTCGAAGCCGTCCTGAATGATCTTGCGGATGGCATTGGCCCGCTTGGGCAGGAAGGCGAACCAGGCGAACAAGCTTTTGCCTAAGAGGTCGGGCGGCGTGTAACCGGTCAGCTGGAAAAACCAGGGATTGACGTATTCTACTTCGAAGGCGTGATTGACGATGAAAACCGACACCCGCAGCTGGTCCACCGCCTGATACAGCTTGCGAATCATGCTCTCGGCCTTGCGGCGCAGGCTGATGTCCCGGACTATGCCGACCGTTCCCCGGAAGCTGGCCAGCTCGGTATCGTAGGCTCCGGACGAAGCAATCTCGCCATACGAAATGACCTCGCCCAGCATGGCCTCGGCAGCGTCCTCGCCCGGGCGGACGTTGCGGTGCTTGAGGCGCAGCTCAAGATTCTGGGTGCGGCGCAGGCCGGAACGGCGTTCGTTGAATAGTTGCGGGCTTTGGCCAGACCCGGTGGCGTGGCCGTTGAAATCGCCCAACAGGAGTTGCCGGTCAACATTGGCCGCATCGGCTTCGTAGAGCAAGACCGAGAAATGCCGGCCAATCAGGTCGGTCGCTGAATACCCCAACTGCCGTACCGAGCTGTTTATAAAGGTGATGATGCCGTTCTCGTCCAGCTCATAGACGATGTCCGGCAGCGCCTGGATCAGTTCTTCATAAGTACCGTGATAGTGCGACTGCACCCCGCCAGGTTGATCGGCAGCCAGGCCAGCCAAGAAGCCGCCCAAGGCGGCCAACGTGCCAAGCAAGTCTTGTCCAACCGACAGGATCCGCCAGCCGGTTGCTTCGAGGGCGGCGAGGGTTGCGGCATCGGGTTGAACGGTATCGATTAGCCAGGCGCGGTCGGTCAAGGACGGCCCTTCCAGCCAGCCAGCGCCATCGACGTTGGCCAGTACGTAGCCTGGTCTACCGTCCAGCGCTTCGGCCACAAGCTGCCGGCGGTCATCCAGGCCGAGCAGACTGAAACTATTGGCCCGTGATCTGACTTGAGCGCAGGCCGCCCCAAACAAGGCGGGTTCCGAACAAGCGATGAGGATTTGTCGTTTGGCTTTTGTTTCCGGCACAACCTCAACTATGTGCATTTAGGCCGACAAATCAAGAGCGCCGGCTGATTTGTTGTACTGAATCGAGAAAAGCCGGGTCAGCCGCCAGGGTTTCAACGCTCATCGGCATCCGCCAGGTCCAGTTGCTGGCCAGCTGGGTTCCAGGCACGTTGACGCGGTCATCGGCCGGATTAACCGAGCGGTAAGCCGGCAGCATATCGGTGTAATCCTGCAACTGGGCCATTAAAATAACCGCGGTCGTCCGGCTGAGTCGCTGCATGAGGCTAGCCTGAATAGCTGGTGTCAGATCCGCCGGCACCGGCGACAACTCGGGAAGCAAAACCCGTGCCAAATCCTCGCGGCCGTGTTCGGTTTCCCACCAGGCCCGGAAGGTACTGGTATCATGGACACTGAAGGCGCAGACCGACAAGGCCGGGTAGTCGGCTGGCGTGACAAACGGTGCGCCGGCCCGGTCGTAATGACGCGTCCAGCGCGGGATGCGCAGGCCCAGGATGCCGAGTTCCTGCAACACGGTCGGTACGCAGGGCGGGATAGCGCCCAGATCCTCGGCGCAAGGCAGCATAGTCGAGCTCTCGGTTAAAACCGACAAGATGCGGCGGCCTCGTTCGCCCCACAAGCCGTCGTTGGCCTGCATCTTGGCACGGAAGAGTCCTTCCAGGCGCTGTTTCTCCTCCCAGGACAGGGTTTGCCAGGAAGAGGCAGCGTAGAATCGGGCGGTGGGCACGAATTCGTCCGAACCGATGCGCAGTAGGCAGCGGTCGCGCCAGCCCTGTTTCAGGCCGTCCGTGACGGCCGACGGCAGCGCGCACGCCTCCAGGTCGCGGCTGCCGCGGATGGCCTGGTCAAACAAGTAGAGGTCCTCGTCGCCAATGCGGTGCAGCAAACTGCCGCTGGATCCGCCGGGCAAGCCAGTCGGCAGTTTCAGGTCGGCCGCGTACAGCCCAGCTGGCGCCAGGACGCTGCGCAGCCGCTCGCCAGCCAAGTGCGGCACCGATAGCCAGCGCAAGCGGTCATCGCTTAAACCAGCGGCGTTCAGCTCGGACCGGCTCAAGCTGTGGCCGGGAACGTAGTAACCAAGGTAGCCGTCGGTCTCGTATTCGCTCAATGCCCAGATGCGGAAGAAGCCGAGCACGTGGTCGATCCGGTACGACGAATAGTAGGCGGCGGCGGCGCGCACCCGATCGCGCCAGAAGGCGTAATCGCTGCTAGCCAGCCTGTCCCAGTCATAGACCGGAAAGCCCCAGTTCTGGCCAAGGTCGGCCTGGCCTAGGTCAGCCTCACCCTCCGGCGGCGCGCCAGCCCGCAGGTGCATCAAGAACAGCTGGCGGTCGGCCCAGACGTCGGCCGAGTCGTCGTTCATCAGGATAGGCAGGTCCCCGAGCAAGCCCAGGCCCAGCTCCGCCAGGCCGCCGGACGCGGCCGTCAGCTGCTGATGGCAACGCAGCTGCAGCCAGGCGAAGAAGCGGTGCTCGCGCCCGGCCGCCGGGTCGTTCCAGAGGGCATCGATGGCCGCCCGGGTGGGATAGGTGTACTGCGTCCAGTCACGCCAGGAACGGTCGCCGTTACGCAGTTTGAGGCGCTTGTAGACGGCGTAGGTCCGCAACCAAGGCCGGGCCGCTACAAAAGCCGCTAGTTCCGGGTCGGTCGCTATGGTGTCGGCGGCGATTTCGTAGATAACCTGCAAGGCCGCCAGCTTGGCGTCGTAGGCCGCGTAGTAGTCGTAGTAACGGCCGGCGGCGACGATTCTGACAAAGGCGGCCAGCGTGGCCAAGGCCGACCGGCAGGCCGGGTTGGCCTGATGAGCCGCCGTTTCCGGCAAGTCGGCGACGCGCAGGTACAACGGATGCAGGGCAAAGGCCGACAAGGCGGCGTAGGGCGAACTCTGCCGACCGGAGTCGTTAAGGGGCAACACTTGCACCAGCTTGAGTCCGGCGGCCTTGGCCAGAGCGCCGAAGGGAACCAGGTCAGGATACTCGCCAACCGCCCAGCCGCCGGCCGTCCTAATACCGCCCAGAGGCACGGCTACGCCGGCCATCCGTTCCAGATGCTTCGCTGTATTCATGATGCCTCCAAAGACCGGCCGACGCGGCAGCGCGAGCCAGGTCGGCCGCCGGCAGGCAGCCCGGCCCGCCACTCCATGATAGGCTTATTTAAACAAACGCGCCAGCAATTCCTTGATGGAGGCCACCGCCTCCCAGTCGCCGCCGGCGCCATCCTTCTCGGCCGCCACTTCGGCTGGCCCCAAGACGCGCCCGAAACCCAGATTGCGCGCCGCCTTGACGCGCTGGCGCATCCGCCGCACCGGCCGCAGCTCGCCGGCCAGCGACAGTTCACCGGCCAAACAACTCTGCGCCGGCACGGCTAGCCCGGTGCGGGCCGAGTACAGGGCCACCGCCAGGGCGGCGTCGATGCCCGGCTCCAGCAGGCGCATGCCGCCGGCCACGTTAACGTAAACGTCCTGATCCGAAAACTTCAGGCCAGCGTGCTTTTCCAGTACGGCCGCCACCCGCGACACCCGCGCCGCGTCGATGCGCTCGGAATAGACGCGCGACAAGCCAGCCTTGCTGGTCACCGTTAAGGCCTGGATCTCCACCAGCAGGCAGCGGGTGCCTTCCCAACTGGCCGCCACGGCCGTGCCAGCTGGCGCCGCGCCATCGCGCCGCACCAGAAAAATGCTGGACGGGTCGGACAGCTCCTGTAGGCCGGTTTCGCCCATGGCAAACAGGCCAATCTCGTCGGTGGAGCCGTAGCGATTCTTGCTGGAACGCAGGAAGCGGAAGTCGCTCTCGGTCTGCTCGAAAAGCAGCACCGCGTCGACGATGTGTTCGGCCGCCTTGGGACCGGCGATTAGCCCATCCTTAGTGACGTGCGCCACCAGGAAGCAAACCGAACCATGCTGACGCGCCCAATCGGACAATTCCATGGCGCAGTACTTGACCTGGTTGGCCGTACCGGGCACGGCGCCGGCATCGGCGCTGAGCATAGTTTGTAAGGAATCGACAATGAACAGGGCCGGTTTGAGGCGCTCCAGCACCAGCATGACTTCAGCCAGGTCGCCGGAGCAGAGAATTTCTAGGTCCGGCCGCTTCAGGCCCAGACGGTCGGCGCGCAGCCGCAGCTGGGCCGCGCCTTCCTCGCCGGAAACATACAGCACCCGGCCCTTAACCTGGGCCCGCGCCGCCAGCTGCAAAAGCAGAGTACTCTTGCCGATACCCGGCTCGCCGCCCACCAGGACGCTGGACCCCGGCATCAGGCCGCCGCCCAGCACCCGGTCCACCTCGGTCGACCCGGAAGGCACGCGGGCGGCCTCGGCCGGGTCGATGGCGGACAGGGGCAAGGATTGCCGATGCTGGCCGCCTTGACCAGTGGCGGCCGTAGTCGCCTTGCTTTCCCTGACGGCCAACAGGGTGTTCCACTCGCCGCAGGCCGGGCAGCGCCCCAGCCACTTGGCTTCCTGATGACCGCAGGCGCTGCACTCGTAAATCGTCCGATCGGCCTTGTTGCTCTTACCCGCCATGGAAACCCGCAGGCTCACAGGCCCAGCCGCGGGTCAATCACGGCGCGGGTCACGGCCAGCACTTCGGCCGTGGAGACGCGCACCAGGCGCAGGAACAGCTCGTACTTGTCGGCGCGGCGGTAGAGCTGGCCGGAGACCAGCACCTCGGCGCCGAGCATTTCGCCCACCCGGGCCACGGTCGATTCGTCGAACAGGCCGGACAGCTGCAGCTCCAGCTCGGCTAGGATGTTGCTCAGGTTGGCGCGTTCCACCAGGGTAAAGCGACGCACGCCAGTAGCGGTCTGCAGCAGGCGGGCGCTGAAGTACTCGGACGTCATGCCCAGGTTGGTGGCGCCGGGCGTGGCTTCCATGCCTACTATCGGCAGGACGGCGCAGGTCGTGGCCGAAGTGATATGGTAGCTGGAATAATCCAGCAGGTTGGACAGGGCCTCGGCGAAGAGGCTGTCCAGGGTCTCGTCGCGCGTCTCGCTGTCGATACTGTCGGCCGTGAACCAGTCGTTGTCGATAGTCGGCGGCGTGTCCGACAGCCAGGCCACTTCCTCGCGCACGAAGCGGATGATGATGGCTTCCAGCTTGTCGGTCTCGTAGTTGGCGCCGACGTGGTGGCTGACCGAACCCGCTTGGCCGCCGCCCGAGTCGCCCTGTTCGCCGTAGGTAAGAAAGATATAACGGGCATCGGTTAGCTGGGCCAGCTGGCGCAGCAAGTATTCGCCTTCCAGCGGCAGGCCGCCGGTGCCGATGGTGTAGAACTTGATGGCCCGCTCTCGGGCGTCGGCAGCGGCGGCGACGTAGGTATACTGGTCGCCGTAGTCAAGGTGCGAGTCGGCGTCGGTGACCACGAAGGCCAGCCGGATGCCGCCGGAGTTCCACTGCATACCGTTGACGGCCTCCTTGAGGGCCGACTGCAGGTCCTCCGGGCGGTCGCCGCCGCCGCCGACCGCCGCCGTCGCCAGGGCGGCCTGGAAGGCTTCCAGGTCGCTGGTAAACGGAGTCACGCGGGTGATGTACTCATCGCCACGGTCGCGGTACTGGATCAGGCCAAAGCGCAGGGCCGGCGCCGGACGCATGGTCGACAGGTTATAATAAATGATCTCGATGGTAGCGCGCAGGCGCTCGATCTCGCGGCTCATCGACCCGGTGGTGTCGAGGATGAACAGCACGTCTAGCGGCAGAGGCGCGGCCAGGCTGCGGGCGGCCGGCAAGCGGAGCTCTACCTGGCGCGGGCCGTCGCGCTCGATTACCAGGCTGGCGGAACGGCCGCCAACCGTGACCTCGGCCACGAAACGGGTCACCGAGCCCAGCTTGTCGTGCGGGATGATGGCCATCGGGTAGAAGCGGAAACCGCCGTTGGGGTAGGTCAGGCCGGTGGCCAGCTCCTCGGCGCGGGCGTCGCCGCTCTGACGGCCGGCCGCATAGATGCGCACCCGGGCGTTCGGCACAGCCTTGCCGCTACTGTCCAGCACTTGCAGGCTCAGGCGTTCCGATACGTCGAAGGGGAAGTGTGGCACGCCGCGATAAGTCTCCAGAAAATCGACGAAATAATTGAATTGGGCATTATCGTCCGAGAAGCCGGCCTGCAAACCGGAACTGGCGGGCGGCGTTCGCGCCGGCGCAGCGACCGAAGGCAGGCCGGGAGCGGTAGGCGAGACCGCAGGCGCAACCATAGTAGTACCCGCGGTAGCCCCGCCCATGCCAGCCGGCGGAATGGCGGCCGACGGCGTGTCGAGCGGCGCGGTGGCCCGGTCGGCTTCCTCGTCAGATTCGGCCACCTCGCTCCGCGCATTGAGTTCCGCGCTGGCGCCACCCTCTGCCGGGCTGCCATCATCAGCGGCCAAGCCAGTGGGACTGATGGAATCGGCCAACTCGCCGACCTCCGGCGCGCTGCCGCTGGACATGCAGCCGAAAAATACCAAGCTACCGACCAGAATGAAAAAAGCCGCCAGCAGCCAAGCTCGCGGTTCGATGGACTGTTTCACGACAACCTCCTTGCGTAATCAGCCTTATTATACTCCATTTAAGCCAAACTTGCTGCAAAACCAATAAAAAGTCCAAACAGGTGACCAGGCGACCAGCCACCCGCTTGCCAGTCCCGGCCGTCCTGGTTTAGCATCAGGCCATGAAGCAGGCAGCGTACATCATCCTCAAGCCGGGGGCCGACAAGCGCCTCAAGGGCGGGCACCCGTGGATCTTCGACAACGAGATCAGTCATTGCGTCGGTTTACCGACGGCCGAGGAGACAGGCCTGCATGCCGGCCAACGCGTCCAGCTGTTCAGCACCGCCAAACAGTTCCTGGGCAGCGGCCTGGCTAGCCCGGCCTCGAAAATCCGCGTCCGCCGCTACAGCGCGCAGGACGAGGCCTTCTCGGCCGCCCTCATCCAGGAACGACTGGAAACAGCCTGGCGCCTGCGAAAAGCCCGCTACCAACTGGAGCTTGATAGCTGCCGCCTGGTCTTCGGCGAGGCCGACGGCCTGCCCGGCCTGATAGTCGACCTCTATACCGGCCGAAGCGCCACCGTCCCGACTAGCGGCGTCAGGCAGAGCTGGCTAGTCGTCCAACTACTCTTCGCCGGCCTGGAACCCTACCGGCAGCACATTCTGGACAGCCTGGAAAGCATCTGCCAACCCAGCGGCATTTACGAACGCAGCGAAGCGGCGGTCCGCCAGCTAGAAGGCCTGCCGCCAGCCTCAGGTCCGCTACGGGGACAGACCCCGGACGAAATCATCATCCGCGAAAATGAGCTGGATTTTGGTGTCCACCTAACCAGCGGCCAAAAGACCGGCTGGTTCCTGGACCAGGCGCGCAATCGCGCCGCCGTCGCCGCCTGGGCCGTCGGCCAGTCGGTGCTGGACGTCTGCTGCAACGCTGGCGGCTTCAGCCTGTGCGCCGCCCGAGCCGGCGCCAAATCCGTGCTGGCGGTGGACGCCTCGGCCGATGCCCTAACGGCCGTCCAGGCCAACGCTACCCGCAACCAGCTAGCCGACCGCGTCCGCACCCTGCAGGCCGACGCCTTCGAAGCCCTGCGCACCCAACAAGCCAGCGGCGAACGCTACGGCCTGATCATCGTCGACCCGCCGGCCTTCGCCAAGAACCACGCCGCCTTGGCCGGCGCCCGCCGCGGCTACCGCGACCTCAACCTGCAGGCCATCAAGTTGCTAGCCCCCGGCGGCGTCCTGGCCAGCTTCTCCTGTTCGCATTGGCTGGGCCGCGACCTGCTCCAAGAAGCCATCGAGGAGGCAGCCGTTGGCGCCGGCCGCCGCCTGCGCTACCTCGAGGAGCTGCAGCAAGCCCCGGACCACCCGATGATGTCCGGGTACCCGGAGAGTAGGTATCTGAAGGGATTTGTGGTACAGGCGGTGGAGTGAGGGGGGGCCTACAGCACCATAGTCCGCTTAATGCTCTCAATATTAACGCCAAACAGGCGCTTGAATTCTTCTATAGTAGAAAGCTTCGTCCCGGCCGCCTGGTTGTAGTGGTCGGCGAAGGCCTGGAACTGCGCTTGGTCGTCGGTATACAGAATGGCAGTGAAGGCCGCCCGGAACAAGCCCTTGCGAGCTAAGTCCATGGCCGACAGTTTACGGTAGCGGGCCTTGGCCTTACCGTCGATCACGGCCAGCAAACCCTCATAGCCGATTGTGAACATGGCGTCTTCCTTGGAAATCATACAGAGCCTCCATAAAATGAAAAACCGCCTGCATGATAGCGCCCGGCGGCTAAACTATCAAGCGGCGGTTCGTGGCGACCCGGTCAACCATTAACTAGTCGGCGGGACTGAAGCTGTCCTTGCCGGCGCCGCACATCGGGCACACCCAATCCTCCGGCAGAGCCTCAAAGCTGGTCCCGGCTTTGATCTTGGCATCGGGGTCACCAACGGCCGGGTCATAAATGTAACCGCAGACATCGCACATATACTTCATGTAGTCTCCTTCAGGGCGCGTCGCCCGAATTGGCGTATGCCAGCCGGATTTACAACCCGGCTGGCTCAGGTCGCCTTGTCAGCATCAGGAATGGGACGCCCATTGCATCAGGAATGGGACGCCCACAGACCGTGCAGGTTGCAGTACTCGCGGGCGGTCACCTTGCCGGCTGAAACGTTGAATTCAGCTTCCGGCTTGTCGCCAGGCTTCAGCATGGCCCGGTAGACCCGGCCATCGGCCATCAGTTCTATCCATTGTATGTAGTGCTTTTCTTCCATCGGGTGGGCCACGGCGCCGACGGTGACGCGCCAACCGTTGGCGATACGCTCGATAACCGGGACGTGCTTTTCCTTGGAGGCATCGACGGTATTTTCGGCCATCAGCTTCATCGGCTCGCCGCAGCAGACCAGCTCGCCGTCGCCAACATGCAGCAGCTCGACGATGTTCCCGCATTTTTCGCACTTGTAAACTTGGTTCAGTTCCATGGTTTTCTCCTTAGCGACGTTTGCTTACCAGTTTTCGCCGAGTAGTTCAAAATAAGCCTGAGGATGAGCGCAGGCCGGACACATTTTCGGGGCTTCCAAGGCTTCCATGAGGTAGCCGCAGTTCAAACAGCGCCATAGAGTGGCGGTTTCCTTCTTGAAGACCGACCCGTTTAAAATGGCCGCGCGCAGCCGTTCGTAGCGTTTGGCATGCTGCTTCTCGGCCACGGCAATGGACTCGAAAATGGTGGCAATGGCGTCAAAGCCCTCGCTGCGGGCCACCTTGGCAAAATCCGGGTACATGTGCTGCCACTCGTAATTCTCGCCGCCGGCTGCCTCCAACAGGTTTTGCTCGGTGCTGCCCACTGGGCCGGCCGGATAAGTGCCGCTGATAGCAATCTCGCCGCCATCCATCAAGCTGAACAAGCGCTTGGCGTGTTCCTTTTCCTGATTGGCGGTTTCCTCGAAAATAGTGGCGATCTGGACCAAGCCTTCCTTCTTGGCGGCGCTGGCAAAGAAGGTATAGCGGTTGCGGGCCTGCGACTCGCCTGAAAACGCAGCCATCAGGTTTTTCTCGGTCTGCGTACCCTTGACACTCTTCATGGCGACTCCTTGTGCTGATTGTTATGCCGTGAAAACAGCCTTCAAGCCCAACGGACGTGAAGACAACCCGGCGCACGGATCGGTGAATGACCCATACCCGTCTAGTATAATAGAAAAAAACCGCGACGTGCAATTAAATTTGCGCTTATTTCCTGCCCTACTTGATCCGGTTTTTATGGCGACCCGGTACGCGGCCAACTCGTACCTCCGGTGGAACCGCCCGGCACTACGCCGGTATTACGGCCCCGAGGAGCACACCATGGCCGCAAACCACACCTACCGCCTGACCATCAAGGAAAACCTGCCCCAGCCGGATATTCGGGAACGCCTGCGTGAGGCTGGCTCGCCGGCGGTCAGCGACCACGAATTGCTGGCCGCCATTCTTGGCACCGGCATCCGCGGCAAAGACGTGCGCAGTCTGGCCTCCGAGATTCTGGCCGTCAATAATTTCAGCGCCGCCATCCCGTCGGTTAAAGACCTCATAAAAACCAGCGGCCTGGGCCACGCCGGCGCCTGCCGCATCATCGCCGCCCTGGAACTCGGCCGCCGCTTCTACGGCACCCGCGGCCGGCGCGTCCTCAATCCGCAGGACGCCTGGCAGCTGGTGCGCCACCATGCCGACTGCCGGCGCGAGCACTTCATCGGTTGCACCCTAAACGGCGCCCACGACCTGATCGCGGTACGGGTCATCACCACTGGTTTAATTAATAAAACGATCATCCACCCGCGCGAGGTCTTCGCCGATGCCGTGGCCGACCGGGCCTGCGCCATCCTGGTGGCGCACAACCACCCCAGCGGCCGCCTGGAAGCCTCCGTCGAGGACCTGGAAATCACTAACCGCCTGCAGGAAGCCGGCGAGCTTTTGGGCATACCGCTGCTTGACCACCTGATTTTCTCCGAGCACAACTTCGTCAGCCTGGTGGAAGCGGGGGTAATCAAGAGGGGTGGTATATGTAACTCACCTTAAATTAGTGCACGCGCACCGTTGACAATACATCCAGAAAGGTATAAATATTTTGGCATGTAATATTCATATCCAGCCGAGATTGCATGGAATGAAGCTAATAGGTATTCTCCATCGAGTTTCCCGACTTGCCAGGTTGCCTGACCTTAGGGAAAACCCGTGACGAAGTGCTTTTCATGGCCTGCGACGCTTTGTCGCTCTATCTAGAATCGCTCATCGAGCGCAAACTGCCGCTACCACTAGCAACTGACCGCCCGGGAACGGTTGTAATCAAACCGCGGCCTGGCGTCGCGTTTGCTTTATGGCTCCGCGCCAAACGCAAAGAATCCGGCATGACCCTGACCGATGCGACCGACAAGCTCGGCGTCAAATATCAGGTCTACCAGAAACTAGAAAACCCCGCCAACCCTACCCTCAAAACGCTCAAAAAGCGGAAAAGGTTTTCGGAACGGAGCTACTCACGGTGTAATAACGCAGCGGCCGCTTCCCCAAGTCCCTAGTCGTCGATTCGCGTCCAGTCGATGGAATAGCCGATACGGGAGGCCACCGACTCCAGCAGCGCGTCATCGTGGTGGCTAAGGCCCGCCTCCGCCATGCTGATAGCCGAACCAGCTTGGCTATACAGCCGGGCAGTGTGGTGGGCCGACTCCAGCAGCTCCTCGTTGCCGCCATTGGCGTCAATGGTCCGCACCGTACCGTTGCAGGCGCAGACGTAGGTCGAGGTCGCGTCCACCCAGACGCAGAACGAGGTCCCGCGCACGCCGGCCACCGCCGTGGTGGTCTCAATGACGTAGCTATCCCGGCCGACCAGGTTTTCCAGCTTCTTGAGCACTGAACTCAGCCCGCCCTGCTCCAGCTGGATCAGCGCCACCGGCGCGCCAAAATCAAAGGCGGCCCGGGCGTTTTGGCCGACCGACAAGGCGTTGCCGCTGTTGAATACCAGGTCGCAGCGCGCTCCCGGACCGGTTTGGATGTTAAAGCGGGCGTTCAAGCGGTCACCCAGCTCCGGCGCTAGGCCGTCAATCCGCACCTCGCCCTGGATGTACACCACCTCAATGGTTCGGGTCGCCGCCGGACTGGCCGGCACCGTCAGCACGGGCATCGATTCGGGCGACGCAGGCGCGAGCGGCGCCGGTCGATTGCAGCCGGCCAGGGCCAGGCTGAGCAGTCCGGCAATAGCCAGACGGATGGAGAAAGCGCATCGGTTCAGGTTGATATCATGCCTCCTTGCCAAATCAGATTAAAACATACTGAAAAACTTGATAGACTGCCATTCAAATTAACCAGAATAGCGCCCTGAAGGTAGCTAAACTGCCAATCCGGCCTTCGCGACAACTGATATTTTAGACATTTTCGCTATACAAACCAAAATAACCGTGTTATTCTGGTAGTCCGCCTTTAATGAGTTTTACCAGTCTGGCTGGTGTACAGTCAGCTTGGACCTTTGAGGAGATAACGTGCCGCAATCCCGATTCGCCGGTTTCCGCCCCCTGACAACCATCCTCATCGGCCTGGCCCTGACCAGCCTGTTCCTGACTGGCTGTATCCCGGCCGTCGATCCGGCCCCCACCCCAACCACCTATAGCCTGACCTATATCGGCAACGGCCACAGCGCCGGCACCGTGCCGGTCGATACCACCGCCTACGAAAGCGAAGACCGGGCCACCCTGGCCGCCCCCGGCAGCCTGACCAAAAGCGGCTATGACTTCATCGGCTGGAACACCTCTGCCACCGGCGGCGCATCCACCCGCCTCTTGGCCGGCAGTTCCGTCCGCATCACCTTTCGCGACTTGACCTTCTACGCCGAGTGGCAGGCCGACGATCCGGTCGATCCAGTCGACCCGGTTGATCCGCCAGTCGACGGTACCTTCACCGAAGACACCAGCAACCGCTTGTCGATGGCAATACGCGACTATTACCGCGCGGCCTATGGGCTGTCCGGCGCGGTACTGAAGGCTAAGTTGCAACAGATAATTACAACGGGGCATACTCCTGGAACCTACACTGGCTTATGGACCATGTTCCAGACAACTGACGCCATTCCTTCCGGTGCCCACGCCGGCCAGGTCTGGGACATGTACTCCAGCACCAGCGCCGACGGCAGCACGGCCGCCTATTGGTTCACCTTCGGCACCAACCAGGATTCCGGATCCGGTACCACGGAAGGCCAGTACTACAACCGCGAGCATACCTGGCCCAACAGCACATTTGGTGGCGCATCCAACACCACGCCCTACGCCGACGGCCACTCCTTGACCCCAACAGATAAGATTGTCAACAACTTGCGCAGCAATTACTCCTATGGCGAAGTTGTCGATGGTGCAGCCGAAAATACTTATACACAGAACCTTAGCTGCTTAGGCACCGCACGTCCTGGACTTGGCTACGGTGGTACGGTATTTGAGCCGATTGATATCTACAAGGGCGACCATGCCCGCATGCACTTCTACCAATCCTTGCGCTATTATGGCAACAGCACATTCCTAACCTGCGCCTGGGCTGCGCCTGGCGCCAAGCTCCTGCCCTGGTACGACACTATGCTGCGCACCTGGGCCGCCAATGACCCGGTCTCGGCCAAGGAAATCGCCCGCAACAACGCCGTACAGGCTTACCAGCACAACCGCAATCCGTTCATCGATTACCCGATCCTGATCGAGCTCCTGGACCTGACCGAATAAAAAAGTAGGCAGCGCGGCGGCGGGCACCAGCCCGCCACCGCAATTATTTATTCACGCACGCCATCCGGAATGCGAGCCGGAGGTGTGTTTTTTTGGCACCGCGCGCCACGCCAGCCGGCAACGAGACAAATTACTTATTTTTGTCAATTAATATTACTTTATTAAGTTGCGGCCTGTGGTTTGTAACTGATATTTCACTCATTTTGGAGCATTTTTCGCTTGCCAGCTGCCATGGAGGGTGTATGATGTAGTACGGATGGGACATCAGCAGCATGTTTCCATCCTGGCCCAACCAGCCGACCGCGCCGGTACAGACTCGGTCAAATACCACCAACAGGGAGCACTCCCGTGAAAAAACTGTCAGTCTTGTCGTTCGCCGCCATTCTGCTATTGGCGGCCTGTTCCAGTCCGCTGGCCTATGATCTGGCCGCCGAAAAAGCCGTAGGCCAAGCGCCGGAGAGCCGGGCCATCAGCCTGACCAGCGCCGACGCCTTCGAGCAGGATGATACCCAGGCCACGGCCCGCCTGGTCGTTGCCGGAGGGACGGCGCTGGTCCAGGAACGCAACTTCTACGACGACGCCTACGACTGGCTGAAGTTCGACGCCATCGCCGGACACGTCTACGTTATTGAAACCTTTGTCGCCGGCAGCACCGACACCGTGCTTACCGTCTATGATGGCACCACCCAGAAGGCCACCAACGACGACAAGACCTCCAGCAACTACGGCTCCAAGATCACCTTCACCGCCGCCGCCACCCGCACCTACTCCATCAAGGTTTACTCCTACGGTGGCACAAAGGGCAGCAACCTCGGTTACAACTTCTCCATTATAGACAACAACGCCACCCCGCCAGTGGATCCGGAAGATCCGCCGGTTGACCCACCCGTCGGCGGCACCTTCACCGAAAACCTGAGCCTGCCCCAAGCCGTGCGCGACTATTACCGCAGCGCCTATGGCCTGTCCGGCAACGCCCTCAAGGCCGAGCTGCAGCGCATCATCACCTCCAGCCATTCCGGCAAATCTTACACCGGACTATGGACCATGTACCGCACCACCGACGTGGCTCCTAACGGCAAGGTCTGGGACATGTACTCGGCTACCAACGCCACCGGCACCACCGCCGCCTACTGGTTTACCTTCGGCACCAACCAGGACTCCGGCTCCGGCTCAGTCGAAGGCCAGTACTACAACCGCGAGCACACCTGGCCGAACAGCACCTTCGGCGGCACCGCCAACAGCTACGCCTACTCCGACGGCCACTCCATCACACCCACCGACAAGATCGTCAACAACCGCCGCTCCAACTATTCCTACGGCGAAGTCGGCACCGCCAGCTGGACCTCGCTGAATGGCAGCAAGCTGGGCAGCGCCCGCTCCGGACTCGGCTACACCGGCACCGTGTTTGAACCGGTCAGCTTCTACAAGGGCGACCATGCCCGCATGCACTTCTACCAGGCCGTGCGCTACTACAACAACGGCACCTTCGCCACCTGTGCCTGGTCCAACTCCGGCGCCAAGCTCAAGACCTGGTACGATGCCATGCTGCGCACCTGGGCTACCAATGACCCCGTCTCGGCCAAGGAAATCGCCCGCAACAACGCCGTGCAGGCCTACCAGGGCAACCGCAACCCCTTCATCGACTACCCCTCACTCGTCAACCTCGTCAGTCTGACCGAGTAAGCAAGTAATAATACAAGCGGACACGCCGCCGCGCCGCCTTACCGCAAGGTTAGGTAGCGCGGCGGTTCTTTTTTGAGTGGGGGATAGTGCTTCAAAATGTGGAAATCATCAGATTGGCGGAGCGGCATCACATATGCTATATTTATTACTGAAAAGTGCCTTTTGGAGGGAGAAGCTTGAGTCAAACCATTGGCATCGTCACTTCGGGGGTTGAAGTCGTCCAGATTACCCCGTTTGGTATTTGGATTGACGTATCCGGCAAAGAGTACTTTCTGGATTACGAGCAGTACCCCTGGTTCCGAAAGGCGGCCATCGGGGACATCTGGAATGTCCAGCTTGACCAGCACGGCAACCTGCACTGGCCAACTCTCGATATTGACCTGGAGATCGACTCTTTAATTAAACTAGAGCGCTACCGCTGGTGTATCGATAGCAAAAAGCCGCACTGCTACTGCTTTAGTAACTGACCCATTTCATGAGCCTAAGCGCTTTAAAAGTGGCGGAATATCGTGGCCTTGGACAATAAGCCAATTAAACCTCATTTCCTTTCCTGCAGTCAGAATTCAGTAACTGCTGACCAGCTATGGATAGCCAGGCCTTTCCAGCTCAACGACCTATCTCCAGCGTAAACAAGAGAACAATCGTCCGGCGTGGTGCCAGCGTACTTCATCCAGGTTTCCAGTCCAGCCGCATGCTCTGGGGCAAATGATTTCCCGGACTTTATTTCCAAGGCGCAGAGTTTCAAGCCGTCTTCAAAGACAACATCGACTTCAGCACCAACGTTGTCGCGCCAGAAATAGATATCAGGATCCTGCCCCTTGTTCAGACGCGACTTCAGAATTTCCGATACGACGAAGGACTCAAAGATATGGCCTCGCAAGGGGTGAAGGAATAATTGCTCAGCGCTCTGCATCCCCAGTAGCCTGGAGGCCAAGCCGGTATCCGTGAAATACAGCTTGGGACTCTTGACCAGCCGCTTGCCAAAATTCCGGTGAAATGGCTGGAGTAAATAAATGATACCGCTTGCCTCGAGTACCGACAGCCAGGCCTTTGCCGTATTATGGGAAAGCCCGCAGTCCAGCGCCAGAGCGCTCAGGTTGAGCAGTTGGCCAATGCGCGAGGCGCACATCTTGACGAAAGTCTGAAACACACCAAGATCCTTGACGTTGAGGACGGAACGCACATCACGCTCGATATATGAAGCGATATAATTCGTATACCAGTCATAAGCAGAAACCTGACGATCAAACAATGGCGGATAAAAACCGTTCAGAATCATGTCGAAAGGATCAGACTTCAGCCGACCAGCGGCTTGCAATTCAGAAATAGTAAATGGAAGCAAGCTCAGGAAGGCAGCCCTTCCAGCCAGCGACTCGGTGACTCCAGCCAGCATGCTGAATTGTTGTGAACCCGTCACCACAAAACGCCCGGGTGCCGGATTCAGGTCAACCGCCGTCTTTAAGTAGGCAAATAACTCCGGCACATACTGCGCCTCGTCAAGTATCAACCCATCCTTGTAGCTATCCAGCAGTCCGCGCGGGTCCTCTCTAGCCAGCCGAGCCATATCCGGGTCTTCCAGCGACACATAGCTTTTTTCTGGGAAAGCCGCCCGAGCCAGCGTCGTCTTGCCGGATTGCCGAGGCCCGGTAATACACAGGACAGGAAAACCTTTACGGAGCCGCTGCAAGGTGGCTTCTGCTGCTCGGTTAATCATAGTATCAATATATCCACCTTTTACAAATTGTCAATGCCATTGCCAATTTGTAAAGAAAGCCTATTCCTCAATCCGCCAAGCCGACCAGAATAAAATGCAGCCAGCCGCTACCCAGGTCGGCCACCACCATCAGATCCGGCGGCACCGAGCGATCGTCCAGTAGGGAACGTGTACTCACTGCCTTGGCCAGCCACAGTTCGCGTCGGTCCTTCAGGTAGGACGGTTCGGCAAACCAACCGGCAGCATCAACCGCCCGCTGGAACGAGAACCAGTTATCCTCAGCCATCCGGAACAGGTTATAGGCAAAACCATACTGGGCTAACAGGCCGCTCTGGATGCGCTCCAGCCAGGCCGCGCCGATGGTCGTTACCACCGACTCGTCCCAGCCCAATCGACCAACCTGATCCAGCAATTCCTGGCGCAGGCCATCGGAATGTTCTACCAAATCCGTCAGAAGGGTGGCCGGCAGCCAGCTATGAATCTCAAGTAGAGTATTGGACAGAAAGAGGTTTGTTTCCAGGCTGGCCTGCAGCTGGCTGATGGTCGGTTCGGTCATGATTAATTCCTCGTAATGTCAGTATACGCTGAAGGCGGCTGGCTTGGTCAGTCCGCGACGCGTTAGGGCAATTATCGGGTGCCTATAATTGCGATTGTAGGGTGCATGCAATAACGGTAACTGGGTGCGTACAATAACGGTAATTGAGTTGGCGATAAGCTCCTTTGCGATTCCGTACGGGAATCACTTCTATGACCAATTTGTGATCCTCATAACGGCATCCATAATGCCCTCCTTCTTGATACTGATAATAATACTACGAATTGCCCCGATAAGTTCGTCTAAAGTTATAAGTATGGCCTTTCTTGTTTGTTCGTAACCGTCAATTCTTCCCATCTTGACGTATAAGATAGACTCCAGCGCAGGAGGATTTATTATGGTCACGAAAAAATTGACAGCTGCAGAATGGATGGAGCACTTGGCAACCCAGGCGAGCGGCGCGTGTTCGCAGGCCGCTTATTGCGCCAAGAACGAATTGAGCTTGAGTGCCTTCCGGTACTGGAAGAAACGCTGCGCCAATATTGCCAAGCAGAAGGACCAAGAGCTCGTCGAGGTTGCACCGCAGTGGGTTACCGGCGTACACGATCTGTGCGCGATCAGTTTCCCGAATGGCTGCACGGTACGGCTTCGTACCGCCAACTCGATTGGCCTGATTTCTGCCTTGGCGAAAGAGTTCGGCCTGTCATGATCATCAACTGGAAGGCTCTGCGGATTTTTGTGCGACCAGGCAGTACCGATATGCGCAAGCAGATTAACGGCTTGGCCGCGATCGTCCAGGACAGCCTGCAGCTCGATCCATTGGACGGGAGCCTGTACCTGTTTCTCGGCAAGGACAAGCGGCGGCTCAAGATTCTGTACTGGGACTGCAACGGTTTTTGCATGTGGCAGAAGCGGCTGGAGAAAGACCGGTTCCCGTGGCCCAAAGACGGCGAGTCGGCGCGTGAGCTAACCGGGGACCAGTTGACCATGCTGCTGACCGGCATCGACTTTTGGAACGCCCACCAGACACTGTTTTTCGGCCGGGCCGGCTGATTTTGCTTGTCACAAGCTCGACATTCCGTGATACAATATTCGCATGGCTAAGGCTATTGCGGTCAGCGAAAACGAGCGTCTCAGGGCGGAAAACGAGCGGCTGCATGCGCGCATCGCCTTCCTGCAGGAACAACTGGCGCTGGCCTTTTTCAAGCGCTATGGGCGCTCTGCTGAATCATTCAAGGATCAGCCGGATCTGCCATTTGCCGACGAGCTTGAGGCCATCATCAACCAGCAGGACAAGGCCGAGCTCGAGACCATCACTTACGAACGCAAGAAGCCTGGTCGAAAAAGCTTGGCCGAGGAGTTGCCGCGCGAGCATCTGTATCATGACTTGAGCGAGGCCGAGAAGACCTGTGCCTGCGGCCAGCCTATGACCAAGATCGGCGAGGACGTTAGCGAGCGCCTGAACGTGGTGCCGGCCAAGGTTTGGGTGGAAGCGCATCATCATGCCAAGTATGCCTGCCCCCATTGCCAGGGCATCAATGACAGCGAGGCTAGTGCCGTCAAGCGCGCCGCTGGCGGGGAACCCCTGATCCCCGGCAGTATAGTCACCCCTGGTCTGGCCGCGTTCATCTGGACCAACAAGTTCTGCGATCACCTGCCGTTCTACCGTCAGGAGATATGCTTCGACCGCATTGGGGCTACAGTCTCGCGCCAGGATATGTCCAACTGGACCATCCGCTTGGCCGCCGACCTTGAGCCGCTGATCCAACGGCTTGAACAGCACATCCGTGCCGGGCCGGTCATCCAGATGGACGAGACGCCGGTGAAGGTACTCAAGCTCGATCGTACCGGCAAAGACGGCACTGGCTACATGTGGCTGGCCCGCGGCGGGACGGAACAGCAACCGGCGGTGCGTTACCGTTTCGCGCCAGGCCGCGGCGCGGTACATGCCGCGACCTTCCTGGGCGACTATTCTGGCTTTGTGCAGACCGATGGCTATCAAGCTTACGACAGCCTGGCTGCCGCTGCGCGCTGGGTACATGTCGGCTGCTGGGCTCATGCCCGCCGCAAATTCTACGAGGCAGAAAAGGTCGCGCATTCCGCCCTGCTGACCGAGGCTTTGTCGCGAATCAAAAAGCTGTATGCCTTGGAGTATGAAGCCCGCAAGCTGCCCGACGAACCAGGGGTCATCCAGGGCCGGCGCCGTGCTTTGCTGCAACCCTTTCTGGTTGATTTCAAGCAGTGGCTGGATGCAACTATGACGCGCGTCCTGCCAGCGGGCAAGACGGGCGAAGCGTTTGCCTACACCATTGGCCAATGGGACAAGTTGCTGCGATTTTTTGATCACTACACCCTGACACCGGATAACAACCGGGCCTTATGCTCAGGAATCCGTAATCCTCAGGATTCGGGCAAGTCATCAAGAAGCAACAAGATACTCCGCATGGTCGCCTGAATCCTGAGGATAATG
>MIAR01000051.1:0-44380 GCA_001829185.1 Spirochaetes bacterium GWB1_60_80
CAGGAAACTCTAGTCCAAGCTTATCCTTGGACTAGAATTTGACTTATGAGGCAACCACCTCGTAGGACTAGATTTTATTATGAGGCAACACGGCCTGTTCGGCCGCCGCCAGCACCAGCAGGCGGTCGCCCGGTTCCAGCTCGGTGCCGCCGCGCGGCAGCAGTTCGGTCTCGCCGCGCTCGATGCCGACCACCAGGCACTCGGCCGGCCAGTCGATGGCGCGAATGCAGCGGTGCGCCAGCCTTGAACCGAGGCCGACCGGAATCTCCAAGAGCAGCTTGCGCCCGCCGGCCGGTCGACTGCCGGCCGCCGAGCTGGTGGATTGGCCGGTGCTCTGGTCAGGCGCTCCGTCGCTGCCAGGCGTGACGGCGGCCGCCGCCGGCGGTTTGCGCAGCAGGCGCTCCAGGAAGACCTCATAAATAGACGAGGAGCGCAACAGGTCGCTACCGACGAAGGCCGCCAGGCAGCAGGCCACCAGGCCGGAAAAGTGCGACAGGTTGCCGCTCATCTCCAGGATCAGGATGGCGCCGGTGATTGGCGCCTTGACCACGGCCGTAAAGAAGGCGGCCATGCCCAGGATCATGAAATTAAGTTCCAGGCCAGGCTCTAGCCAGCCCAGGGCGGCCAGCGACACGCCCCAGAATTTGCCCAATAGAGCGCCGCCAGCCAGCAGGGGCAGAAAGACGCCGCCAGCGGTGCCGGAGCCGTACGACAACGCCGAGAAGGCAATCTTGAGGGCCAACAGCCCCAGTAGGACGCCGCCGGAAAAGTCGGCCGTCGACAGGCGCTCGATCAGCTGGTGGCCGCCGCCGGTCAGGTCGAACAGCCAGAAGGCCACCGGTACCGACAAGAGCAAAGGCAGGATCGGCCGGGCCACCGCCGGTAGCGGCAAGGCCGTGTACAGGGCTTGGGCTTTGTAGTAGGCCTGCTTGAAGACCAGCCCGGCCAGGGCCGCCACCGCGCCCAATCCGACCACGGCCGGCAGGTATTCCAGGCCGAGGGCGCCGATAGCCGAGAAATTGAAGACCGATTCCAGCCCGAAAAAGCGGCTGGCCACCATGTAGGCGGCCAGCGAGGCGCCCATGGCGCAGGCGATCAGGCGGCCGGAAAAATACTTGTGCAGTTCCTCGAGCGCGAACAGGACGCCGGCCAGGGGGGCGTTGAAGGCCGCCGACAGGCCGGCCGCGGCGCCGGCGCTGATCAAAATCTTGCGCTCCACCACCGGCCGGCCTAGGACGCTCAGCACGCCCTTGCCGGCGTAAGCGCCGATCTGGATGGATGGCCCCTCCCGGCCCAGCGACAAACCGCAGCCCAGGCCGACCAGCGAGGCCAGTATCTTCATGGGCAGCTCCGGCCACCAGGTCAGCACCAGCCGGCGCAACAGGGCGCCGCGGATCTGCGGGATGCCGCTGCCGGCGATCATCGGCCAGCGTTGCACCGTCCAGCCCAGGAACAGGCCGATCGGCACCAGGGCCACCAGCCACAGCGCCAGGACCGGCCAGGGCGCCAGGCGCAGGAAGCCGTACCAGGCGGCGCGCGCCAGATCGGCCCGCTGCAGAAGTAGGCGGAAGAGCACGATGATCAGCCCGGTGACGATGCCGATCAGGACGCTTTCCAGGAACACCCCGGCCGGCGAGGCGTACAGGCTGCGGAAATTGATGCGCAGGCGGTGCCGATACTCGAGGCGGGCGGCGTTCTGGATGCCGGGGACAACGGCCATGCAAACTGCTCCTTGGAGTGTGAAGTGGTTTCAGGTCAGTCGATGATAAACCGGCGGCGGCCAACGCGGCAAGCCGTGCTGGCCGTCAGCCACCAGCGCCAGTCGCTAGTGGCCGCCAGTAGCTGTGCCCGGCCGTTCTGCTGGGCTAGGCCGGCACGATGCGCTGGCCGCCGCAGTAGACCAGCGGTTTTGATTTCTCGATCCGGCCGACGATGGTGACGCCGGCCCGTTTGGCTAGTTCAAAGGCGCTGGAGGTGGGGATGCTGCGGCTGACGATGACGGCTACGCCGGCGGCGATGGCCTTGAGTATCATGTCGCTGGCGATGCGGCCGCTGGTCAGGATAACCGATTCGGTTAAAGGCACGGCCCGCCGGAAGCCGCTGCCCAGCACCTTGTCGACGGCGTTGTGGCGGCCGACGTCCTCGCGCACCACGAAGAAGCGCTCGGCAGCCGGCTCTCCGCCGGTGGCCCTGTCGCTGCCACCGGCGGCTAGCGGCGGCCCCAGCAGGGCGGCACAGTGCATGCCGCCGGTTTTCCGATACAGCTCAGCCGCCTCGAACATCCTTCGGGCATAGCCTTGCAGCAGCTCCAGGCTGACGCGTGCACCGGCCGCGGCGGCCAGCGGCGGCAGCTCGGTGGCCGTGCGCAAAGCCCCGCCCGAACCGCAGCCGGAGGCGATGACGGCGGCCAGGCCGTAGCGGTCAGCCAATAGTCCTTCGCCGCAGATGACGTTGGCCTGGCGCAGGTCGGCGCAGGCGCCGACGCTCAGGACCGTGGCCAGGTCGGCCAGCATGCCCCGGCCCACCAGATGGCCTAGGGCTAGATCGTCCAGGTTCAGCGGCGTGCACATCAGGGTGGCCAGTTTGGTACCGTTGACCAGCAGCTCGACCGGCACTTCCGGCGCCAGCGGCAAGTCGGCGGCAACGGTCGGCAGTATCGTTTGTTCCATATAAATATTCTCCCTGGGGCCATGCCCGGCGGCTCCAAAGCGCCACCGGTCTGACCAATTCGTCTGCCCTACTCTATAGCCGCTGCCATAGTTTGTCGAGCAGCTTGTTGTGGCGCTCCAACTCGACCGTCAGGTCGCGCGCCGTCATGAAGTCGCGTTGGCCGAAGGCGGCGGCGATCCGTTTCTCCAGTGCCTCCTTGGTCCGCTCCAGGCCGGTGATCTGGGCCTCGATGGCCGCCTGGTCGCCCTGAATCCGAACGTTCCCACCCGACCCCGCCTTGGTACCGGCCTTGACGCCGCCGGACTTGGCGCCGCCGACCGTGGCGCCGCCGGCGGCCGCGATGGCCTTGCTGCGTTCCGGCAAGCTGGCCGCCTGGGTCTGACGCAATGCCGCCGCGCCGATGTCGCGCCAGAACTCGCTGAAGCTGCCTTCGTATTCCACAAAGCGCTTGGCTTCGATGAAGACCACCCGCTCGACGATCTTGTCCAAAAAGTAGCGGTCGTGCGAAACCACTAGCACCGTGCCCTCGAACTCGGCCAGGGCCTCCTCGACCGCCTCGCGGGTCGGGATATCGAGGTGGTTGGTCGGCTCGTCTAAAACCAAAAAGTTGGCCTTGAGGGCCGAGGCCCGCGCCATCTGCAGGCGGTTCAGCTCGCCGCCCGACAGGCTGCCGATGGTTTTAGCCAGGTCAGCGTAGCTGAACAGGAAGCGGCCCAGATGCTGCAGGACCTCGCTTTTGTCGGCCAGGAGCTTCAAGAAGGCGTCCTCGATGGTCAGCGCCGGGTCGAAGACTTCCTGCTGCTGGGCGCAGTAGCCGAGTACCATGCTCGGGCCGACCCGCAGCACTGGATTGTCCCAGTGCCCATTGGCGACCAAGTCGCGCAGGAAGCTGGTCTTGCCGCAGCCGTTGGGGCCCACCAGGGCCACCCGCTCGCCGTTCAGGATGGTGAAACCGCCGCTTTCCAAAATGACGGCCTGGCCGTAAGCCTTGGCGTAGCCTTTAATCTCGACCGCCAGGTCGGCGCGCGATTTCTGGCCGTCGAAGGCCACGGCGGCGTTCAGGTTGCCGATGTCCGGCCGCTCGGTAGCCTCAGCCTTGACGCGCGCCAGCTGGCTGCGTCGGGCGCGCAGCCGCTTGCCCCAGGCCGGGTCGGGTCTGGCGCGGGCGATCTCGGCGAAGCGCCGCACCAGGGCCTCCAGCCGCTCCACCCGCTTGGCGTCGGCCTGCCAGCTGCGGCCCTGGGCGGCCGCCCCCCGCAGCCGCTCCAGCCGGTACTGCGAGTAGTTGCCCTTCCATTCGGTGACCACCCCGCGCTCCAGCTCCAGGATGGTATCGGCCACCCGGTCCAGGAGGCGGCGGTCGTGCGACACCATCAGCACGCAGCAGGGCAGGCCGGCCAGAAATTCCTCCAGCCAGGCCAGGCCGCCGGCATCGAGGTGGTTGCCCGGCTCGTCCAGGATCAGGATGTCCGGCCGCGACAAGAGCGCCCGGGCCAGGGCCAACAGGTTCTTTTCGCCGCCGGACAAGGTGAGGGCCGGATTGGCGGCCCGCTCGCCCAGGCCCAGGCGCTTGAGCAGGCGCAAGGCGCTGTCGGCCGCCTGGTCGCCCTCCAGCCGGTCGTAGCGCTCGCGCAATCGGCCATAGTCGTCCATGGCGCGCTGGGCCGCCGCCGGGTCCGCCTCGCCCATCCGGCCGGCCGCCTCATCAAGCTGATCCACCAGTTGCCGAATATCGCGCGTCAGGTAGGCCACGCAGTCCTCGTCGTAGCCGAAGGCCGGCATCTTCTGCTCCACCAGGGCCAGTTTGAGGCCCGGTTCACGCAGCAGGCCGCCGCGGAAGTCGTCGTCCAGACCGGCCAGGATGCGCACCAGCGTGGTTTTGCCGCAGCCGTTGCGGCCGATCAAGCCATATTTGCGGCCGGGTTCCAGCCCCAGATTGACGCTGACCAGGATCGGGTCGCCGCCAAAATCGCGGCTCAGATTATTGGTTTTCAGTAATGCCATCACTCTCTCCTCGTGTTTTCAGCCATGTACCAGCTGCCACACCCCCGTCCGGAGCGATTCCTTCCGCCACCGCCGCCACTCTCGTAACCGGCCAACAGTGTCCCCCCATCGACAGCCAGCCAGCAGGCTCCGTCGACAAAAAAAGGCCGCCCAAACCCGGATCAGGGGTCTGCGCGGCCATGGTTTCAATATTTAAAATACTGTTACCGTGCGCTCCGGACAGACCTCCCCCATGACAGCGTCGCGCCAGCGTATGAACGCTGGGCCAACACCCGGGTAAGGTCGATCAGGACACGGACAGATTTCATGCTTTCAGTATAGCACCGGGCGGGCGGGCAAGAAAAGGGGGGAGCGAGGCGCACCCCAGAGCAAAAGAAGGGAATAAATATCGCAAATACTATTGATAATTCGACAAGATAGTATAAACTGGGATTGCGAAATCATTAAGTTGCAGAAATATTACGGAGCCGGTTGGGCTGTAGAACTAGCAGGGTGTTGAAAAACGCGGATGCGGCTTTTCAACACTTCAAAAGCCGGTACAATTACGCAGCATAGCGCAAGCTATGCGAGGAATTGTTAAGGTTACTACCATCGCGGAAAATGATTGAGTTCCCAGGACAAAAACTGTTTATTCTTAGCAAAGAATCAGGAGATAAAATATGAAGATCGAATTGCCGAAAATCGGAAAGGTTATTTTGCTGCTATGCGGCATTTTAGGAATGCACTGTTGCAATGCGCTAAAGTATTCTGGTCAAAAAGGCGATTATTTCGGCCAAACACTTCCAGGCCAAGAAGCAGAGATATTCATGCCGAATGTCATTTCACTTCCGGATCGCGGGGAATATTCGATAGCATTCTCGTCCGATGGAAACGAATGCTATTTTTCTTGCTATCAAAATAATAGTAGCAGCATCTATTACGCTCAGCGTGTTAACAATACATGGGAAAGGCCAAGCGAGGTCACTTTTTCCAATACTATAAAATTCGATCTATCTAGTTTATCGGACGACGGCAATACGATCCTTTTAGAAAATGGTAATGATATATGGATAGCCGAACGAAAAGACGGATTATGGAGTGAGCCCAAACGCCTTCTATCACCTATCAATTCAGCATCAAATGACCATGGTTATTCCATAACGTCCGATGGCGTAGTCTATATTAGCTCAAGCCGTCCCAACGGATCTGGAAATTCATTTGAGATATGGCGCGTTTTGCCCTCGTCGGATAGGGCCGAAAGCCTCGGTACAATTGTCAATTCAAACCTCAGGAACCTTACTCCATGCATCGCCCGAGATGGATCATATATAATATTCACCCAATCAGATACTAGCTATGAGTATCTCTGCGTTAGTTTCTACCAGGGCGGCAACCAATGGACCGAGCCAGTTAACATGAACATAGCCGGCGCGAGGATAAATATAGCTACCTACCAGAACCGCCCGACGCTTTCCCCCGATGGAAAATTCCTTTTCTTCAATAGCCATGACTCGAATAATGCGGATAAATCCGATATTTACTGGGTAAACGCGGACGTAATAGAAGGCATTAGAATAGAGGTATTAAAATAACATCTCGGCTGCTGCTTAAATCAGCTTTGGCTGCCGCCACGGTTTCACCTTGGCCGTAGGCTAGCGCGGTTGCCAGCTGAAACCGGGCAGTACGGTGGCCGGGACGGGAATTTCCGGCAAGTACTCGGTAGCGGGCCGGTAGCGGGCGGCCTCGAGCACCCAGACGAAGACCGAGCCGTCCGAACGTACTATCCAGTATTCCCGCACGCCGTGTTTTTCATACAAGGCTTTCTTATCTTCCAAGTCTTTGGCGGCGGTAGCCGGCGACAGCACTTCGACGATAAAGTCAGGCGCGCCGCGAATCCCCTCGTCGACCAGCTTGGCTGGATCGCAGACCACCAGGATGTCCGGCTGCACGACGGTGTCTTCAGCCTTAGCCTGTTCCGCCGTCGCGGACAGAAAGACATCGGTGGGAGCGACATAGACTTCACAGGGTTTACCTTCAAGAAAGGTAAATAAGGCGGCATGCAGCTTGCCAACCAGCTTTTGGTGCTCACGCCTGGGCGCTGGACTCATATTCCAGGCTTCGCCGTTGATCAGCTCCCAGCGCTCGCCGGCCGGCCATTTCCGCCAATCATCCAAGGTAAATTTATCGCCCGGCTGCAAAGCCGAGCTACCGTCTGTCTGGTGTCGTGTCGCCATATATGCACCCTCCAAGAGGTAGTATATAGCCATCAGGCGACGGCGGCAAGCCGAAGGGTTGGCGGGGTCGTGCAGCCCCCTTTTACCACAAAAACCCCAGGATCCAGAGTGGAACTATGCCTGGGGCCGGGAAGTCAGCGCCATCGCGAATGACCAAGTCGGCGCGTTTTCGGGCTTTGCGCTGACCGCCGACTTCGAGAGTAATTCTGCCGTCAATAATGAAATCGGCGGCGGTCTCGTCTTTTGCGGCATTGACCCGGTGCCCGGCTGACTCCAAGGCGCAGGCCACGAAGGCTTCGCGGGTGTTTCCCTCCTTGCCACCCAGCACCTGGTACAGTGACGGGTCGGCCAAAAAAATCTTTGCGCCAACCGACATGGCGGTGTGATCCGTAGGATGGCGCAGTAGGCGCAGAATGCCGGTCTGTTCCATGGCATGAAGCAGGCCGTAGAGTTTTTCCTTTCCCAGATTCCATTCCCGACACAGCGAGTTGACCTGTAGGACTGGAATCGGCGACTGGGCAAGGTAACCGAGCACCGCGTTCATAAGGCGGAAATGATTCTGGCTGATCGCTGGCAGCAGGGCCGGAATGTCGGCTAGGATGGTCTTTTGGACGGTTTGCAGGCACTTGTCTGGATAGTCCTCCACCCCTTCAACGAAAAACGGCCGAAAACCGGTTTTGAGGTACTCTTCAAAAAGTGACAGAACCGGACAGGCGTCATGGACTCGGCGAACCCACAGCGGGTCGGGCTCGAAATCCGTTTGTAGTCCAAAATCCTCGAAGCCCCGTAGTACCAGAAATTCACGGAACGATAGAAGGGGCATGCGGATGCCGAGGAAACGGCGGGAAAGATCGCCGACACCCGAGGATAGCAGCAACGAGTTGGATCCGCTTGCCCAGATGGTTTTTCCCGGCCAAGCATCGTACAAAGCCTTCAGGTCTTGGCTCCAATTGCGAGCGGCATGGATTTCATCCAGATACACCGCTTGAATTCCTCGTTCGAAAAGCAGATTTACCCATTCGTACAGCGTGGCGGTGTACAAAGCCGGATGATCCATCGAAAGGTAGCGTCCCTTCGTACGCATCGCCTGACGCAGCAGCAGACTGGTCTTGCCGACGCCGCGCGGCCCGTAGATTAGGTTGGCGCGACCACTCAGGCCAGTCATCCCGTTCCAGGGGCGGACTGGCGTCGGCAACGCACTCGTCAAGCGGCTTTGGGTGATAGCTAGCGTATCAAGAACATCAATTGCAGCACTCATATCTTTATTCTACATCAGAACCGTTCTGACGTCCATCGGTTCTGATGTAGAACCAATGCCACCCTCTGATGTCTGCCCCCGCAAGTGCGCTCGGAGTCAGCCCCCTCCGCCTACACCCCGAAAATCTTGGCGATTTCACCGGCGTTTCGGGCGGCCAGTATGCGCTGACGGTTGGTGGGGTCGCGCAGGATGGTGCCGATGGCGGCCAGGAACTGGAGGTGCGAGCCGGGGTTGGACTTAGAAGACAGCGACAGTACGATGATGCGGGTGGGGTGGCCGTCCAGCGAGCCGAAGTCCATGCCTTCAGGTTTGAGGCCGACGGCCGCCACCAGTTGCTCGGCGCTGTCGGTCTTGGCGTGCGGGATGGCGATACCGTCCTGCATGCCGGTGCTCATCGAGGCTTCGCGTTCCATGATGGCGGCGAAGGCCGTATCCACCGACGTGATGCGCCGGGCAGCCAGCAGCGACTCCAGCAGCTCGCGGATGACGGCTTCTTTGCTGTCGCCTTTCAGCTGCAGACTGATGCAGAAGGGATTGATGGCCGCAGCCTGGCTGACGTTGAGCGTCTGGCTGGAGCCGAGGCGAACGGTGGCTGCGCCGTCGTCGGCGTTGTTTATGGAATCGGCCAATTGTCGCTGCAGGCGCACCGGGTCAAAATCAGACTTCAACCGGCTGAAGCTGGTGTTCAGGCTGGCCACCGCCTCGAAGACGGCGATCTGGGCCACCGGCAGATGGCTGACCGGGCCCTGCACTTCCAGGCTGTCGCCGCGTAGCTGCATCGAGAAGGCGGTGTCGTCCTTGCGTACTTGGGCAATGCCGTCTTCAATATCCATGGTGCGCACGAAGAAGCCTTCGGCCTGCAGTTGGTGGGTCATGGTATCGGTCACCAGAGTGGCCACGTCGAAGGACGGAAAGGCGAAGCATAGCGAGCGCGTCTCCACTTGGCGGCTGGCTTGACGGGTGCCGGCGCCCGGCCACGACAGGGCGCGGTTCAGCAGTATCGGCGCCAGCAGGGCGCTCAAGAGCATCATCATGATGGCCACGCCAAACAGGCTGGGCGGCAGGATGCCGGCTGCCAGGCCGATGCCGGCCAGTATATCAGGACCACTTCGCCGCGCGGCACCATGCCCATGCCGATACGCAGGCTGCCCTTGAGGTTAAAGCCGGAAAACAAGGCCGGCAGGCCGCAGCCCAGGATCTTGCCCAGGATGGCCACGGCCGTAAAAACCAGCCCGCCCAGCAGCACTCGCAGATCAAAAAACTGGCGGATGTCTACCAGCATGCCCATGACGGCGAAAAAAATCGGCACGAAAAACTCGTAAAGCACATGCATCTTCTCGATGATAATGTGGCTGATATCGGTTTTGGACAGCGACAGACCCATGATGTAAGCGCCGATGATCATGGCCAGGCCTTCCTTTTCAAAAAAGCCGGCGATGACCAGGGCCAGCCCGAAGGCCAGGATGGTAAAGGCCGTGGAGCGGCGGAAGCGCTTCAGGAAGTTGGCGATGCGCTTGGCGAACAACAGGCCCAGCACCGTGAAGATCAGCCACAAGCCAAAGGCCTTAAGGGCTATCAGGCCAATCTGACCCCAAGCCGGCCCGCCCGATCCGCTGGTCGCCATGGCATTGATGCCCAGGACCACCGCCAAGAGGACGATGCCGACCACGTCGTCAAAGACCGCCGCCGCCAGGATAGTAACGCCTTCCGGTGTATCCAGCTTCTTGCGCTCGGACAAGATGCGGGCCGAGATGCCGATGCTGGTGGCAGTGGAGATGACGCCCAGCATCAGGTTCTGTGGATCCATGAAGCCGCCGCCGAACACCAGCACGCCGACCAGCAATCCACCCAGGAAGGTGGTCACTACCCCGCCGATGCCGACGATAGCGCCGGCCACCGAATAGCGCAGGAACAGCGTCAGGTCGGTTTCCAGGCCGGAAATGAAGAGCAGTATAATGGAGGCGATGGTGGCCAGGGCATAGAGTTCGGTCGAGACCGGTACGCTGGCGCCAATGATGCCGGTGGCGAACAAGCCATGCGGGAAGAGCGGTAGCGGCAGGCCGCCCAGGGCGTAAGGCCCAAGCAGCACGCCGATCAACAACTCGCCCAACACGCCGGGCAGTTTGAGTTTTTGGGCCATGAAGCCGCCCAGTTTGACGGCGAATAGCAGAATACCGATCTGAATGACCAGGCTGGCGTTGGCGTCGGCCTGGCCGCCGCCGCTGGCAAACAAGCTCAGGCCGGCCACGCCGCCGACTAACAGTAGCGAAAAAAGTCGTTGTTTGGACACGATGCATCCTTCCCGTCAAGGGCAGGCCCGCTGACGGCGCACTACCAAATTCCGGTTAGGGCATGGTAGCGCCATCCAACGGCTTGTGCAAGTGGCCGAACGGTCGACTAGGGCCGAGAAAAAATGGCCACTACCTGCGCTGGTCAGCGCAGCTTTGCGGCCTGAAAGCCTTCTTAATAATGTTCCCAAAAGCCGGGGCGGGCTTGGCCCTCCGCCCCGCGTGTCGCTAAATGGCTGGGGGACATCCGCGAGTTTTTTCCTTCATCCGTAGTGCACGTGATACAGAAGGATGCCTTCGAACGACTCAACCTCAAAGCCCTAACAGGGTGTTGAAAAACGCGGATGCGGCTTTTCAACACCCTGTTAGTGTGTTTCGACACGTCCGTCATCGATTTGACCGATCAGCTCGCGGACCCGGTAAAAGTGCTATTCGGCGTGCAGCTTGGTGGCGGCACCGACATCAACATGGCTCTGGCCTATTGTCAAGGCAAAATCGAACAACCAGCTAAAACCCACCTCATACTGATCACCAACCTTTACGAAGGTGGTGACGCCGCAGCCATGCTGGCCAGATTTGCCGCCATCAAGCAGAGTGGAGTAAACATCATCGTCCTTCTGGCTTTGAGAGACGATGGCCACTCTTCGTTCGACACCCGCCATGCCGGCCTGATTGCCGCCATGGGCTGCCCAGTCTTCGCCTGCACACCCGATCAGTTTCCGGACTTGATGGCAGTGGCGTTGACTCGGCAGGACATCCACCAATGGGCGGCCAGCAACCATATCGCGCTGGTGCGGGCCTAGCCGCCCACCCCTCGGCCTCAGGCCCCGAGCAAGTGGGCCAGGGCGCCGGCGTTGCCGGCCTGCAGGATTTCCTGGCGCTTGGCTGGGTCGTGCAGGATGCTGCCTACGCCGGCCAGGAACTCGAGGTGGGCTTCGGGGTGCTTCTTGGGCGACAGCGACAGCACGACGATGGTGGTGGGTTGTCCGTCCAGCGACGCGAAATCCATGCCGCCGCGCTTCAGGCCGACCGCCGCCACCAGGTGCTCCACGGTGTCGCTCTTGGCGTGCGGGATGGCGATGCCGTCCTGCATGCCGGTGCTCATGGACTGCTCGCGGGCCATGATCTCGGCCAAGGCGGTATCCACCGAGACGATCTTGCCGGCGGTCTGGAGCAGGCCAAGCAGCTCGCGGATGACTGCTTCCTTGCTGTCGCCCTGCAGATCCAGGCTGACGCAGAAGGGGTCGAAGGCCGAGGCGTGGCTGGCGCTCAGTCCGGCCGCTCCGGCCGGCGGCCGCTCCGCCGGGCCAGCCTGGTCGGCGCGCTGCTTGTTCAGGCTGGCCGGGTCGAAGTCGGTCTTTAAGCGGCTGAAACTGGCGTTCAGGGTGGCGACGGCCTCGAAGACGGCGGTGTGGACGATCGGGATGTCGTCGCCGGTGCCCTGGAACTCGAGGCGCGGACCGTCCAACTGCATTGAGAAAGCGGTATCGTTCTTGCGCACCTGGGCGATGTCGTCGCCGATATCCATGGTCTTAACGTAGAAGCCCTCCGACTGGAGCTGGTGGGTGATGGTATCGGTCACCAGCAGGGCGACGTCCTCGGACGGAAACTGGTACTCGACCGTTTCCGACTCGCCCTGGGCTTGTAGCTTGCGGGTGCCCGAGCCCGGCAGGCGCAGGGTGGTGTTGAGGCCGAAGGGGGCTACCACCGTGGTGATCAGGGTCATCATGATGGACATGCCAAAGACGCTGGGCGTCAGGATGCCGGCCGACATGCCGATGCCGGCGATGATCAGGGCCACCTCGCCGCGCGGTACCATGCCGACGCCGATGCGCAGGGCGCCCTTGAAGTTGAAGCCGGTAAACAGGGCGGGCAGGCCGCAGCCCAGTACCTTGGCGACGATAGCCACGCCGGTAAACACCAGGCCGCCGATGATCACTTCCGGCTTCAGGAATTGGGAAACGTCGACCAGCATGCCCATGACGGCGAAGAAGACCGGGATGAAAAATTCATATAAGACATGCAGCTTTTCGGTAATGATGTGGCTAATATCGGTCTTGGACAGCGACAGACCCAGCACGTAGGCGCCGATGATCATGGCCAGGCCTTCCTTCTCGAAAAGGCCGGCTAGCAGCAGGGCCATGCCCAGGGCCAGGATGGAAAAGGAGCTGGCGTTCTTGAAGCGTTTCAGGAACTTGGCGATGCGCTTGGCCAGGAGCAGGCCGACCACCGTGAAGCCCAGCCAAATGCCGAAGGCTTTAAGGGCGATCAGGCCAATGCGCCCCCACTGGATGGCGCCGCCGCCGTGATCCTGGCTGATGGCCGTGATGCCCATGACTACCGCCAGGAAGATGATGCCCAGCACGTCGTCGAAAACGGCGGCCGCCAGGATGGTGACGCCTTCCGGGCTGTCCATCTTCTTGCGGTCGGACAGGATGCGGGCGGTGATGCCGACCGAGGTGGCGGTGGACATGATGCCCAGGAACAAGTTTTGCGGATCCATGAAGCCGCCGCCGAAGAGCAGTACGCCGACCAGGTCGCCGCTCACGAAGGAGAACAGCACGCCGCCGATGCCGATCAGGCCGCCGGCCACCGAGTAGCGCAAAAACAGCGACAGGTCGGTTTCCAGGCCGGAAACGAACAGCAATATAATGGAAGCGATGGTGGAGATGCCGTACAGTTCAGGGCTGATCGGCAGGGCGGCCCCGGCGGTCAGGCTGAACAGGCCGTGCGGGAAGCCCAGGAAGGGCAAGGGAATGGCGCCCAAGGCATAGGGGCCGATCAGGATGCCGGCGATCAATTCCCCCAACACGCTGGGAACGCGCGCCAGGTGAGCCAGTTTGCCGCCCAGCTTGACGGCAAAGAGTAGAATGCCGATCTGGATGACCAGGTTGGCCTGGGCTTCGGTCGAACCGCCTTCGCTGTTGGCGTATAAACCGGCCGCCACGACGGCTAAAAGAATCAAAAGGCTTACAAGGCGGGACTTTGTCATGACTGACTCCTTTACGGCGGAGACTTGTCGCAAGCCTTCACCAGAACCAAACAGCACCAAAAGACAATGTTTGCGAAATAGTACATCCAGCGCCAGTATTGTGCAAGTACCTTGGTTCAGAAATCAGTCCTAATTAACCGCGCTCCCGGCCCGGGTAATGCGCCAGGCCTTATGACAGCTAGGCCGAAAGTCCTCCGGAATGGTCCGGGCGCTGATATCCTGGCAGGCCAGTCCCGCCAGGAGACTGGCATCGAGGCGCAAATCGCGTGAATTGGTGGAAAAGTACAAGACTCCGCCCGGAGCCAGCAAGGCAGCGCTCTGCTGCACCAGCTGGGGCCAATGACGGTTGACATCCAGAAAGCCGGCCATTTTTTTGGAATTGGAAAAAGTGGGCGGGTCAAGGATGATATAATCGAAGCGCTCCGAGCGGACGGCGGCCGAGATCAGGTAGTCCTGGACATCGCCGCGGACGGACTGATAGCGGCTGGAGTCCAGGCCGTTCAAGCGTATATTCTCGTCCGCCCAAGCCAGATAGGTGTTGGACAAGTCGACCGCGCAGACCCGAGAAGCGTCGCCGGCCAAGGCATAGACCGAAAAGCTGCCGGTATAGCAATACAGATTGAGGACGTTACGACCGACCGCGTCGTGCCGTAGCATTTGCCGGAGCGGCCGGTGGTCCATAAACAAGCCGGTATCGAGGTATTCGTCCAAATTGACCAGGAAACTTAAACCCTGCTCGCGCACGGTACGTAGGCGGCCTGGCCCTTCGCACTTGCGTTCATATTGCTCGTCGGCCGCCAGGCGCCGGCGCGTCTTCAGGTATATGGCGTCTGGTTCCAGGTGCAGGGCTTCGGCCACTGCCGCCTTCATTTCAAGCAGCCAGGCGGCCTCTTCGTCGTCCGGCTTGTCGTAGGGTCGCTCAAACAAGGCCACCAGGGCCGCGTCGCCATAACGCTCTACCACCAGCGGAATTTCCGGAATATCGCGGTCGTAGACCCGATAGCAATCGCTGTCGGTTCGCTTGGCCCACTTGGCCAGGTGCCGGTCGCGCTTTACAAGCCGGTTAAGTAGGTAATCCCGTTGCTGCCGATCCTTGTCCGAGGCCATTTAGGAGCCTGTCGGACTTAGGATTTTGATCGGGCGAAAATGATCTGCGAGTGAAAAATTGGCAAGGATTGAGGGCCATACTTCCTGTATGGCCCGATTGACGAGCCGATTTTGCGCCGCAGAGCATCGAGTCCGGTCAAAAAGCACTGGTTCGATCAACATTTCTCTTATTAATCTCCCAAAAACAAGTTTTGCGTTCATAAGTCCGACAGGCTCCTGGCTCAGCCAATCTCGACCAGACGACGCTTGACCGACAGCATGGCAAAGCCGGATGACAGGTCTTCATTCTGCACGACGACCGAATCGGGCGCTTTCACTTTACAGTTGGTAAAATTCCAGATGGCGGTGATGCCGGCGGCCACCAAACGGTCGGTTAAGTCCTGAGCCTTGTCGCGCGGCACCGTCAAGAGCGCCAGACTGACCTTCAGGTCGACGACTCGACCGGCCAACTCGTCCATTGGCAGAACTGGCACCCCATGGATCTGTTGGCCGGCTTTGGCTGGATTGCTGTCGAAGGCCGCCACGAAACGCAGACCGTGGGTGGTAAAACCAGAATAGCCAATCAAGGCGCTACCCAAATTACCGGCGCCGACCACAATAGCCCGGTGCTCTTCGTCCCAGCGCAGGAAGTGCTCGATGGTTGCCACCAGCTCCTTGACCGGGTAACCCTTTTTGGGGCGGCCACTAATACCGGTGATGGCCAGGTCTTTGCGGACCTGGATCGGCTCAAAGCCGAGTCGGTTGGCGACATAGGTGGCCGACAGGTATTCCTGACCCTCTTCCTGAATTTCGCGGGCTACCAGCAGATATGAAGGCAGGCGACGGATGGATGGCGCGGACATTACCTTGAGCTTGGACATGGACAACTCCGATGGATTCGATTAACAGCTTTTGCAGGCGTTGAAAAGCCGCCTTCGCGTTTTTCAACACCTGCCAGTTGTTAGTATAGCGAAAAAAAGCGCGAAATAAAACAGCTGCTAACCGAACATGGATTATCGGCTTTTGAAGTGTTGAAAAGCCGCATCCGCGTTTTTCAACACCCTGCTATAGATAGGAGAAAAAAATCAGGGGCAAAAAAAGGAAAGCTCCGTGGAAAAAGGAGGTAAAACCACGGAGCTTTGTGTAGAACGTTAGACTACGGTATAAATATACAAAGAAATCGACTTTTATGCAAGCCGTTTGCATGCCGCCGGTCCCAAAAACCAGTTAGGCGGGTCACTCGGCGTCGGCATAGGCTTCCATGCTCTGCCTGGCCGTCCCGTCGATCAGACCGAGGTTCTCCAACAGGGCAAACAGTTCGCGGACATGGAAGAAGGCGGCCAGACGCACCTGTTGGGCGGCCATATCCTTGCGGCCCTGCTTGCCGCGCTCGATCAGCACTGCCAGATCCTCCACCACCAGGCCTTCGGCGCGCAGAATCTCGATGGCCTCCAGCTTGGAGGCTCCCGTGGTGATCAGGTCATCCAGCAGCAATACGCGCTCGCCCTTGACGAACACGCCTTCCACCCGAACGCCGCTACCATGATCCTTGACCGGCATGCGCGGCCAGATCATGGGCTTGCCGATTTTAAGCGACACGGCGGTGGCCAGAGGCAGGGCGGCGGCCGGAATACCGGCAATCCGGTCGAATTTAAAATCGCGGCACACGTAAGCATAGGCCTCGGCCACGGCATCAAGCAGGGCCGGCGAGGCGATAACCCGCCGCAAATCAACGTAGAAGGGGGAAATCTTGCCGCTTTTCAGGGTAAAGGAGCCGGTCTTGAAGCAGCCGGTCTCCACCAGGCCGCGCAATACCCGGCGCTTGAGGGCATCCACCGGCTTCTGGCTGACCGCAGCGCTCGCCAGTGGGACGGCCGCGTCATCACGGGCCGAGCCACCGTGCCTAGCGCCATCGCGGGCGCGTTGCAAGGCTTCGACAAAGCCAGCCGCCGCCACTCCCGGCCGCTCGGCGCCGGCTACCGCCCGGGCCACCACCGGCAGAATGCCTAGGCCATCGGCGCGGGCGCCGGCCAGCCAGGCGCGGCCGATGTCTCCGCCCTGGGCGCCGATACCAGGCGCCAGGAACCAGGCCTGCGGCGTTACTTGTCGCACGGCCGCCAGGCCACGCTCGTCATTGCCGGCCACCACCAAACCCACCCGGTCAGACCAGCTGGCGGCCTCGGCGGCCACCCGGCAGTAAAGCGGCTGGCCATCAACCAGAATATCCTGGAAAACCCCGGCCCGTGGGTTACTGGTCCGGGCCAGCACGAACACGGCCTTGCCGGCGTAAGCCAGGAACGGATCGACCGCGTCCCGGCCCATATACGGGCTGAGGGTCACGGCCGCGGCGCCGAGGCTTTCAAAACAAGCCTTGGCATAGGCTTCGGCGGTATTGCCGATATCGCAGCGCTTGGCGTCCAGCAGCACCGGCGCCTCGGCCGGAATATAATCGATAATACGCTTCAGGACCGCCAAACCTTCCGGGCCGAGCGCTTCGTAAAAGGCGATGTTCGGCTTATAACAGGCTGTAAACGGCAAGGTTTCGTCAATAATGCGCCGCGCCCAATCAAATAAGCTGGCGGTGGTCTGACCGGCCGACAATTGCGGATCGAGTCCAACGCATAACAAACTGCCCTTCTTTTGCCAGGCGGTCGTTACTACCTCAAAAAAGTTCACTATGCGCCTCCCATCGAAGACCTACTCTACTGGAATCAGGTATTTTATTCCAGTCATGTTTCGAGTCAGGCTGTAGGCATCGATAATAAACTATTGATTAATTGGACATTTCATTGCAAAATACGACTGTTTTTTGTAGTCATCATGCAGTATACTAAACTCTGAAACTCGCTAGAGATGGAGGTTAGTCAAATGACACGACGATTGATTACGTTAGTGGCGGCAGTTTTATTGGTCACCGCCGGATTATACGCGCAAGCCGCCGACGCCGAAGGCGCCGGTTTTGAAATCGGCGGCGGTGTATCGCTCGGCGTCGACAATATCCCCAACGCCGATGGCACCAACACCAGCTGGAACGTGCTCGGCTTCCAACCGGATCTGGCCATTGGCAATTTCGGCATCGGCCTGGATCTGACGCTGCGCTTCCAGATCATGCCGGATCAGAACACGCCATTCGCCGTCTACCTGGGCGACTGGCTGCCTAATTACGAGGAAAACGGCCGGAATATCCTGGATATTTACCTGCCCAAGATCCAGTTTGTCCGCTATGGCTACCAGGGTGACCCGCTGTACGTCAAGCTGGGTTCCATCGAAGACCTGACTCTCGGCACCGGGTTCATGATGGGCAACTACGCCAACACCCGCTTCCTGCCCGAGCAACGCCTCTTCGGCGCCAGCTTCCGGCTGGATGGTTCCCTGTTCAACTTCCCCTGGGTGGGAATCGAAGCCCTGACTGGCAACCTAGCCCGCCTCGACGTCATCGGCGCCCGGCTGTTCGCCCGCCCCTTGATCAGTCTGGAGTTGCCGATCATCAAGAACGTCCAAATCGGCGGTTCTTTCATCACCGATCGCGACCCAGCCTTGTATCGGCCGGATATCGTCACCACGCTCGACCCGATCTTCATCTATAGCGCGGATGTCATGCTGCCGATCCTGGGCGGCGACCTATTCCCGCTGGCCGCGTTTACGGAAGTAGCCTTCGAGCCCAACGGCAGCACCGGCTTCATGGTCGGCGCCGGCGGACGGCTGGTCAAATTCATTACCTATGGCGCCCAGCTGCGCTTGCTGCAAGCTGGCTTCATGCCCAATTATTTTGACCCCAATTATGACCTCTACCGCGCTGAAAAAGCCCTGGTCATGCAGGCAGCCATCAGCGGCGAAGACTCGGCCGCCTGGTTTGCCAGCCTGGGCACCAGCCTCTTTGAAGACAAGGTGGTCTTCAACGTCAACATGGCCGGAACCTTCGCCGCCAACCCCGACCCGAGGTCCGACAACCCGGCGCTCTACCCCCATATCCGGGCAGTGGCCATCCTGGAGGAAGGCTTGGTCGGCGGCTTCTCGTTCGAGGCATCGTACGACAAGTACTTCCTGGGCCGCGACCGCAACTTCTTCGCCGACCTGATAGACCCCAATGATGCCATCATCACCGCGGCCATCAATTATTCCACCGGAGGGGCCATGTTTACCCTCCTCTACAACCTGACGTACAACCCCGAGCTGGCTGGCCCGAACATGTTCGAGATTACCTCAAGCCTGTCCACTTCGATCCGATTCTAAGGCGCGCCCTGGCGCAGGAGGTTCACATGCGTATCCGTAAAATAAGTTGGCTGGTTCTGCTCGGCCTACTATCGGCTGTCATGCTTGCGGCCCAGTCCGCTAACCAGCAGCTGATGCTGGATTTCGTCGACGGAAGCAACTTCAGCTTCGTTACCCCCGACGGCATCACCTATAATTATCCCAATGGCGTGGTTGAAGGCGACAGTATCCCGGTTGGGGCGGTAGTCACGACCGGCACCGGCACCTCGGTCGAGCTGCGGCTGCAGCCGAATGGAACCCTGCTCAAGCTGGCGGCCGACACCTCGCTGCGCATCGAGGCCATCGCCTCCGCCAGTAGCAATGTCAATACCTTCAGCCTCATCGCCGGCAAGATCCGAGCGGTGGCGGCGCGCGGTTCCAACTATAACATCCAGACCAGCTCCACGGTCTGCGGCGTGCGCGGCACGGACTTCACCATGGCCTTCCAGGAAGGCACCCGCGCCTTGCTGCTGGTCAGCCAAGGCGCCGTCGAATTCGGCCGGCGCACCGCCAGCGGCATCGCCGATGCCGTCACCGTCAACCAGGGCCAATTCTCGGAGTTCTTCTCCAGTTTCGCGCCGAGCGCCTACAGCCCGGAAATGTTCGCCCAGGAATACGGCGATGTTGACATCCCGGCCGAGCGCCTGCCCCCGCAAACCGAGGAAACCGCCGCGGTCACCGAGGAACCAGCCGACAACGGCCAGCCGGTCAATGCCGGCGCGGTCAATGTCGGTTCCGGCGACAGCGACACTGGCACCGAGAGCGATGACAGCGCCGCGCCGGCCGTCGACAATGCCATCATCGCCTGGCTGCAGGATATCCTGGGCATGGAAATCGGCGCCATCACCATCAACGGAAATGTCTGGTCCAAGGCCGTGCTGCAACCGCGCTTCCAGCTCGGCGACCTGCGCGTCGGTCTTTATTTACCCATCATCTACCAGAACGACCTCTTTGATATCAACGACTGGTACCGTCCGGCCGGCAACAACGAATGGTCCTTCGGCTTCGACATCGGCTGGACCAGTAATACCCTGGCCGCCCTGTTCGATGCCGTCAGCGACCTGGCCCTCAAGATCCGCTACCTGGAATACGGCGACCAGTTGGGCGATCCCTTCTTCTTCAAGGTCGGTAATGTGGACAGCTTCACCATCGGCCACGGCTTGATCATGCGCGACTACGCCAACGATGCCGACTTCCCGGCGGTGCGCCACCTCGGCTTCAACCTGGGCCTTGACCTGAACGCCTGGGGCTTCGAGGTCCTGACCAATGACCTCACGGCCATCGAAATCCTCGGCAGCCGCGTCTATATGCGCCCAGTCCCCAGCAGCAAGGTGGCCTTCGGCCTGTCGGCCGTGGCTGACCTGCACCCGGCGGCCGGTTTTAATACCGAACTGGCGCCCGATGGAGCGGCGGCTTATGGCGACCCGGTCCTCCTGGGCTTGGGTCTGGACGTCGACGTGCCTTTCCTGAACAACGACATCCTCGGACTGCGTTTCTTCGCCGAAACCGCCGCCATGGCGCCGATCGTGCGTAACGACTTTACCTACGATGGCAACGCCGGCGCGAAAGGCTTCCGCTTCGACATGATATTCAACGGCACCACGGTTACCAACTGGGGCGTGGCCAGCGGTATCATCGGCAATGTCCTGTTCATCGATTGGCGCCTGGAATACCGCTACTTCACCGGCGCCTTCCAGCCGGCTTTCTTCGACGCCGGCTACGAGCGCCGCCGCATGGAGATCGTCGAGCGGTATGCCGCCTACCTGAGCGACCCGGACTTGATCGACCAGTCGCCCAACGTCATGGGCGTCTACGGCGAAGGCGGAGCCAGCCTGTTCAACGACAAGCTCAACCTGACACTCGGCTACTTCTGGCCCTTCGACATCGCCCAAGCGGTGGCCGCTCCCCTTGGCTACCTGGCGGCCAGCAACGACTACTTCATCGCCAGCCTGGAAATCGTCGAAGGCCTCATCCCGATCCTCGATATTTCCGGCTCCATCAGCTACGAACGCCGTAACTTCATCCCAACTATCCTGCAGCAGAACGGCGAGGCGTTGACTTTGTTCGACGGCAACACCACCTTCTCCGGCGAATTGGTCGTCCCGGTTCCGAACGCGCCCTTCCTGCGCCTGGCCGTCATGTTCTCCACCACCATCGCCCGCGATGACGCCGGCGAGATCGTCCTGGATGTCAACGGCAACCCGCAGATGTGGCCGCTCATCACTTTAGAAACCCGCCTGAGCTTCTGACAGGCTTCCCCCGACTATAGGGTCGGGGCGAGTCTAGCAGACCGGCCGCCCGCGCTTGCGGGCGGTCTTTTTTTTGGTGCGTCCGGCCAGGCGCGGCAACGAGCGGGTGAAAGTCCCGTGCGAACCCGGCTGACAAAACGCGGCCGAGGCGTTAGGATAGGTTCATGAACGATACCGACCCCGATCAAGCCACCACTATCCATATCCTGCCCCCGGAGACGGCCAAGCGCATCGCCGCCGGCGAAGTCATCGAGCGGCCGCAGTCCGTCCTGCGCGAGCTAGTCGACAACAGCCTCGACGCCGGCGCCAGCGATATCCGGGTGGAACTGCGCGGCGGCGGCCTGGATAGCCTGGCGGTGCACGACAACGGCGGCGGCATGGGCCGACTAGACCTGGCCTTGTCCATCCTGCCCCACGCCACCTCCAAAATCAACCACCACGACGATTTGCTGGCTTTGCATACCCTGGGCTTCCGCGGCGAGGCGCTGGCCTCGGTGGCGGCGGTGGCCGACCTGACCATCCGCAGCGCCGTTAAGGCCGACGAAGCCTGGGAACTGACCGCCGGACCGGGCCAGGAAACGATCCTCAAGCCCAGCCGCGGCTCGGTTGGCACCAGCGTCACCGTCCGGTCGCTGTTCGCGTCCTTTCCGGCCCGCCGCCAGTTCATGAAGCGGCCAGCCGCCGAAAGCCTGGCTTGCCGCCAGGTCTTTATCGACAAAAGCCTACCCTTCCCGGAGGTCAGCTTCCGCTTCAGCCTGGATGGCAGCGCCAGCCTAAGCCTGTTGCCGGCCCGCCTGCCTGAACGCGTCCGGCAGGCGGTGCTGCCGGACCAGCCGCCGGAATTCTTCCGCGAGTTGGTAACGCGCGGCCCTGGCTTTGCGGCCCGGCTGGTAGCCGGCGCCACCGCCCTACAACGCAGCGACCGCCGCTACCTGCAAGTCTTCGTCAACCGCCGCCGGGTGCAGGAGTTCAGCCTGCAGCAAGCCCTGGAATACGCCTACCGCAGCGTGCTGCCCGGCGGCAGCTTCCCGGTGGTCTTTGCCTTCATCGAGGTCGATCCGGCCATGGCGGACTTCAATATCCACCCAGCCAAGAAAGAAGTTCGCCTGCGCAACGGCGCCGACATCCGCCAAGGCCTCATTGGCTGCCTGCGCGATTACCTGAGCAACGCCTACCGCCTGAGCTACGCCCAGAGCGGCGACCCACTGCAGACCGCCAGCCTCTTTTCGGTTCAGGAGCCAACGCCGCTCGAAACCACTGCGCCGACAGGCACGAGCAACTTCGCCGATCGTTTAGCGCCTTGGTCAGCCGAGCTGGCCGACCGGCAGTTCGCCGACCGGCCGACCGACGCGGCCGGCGGACGCTGGGTCGAGGCCCTCCGCCAGTCTCGCCAGGCGGCCGCCAATCCGCTGCATGACAAACTGACCCACAGCTTCCCGGCGGCCGTGCCCTGGCCGTCAGAGGACAATTCAGCCGCCCTCAAATACCTCGGCCAGACCCTCGGCACCTTCCTGGTCTTTGAGTACTCTGGCGAATTGCTGATTATCGACCAGCACGCCGCCCACGAGCGCATCATTTTCGACCAGCTGGAAAGCCGGCGCGTCGTTTGTCAGGACTTGATGGTGCCGTATGTCTACGAGGCGGCTTCGGACGAGGAAGACCGGCAGCTGGAAGGCCTGCAGCCGGCTCTGGCGCTCCAAGGCTTCAGGCTGACCAAGGAGGGCGGCAGCTGGATATTGCACAGCCTGCCGGCTATCTTACCGGTCGAACACGGCGGCGTCTTATTTGAAGTGGTGAGGCAGGGTCAGGATACCGCCGCCATCATGCACCAGCTACGGGCCAACATCGCCTGTAAGGCCGCCATCAAGGACGGGACCAGCTTGCCTGACGACGCCGCCCTGTCGCTGGGTCGGCAGGCCCTGGCCCTGCCTGAAGCGCGCTGCCCGCACGGCCGCCCGATTTGGCTGCGCATCAGCCGGCAGCAGCTGTTCGAGGCGGTCGGCCGCCTCGTCTAACCGCTTACAGCCCGGCCAGGATGCGGGTAATCTCGTCCTTGGCCGGGTAAGCCGGCTGCTTGGCCAAGAGGTCGGTCAGCAGGCGCCTGGCGTCGTCGTTCTGGCCCATGGCAATGTAGAGTTTGCCGAGTTCGTACATGGCAGCCCAAGCCTGGCTGTCGAGCTGGAGAATTTCCCGGTAACCGGCCAGGGCCCGCTCGTTGTCGCCAGCCTGGACATAGGCCCGGGACAGGTTCAAGCGGATGGTGGTATCGCGCGGCGCCAATTGCAGGGCCAGTTCGTAATGGAAAACGCTTTTATCGAAGATACCTTTTTTACCGTAGGCGTTGCCCAGGTTGTTGTTGGCTTCCAAGGAGCGGGGATTGATACGATAGGCCTCGTCGAGCACCGTCAAGGCCCGGTCGACGAAATCGGATTCCAGGTAGATGATGCCGAGATTGATGCGCGAGTCGATGTTGCGGGCGTCGAGCCGGGCCGCCTCGCCGTACGAACTGAGGGCCAGGTCGATATTGCCGGCCTGTTGGGCGGCCAGGCCAAGCTGGTACTGGTAGGTGGCCGAGGTTGGCCGCTCCTGCACCGCCCGCTGGGCCATCTGCAGCGCTTCGGCCGTCTTGCCGAGTTCGTATTTGACCACGGCCAGGTTGTAGTAGGTGACCGCGTCGGCCGTAACGGCCAAGGCTTGCTCGAAGGCGCGCTCGGCATTGGCCAGCTGGCCTGAGGTCTTATATACCAGCCCCAGCTCGCGCAGGGCCTGGGCATCCTGGGCATTGAAGGACAGCGCCGTAGTAAAGGAGCGGATGGCGCCGGCTGTATCGCCGGAGGCCGCCAGCAACTTGCCCACCTCGATATGGGCGCGCGCGTAATCGGCCTTGATGGCAATGGCGGCGCGGAAGGCGGCCAGGGCGGCGCTGGACAGCCGGTCGCGGGTAGCGGCGTCAACGGCGCCGCTACGCAGGGCCAGGCACGACATGCCGAGGTTGAAAAAGGCCGGTTCGTAGCGCGGATTCAGCCGCGTGGTGACCGATTCAAACGCCCGCCGCGCTTCCTCGAACTTCCGCACCCGGTAATAAGCCAGGCCGAGCTGATAGGCATAGAGGTAATTGTTGGGGTCCAGGCGCTGGGCCTGCTCCAACTCGGTCAGCGCCTGGTCAGGCAGGCTGGCGTCGTTATAAATCTTGCCCAGGGTATAGTGGGGAGCGGCGGCGGTGCCGTCGCTGCGGATGGCGTCCTGGGCCGCGCTTTGGGCGGACCGAGCCGCCTGGGCGCCATCGGCCGTCGTCGGCGCGCTGCGGTATTCTTCGTACCAAGCTTCGGCGATGTCGGTATATATCTGGGAGGCAAAGCGCTGCTCGCCGGGCGGCAGGGCATCGGTCGCGGCCTTGAAGGCGGTAGCGGCGGCGCTGTTGTCGCCGCTACTGATGGCGCCGCGCCCTTCCTGCACCAGGCGGTTGACGGTTTCCATCCGGCTGCGCAGTTCCGTGCCGGCCCGGACCAGTTCGGCCTCGCGGGCCGCCCGGGCGGCGGCGGCGGCTTCGGCCTCGGCCTGGCTGCGCGCCGCGGCCTCCGCCCGTTCCCGGGCCGCCACTTCCTGCGCCAGGCGGGCCGCCTCGGCCTGGGCGGCTGCGGCTGCGGCTGCGGCGCCGGCGGGCTGCCCGTTCCCCTGGGCGGCGGCCTGGGCCGCGGCCTGGGCGGCGCTCTGGGCAGCCGACTCGGCCACCGAGGTGGCGGTTCGCTCAAAGGAGCGCCCCAGTTCGCCGAGCGACTCGGCCAGCCCGTCATTCGCCTCATAGCTACCGCCGGCGGCTTGCAGCTTCTCGAGCGCCTCGTCGCGTAGCAGCCGGGCTTCGGCGTCGGCCACGTCGCGGATCAGCAAGTCGTCAAGCAGATCGAGGGCCCGCTCGTACTTCTGGCGGTCGATATATTCCCGGGCCAGGGCCAGCATGTTGCCGCGCTCCTGGTTGCCGGCCTTGGCCACCGCCAGCGCGCCAACCAAGGCCAGCGCCAGGACTATGGCCGCCACGACGGCTACAACGATGATTTTCTTGGTTTGGGTGGTCACAGTAATTCCTTCCATTGCAGATACCAAAAAAACGGGGTTAGCCAGGGCGGCAACCCCGTGACGGTGAGCGGTTTAATCATCCAGCGACAGGTCATCTTCATAACCTTCCACGTCGCCGGAACCGGCCGACAGGTTGGTGGTGGTGGCCGCCGCGTCGAGCAGCGATTGGGTAACCGCGGCTTGCATGGCGGCCCGGGCCTGCTCCTCAGCCTGAGCTTGGGCTTGGCGCAAGGCCTCGACCTGGGCGGCGTCGGCGATTCGGCTGGTCAACAAGTCAACCAAGCGCCGAATTTCCGGCGCTTGTAGGCTGGTCGGGTCGAGCGCCAGGTAATAGCCATAATCGCTGACGGCGGCTGCGGTATCGCCCAGCCGCATCTGGACATTGGCCCGGTTCAGGTAGGCAGGAGCGTAATTCTGGTTGCTGCTGATGGCCTGGTTATAGGATTCCAAGGCAAAGCTGTTGCGATTCTGCATGAAAAAGGCGTTGCCGATATTGAAATGAAACAAATGCTGGTTGACCACCGCCACGGTTAAACCGCGCCGAAAGGCCGTCAAGGCCTCGTCGAACCTGGTCAATTGCAGACAGGCAATGCCCAGATACAAAAAAACGGTCTCGTCGACACCAGCCTGGCGGCTGGCCAGCTCCAGCAAGGGAACCGCTTCGGCCGGCTTGTTGGACATGAATAGATCAAGACCGCGGCTGGCCATATCGTCAGTAGCCGCCAGCGGCTGCGCCAGAAGCGACAGCAACCAGGCCGCTAACAGCCATCGTCCGCTTTTCATCGTGGTCCATCCCTTCCTGACCCCATATCGGCCGCCTATTACCGGCTAAAGAAAACCGATATTGGCCATATTATGGCAATTCCCCCGGTTTTGGGTTACACTATCGGCAGGAAACAGCGACAAGGCGTTCTGGCTTGTCGTAATTCCACCTATTAAAACAGTGTAGCACGCTTGAGCCCTTTTTCAAAGCGTGCTACGATGCCAAGATCAAGGTAGGCTCATGCAAGGGTTGATCGTTCTAATTATCATTGTCGGCGTTGGCGTAGGCGTTCTTGCGGTTTTTGTCATCCGCATGATACTCAGTCCCAAGAAAATTTCGGCTGTCGCCGAACTCATCAGGCAGAATCGCCTGTCGGCCGCCGCCAAAATAATCAAGGCCATCCTGGTCAAGGACCAGAAAAACCCGGTAGCCCACTATTATATGGCTAAGGTTTATCTGGCGGAGTCCAAGGCCGAGCTCGCCCTGATGGAGCTCAAGACGGTCAGTACCATCGGCCAGTTCGACCTGGAAATTCCGGAAAAAGAATTCCGCATTCTTATCGCCAACCTGTATGAACGCTTCGGCCAAGCCGAGGAAGCGCTCAAGGAATTCATCCTGCTGTCTCAAAAAGAGCCGGACAACGCCGAATATTTCTACCAATGCGGCCGGATATTCAATGACCGCGCCAAGACCGACGTAGCCATTAAGTATATCCGTAAAGCCATTGAGCTGGACGCCCGCCACGGCAAGGCCCACTTCACCCTGGGTAGCATCCTGTATAAGACCAAGCACCCAGTCGAAGCCCGGGCCGAATTCGAGTCGGCCTTAAAATTCGATCCATCCAATTATGAATCCTACTACTACCTAGGCAAACTTTTAAAGGAAAACAACGATACTACCGGCGCGTTGTTAGCCTTCGAGCGCGCCCAGAAAAGCCCGGCCTACAAGCTCAAGGCCTTGGTTGAACGCGGCGCTACCTACATCAACCAGGGCTCCTACGAAAACGCCATCATCGAATTGGAGCGGGCCATCAAGCTGGCCAAGGACGACAGCCTCAATGAAGCCATCTACGCGCGTTACTTTCTGGCCGCCTGTTTCGAGAAAACCAAGAATATCGACCTGGCCATCGAAAACTGGGAAAAAATCTACCTGCGCAAGCCCCAGTTCCAGGATGTAGCCGAGAAACTGGCCCAATACCAGGAATATCGGACCGACGATCACATGAAGGATTTCCTGATCTGCAACCAGGAGCAATTCGTTAAAATCTGCAAGGCAATCACCGATAGCGCCTTGTCGATGGCCGTCCACGATACCATCGAAATCACCAATGGCGTCGATTTCATCGCCGTCGAGGGCGAATCCGAAAAATGGCTCGGCGCCAAGAAAATGCCCAAACTGGTCCGGTTCCTGCGTGTGGCCGACAATGTTGACGACACGGCCATCCGCAGCCTGCTGGAAAGCATGAAAAAACTCAACATTATCCGCGGTGTCCTGGTCACCAGTTCCAGTTTTACCCGCACCGCCACCGAATTTGCCGAGAACCGGCCGGTTGAGTTGTACGCCAAGGATCATCTGCAGGAATTCTTAAAAAAAATCTGAGCTTCATGTAACGTTCCCCCGCCCGGCTTGTTGTCTATCCGCATGGCAGCGCACGCTCGGCTGTATCCTCCTTTTCGTGGTGCGCCCCCGGGTTTCCTCCCGGGGGTTCTTTTTAAGGTGGCGACCACCCGGTTCAGGTGGACAGGCCGGACTTGATTGACACAAGTGCCGATTCCATGTATTTTCTTGGTTGATAAATAGTATGCCATGTCAGCCGAGCCGGCGATTCGCATAGTATCAAGGCGAGGAATCCAATTCCAAGGAGCAATTATGGGACAGGTTAGCAAGAACGCCCGTACTTCAAGTACCACCCATCGCTTCTACTGCCCCTGTGGTGGAGAAGTCAAGATGAAGACCCTTTTCGACGATGGCCGCGTCAAGAACATGGCCGAATGCGAAAAGTGCAAGCGCGTTGAGCGTCGCCCCAGCGATTTCAACTAACGCGGTACCAAACTGGTACGCCAAGACCGTCCTCGTGACGGTCTTTTTTTTGGCCGCCGGCTGGTTCAGCTGATTCAGCCGGCCGTCAGAGCGGGCGCCAGAGCGCCAACTGCTGGCTGATCAGCTGCCGGGTTTGTTGCAAACAGGCCAGCATCTGGGTCTTGTCGCCCGGAGCCGGCAAGATGGCGACGACCCGAACCCGGTAGTGGGCTTTAACGGTATTGAATACGATTTTGCGCACCAAAGAGAATTGCCAACCGCCATCGATAGCCACCACCACTATCGGCAGGGGCACGTCTTCGGCCAGCTTGCGGAAGCCGGCCGAGTGAAAAACCTTGACGACGCCATCGTTAGCCCGGGTGCCTTCCGGGAAAATAACCGGGCACCACTGGTCGGCGGCGCAGCGGGCGCCAAAACGGCCCAGCTGGCTCATCACCGTGGCCATTTTACCGGTCCGCCGGACCAAAGCATGTTCTTCCAGCCGTAATATTGAAGAAATCAGCGGTATACCGAGCCCCAGTTCGTATTTGGCCACGAAACGCAGCTCCCGTTGCCCGCGAAAAAAGTCGGTTAGAACCGGGATATCCAGCAAACTCTGATGATTAGCCACCACCAGGAAGCGTTCCGGCAAGGGGGAGCTGACCTTGTCAAACTGAAAGCGGATACCCATGTACTGCCGGAAGGCGGACATCATGATGCGCAGGGTACTGAATTTTAGCCGGGTGATGCCACGCAGTCGGCTGGCCCGGCTGACAAATATCAGGAAGGCGGCTGGAATTTGGTAGATGAGGCAGATTAAAAGCGCGATACTGACAACCAAGATTGATCCCATGCCCCAACTATAAAGGCGCCGGTCCGGATATGCAAGCAGCGCCGCCTCTTCGGCCGGAGCCAAACTTGAAAAACAAATCTTGACATCATTGACGGAATCTGATAATTTCTTACACCGACGTAATTTCCGACCGGCAATGCGTCGCCGTGATTAATCGGGGGCGTGATCGGTTGCCGTGGCAGCTATCATCGACCGAAAACCGGGCTGCTGCCAGGCATTGCCGAGCGCCGGCCACATTCCAGCAGTGCATGCAGCCCAGACGCCGGCCTTCGGCCAGAATGACCGGCCGTCGCGACACGGTTTATATCGTAGGACATGGAGGATACTTTGGCTACTAAACAATCATCCGCAGAGAAGCGCCAGAATCAGAGCGAAAAACGCCGGATTCGCAACAAGCAGGCCAAGAGCAGCGTCCGCACCGCGGCCAAGAAGGTTGTCCTGGCTGCCCAGGCCAAAGACAAGCCGACTGCCGAGGCCGCCCTGCTTGATATGATCAAGCAGATCGACACCGCAGCCCGCAAAGGCATCATCAAGATGAATACCGCGGCCCGCAAGAAATCCCGCATGCAGCGGATGATCAACCTGCTTAACGCCTGATTTCCTGCCTGTATCCCGGTTTGCCAGGCCGGAGCCTCCCACCAGCGGGAGGCTCCCGTTCTGCCTACCAGGCCGCAGGCGGCGGCTCAGTAACCTGCCAGATCGCACGTGTGGAGATGACTATGTCCGGTAAAATAACCAAAGCAGATATCATCGATTCCCTGTATGAAAAAACCACGGTCAGCAAAAAAGACATTCACCTGATAATCGATGGTTTGTTTGACGAGATCAAGGCGGCCATACTCCAGCGGCATATCGTCGAATTGCGCGGATTCGGAACGTTCGAAGTCAAGACGCGGAAAGGGAAGTCCCATGCCCGCAATCCCAAAACCGGCGAGCAGGTTTCGGTACCTGATCATGGGGTGGCCAGCTTCCGACCGGGCCGCGAATTAAAACTGGAAGCCTGGAAAATACTGTCCAACTCCGGCGATGAATAAATTCTGGCGGCAATTACCCGGTAACGCCGGCCTGTTCTGCCTCTCGGTAGCGTTGTATGTCCTGGCTTTCCCGATCGGGAATTTCCAAGGTCTACCGTTACTGGTATTCGTCGCCCTCATTCCCCTCTTTTTCTGGATACAACGCATCCGCTGGTGGGAAGCCCTGCCGGCCGGCCTGGTCTACGGCGCCCTGGTCAATGGCCTGGGCTGTTACTGGCTGCACAATTTCGCGCCGCCCGCCTTGTTCATCGGCATGTTCGTGGCCGCCATCCGCTTTGGCCCGCTCTTCCTGCTGCTGCGCCTGACGGCCAGGCGGCGCTTCGCCCTCCCGGCCGCCATCTTTTTCTGGGCGGCCACCGATATTATTTCCAGCCTATGGTATCTGGCCTACCCCTATATGACCGTGCCCTATGCCCTTTATGAATCGGGTACCGCCCTGTTCATCGCCTCGCTGGGCGGGGTATCGTTGGTCAGCGTGGCCATCGTAACCGTTAATGCCTTTTTCTACCTCGGCCTGCGCGCCTGGCGCCCGCCGGCCTCCCAGCCGGCGGGCGCTTCAGCGGCCTGGCCGCCGGCAAGCAACCTGCTAGGCCAGTGGCGCAGCCTCGGGCCACTCCTAGCTGGCTTGACTGCCAGCCTGCTATTCCTGCTGCCGCCAGTTTCGCCGCCGGCGGCGACCGATGGCCAAAGCCCGCTCTTGCTGGCCGATACCACCCTGCCGCCCTCCCCCGGACGGGTCCGCGTCGCCCTACTGCAACCCGACAACCCGCACCCCCAGCGCGACTACCGAGATTACGGCCTCTGTTTTTCCAATATCCGCCGCCTGAGCGAGCCACTGAAGGACGCGCAACTCGACCTGCTGGTCTGGCATGAGACGGCCGTAGTGCCGGCCATCAGCTGGTACCTGCGCTACCGCCAGCCGCGCGAACTGTACGAGATCGTCCAGGCGGTGGACAGCTACCTGTCCGGCTGGCCGGCGCCGGTGGTGCTGGGCAACGGCTGGGCCGACCCGGCCAACAGCCAGCGCCCGACCCGCCAGAACGTGGCCGTCATGTACCAGAACGGCGGCGAGGCTCAGCGTTACGCCAAGATGAAGCTAGTGCCCTTCTCCGAGCATTTCCCGTACGCCCGCCAATTCCCGGCCCTGGCCGTCTGGCTGGAAGAGCAGTTTGGCCACTTCTGGAAGGCCGGCGTTGAATATACCATCTTCGACACCGGCAAGATCCGCTTTGCCGCGCCGGTCTGCTTCGAGGACTCCTTCGGCCAGCATTTCGCGGCCTACGGCCCGGTCGATTCCTTCGTCGTCCTGACCCAGGATTCCTGGGCCAAGGCCGACGCCATGCAGCTCCAGCACCTGTCGATGTCGGCCTTCCGCGCCGCCGAGAGCGGCCGCATCGTCCTGCGCGTCGCCAACAGCGGCTACACCGCCGGCATCCTGCCCGGCGGCCGCATCGAACACCGGCTGCCGCCCTTCGAGCCAGACAGCCTGATTTTGGACATCGCCACCGGCTACCGCCAAGCGACGGTTTTCATGGCCGTCGGCAAGCACTTTGACAAGGCGGTATTCATCATCGGCACACTGCTCCTGCTGCTGTGCTGCTTGCCTGAAAGCCGATCTAAGCTTGACAAGAACCCCAGTGTATAGGAAGATGAAGGTATGGACACTAAGAAGCGCATCCTGATCGTTGACGATGAACAGATAAATCTCGAATTTTTTGACGTTATGCTTTCCAAGCTCGGTTTTGATATTCATCTGGCCGAAAATGGCCACGAAGCCCTGGAAGCCGTCCGACGCCTGAATCCCGACCTGATAATCCTGGATAACATCATGCCCCGCCTGACCGGCTGGGAAGTGACCAAAATACTTAAAAACGACCCGGAATACAGTCAGTTTGCCGATATCCCGATCATCATGTTCTCGGCCCTGGACGATGTCCGCGACAAAGTCGAAGGCCTGGAACTGGGCGCCGACGATTACATCACCAAGCCCTTCAATTTCACGGAAGTGCTGGCCCGCATCCGGGTGGTGCTGCGGACCCACGACCTCATCAAACAGATCGAAAACCGCGAGCAGCGCATCAATCTAACTGAAAACCTGATGGACACGGTGCGCGAAAGCAGCGCCAAGCTCAAGGCGCAGATCGGCCGACTGGCCGAGCCAGCGCTGGCCGCCGGCGACCGCCAACGTCTGGCCGGCGAATTACTCCAGGCGGTGGAATTGATGGACAACAGCGTCGATAGCCTGCGCAGTCGGTCCGAAGGTTTGAGCCGCCAAGCCACCGACCTCAAGGCGCTACGCCGCAAGGTGCGCAACGAATTACCGCAGCCGGTTTAAGCGCCCGTTGGCCAGCCTCAGTTTCAGGATTTGATTCAAGCCGACCTGTTAGCAAAGGAGCCTGAAAGCTATGATCAGCGAAACGAAAAAACAGGTACTTGAGTTGTACGCCGAGGGCCGCAAACTGTACAAGCTGATGCAATTCCAGGCCGCCGTCGACAAGTTCGGCAAGGCGCTGGAACTTGATCCTAAAGACGGCCCCTCCAAGGTCTATTATGAGCGCTGCAAGTTGTACGCCGCCAATCCGCCGGACGAGGATTGGGATGGCGTCTTTACCATGACCCATAAATGAGACGAGCGGCCGGCTAAACGTTAGCCAACGGCCGCACACCCCGATACCAGGCAAAAGGCAGGAATTTAATGGTCAAGACCTATGGCATCAAAACGGCCGAAGCGGTAACCACCATTTTGGGCAAACAGACCAAATTGAACGGCACGCTACGCTTTGACAGCAGTTTGATGATACGGGGACAGTTTGAAGGCAGCATTGAAGCCAAGGGCTCGCTGTACGTCGCCGATGGCGCGGAAGTGAAAGCCGGGACGATCAAGGCCCTCAATATCGTCATTGCCGGCACCGTTTCCGGCGACATCGAGGCCGTTGATAAGATTGAGCTGCAGAGTAGCGCCCAGGTGAAAGGCAACCTGCGCACCGCCAAGCTGCGTATGGCCGACGGGCTCCACTTTGAGGGCCGTTGCGAGATGCTGACCGACCAGGCCAGCTTCGACCCCTTCTCCCAGAAAAAATGACACTGCCGGCGGTTCTGACCAAGGCGTCGCGCGAGCTGGTGGAATTCTGCCGCCGGCATTCGGTAACGCTGGCCGGAGCCGAGTCCTGCACCGGCGGCCTAGTGGCCGCGGCCATCACCGATATTTCCGGCGCTTCGGCCGTCTTCCAGGGCTGCGTAGTCAGTTATAGCGACAGCGCCAAACGCGACCTGTTGGGCGTTTCCGCCAGCCTTTTGTCCACTGCGGGGGCGGTATCGGAAGCCTGCGCCCGCGCCATGGCCGCTGGTGCCGCCCGAACCCTGGCGGCCGATTTGTGCTGGGCCATCACCGGCATCGCCGGCCCGGAAGGCGGCAGTCCGGACAAGCCGGTCGGGCTGGTCTGGTTCGCCTTCCGGTTCAAAGACCTTTGTTACAGCCGCCGGCAATTGTTTTCCGGCGACCGCTCCGCCATCCGCGAGCAGGCCGCCGGCTACGCGCTACGGGAATTGCTGCGCCTCGGCCAAAGCAGCCTGACGCCGACGCCGGGTCAACAGTAGCCAGGAGTCGGCCGGACTCCAAGGAAAAGCGCCGGCCAACGCTTGACAGACGCGGACAATAGGAGTATCGTCCATACATACATAAAAGAAAGTACTTGGCACGTCTTTTAATCCAGCAATTCTGGATGCAAATACAGTAGCATGGCAGACTGTCGCGGGGATTCCCCGGATCGACGGTATTGCCTTGCGGTGGGATAAAGCGGGTTCACGCCCCTGCCCCCCGCAAGCGGTCGCCGGAAGCAACAATCATACGACAACGGGCCTTTTTGGGTTGCAGCTGCCGGTTTTCTTCCGCCTTCCCGTACAATCACTTTCAACAACTAGATGGAGCATGCAATGGCAGCACTACGCAGGAGCCCTGCAAAAATCACCCTCAATAATGATGGCGATAACACCCAACAGGAACTGGCCCTGATTTCACCAGACAGCGAAATCGTCGCGCCGGAACCCAGCCCGGAGCCCAGCCCGGCCGTGGCCGGCGAACAGCCCGCCAACGACCTAGCGGCTAGCGAGGTCAGTAACGAAGCAAATAATGGCAATGGCAACGGGGATGGCGACGACGACTCCGAGGAGCGCAAGGCCCGGCTCGGCACCAGGAAACGCATTATCCGCCGCCAGCTGAACCGCAGCGAGGAAAGCGAGGGCGACCAGGCCGGTACGGACGAACAACCCGAAACCGTCGCCAGCCAGACTCCGGCCGCGCCGGCGCTGCCGCCGGTCTCGTCCTATGAGGCCGAGCAAAACGGCTCCGGCTACCCGCAGCGCAAAGACCAGCGCAATGGCTTCCGCAGCCGCCTGCCGGAAGATTCGCGCGGCCGCCAGCAGGACGAAATGCGCAACCGCCAGATGGACGACAACCGCAATGGCCAGAAACGCGGCCCGGGCAATGTTCCCGGCTTCATCCATAAACAGGAAAACATGCAGCGCCTGGACAGCCAGCTGCGCGAAGAAAGCAGTCGGCCGGACAACACCGATACCCGCGCCCGGCTGTCCATCAACGACCTGACCGGCATGGGCTTCAAGGAACTGCGCGACCTGGGCGCGGAAACCGGCCTGAACCACGAGGAAATGATGCTGCTGCGCAAGCAGGAGCTGATCTTCCAGATCCTGAAAGCCCACACCGAGCGCGGCGGCATCATCTACGCCTACGGTTCGCTGGAAATCCTGCCCGACGGCTACGGCTTCCTGCGCTCGCCCCAAAACAGTTACCTGCCCGGCACCGACGACATCTACATCAGCCCCAGCCAGATTCGCCTGTTCAACCTTAAGACTGGCGACACGGTCTACGGCCAAATTCGCAGCCCCAAGGAAGGCGAGCGCTTCTTTGCCATGCTGCGCGTCGAGCAGGTCAACTTCGACGAGCCGTCGGTAGCCCAGAACCGCATCCCCTTCGAGAACCTGACGCCGCTCTATCCTGAAGTCCGCTTCAACCTGGAGACGGAAACCAAGGAAACCAGCACCCGCATCATCAACCTGTTCTGCCCCATCGGCAAAGGCCAGCGCGCCCTGATCGTCTCGCCGCCCAAGACCGGCAAGACCATCCTGATGCAGAAGATCGCCAACGCCATTACCACCAACCACCCCGAGACCTACCTGATCGTACTCTTGATCGACGAGCGTCCGGAAGAAGTGACCGATATGGAGCGCACCGTCAAGGCCGAGGTCATCTCGTCCACCTTCGACGAGCAGGCCACGCGCCACGTTCAAGTGGCCGAGATGGTACTGGAGAAGGCCAAGCGCCTGGTGGAGCACGGCAAGGACGTAGTCATCCTCTTGGACTCCATTACCCGCCTGGCCCGCGCCTACAACCAGACCGTTCCCACCTCGGGCAAGATCCTGTCCGGCGGCGTCGACTCCAACGCCCTGCACAAGCCCAAGCGCTTCTTCGGCGCCGCCCGCAACATCGAACAAGGCGGCTCGCTGACCATCATCGCCACCGCCCTGGTGGACACCGGCTCGCGCATGGACGAGGTCATCTTCGAGGAATTCAAGGGCACCGGCAACATGGAAATCAACCTGGACCGGCGCATGTCCGACCGTCGCCTCTTCCCGGCCATCAACATCAAGAAATCCGGCACCCGCAAGGAAGAGCTGCTCCTGACCGAGGAAGAACTGCAAAAAATCTGGGTGCTGCGCAAGGTCATCAGCCCGATGGACGATTTGGAGATCATGGAGCTGCTGATTGACAAAATGATGAAAAGCAGGAATAATGAAGCGTTTTTGAAGATGATGAACACGCCGGTGGGCGATTGACGCCGAGCTGCCATCAGCTACAAATATGGTCGGTACAGGCTAACCTGCACCGGCAACCGTCATCAGCCGGTTTTCTGGCATCGATGAGCACGCAAGGAGCTACGCATGAAGAGTGGTATTCATCCCAAGTATGAAATGACGACCATCACCTGCGCCTGCGGCAATGTCATTGAGACCCGTTCGACGGTAAAGAACATCCAGGTGGAAATTTGTTCCGCTTGCCACCCTTTCTTTACCGGCAAACAGAAACTCGTAGACACTGCCGGACGCGTTGATCGCTTCCGCAAGAAGTACGGCATCAAGGAGTAATCCTGCCCGGTACTTCCCGATAAGGCCGTTTTCCCCTGGGAGAACGGCTTTTATTATTACCAATCGCGTAGGAGCCCCAAACCGTGCCAGCCAGCAACCTGCCCATCCTGAAAGCCAACAGCCAGCGTTTCTTTCGTAAAGCCAGCCTGGCCGGACTGCTACTGGTTACGGCCGCCCTGCTGTTGGCCTACACCCTACCTACCCCGGCGGCCGCCCCGCCAGCCGCAGCCAACCAGACCGCCAACCAAGTACCCGGTCCAGCTCTCGCCACCGCCGCTTCCAGCCAAGCCCTGGCCGACCTGGCCGCAGCCCTGCGCCTCGATGGCCTAGCCAGCCTGGCGGACCACGACCTGCAAGCCGGGGCCAAGGCTTTCGCCTTGGCGGTCAATGAGCGCGGCGGCGACAGCGCGGCTGCCCTGCGCTTGATCCTGCCGTCCAATAATTGGTTCCAGGCCAGGATGATTACCCCGGCCGATGAGGAACCCCTGCGCTGGGACGCCCTGAATTCGCGGCGGTACGGCCGCGCCTACCGCATTCTCCAGGCCCAGGTGCCCAGCAGCCGGCTACAAGCCGGAGCGCTGCAACGCCTGCTAAATGCCGTCTGGCAGGACCTGGCGGCGGTCGCCGCCTTGGCAGCCGGCCCGGCGCCAGTCATGGCCAGGGCGGATCAATGGCTGCCCCTGGAACGCTTGCTCAACAACTCCCACCGCTATGCGCTGGACATCTTCTTTACGCGGGTGGAACGCACCGGCGCGGCCGAATCCGGCCCAGACATCCACAGCCTGACGCGTGGCATCGTCGTGGCCTGCGCGGCCGACTGGGAGGGGGGGGCCAGCATGGCCAGCTACTTAACCGGGGGTCTGTCCCCCAAGGCCGGCAACGGCGTTATCGTCTACACGCCGGATACCGGCCGCTACCATGCCTACTTTCATATGAGCACCATCGCGGTGGAGCGCGGCCAACTGGTGGCCGCCGGGCAGAGGCTGGGGCGCGGCGGCAATACCGGCATCAATGCCCGCAGCCGCGGCCACGGCGAACACCTCCATATCGAGATCCATGAGGCCGACGGCCGAACATGGACCAACCGCGAGCTTTGGAAACTCCTGACAAATCTGCGCTGATATCTGTTTTTTTGGAGAAACGGCAGTATACTATCAGAGAAGGCCGACAACAGCCGGCTGACTTCAATAGCGCATGCAATGCGACAACCCGACCGAGAGGCGGGCCATACAGGAGGTTTCCATGAAACGTTTTATCGCCATTCTGATGATTTGCTTGATTGGCAGTGTAGCCTTCGCCCAGGATCTGGTGGCTTTGCAGGAAGGCGTCGTGGCCTTCGCCGATGACCTGGCCATCGTCATGGCGGCCAGCTCCAGCATCGGCAACCAGTGGTCCGATGGCTTTATCGGCCAGTTCCTGCACCTCGGCGCCGGCCTCTCCCTCGGCGCCATTGGCCTGCAGAGCGCCGTGCTCGCGGAATTGATCGCCACCACCGGTCTGACTATTCCCGGCGAGTTACAGACCTACGTCGACCAATACGGCCTACCCTTCCCGGCCGCGGCGCTCAGCGCCAAGCTGGGCGGATTCCTCCTGCCCTTCGACATGGGCGTCAAGGCCATGATCATGCCCGAAGAGGTCGCCGGCATCCTGAGCGAACAGGGAATCGCCATGAATTACTACCTCTTAGGCGCCAATGTCCGCTACGCCGTTATCCAGGAAGCCGGCATCATCCCGGAAATCGTGCTGGGCCTGGCTTACAACCGCCTGGCCGGCAACATCGGCATGACCATGGCTAGCGGCAGCATGGATTACAGCTTCGATATCCCGTCCCCTCATCCCGACGCCGGCACCCACACCATCAGCGTCACCAACCCGACCATGGCCTTTAATTTTACCACCGACAACTACGAATTGTCGGCCCAGATTTCCAAGAAGATCCTCTTCCTGCGTCCCTATCTCGGCGGCTCGGCCAGCATCGGCCGCTCCGCCGTCACCGGTGGCCTGGACGCCGACATGCTCTATGACGACAACCCGATTACCGCCGAACAGTACGCTGAAATCGTGGCCGCCATGGAAGCCGGCGGTCTGGAGGCCCCCATCATCAATGCCGAAGGCTTCGCCTTCGAGAGCATCGTGGACAGCAGTTTCGCCGATCCGCAGCTGCGCGTCTACGGCGGCCTGTCCGTCGAGCTCTTGATTATCGTGCTTGACGCCTCGGTCATGTGGCTGCCAGTCAGCAACAACTTCGGCTTCACGGTCATGGCCCGCGTCCAGTTCTGATTAAGCCGGCGGCAGCCAACCGTGATAGTCGCCGCCAATCGCGCCACTAAGAAAAGCCGGGCTTGTCGCCCGGCTTTTCTTAGCAAGGTGTTGAAAAACGCGAATGCGGCTTTTCAACACTTCAAAAGCTGGTACAATTACGCAGCATAGCGCAAGCTATGCGAGGAATTGTTAAGGTTGTTGAGAAAGCAACCGGCTTTTTCAACAACCTGTTAGTGGTCAGCAATTTTCCAGATAAAGCCGCTCACACGCCCAAGGCGATGGCCAGGACCTCTTCCATGCGGTCCACCGGATGAAAGCTGATACCCTTGCGGACATGCTCGGGAATATCCTCCAGATCCTTTTCGTTGGTCCGCGGGATGATGATATCCTTGATCTTGTTGCGTCGGGCGGCCACCGTTTTCTCGCGCAGACCACCGATGGGCAGCACCTGGCCGGTCAACGATAGCTCGCCGGTCATGGCCAGCCGTGCCTTGACAGTCTTACCTAGCACCAGAGACACCAAGGCCGTGGCCATGGTCACGCCGGCGCTGGGACCGTCCTTGGGAGTGGCGCCCTCCGGAATGTGCAAGTGAATCTGGCGCTCTTCAAAGTAGCTGGCGGCGATACCGAACTTCTCGGCCACGTAATGGCGCACCCAGGTATAGGCGATGCCGGTCGATTCCTGCATCACCGACCCCATTTGGCCGGAAATTTTGAAGCCTTCCTTGCCGGGATTGGCCACCGCCTCGATAATCAGGGTATCGCCGCCCATGCTGGTCCAGGCCAAGCCGACGGCCATACCGGGCATGGAGGCCAGCTTGACTTCGTCGGCATCAAAGCGCGGCTGACCCAGGTACTTTTCCAAGGATGGTTTGTCGATGGTGAAGCGCTCGGGGGCCTTGCCCTGCTCGACCTCGGCCAGCACCAATTGGGTGGCCAATTTGCGGTGGATACGGTCCAGCAGCTTCTCGAAATTGCGTACGCCGGCCTCGCGGGCATAGCCCTCGGCGATGGCGGACAAAGCATCGCGGGTGTACTTCACCTGACTCTTGCGCAAGCCGGTGGCGGCCAGGCTTTTCGGGATAAGGTAAGTCTTGGCGATTTCCAGCTTTTCGCTGTCGATATAGCCCGGAATATGGATGATTTCCATACGGTCGCGCAACGGTCCGGGAATGGTATCGAGCGTGTTGGCGGTAACGATGAAAAAGACATTGGACACGTCAAAGGGCAGATCCAGGTAATGGTCGCGGAAGGCGTGGTTCTGTTCAGGATCCAGCACCTCGAGCATGGCGCTGGACGGGTCGCCCTGAAAGCTGGAACCCATCTTGTCGATCTCGTCGATCATGAAGACCGGCGCCCGCGTCTTGGAAATCTTGAGTCCCTGGAGGATTTTGCCCGGCAAGGCGCCGACGTAGGTGCGGCGATGTCCCTTAATCTCGGCCTCGTCGCGCATGCCACCGACCGAGAAGCGGAAAAACTCCTTACCGAGGGCCCGCGCCACCGACCGGCCGACGCTGGTCTTGCCGACGCCCGGCGGGCCGACCAGGCAGAGGATTGAGCCCTTGGTATCTTTCTTGAGCTTGCGCACCGCCAGGTACTCGATAATGCGATCCTTGACCTCCTTGAGGCCGTAGTGGTCGGTTTCCAGAATCTGGCGCGCCTGCTTCATATCAAAGTCGTTGTTGACCGGAGCCTGCCAGGGCAGGGCGCAGACCAGCTCCAGCCAATTGCGGGTAACGATGAACTCGCTGGAATTAGGGTCCATCAGGGAGAATTTCTCCAATTCCTGCTCGACCAACTCCTTGATCTCGCCAGAAAATTTGAAAGCGTCGATTTTCTCGCGGAAGCGCTGAAAATCGGAGGTTTTAGCGTCACTGGGCAGGCCCAATTCCTGCTTGATGGCCTTGAGCTCTTCTTTGAGAAAGTAATCGCGTTGGCTCTTGTCGATCTTCTCGTTGATTTCCTGCTGCACCCGCTTCTGAATGCGCAGCAATTCCTGCTCGCGCTTGATGGACAACAGGACGCGTTCCATCCGATTGCGGATGTCGGTCAGCTCCAGGATCTTCTGTTGCTCGTGTTTCTCGATATTGAGGATACTGGCGATAAAATCGGCTATCTTGCCGGGGTGGTCGATGTTGATCATGTTGAGGCGCATTTCTTCGGAAAACAGCGGGTTGTTTTCCGACACTTGCTTCATCTCCGACAAGAGCGCCCGGGTGAGGGCCTTGACCTCGTCGGTACTCTCGTTGGTATCGTCCAGATACTCGACGGCGGCGACGATGGGCAGCTCCTTGGACAGGATCTTCTTGATCTTGAAGCGCTTCAGGGTGGAGATGAAGATGTTAAGCGACCCGTCAGGCAGGTTGATACGTTTGACGATCTTGGCCACCGTACCGACGTGGTGCAGATCGACGGCCGTCGGTTTATCGACCTCGTCGCGCACCAGTACCAGGCCGATCATGCCGTCGGACTGAACAGCCTCGCTGGCCGTATTGATGTCCGCGGCGCTCGTTAGCATGATGGGCGTGAAGATACCCGGAAAAATCGGCTTGCCATTGAGGGGAATGATCGGCAACTTATTAGGCAACATCATCTCGATAGGGATGAGTTCAGTCTCTGACATGGCTTGTCCTCTTCTGTTGTGATGGCGACGCTGCTGACTCTGCAGCTTGAACCGGCTACTCGGTGGTCATGGCCAGTAGCACCGCCCGATTATCCAACCCTGATGAATATCACTGTTTATCAGTAAAATATAGAGTCTTTGGCGCTAAGATCAAGCCTTTTGATCAACTTTTTTGTAGTTTCAAACAGAAGGGAAGCGGCTTTGCCAGTTTTCGGTTGTATACCGGGATGGAGACCCATAGCGAAGCTACAAGAGCAGGCCAGGTAGAGTGTGCAACAAGGCTGGATCGATACGCATCCCGGGCACCTGGATGGCATGCTCCGCTACCCGGTTGGCGAAACGCATCGCCCGGGCCAGGGGGTAAGTTTCCAGGATGGCATGCAAGAACCCGGCCGCGAACGCATCGCCGGCGCCGGTGGCGTCGAGCGGCTTGATGGCCCGCACCGGGCTCTCGATTACCTCACCGCCGCGCAGACAGACGGCGCCCGCCTGCCCGCGCTTGACGATGATGCTGGCCCGCATACTGGCGGCGAAGGCCGGCAACGTGGTATCGACCGGACCGCCGGCCAGAGCCTGGAATTCGTCTTCATTCATGAAAACCCAGGTGCAATAATCCCGGATGAGGGCCGCGAACAAGTCGCGGTTCTGTTCGGTAACCCGTCGCCCGCCAACGTCAAAGGAAATGCGCAGGCCGCGGCCGTGGGCGGTTTGAATCAAAGCCAGCAGGGTATCCGGCCGGGCGGCCAGAAAGCCGTCGACATGAAGGACGCTGGCGCCCTCAAAGAAAGCGGCCGGCAGCCGGTTTACCTGGAGACCGGAAGCGATGCCGGGACAGACTACGATAGTGCGCTGGCCCTGCTCGTCGATCAAAGCGCAAAAGACTCCGGTTAGCCCAGCCTGCCGCTGCAGAAAAGCGGTAACGCCGGCCGCGCTCAAGTTAGCCTGGTAAAAGTCGGCCGCCGCGTCATCACCAATACTGCCGGCAAAAACGCTGACCTGGCCCAGCGCACTGAGCACCCGCGCCGTATTGGCCGCCCCGCCGCCCGCCGTCCGGAAAGCATCCGCCAGGTCAGGCAAAAGCGCCATCAAGCTGGCGTGGTCGACATGGTTGGTGGAACCCGGCGCAAAACCGCAGCGTTGGACATACTCCGCCCGGACAAAAGCATTGATATCCAGTAAAGCGTTGCCGGCGCATGCGATTTTTGCCACTCTGATCCGTCTCCTGTGTACCGTAATACTTCATATATCGGTAAAAATTGGCAGCGACAATAGCAGCGACAATAGCAGCGACAATAGCCACGACGACACCACGCTCCGGCCAACGCCACATTATTGACCAACCCACCCCCTCCATGCTACTTTTCAACCCTCGGGCGCTTAGCTCAGTTGGTTAGAGCGCCTGGTTTACACCCAGGATGTCGGGGGTTCGAGTCCCTCAGCGCCCATAAAAACCCGAATGGCCTCTGGCCGTTCGGGTTTTTATTATTAGCAGGTTGTTGAAAAAGCCGGTTGCTTTCTCAACAACCTTAACAATTCCTCGCATAGCTTGCGCTATGCTGCGTAATTGTACCGGCTTTTGAAGTGTTGAAAAGCCGCATCCGCGTTTTTCAACACCCTGTTAGGGCGCTGAGGGACTCGATGGGTAGCTTGCGCCGCACAGGCGCGAAAAGGCGCCATGGATGGCGCCGACAGCGAAGTGCCCCGGCCCGGAAGCCCGAGACAGGATGTCGAGGGCTGGAGGGCGAGTCCCTCAGCGCCCAGAATGCAGAATCTGGTAACCTCGTGGCCGTTTGATTAATTCACTACGAATCGCAGCTACGCCTCACCGCTCAAGCCAGGCCCAGCTTGCGTTTGCGGTTCTCGAGCACCATACCGACCGCGCAATTGGCCAGCTCGAGCACACAGGGGGCAACGAGACGATATTCCACCTGGGTGCCACGTTTCTCATCATCGATCAGACCGGCCTCTTTAAGCTGGGAGAGGTGTTTTGAAGCGACTGATTTATCGATACCCACTTCGACGGCCAGTTCGCAGACGCACCAGGAGCGAGTCTTGAGCCTATCCAGCAATTGAATGCGCACGGGGTGAGCCAAGGCTTTAAACATGTACGACTGGAGTTCATAGCGCGTTTTTTCTTCTTCGGTCATGCTCATATAGTTGCAATACTTTGAAACATTGTCAATATCAAAATTGAATAAATGGAAGAATAGTTAAAAATGCGGCATAGCGACTCATCGTTGCAAGTTTTGGAAACAATTCACTAAAATTCGCTTGACATTTCTGTGCAATGTTTCCATTATTAGCAACAAGAGGTCTGCATGGAAACAATCTTACTGTACGGGATAGCCGCCCTGGCTTTGTTCTTTTCCCTAATCAAAGATAAACAGAAAACAAAAACCGCCCTTAAAAAAGCCTGGAAGGCTTTTGAAGGGATACTTCCGCAATTCATTAACGTCCTTTTCTTTGTGGCCACGGTGCTGGCCATAGTGGACACGGCTACCATTTCACGGGTCCTGGGCAGCGGCTCGGGCTTTCTGGGCATCATCGGCGCTTCGTTGATCGGTGCCATCACCCTGATTCCCGGCTTTGTGGCCTTCCCGGCGGCGGCAGCCTTGCTGCACAACGGCGCGGGGGCAACCCAAGTAGCGGCCTTTGTCTCAAGCCTGATGATGGTCGGGGTGGTCACCCTCCCCATGGAGATCAAATACTTTGGCAAGCGGGTGGCCATTCTACGCAATGTGTTGGCCTGGCTTTTCTCCATACTGGCAGCCTTCTTTGTCGGCTGGGTAGTAATGTTATGAATAAATCATTCAAGCGCTACCTGTCGACCATCGTCATCAGCCTGGCCTTTATCGCCTTCATCGTCTTCTTCCCGGCCTGGCGCGACAAGGCGGTGACATCCATCTTCTTCCAGACTAAAACCATGCTGTTGGTTATACCACCGATCTTCATTCTGCTTGGCTTGTTTGACGTCTGGATACCGCGTGAAAAAATGACCCGCTACATGGGTACGGGTTCCGGTTTCAAGGGCACGGGGCTGGCTTTTCTGCTTGGCTCTTTTGCGGCCGGGCCGCTTTACGGCGCCTTCCCTTTCGCGGCGGTGTTGATGAAAAAAGGCGCCAGTTTCACCAACATCCTGATTTTTATCGGGGCTTGGTCAACTACCAAGATACCGATGCTGCTTTTCGAGATGGCCGCCCTGGGTAAGCGCTTTGCGCTATCCCGTTTGGCCATCGATATCGTCGGTATTATCATTATAGCTGGCGCCATCAAACTGGCTGTACCCAAAAAAGAAATGACCCGCCTGTACGACCAGGCGGAGCAGATAGATTGAGACAGGTTGTTGAAAAAGCCGATTGCTTTATCAACAACCTTAACAATTTTCGCCAGGATACTGGCGCTCGCATACTTATCGGTATGCTACGCAATTGTAGTTATTTTGGAAGTATTGAAAAGCCGCATTCGCGTTTTTCAACACCCTAATTGCACTATAGGAGGTATGATAAAAAGACTACCGGGAGTAGGTAAATCGGGTTATCCTGTTCGGACAACCGGCAGGGGAAGGCTATAGCTCGCCATTTT
>MIAR01000051.1:44391-52965 GCA_001829185.1 Spirochaetes bacterium GWB1_60_80
CCAGATTCTGGGATCAGGTTGTACCAAATGCAAGCTGCTGGAACAGCATGCCCGCGAAGCGGTGGCCGAACTGGCCTCGCCGGCGGAAATAATTAAGGTAACGGATATCGACGAGATCATGGAAATGGGCGTCATGATGACCCCCGCCCTGGCCATCGACGGCGAGGTCAAGAGCTTCGGCAAGGTGCTGACCAAAGATCAAGTAATTGACTATATCAAGGGAGGAAAATGACATGGCAGGTTGTTCATGTGGGGGAAACTGCGAGACTAATCTGATCGAAGCCGTCGCCGAGCGGATAGCCATTCAGGTCAAGCCGTGAGTACCAAGGAAATTTCTCCTAACAAGAAACTGCTGATCGTATTTGGGGTATTCCTGGCGGCCTACTTCATCCCCTGGGGGATAGGCCGCGTCGCTAGGGCTACCAACGAAGCCTTTCTGATGCTGGGAGAATATGCCCGGCTGCATGTGCTGCTCTGCCTGGTGCCGGCCATGTTCATCGCCGGCGCCATTACCGTTTTCCTGAATCAGCAAGCGGTGATGCGCTATCTTGGGCCGAAAGCGAACCGGCTGACGGCCTACGGCGTGGCCTCGGTTTCCGGCGCCATCCTGGCGGTTTGCTCCTGTACGGTGCTGCCGATCTTCAAGGGCATCTACAAGAAGGGAGCCGGCCTCGGTCCGGCGGTGGCCTTCCTGTATTCCGGTCCGGCCATCAATATCCTGGCCATCGTCCTTTCCGCCAAGGTTTTCGGCTGGAAAATCGGTTTGGCGCGGGCGGTGGGGGCAGTTTTATTTTCTATAATCATTGGCTTGCTGATGGCTTTCATCTTTCGCAAGGATGACGCCAAACGGGCAGCTGATGCCCGCCTGTTTGCCAAGCCGGCTGACAAGCCGACCAGAAGCCTTGGCCAGATGATCGTCTACATGTTCAGCATGGTCGGTATCCTGGTTTTCGTGAACTGGGCCAACTCCAGGGGCGGCAACGTCATCTGGGATGCCATCTTCGCCGCCAAGTGGTGGATAACGGGGGCCTTTGCCCTGGTGCTGATCTATACGATTATCCGCTGGTTTAACAAGCAGGAACGGCTCGACTGGGTAGTCGCCACGCGTGACTTCTCGCTCCAGATCCTGCCGCTGCTGTTTGGCGGCGTGCTGGTGGCCGGCTTCCTGTTGGGCCGACCCGGTCACGATGGGCTGATCCCGACCGCCTGGATCGCCAATCTTTTGGGCGGCAATTCTGTTTTTGCCAATTTATTTGCTTCGATATCCGGCGCCCTGATGTACTTTGCCACCCTGACCGAAATACCCATCATCCAGGGGCTGTTAGGCGCGGGCATGGGACAAGGACCGGCCCTGGCGCTGTTACTGGCCGGACCGAGTTTGTCGTTACCGTCCATCCTGGTCATCGGCGGCGAGCTCGGCTGGAAAAAAACATTAACCTATGTCGGTCTGGTGGTGGGTCTTTCGACCCTGGCCGGCCTGGCGTTTGGCATGATCGCCTAATTTTATAGTACTGCCACCGCGCAGCCTTGTTCCGCGCGGTGGTCGACCAGGAGACATATTATGAAAAGAATAGGTAACTTATTAGTGATTCTCGGCCTCGTATTGGCCTTGCAGGGCTGTGCCAAGGCCAGCGCTGAATCCAGCGCCAGCAACAACGCCGGTCCGGCGGCTACGACCAGTGCCGCCAAGGTGGTATTCATAGAACTCGGTTCGGTTAATTGCATCCCCTGCCAGGCCATGCAGCCGGTGCTGGACGAGATACGGCAAAAATACAGCGACCAAGTGGAAGTACGCTTCCATGACGTCTGGGCACCGGCCGGCCAACCCTTTGGCCGAACCTATGGCATCCGGGTAATTCCCACCCAGATATTCCTGGGGCCGGACGGCAAAGAGTATTTCCGGCATGAAGGCTTTTTCGCGCTCCAGGAGGTCCTCATGGTTCTAGCAGGTTGTTGAAAAAGCCGGTTGCTTTCTCAACAACCTTAACAATTCCTCGCATAGCTTGCGCTATGCTGCGTAATTGTACCGGCTTTTGAAGTGTTGAAAAGCCGCATCCGCGTTTTTCAACACCCTGCTAGAGACGGGTGGAGTGAAGTTGTGATCAACCGCCTGGTGGCCGCCATCAGCGCGGCCTTCATGACGCCTTCCTTAATCGCCTATGGCGCCGCCCTGCTCTGGGGCTTCTTGAGCGTGGTGCTGAGCCCCTGCCACCTTGGCGCGATTCCTTTGATTGTGGCCTACATCAACAATGGCCAGCGGCCCGACCGGCGCAAGGCTTTTAGCTATTCCTTACTGTTTGCTGGCGGGCTGTTGGTCATGCTGGCGGCCATCGGGCTCATTACCAGCCTGGCCGGCCGGCTGATGGGTGATATCGGCCCGGTCGTACCCTTTGTGGCGGCGGTCTTTTTGATCGTCTGCGGACTGTGGCTGATGGATGTACCACCCTTCTCGCGCTTTGCACCGTTCTTTGCCGTCAAACAAAACGGCCGGCGTGAACCGGTCGGCGCGTTGTTGCTTGGCTTGGTGTACGGCATCCTTCTGGAACCGTGCTCGTTTGCCTTCCTGGCCCCGATGCTCGGTTTTGTCTTTGCCGCCGGGACGGGCCAAGTCGCCTACGGGGTAGCCTTGATGGGCTGTTACGCCATCGGGCACACGGTGGCCATCGTGGCGGCCGGCACCTGCGGCGACTTTATTAGCCGCCTGCTCCAGGATAAAGGCGCCCTCCCCGCCGCCACCTGGTTCAAGCGCGCCCTGGGGCTACTCGTCGTCCTGGCCGGGCTGTACCAGCTTTTGGCTTGAGCCAACCTGGTTGCGGTCAAGGCGCATCACAGGATTGCGCATCCATGCCGGCTTCCACGCAATCGATCAGGTGGGTAACGCAGCTGCAGAGTAGCCGGTACTCGCTGTAGGTGCCGTGTTTTTCATCGCATACCAGACCGACCCGCTTCATGACCGCCAGATGCTTGGAGACAGTGGTGATGTCGGCGCCGATGGCCTCGGTCAATTCACCGACGCAGCGGGGCGCTTGTTCAAGCATCTCGATGATGAGCAAGCGCGACGGGTGGGCCATGGACTTGAGGATGGCCGCCCGCCGGGCCAGCCTCTGTGCATCGACTTCGGTCATGGAGCCCCCTGATTATTCTTGGCCGAACCGCCAACAAATAATTGACATTATTGGCAAGATCGCCAATAATAGTAGCGTCAAGTCGAACCGGTGTCAACGAGTCTGAAAGGAGCATGTATGAGTGACAGCCCCAAAGCTGGTTTGGGATTCTTTGCCAAATACTTATCGTTCTGGGTAGCCATCTGCATCGGCCTGGGCGTGGCCATCGGCTACTTCCTGCCCGACGTGCCAGCCTTCCTCGGCCGCTTCGAATACGCCAGGGTTTCCATTCCGGTGTCCATCCTCATCTGGCTGATGATCTACCCGATGATGCTCAAGGTTGATTTTACCAGCATCAAGAACGCCGGCCGCAAGCCCAAGGGGCTTATCATCACCCTAGTGGTGAACTGGCTGATCAAACCGTTTACCATGTACTTCATCGCCTGGTTCTTCCTCAAGGTGGTATTCAAGGCCTTGATACCCGGCGAGCTGGCCACCGAGTACCTGGCCGGCGCCGTACTCTTGGGCGCCGCCCCCTGCACGGCCATGGTCTTTGTCTGGTCCTATTTGTCCGATGGCGACCCGGGCTATACCGTGGTCCAGGTGGCCATCAATGACCTGGTGATCCTGTTCGCCTTTACCCCGATTGTGGCCTTCCTCTTAGGAGTAAGCAATGTCCACGTACCGTGGGATACCCTGCTGCTGTCGGTGGTGCTATTCGTGGTCATCCCTTTGGGCCTGGGCGCCTTGACCAGAACCCGCCTCATCAAAAGCAAGGGCAAGGACTGGTTTGAAAACGTCTTCCTCAAGAAATTCGACGGCCTCACCGAAGCCGGCTTGCTGCTGACCTTGATCATCCTGTTTTCCTTCCAGGGTCGGGTCATCCTGAGTAATCCCCTGGCCATAGTGCTGATCGCCATACCGCTCATCATCCAGACCTATCTTATATTCTTCATTGGCTACGGCTGGGCTCGCGGCTGGAAAGTGCCCTACAGTATAGCCGCGCCGGCCGGCATGATCGGCGCCTCCAACTTCTTTGAGTTGGCGGTGGCGGTGGCCATCAGTTTGTTCGGCCTGAGCTCCGGCGCCGCCCTGGCTACGGTCGTCGGGGTGCTGGTGGAAGTGCCGGTCATGCTTTCCTTGGTCAAGATTGCCCGGGCGACCAGGCATACATTCCCGCAGGTAGCGTAATGTGATTCAAAGTTAATGGTGGCAGGGAGGCAGGTCGATGAGCAAAAGCCTGATGGTTTCCGCGTTTCACGGCTCGCTGCCGCCATCCGGGGGCAGCGTCAACCTCAGCCCCGCCGAGGCCTTTGGCCTGGGCGGCCAGTGCGCCTGCAAGATGAAAACCAGGCATGGCGACAATCCGCTGGAAGCTAAGGAGAATACCCCTACCCGAATAGAATATTACAATGAAGGAGATACTATGACCAAGGTGTTGTTTCTGTGCGTGCATAATTCCGCGCGCAGCCAAATGGCCGAAGCCTTTTTGAAAAAGCACGGCGGCGGCCGCTTCGCGTCCGAGAGCGCCGGCCTGGAACCAGGCAAATTGAATGCGCAAGTTGTTCGCGCCATGGCCGAGAGCGGGATCGATATTTCAAACAATCCGACCAAAAGCGTTTTTGACCTGCGCGCAGCGGGAAAAACATACGACGTGGTGGTGACGGTCTGCTCAAAGGAAGCAGCCGAGCGCTGCCCCATTTTCCCTGGCCTGGCCGAACAGCATCATTGGCCGTTCGACGATCCATCGACCTTCAAAGGCAGCGATGATGAAATCATGGTCCGGATGCGCAGCGTGCGCGACCAGATCGAGACTGCGGTGCAGGATTTCATCAAGCAACATTCTTGAGCCGCTCCCGCCGGCCTTTGACAGCTGCTTCACAGCCTGTCAAGCAACGCCAGGAATTGCACTACTCAAGCTATGGCTTTGGGCCATCCAGCAACCTGGTGCCTTTATAACGTTTCTGTAGGCACCGTACATAACGTTATAAAGGCACCGTAGCCCGGCTCTTGGTCTGGTGGCGGCCCGCAGACAGCTTGACAATCAAATTGGCACAGGCCAGAATCAAAACACAATAGGAGAAACATTTTGACCTACCTATGTTTGACAGACAGATTAGCACTGGAAATAGTAACACCCTTCAATGCGCTGGAACTTTTTTCACTAGTTGATGCCAATCGGGATCATTTGCGGGAATACCTGCCCTGGGTTGATGCCACCAAATCCAGTGACGACTCCGCGTCGTTTATAAAAGGAGCATTGAAGCGCTTTGCCGAAGCCCGGGAACTGACTTACTTCATCAAACAAGACGGCTGTATTATTGGCATTATCAGCCTGTGGCTGGAGTATCCGGATACCAACACGCATGAAATCGGCTACTGGCTAGCAAAATCCCATACCAACCAGGGCATAATGACCCATTGTGTGGCCAGACTGCTTGAGATGGCCTTTTCCAGCTTGCAAGCCAAAAAGGTTCAAATATCCTGCGCCACCACAAATACGGCCAGCAACCGTTTGGCCCAAAAAGCCGGCATGAAACTGGAAGGCCTAATCCGCAATGTCGAAAAAGTGAATGACAGCATTTACGACCATCATGTGTATGGGATATTGGAGGCTGAATACCGGAAAATGGCGCAGACCAGCGCTTCAAGCTGATTAAGTCTTTGTTGCGGTGGGTTTCGGAGATTAGCATAGGAGGTTTTCACAATTTCGTAATCGCAATTAGTTTTCATACCGGTTATAAAAGAAATATTCCCTAATTCTATATTATACAATTTGTTATAATCAACGTAACCTCGATCCACGACATATATCTGTCCAGCATTCTGGCACGGTTTGCAGCCCCCGTAAAGTCTGACCTAGAAAGGATATCATGAAACAAAAACACTCCCAAAACCGTTGGCTACTCTTCCTGCTTACCAGCCTCACTCTAGCCCTCGTCTCCTGCGCCAAAGCCACCCCGCCCACCCCGGTCTGGCTGGAGCTGCCGGCCCTGGACTGGGTGAACCTGGAAGGCCTGCTGGTCGACCATCCCCTGCCCGCCGGCTTCGAGCGCAGCCTGGAGCCGACCAAGCTGCGCGTCAGCTTCAGCACCCGCCTGGAAAATCAGCCCGACGACGACGGCCTGGCCAACTACCCGGGGCTGATCAGCGGCCGCTGGCTGGCGGTGGCGCTGCCATACAACCATGACAGCATCGGCCTGACGCTGCCACAGGCCCTGGCCAGAGCGCACCTGCCTTTGAACCAGATAAGCAGCCCGCTGCGCGCCGCGCCGGTGGACGGACTGCTGCCCGGCGAGACCGGCTACCCGCTGACCGAGCTCCTGGTCGCCCAGTTGAGCGGCAGCCAGGACCCGGCCCTGCTGGACTGGTTGACCAAGCTGACCCCGCGCCCCACCCGGCCACAGCTGATTGGCGCGGTCGGCGACATCGTCATCCGCGGCGAGGGCGAGCCAAGCCTGGCGCGGGCCGACGGCGATCCGGCGGCCCTGCTCGGCGACGTGCTGCCGCACTTGCGCTCGCGCGACCTGCTGCTCGGCAACCTGGAAACCACCGTCTCCACCGGCGGCGAACCGAACCTAATCAAGCGCTTCCGCTTCCGCATCCACCCCGACAGCCTGGCCGCCCTAGTCGCCGCCGGCTTCGACTTCTTCTCGTCTGCCAACAACCACACCCACGACTACGGGCCGGTGGCCTTCACCGACACGCTGCGCCACCTGGCCGCCTCCGGCGTGGCCTGGGCCGGCGCCGGGCACAACCTAGCCGAGGCCAGCCAGCCGGCCATCCTGCCAGTGGAAGCCAGCCGGCTGGCCGTCTTCGGCTTCGCCCTCTTCCCGACCGAAAGCCGCGGCTACAAACCGGGCGACGCGGCCGCCACCGACACCACGCCGGGCATCTTGATCGACCCCGAGCTACTGCGCCGCCAGATCGCGGCCGCCCGGGCCGATGGCCTCATCCCGGTGGTCTTCTCCCACGCCGGCCACGAATACGTCAACCAGCCGCCGGCCTGGCTCAAAACCATGTACCGCTCCTTCATCGAGGCCGGCGCCGCCCTGGTGCTCGGTTCGCACCCCCACGTCCTGCAGGGCGTGGAAAGCTGGCAGGACGGCATCATCGTCTACTCGATGGGCAACTTCCTGTTCATCGGCTGCGACGAAGACCCGCCGGCCCAGAAATCGGCCATCTACAGCCTCTGCTTCTATGAAGGCCAATTCCGGGGCTACAACGTGCTGCCCGTCAAAGCCGGCGACGCCGTCACCTCGCTGGACCCCGGCCGCGACCTGGCCGAATTCGTGGCCCTCAACCGCCTGATCGGGAACTGAACATAGAGTCAACAGGCCTGAACCAACACTGACCCGCAAACCAGCCGCCCTCAACTCCTCCGTCGGGGCGGCTGGCGCAATGGTATTATTTTTACAAGGAACTATCATGAGGCGGATTGCGACGTTAGTGTCCCTCGCATTTCTCTCGACCATTTGAGTAGCTTGTACTTCACTGTCTTCAATCGGGAACCGCCGCAATTTGCTTGTACAACTTGACCATGTTGTATAATTGCTATATATTCTGAATATGAAAATACTATCTGTTGCAGAAGTACGAACAAATTTTTCTTCTTTGCTAAAAGAAGTAGAATTAGGACATGAAATTGGTATCGCTTTTGGGAAAAAAAGAGAAACAATTGCCGTAATAATTCCAATAGCAGAATATAAAAGAATTAAAGCAAGGAAACTTGGTACATTAGAAGGAAAAGTAAAAGTAGAATTCAAAGCTGATTGGTCAATAACTGATGAGGAGTTTATTAACTCATGAGAATATTGCTGGATACTCATTATTTACTATGGTCCTTTATTGATACAAAGCAAATAAGTGGAAAGATACATAAAAAATTATTATCTGATGAAAATGAAGTTTTTTATAGTCAGGCAAGTTTATGGGAAATATCAATTAAGTATAATCTGGGTAAGTTAGTCTTAAAAGGAATAAAACCCGAAGAAATATACGAAGAAATAGAAAATAGCTATTTAAAATGTCGTTCTTTCGAAAATGAAGAATTAATTTCTTTTTATAAATTACCAATTGAACATAAAGATCCATTTGATAGAATTATGATATGGCAATCAATAAAATCAGAATTTTACTTTTTATCTGTCGATAATCAAATAGAAAAATATAAAAAATACGGTTTACGCATTTTATCTTAATAATCGTTTCAACCTGACAAATACTTTGGCGTGGTTTATGCGACTCGCTTCACTCGCTTATGCATAAACCACGCTATATACGCATTGCAGGTTTAAAAAACATTAGATTTACGCCTTCGGCGTAATATTAAGGAGATGGAAGTGAAAGAGTTTCTTCTGAAAGATGGATGTACCACTCTTAGCAGGCTGTTGAAATTCTCAAATTTGTATTCCTATGGTATACTGTTTGCGGAGGGGCAGTATGCGTGGATTCGAGGAGAAGCAGGTTG
>MIAR01000052.1 GCA_001829185.1 Spirochaetes bacterium GWB1_60_80
CTTAACAATTCCTCGCATAGCTTGCGCTATGCTGCGTAATTGTACCGGCTTTTGAAGTGTTGAAAAGCCGCATCCGCGTTTTTCAACACCCTGTTAATGGCCGGGCCACGATTTCTGGGCCGGCGCGCGCGCCACCGACGACGGCGTCAAAGCCGCCGCCAGGTTTGTCATCAGACCATTGGTCGAACCAGCGTCATCGAGCCGGCAAACGGAAGCTGACACCGTCCGCCGTTACGGCGCTGTAGCCACGAAAAAGACGCGCCGCTCGGCTTCCGGGTCTTGCGTCGGCTCCAGAGCCGCGCCACCGCGGAAGGTTTCTACCGCGCCGAAGCCGGCAGCCAATAGCGCCGCCCGCACCGCTGCTAGGTCGAAGACGGTATTGAACATCATCTCGCGGAAGGCGCGATAGCTGCCGTCGGCCTGGCGCAGGAAGCCTTTGATCTCCAGCCAGGCCTTGCCGATCTCCGGCACAAACAGGCCGTTGCGGATGATGGTGGCGTCAGGCTCTTCCTGGACGCTGTGATCGGTCCAGCGGTGCAGGCTCTGGCGGGTGTTCAGGTCAAAGATAAAGATGCCGCCGGCTACCAGGCTGGCCCGCACGCAACCGAAGCAGGCAGCCAGGGTGTCCAGCGAATCCAAGTGGTTGAGGGCGTCGAATGTTGATACCACGGCGTGCGAGCGGCCTTCCAGCCGGAAGCTGGCGGCGTCGGCCTCCACCAGCCGCACCGCGCCAGCCTTGACGGCCTCCAGGTTGTTGGCCGCCGCCCGCTCCAGCATAGCCGGCGACCGGTCTAGGCCGGTCACCTGCCAGCCGGCCGCGGCGAAGTGGGCCGTCAGGCGGCCATTGCCACAGCACAGGTCCACCAGCCGGCGCGGTCGCCCCGGCGGCAGAGCCAGGCGCTCCTCGAGAAACTGGCGCAGGAGAGGCGCGTAATTCGTTGAGAAGCCGGACCAGTATTTGTCGTAGACAACCGAAAAGTCGGCGCCGTAATCCTGCATGCTATATTTCCTTCACTTCACTGCCAGCTCGGCGGATATCCAGGCGTCCACTACCTTTTCCAGCGTGGCCAGCGGTATGCCGCCATCGGCCAAAACCGCCCCGTGCCAACGCCGCAGCTCAAAGCCGTTGCCCAGCGCCCGCTTGGCCTTGTCGCGCAGCTCAAGCAGCTTGATCATGCCCAACTTGTAGGCGCAGGCCTGGCCGGGCATCACGAAGTATCGTTCCACCTCCGAGACAACGCTTTCCACAGCCTGGGCGGTATGGGCGCTCATGTAATCAATGGCCTGCCGGCGAGTCCATTTCCGGTAATGGATGCCGGTGTCCACCACTAGGCGCACGGCGCGGAACAATTCCGAATCGAGACTGCCCAGCAGGCCGAAGGGGTCGTCCCGGTACAGGCCAATCTCGCGCGCCAACTGTTCGCTGTACATCGCCCAGCCCTCGGCGTAGGCCGTAAAGGGCAGCATCCGCCGGAAGAAGGGCAAGCCCTTCAGCTCCTGGGCGATGGCGATCTGGAAGTGGTGGCCAGGAATACCCTCATGATAGGCTAGAGTTTTCATGCCGAACTTGTGTACTTCCTTCATATCACGCAGGTTGGCGTAAAATACGCCGGGGCGGGCGCCGCCTAGATCGGCCGGCTGGTAATAAGCGCCAGGGGCGGTGGTTTCCTTGAATTCGGAAATGCGCTCCACCTTGAGCTGCGCCTTGGGGCGCAGGGAAAAATACGGTTCCAGCCGGGCGTCCATCTCGTCCAAGTAGCGCTGGTAGTCGGCTAGGCAGGCGACGCGGCCCTCGTCGTTGTCCGGATAGAGGAAGCGTTCCTCCTGGCCCAGCTCGGCCAGCTTCAAGGCCGGGCTGGTCACCTGGCCGTAACCTTGGTCGGCCATGATAGCCCGCATTTCGCCCTCGATGCGCTCCACTTCGGCCAAGCCAATGTCGTGCACCTGCTGCGGCGTGTAGTCGGTAGTGGTATTGCTGCGCAGGCAGTGGGCATAGAACTGGTCGCCGTCCGGCAAAGCCCAGACGCCGTTGTCGGCCGTGACACGCGCCTGCAGGCCACTGAAATAACCGATCAGGCGGCCGTAAGCCGGGTAGACAGTGCGCGCTATCTCGTCGGACGCATCAGCGCACAGCACCTCGACCCGGGCTGCCCGTAGCTTGCCGTACCTAGTCACTTTGTCGCGGAAGGTGGTGTACAAAGGATGCCTGTCCGGCGCATGGGCAACGAAGGCCTTCATCTCGGCCAGAACGCGGTCGATGACAAAACGCGGCGGCAGGCAAGACCGCGCCTCGCGCATAGCCAAGCCCTCGAGCACTTGGTCAATCTTGACGCCGAATTTAGCCAGACGCCGCACGTAGTGGCGAATGTCGGCCGGATGGTTGAGCGGGTGCATGGTCAGCATGAAATCCGGCAGGTTGGACTGGACGCCGAACATCTGGTTAACCGGGAAATCGTGGTAGCGCCAGGTCTCGCCACGGGCGTTGTCGTCCAAGAACCAGTCCATGACCTCGACCGAGCGGTCCAGCGCCGGGCTTAGCCGCTCCCGCCGGTAGCTACGCAGGATCTTCAGATCGCGCTTCAGAAAGGCGAACATCTTGTCGCCAAAGGCTTCGGAAGCGTCGGACAGCTTGGCATTGTGGCCATGGAAGCCGAATTTCTCCAACAAACCCAGATCGGTCAGCAGTTCCGGCCCCTTGAGGGCGAATTTTAAAAAGGTACGCGTAAACAAGCCCTGCACCGTCCACGGCTTACCGAAAATCAGCGCCAGGAAGTACCAAGCCAGTAAGGCGACAAGCGCGCCAAAACCCCAAATCAAGTAGTACATCGCTCAATCCTCCCTCAATAAACGGCCAATCGGCAAAAAAGGCTGGCATAACAAACAAAACCGGCTATACTTTAGCATGCAATTTCCTTCTGTCAATCGGAGAGTATCCCAATGGTAGCTGAAAAGAAGGACATCCTCGACGAACTGGTTCGGGCCAGTAGTCTGGTGGCCAGTGAGGCCGATTTCAAGTCCCTGGCCGGGACACTGGTGGAGCAGAGCATCGATGTCAGCGGTTCCGAGTTGGCAGGCTTGTATGCCTATACCGATCCGGAAGACCCCTCCAAGGGCTTGCGCCTGCTCTACCGCCGCGGCCGCCACACGCTGCCGGTTAGCCTGGCTGGCGGCCTGGAGTGGCACCGCTTCTTGCTGGATTGCCGCGAGACCATCATCCTCAACCAGCCCCGGGAAAGCCCCTTCGCCGGTCTGCTGCTGGCCGAAGGCATGAAATCAGCCATCGCCCTACCCCTGATGACGCCCAAGCTGACCATCGGCGTCCTGATACTCAATTCGCATACCACCGATTTCTATGACCGCCGCCGCTTCCACTTCCTGAACAGCCTCTGCAAGCTGGCTGCCGGCATGATGCACAACGCCCGCCTCTTCCAGGAGATGAAGGACTACCTCAAGCAAATCGAAGACCTGGAACGCTATCAGGCCAACATCTTCGCCTCCATGACCAACCTGCTGGTTACCACCGACGAGCGCGACTGCGTCGAATACTTCAACGACAAGGCGGCCGCCACCTTCGGGCTATCCGAGGCCAGCCTTGGCCAGCCGCTGAGCGAGCTGTTCAAAGGCAGCCTCGACCAGAAGCTCCAGAAAAGTGTCTTCGCGGTCCGTGGCAGCAATCAGGAGATCCTCGGTCTGGAAGGCATCTGGAAAAACGCCGAGCGCGAAATGGACTTCTCGCTCAACGTCAGCCCCCTGCAGGGCAAGCGCGGCAAATACGAGGGCCTGACCCTACTTTTCACCGACCAGAGCCGCGAGCAGGAGCTCAAGCAGCAAATGCACCAGGCCGTCGAGGAACGCCGCCAGATCAAGGACATGTTTTCGCGCTACATGAGCCACGAGGTGGTGCAGAGCCTGATGGACAACCCCGAATCGATCAAGCTGGGCGGCGACAAGAAGCAAGCCACCGTCTTCTTCGCCGACATCCGCGGTTATACTTCCTTCTCGGAAGGCAAGGAGCCGGAGTACATCGTCGAGGTGCTCAACGAATACTTCACCGAGGCGGTGGAGATAGTGGTGCAGCACCGCGGCTACATCGACAAGTTCATCGGCGACTGCATCATGGCCGCCTGGGGCGTACCCATGACCAGCGAGGAAGAAGACGCCCTCCAGGCCGTGTCCTGCGCCTGGGAGATCCAGCAGCTGATAGCCAATCCCAAGCGCAGTTTCTTTAAGGGACTGGCCGACCACCTGCGCGTCGGCATCGGCATGCACACCGGGCCGCTGGTGGCCGGCAATCTCGGTTCCAACCGGCGCATGGACTACTCGGTTATCGGCGACACGGTCAACATCGCCGCCCGCCTGGAAGGGCAAGCCAAGGCCGACGAAGTCATCATAACCGAGAACACCCGCAGCTTGCTGGGCGGTGCCTTCCGCCTGGAGACGCGCGAGCCAGTCAAGGTCAAGGGCAAAGAACAGCTGATCCAAATCTACAAAGTGCTGGGTCGGAGCTAACAGAATTTTCAAGCGGTCATCGGGCGCCGGCAGTTTCCCCGCCTTGTGTTCACCCGACGATACGCGATTTGGCAGGAGGATGAACAATGTACGAGTTTTTCGATTCGCTGACGCTACTACCGGGCTGGGCATTGTTGTTGGCCCTGGCCGTTCTCACCGCGGCCGCCACCCTGGGTCTATTGTTCCTGGCCGGACGCTGGCGGATGCGCAGCCTAGTTCGCAAGATAGCCAGGGCTCCGGCTGATGCCCAAGCCCTCGTCCAGCGCTACCTGCCGCCGAACAGTTCCTTGATCCGCAGTCGGCTGCTGCTGCGCACCGCCCGTCGCCGCGGTATTAACCTGCCGGTACTCAGTGGCCTGGACAAACTGTGGCTGGCCCACCTCCAGAAGCGGCCCGACGCCAGAACCATGCGTCGCCTCCTGGAATTCGCCCCGGACAGCTCCATCTTCGCCTGCTTCAAAGCGGCGTTGGGTGACCCGAAACTCCGCAGCCTTTTCAGCACCTGGCTGGACGGACGGACCGACTTCCTGCCTTGCCGCCAAATAGCCGCGGCCGGCCGTGGCGAGGACTTCGACGGCCACCAAGCTAAGGACTTTTTCGCCGACAAAATGGATCAAATTCGCGAATTGACGGGCGACCCGGAATGGCCGTCGCGCTTCTTTGCCATCAAGGCGCTCATCCACGACGCTGAGCCACGCTCGCAGCGCGCCGTGCAGGAAGCCTTCGCCGACTCGCACACCCTGGTACGCAAGACCGTCGTCACCGAGGCCCCAGCCGAGGCGCGCGAAGAACTCTACGACACGCTCAAGACCCTCTACCTCGACGACCCAGTGCACGAGGTTCGCCAGGCTGCTCGCCAGCGTCTGGAAAAGGATTTCAACGACCTCTTCACTATCGATTATGCCGCCTTAAGCCCGGTCCAGGCCGGCCACATCCTCGAATTGCTCGATCCAACGCGCGACGAGGACATCAACCTGGCCACCCAGTACCTGGCCGGCGACAACATGGAGCTACGCTTCGCCGCCGCCGTCTTCCTGGAGCGCGCCGGCAGCCTGCTCAAGTTGTTCATGCGCGCCAGCCTGGAGGACAAGCCAGACTTCGACCGCCTCAGATCCTTGCTGGGTAACGCCAGCGCCGTCAACATCAATTCGTTCCTGGCCGGGTTGACGCAATCCCCCGCCAAAGGCAGCCTGTCCCTGGCTGCCGAACTATTGGCCAGCGGCGGCGACCGGGCCTGGCTGCTGCCACTATGGGAGCAAATCGACCGCTGCGTTTCCAGGGAGCCGCTGACGGCCGAGAACATCGCCCTCTATACCGCCGGCCTAGACGCCCTCAAGCTGCGCGGCCCGGACGCGGCCCTGATCCGCCTGGCCAGCGATCTGCAGGCACTTCGCCACAACTTGGACGGCGCCGGAGCCACCCTCCTGCCGCTGATCCTGGAACGGCTGCCGGAACGTGCCGACAGCATCTTCTGCCCCATCCTGCTCGGCTTCCTGGCCGATAACGCCTTCCCGCTACGCGAACCATTGCGCGCCACCCTGGACCGCATGCCGCGCGATATGGTCCTACCGGCCGTACTGCAGATCATCCGCCAAGGCCGGGCCGTCCATACCCACAACGTACGCATGGACGCCTTGCGCGTACTCGGCCACATGAAGCGGCCTTACTGCGTACAATTATTACTCGAACATCTGCCCACCTTGCCATTGGAAGAGATCAAGGAATTTTCACGCCTGCTGGCCGAGACCGACAGCAAGCTACTCGAGGAACGCGCCGCCAGCCTGCTAGCCTCGGCCGACGCTTCCGTCCGGGCGGCCCTGATAGCCGGCCTGCCCTCCACCGGTCGCAAAACCTTCCTCAAGGAAATCCGCGAGGCGCTGGAAGATGCCGACCCGGAGGTGCGCATCGCCGCCGTCTGGGCCCTGGTGGAATACGACGAGACCAAGACCCTCAGTCAGGCAGCCGGCATGTTGCGTGACCCTGTGGAACGCGTTCGCTGCCAGGTGGGCCGTGCCCTTGGCGCCCACGGCACCGAAGCCAGCCTCAAGAAGTTGGAAGAAGCCCTGGTCGACCCCAACGAAGTCCTATCCGTGAAGCTGGCGGCACTTGAAGGCTTGGCGGCCAGCGCCGAGGAGATGTCAACCGAAATCCTGGCCAGACGCTTAGCTGAGGATGACAGCCTGGTCGATGAAATCGAGCGCTTCCTGGCGCGCAAGACCCAGCGCAAGTTCGTTAAGCAATTAGTCGAGATTTTCAAGGACGCCAAAGGCGATTACCGCAACCGGCTTTGCGCCATGTTCAAGCTGATGGGCCCGGACGGCGAGGCCGCTATGGTCGAGTTGCTGGCCGAGGACATCGCCTCGCTCAAGCCGTTCATCGCCGACATCATGGAAAGCACCGGCTACCTGGAAAGCTGGATCCGCAAACTAGCCTGGCGCGACCCGAAAGTCCGGCGCGAGGCTGCCGGTTTCCTGGCGCGCATCGGCACGGCCGCCGCCTTCCGCGGCATGGTATTGGCCGCACGCGATCCCGACCAGGAAGTGCGCGTCCAGGTAGCCAAGGCACTGGAAGTTTTGAACACACCGGACGGCGCCACCATTCTGGAACGACTGCGCGCCGATCCGGACAAGCGGGTGCGCACCTACACCGAATGGGCCATGGAACGAACCAAGGCTAAAAATTTGTAACAGACTGGAAGGTAACGATGGAAACGATAACCGAAACCAGCCCATGGATAGAGACCATCGAAGGGCAGACCTTGTTCAAGTACCTGATACCTGAGGCCAGGCGCGACCTGCGCGCCAAAGGCGCCGTCGTGGCTTTCGCCGAGAATGAGCTGATCGTCGCCGAAGGCGACCTGTCGCCTTCATTCTTCATCGTGCTTGACGGCACCGTGCAGGTACACGTCCGCCAAGAAGACAAGGACGTCTACATCTGCTCATTGGGAGCCAGCAGCCTGTTCGGCGAAGCCAGCCTGTTCAGCCGCAAGCTGCGCACCGCCTCAGTATCCTCGATAGATGGCGCGGTCATCTTCAAGCTGACCCGCTATGACGTCATGACCTTCCTGCGCGCCTGGCCGGCCGAGGGCAACAAGGTGTTGCTCTTCTTCATCAACGGCCTCATGAAGAAACTGCGCGAAGCCAACCAGGAGCTGGCTTTCGAGCGCCGCGCCGACTCCAACCAGCTGGACGTCGACGCCTTGATCGCGGAGCTGACGGAATAGCAGACTTCTGCGCCGCCAGCCCCCTAACAGGTTGTTGAAAAAGCCGGTTGCTTTCTCAACAACCTTAACAATTCCTCGCATAGCTTGCGCTATGCTGCGTAATTGTACCAGCTTTTGAAGTGTTGAAAAGCCGCATTCGCGTTTTTCAACACCTTGCTAAATGGGGAGCCGCTCCGCCGGATCGCAATGGTAGCCGGCCGGATATCGGCTATGCGGCGCTACATAGCCGGGCATGCCGTGGCTCAGCGCCTCCTCGAAGCCTGGCGGCAAGTTGCCGGTAATGGTTGTGCGTAACCGCCCGAAGGCCGCGCGTTGATCGGCTGGAATCTCGTCGATGTAGTCTTGCATGGTCATATCAGACTGCCTCCGCGTATGTCGACGATGGCCAGCCTGGTCGCCCGTTTTCGCCAATCCTTACTAGCGGACCACGGCCAACCTGGCAGATCAGCTACCAGCGTTGCTCTCTATAACCACAGCCCCACCTGTATCAAGCCAATCGGCAACCAGGGCGAAATTCCCGGCAGCGGACTGAACAGAAAGGCAAACCCGGGCAAGGCGTGCGGCAGACTGGAAAATCCCGCCACCGCTAATACCTGGCTGAGGCGGACATCAATGAACCATTGGCCAAAATCAAACCACCAACCTAGGTCGACCAAGCCCGCCAGGTTGTGCGATTGGACGCCGGAGTGGACTTGGACTAAATCCCAGTAGCGTACGGCCGCGCCGGCGTAGGGTCCCTTTGCCATGTGCCAATACTGTTCGCCGAAGAACCAGTTCCAGCCAGCCTGCAGTTGGGCGACGAAATACGTCTGGTTGGCATTGCCCAGGGACAGGCGCCCTTCCAGCGCGCCGTGGCCGTCAAAGAACCCAACGGCCAGGGCCACACCCGCTTCCTGATTGCCCAACGCCGTGGGCAGTATGGAGCGCATCACAAAATCAGTGGGGAAGAACGACAATAAAGCCAGCGCGTTCCAGGCCACGTACCGGGAACCGTTCGACGCTGCGGGCTGGAACGCCTCAACCGGGGAAGGCTTGGATATCCGTCGCCGGCAGGGTCTCCACCGCCGCAGGCTGGGCAAAGGTGGCAGCGGCCAGCAAGGTCACGCCAGTAAAAACCAGCAGAGGCCGCTTCATTGATATACTCCGATCCTGAACCAGGCATACGTCCCTGGACCGGCCTGGCCGTCATGGACTGTGCCCGTCGGGTCGGCAACGAAGACCGTACCCGGAAAGTTGACGCCCTGCTGCGGGCCGCCGCCATTGGCGTAGGCCACCCACTTGGATACGGCGCGGGCAAAGTAATCGACATGGGATTGAGCACAGTGGCCGTGACCAGGCTCATTAAAACCACCGGCGCGTCCGCTAGCGAGAGGTCGCGGATGACGGCCTCGGACTGGTAGTCGGAACAGATGGCGAAGGTAACCGGCACGCCGACAATCATGGCGCTGACCGGGCCATCGCCGGGCGAGCAGCCGTTGGCGATGTCGCCGGCGTTCAGCCCGCGCTTCCGGTAGGTAACCAGACTGCCATCCGGCTGCACGCAGACCTGGGCATTGTAATACAGCGCGCCGGCGCGCTCGGCCAGGCCAAAGACGATGGCTACACCATGGGCGGCCGCCAGCGCGGCCACATATTCCGTGGATGGACCGGGTACGGTTTCGGCCACCGCGCTAAAATAGTCCGCCGGAGTCTCGGGATCCGTCAGCCAGCTGGTACACAATTCGTGGAAGACGATGACGTCAGTTGTCGGATGTTCCTGCATGACGCGCGCCACCATGCCGCCAATGGCTTCCAGATTAGCCGCCTTATCCAACCGGGTTGGCGCCAGCGAGACGGCGGCAGCCGCCAGGAAGGCGGTGCCGCCAGTGGTATCGTAGGCCACATTTTGGCCTTGCGTCGGCTAGCCGCTTCTACGATGGGTATAATGCCATGGATCGTAGTTACCTATAATCTAGGGCGGACAAAAGGCAAATTCCAGACACAAATACCATGACCATAGTAAGAGGTTTCATTGTTATTGTATACCGCATCATTATTGCCGCCTTTGATCCTTTGGATGCTGTCATCTGCGAAACCAACCGTCATCTTTCCCCGTTCACCGGCCCACCCGCGCATAGTTCACCATCAAGGCGCCGCTTGGGCTAACCTGACTTTCAGTCACCCGAAACGTTGCCGGGATGGTGCCGCCGGCAAACAGGCGTTTACCCGCGCCCAGGGTTACCGGATAGATCTTCAGCCAGAAAGCATCCACCAGATCATCCTTGCGGAGGGTCAGCAGCAAATTGCCCTACCGTAGACGTGCCTATCCGGCCCGGGTTGTTGCTTAAGCCGGATAACTTGGCCGGCAATATCGCCGTTCAGGAAGACGGACGGTTGCCGATGTCCACCTCCCTTCCTGCGCTTTATAGTATAGCCGCAGGGAAACGGGGTCGACAAGGCCAGGCCGATGCGCCTTTCCGCCGCCGCCGGCCAGACCCGGCCGTCCCTGGCTGAAGCCGCGACTAATTCCGCTTGTCAGCTGGCTAATCGGGTTTATAATGATAACCAGGAGGCAGCCCATGACAGAGGCAACTATCCAGGCGCTAAACGGCCTGCGCGATTTCTCGACGCTGCAATGGTACGTGATTCCATTGCTGGCCATCGTGTTCTATATCTATACCACCGAGATAAAGAAGGCCCGGGCCAGCGGCGACTGGAAGGCCATCCTTGCGGGCGCGGCCGTTTTCGGAGCCGATTTTTTTAACGAAACCTGGAATGGCTGGTTTATGACCCTGAGCGGGCGTTCCGCGCTGTGGACGACGCCTGGGCCAACGGCGCTGCGCACCATGGTGGGATGGAACATCGAGATCATGTTTATGTTCCTCATCCTGGGTATCATCTGGTACCACAGCCTGTCGGGCAAAAAAGGCGCAAAGCTGCTGGGCATCGACGAGCGCTGGTTCTTTGCGCTGGCCTTTTCGGCTATTTGCGTGGCCATCGAGTGCGTCCTAAATGCTGGCGGCCATCTGGTTTGGGAATACCGCTTCTGGGAACGGACAATTCCCGGCGTGCCGCTCATCTACTTGATCGGTTATTTCTGGTTCTTCGCCTGGGCCATCTTGGCGACGTCCCGAAAGACGACCAAAGGTTCCATCCTCGTGGTTTGCGCGCCTTATGCCGCGGCGCTAGTCCTGAACCTGGCGGCAGCGGCGCTGGGCTGGAGGTACTGAAGGAAAACGCCGTAAGGCATCCCACCCTCGCTTGACTTACCGCTCCGGCCGGCTAAATTTCAAGGCTGAGCGCCTGGAGGAAACCATGTCGCATCCCGGACCGCTCAGCCAGGCCTGGCTGGAGCGTTTGCAACGCTGCCTGGCGGTGTCGCCCTATCCCTTCGTCATCGACCTGGCCGGCTCGCGCGGCCGCTATCTGCGCACCGTGGACGGCGAGTCGATCTTTGACTGGGCCGGGCTGTACGGCTCGCGCCTGCTGGGTTACAACCACCCCCGCCTGGCCGAGCCGGACTATTTGCGCCGCCTGACCCTGGCCGCCAACGCCAAGCTGGCCAACCCGGATTTCCTGACGCCGGAATGCGTCGAGTTTTACGAGCTGGTCTACCGCCTGGCGCCGCGAGCCATGCGCAACCCTAAGCTGGAGGTCTACGCCGTCAACTCCGGGGCGGAGGCGGTGGAGAATCTGCTCAAATATTTTATCAGCTTACATAATCGTCGCTTGGCCAAGCGCGGCGTCTGCCCGGCAAGGCGTCGCTTCGTCCATTTCGACCAGGCCTTCCACGGCCGCACCGTTTACGCCCTCAATCTGACCCACCTCAGCCACGCCCCAGTCATCACCGACGATTTCCGCGGCCTGGCCACCGCCAACCTGGAGCTGCCTTTTCCGGCCTTTGATCCAGACACTCCCGAGGCGATCGGGCGGGCGGCGATGGAAGACTGCCTGAACCGCTTGGCCGGTATCCTGGACGAACATGGCGACGAGGTGGCCGGCGTCCTGGTAGAGCCCATCCAGGGAGCTGGCGGCCATCGGCTAGCCCACCCTGAATTCTTAGGCCGCCTCGGGACACTTTGCCATCGGCACGGCGTGCCCTGGGGCTTGGACGAGGTCCAGACCGCCGGCGGCCAGTGCGGCGCCGTCTTCGCCGCCGACCTATTTGACCTGCCATCGCCGCCGGACGGCGTGGCGGTAGCCAAGAAATTCGGCAACGGCGTGGTATACATGTTGGAGTCGGTCGGCGACGTGGGCATCCTCGACTCCACCTGGGGCGGCTCCCTGGCCGATATGGTGCGTTTTGCAGCGGAGTGGCAGATCGTGGAGGACGAAGGCCTGGTGGCGGCGGCGGGCCACAAGGGCCAAGTCCTGGCCGATGGCCTGCGTCAACTGGCTGGCCGCCATGCTGGCCTGATTGGCAGCGTGCGCGGCCTCGGGCTCTACCAGGGCTTTAGCCTGCGCCAGAATGAGCAGCGGGCGACGTTGCTGGCGCGCGCCTTGGACGAGGAAAGCCTGCTGCTTTTAGGCGCCGGCACCGATACCATCCGCCTGCGACCGGCCCTGGACGTCAGCCTAGACGAAATCGGCCGCTTCCTGGAAATCATGGACCGGCTGCTGGGGAGGTTGTAGGCATAGCATAATTACTGGGTGGTATCAATCGCCAGCGTTGTCGACAGTTTGGTATAGAGCCGGACAAAAGCGGGGCTGGACTCGCGCCAAGCCTTGATTTTAGCGATCAGCACAGGCGTGATTTCCACGCTGATGGCATCGCTGGCGGCGTGTAGAGCCTCGACCCAAAGAACGGGATCCATACCCCTCACTTGGCTCATCAGCCTAGCGCTGGCAAGCTCGGAAGCTTCGACCACCGTGCAGGCTTGCTCAACACTGGCGGCTACGATCAGTTGCCGGTACAAGCCATCCTGTAGTTGGCAAATGGCGGTAGCCACCCTGGCCAGGTCAACCGTCTCAACCTGGCGGTATTCCCGGCTGCCCAAGCCAAATCGGGCAGCATTCACCGTGGCGGCCGGAGTTCGCCCACCACAGGCGGCCAAGCAGCAGACTAGCCAGGCAAGCAAAAGCGCCCGGCCAAGCCGGGCGCAGTATAAGATTGGCAAGACTTAGCGCTGGCCCAGGAGCGGGATCAGCAGATTGAGGCTGTTTATGACGCCGTCAAACAAGGTACCGAAATTCAAGGCATCGGCCGCGCCAGAAACTACGGTCGGCGAATAGGCATTGCCCAGAGCCACCAGTTCGCCAGACTTGTCGAGTATCGCTAGCTCAAAGGTTGCATAGCTGGAGCCATTCAGACCAAGCATACCGATACTGGCCGTGATAACCCGGCCGGTCGGACAGATGGCATACTCGGCGTTGTTCTCGGCGCAGAGACGGGCAACTTCGGCCTTGATGGCGGCGGTGGCCTTGCTGAAATAGGTAAGGGTCATCGTGGCCAAGTCAAACGGACTGACGACGCGCTGCACCTCGGCACCGTATACCTCGCCAAAGCTGGCGGCCAGGCTGGTGTTGACTACTTCCAGACGCTCAAGCTGAGTCTCATTCAACTTAGCCTTGGCGCCATTAACGGCCAAGGCGTAGATACCGGCATCGACCAAGGGAAACATCGGCAGGGATCGCTCAGCCATGCCGGTATCAATCAGGATAACACGCGCCATCAGAGGTACGGCGGATCCGGCGCAAGTTCCACGAGCAATATGTTTCAGCCGAAGCTTCGCCGCTGGCGGCTGAGGCATTGGCCATTATCCGCAGGCTCTATGCAATCGAG
>MIAR01000053.1 GCA_001829185.1 Spirochaetes bacterium GWB1_60_80
AAATGCATCAACCTGCTTCTCCTCGAATCCACGCATACTGCCCCTCCGCAAACAGTATACCATAGGAATACAAATTTGAGAATTTCAACAGCCTGTTAAGTACGAAACTGGTCGGTTTCCTCGGCCAGATGTTTGACGTTGCGGGCGGCACCGATGCCCAGGTCATTACTATCGTTGGCGGCGCGCCGGATCTCATCGGTACCGGCGGCCATTTCATTCATGCCGTTCTCAAGTTCGGTGGCCAGCTGCAACAGGCGATGCATCTCCGTCAGCACGGTAATCGAGCCGTCCTTCATTTCCTGGGCGGCGGTGCGGACGTCGAAGGTGATGTCGTTGATGCTGGCGAGGGAATCGAGGATCTGCGAACTGCCGGAACTCTGCTCCAGCATGGCGTACTTGATCTCCTCCTCCAGGCGGCTGAGGATGCGGATCTGCTCAACGATCTCCTCGAAGGTACGTTCAGCCGCGCCGGAACTGGTTACCACTGCCGCTACGACGGTCTTGGTGGCCCGGATATTCTGGGTAATGGTCTTGGACTGCAAGGCGGCGTTTTCGGCCAGCTTACGAATTTCGTCAGCCACCACCGCAAAACCACTGCCGGCCTCCCCGGCATGAGCGGCCTCGATGGCGGCGTTCATAGCCAACAAATTGGTCTGGGCAGCAATGCCGGCGATAAGGCTGTTGGCTTCCTGGAGGCTCTCCGACTGCTGGTCGATTTCCCTGACCTGGCGCACCACGGTAGCGATGGCCTCGCGGCCGGTGGTGGACTTGCCCAGCAGGGCCTCGTAGTAAGTGCCCATGCGCTCGATATTGGCGGTAACCGACTGGATATTGGCGACCATTTCCTCAATTGAACTGGACGAGGTGGCCACGCCCTCGGACTGTTTTTCGATTAACTGGTAGAGCCGCTCGATGTTCTTGGCGATCTGCTCCACGGTAGCGCTCGACTCGGTGACGCTGCTACTCTGATTGATAGTCTGCAATTTAAGCGACTCGATATTGGCGGTAATCTGCCGGACAGCCGAGGCCGTTTCATCGGTATTGGCCGACAAGTCGATGATGCCTTTTTCCAGGGCATGAACCTCGCCTTTGATATTGTTGATCAGGCCGCGCAGACGCGCCGTGAAGGAATTGAAATCAGCGCCTAGCTGGCCGATTTCGTCGCGGCCTTTTACGTCCAAGCTGCGCGTCAGGTCGGCATCGGCACCGGAAATCTCTTTCATGCCGCGGCTGAGCTTGGAAATGTTGAGCGAGATGTTAGTCATGAGCAGCAAGGCCATGGTGCCCAGGATCAGCACTGCGCCGCCGACAAGGATGCCGGTTATCAGGATCAGGTTAAAGTACTCGCGGGTATACAAGTCGCTGAGGGCGACGGCCTGTAACCTGGCCACTTCAATAACGGCTCGGATTTCGTCAACCAAGCCAGTGGCCGTGGAAAAAAAGGCGGCACCGTTCCAGCCAAAACCGCCTTCATCCGATTTGGCCAGTACCTGCAACAGGGCCTCGTTGAGCAAGCGCCAGGAATCGCTAGCCTGGACGGTCCGCACCGCCGCCGCCAAGTCCGGATTCATGGCCAGCCCCTTGCTCTCCAGGTTAAGGCCGATAGACACGCTGGCGTCGATCAGATCCAGCACTTCGCTCTCCTGCAAGGGCTGGTCCAGGGCAAAAAGCGAGCTAAGCAGGCCGCGGGTCCGCCCGGCGGCTTCCTTGGCCTCTTCGAAAAGCACAAAATTGAACAGACTGTTGTGCATTTCCGGCGAGGCGGAATCCGAAGTCCGGTAGAGACTGTCCAGGGCAGATCGTACCAATTGGTTATATTCGTTAAAAGCCGTGGAGGCCAGGATTTCGCGCCCATCAATACGCAAGCGAAGCTGGCCAAGCAAGTCCAGCACGCTGGCCAGGGCTGCCCGGTCGGTCTCGCTGAGGGCAACGGATGTCAGGAAAGCCTCATTAAGGGCGTATACCTCGTCGAAACGGGTACGCTGGGCCTGCAACAGGACCGGTAAAGCACCGCCGCTCAAATACAGCGAACTAATGCCGCGTTCGGCTTGCAATTCATTGAGCACCGCACTCAACGCCGACATGGCTGCCAAACGCGTCTCGGCATCGCGGATTCCGGACAGGCTACTGTAAGAACGGAACACAAACATCGCGCCTAGCGCCGCCGACAACAACAGCGGCAGGACTGTCAGGATCAGCAATTTTCGGCGAATCGTTAAAAACATGATCCCTCCACCACCTATTATATACTTAATCGGCAGCTTGTCATTCCAATCAGAGGCAATTTATAGTAGAATAATCAACACCATGGATCAAGCTTGCAATGACTTCGTGCAGCATAGCCTACTCAGCATCCTCGAAACCACCAAGGCAGTGTTACTGGCCTTCGACGCCACTGATAGTCTGGTCGGCCTTTTGCCGGAAGGTGCTTCACTCGGCGAGGGACTAATCCCCTGCCCTAAAGCCAACCTGGCCGCCAGCATCCAGGCCAACTTCGTGAAGGTCTATACCAGCGAACAGGCCTGGGACGAATTAGCCTACTTCTCGACCCCGGGCAAGGCCGAAACCAAAGGCAGCCCTTGGCAGATCCACCGCTACGCCAGCGCGGACACTCCCTTCGCCGCCTTGTTCCCGAAGGCCACCCACTTTATTTTGGCTACGCCCCTGCCGGCCTACGCCTCGCTGGAAAGTCTGCACGAAAAGAGCATGGCCGACCACAACCGGCAGCTGCAGGCTATGAACCTCAAGCTGCGGCGGCGTTCGCACAAGCTTAAGCAGGCCATGCACATCCTTGAGCAGCGCAACCGCCAGATCATCAACGAGATGAATCTGGCCGTGGAATTGCAGAAAAGCCTGCTGCCCAAGAGTTACCCGGCCGGCGACCTGATTAGCTTCACGCACCGCTATATCCCGATGGCCATGGTCGGCGGGGATTTTTTCGACATTAAGCAGCTGGACGAAAACCTGGTGGCCATCATCATCAGCGACGTTTCCGGCCACGGCGTGGCGCCGGCCTTCATCACCGCCATGATCCGCAGCTCCTTCGACTACCTGTCGTCCAAGGAACGGTCGCCGGCCGCGGTCATCGGCCTGCTCAACGCCGAGTTCGCGAAAATCATCGAGACCGACCACTACGTGACGGCCTTCTACGCCATCTTCGATTTTAACACCATGACCTGCCGCTACTGCAACGCCGGGCACCCGCACCAGCTGATTATCCACGCCGATGGCAGCCATTCGGAAATGGCCGCCAACAATCCCATCATCGGCATGCTCGACCAGTTCGACTACCAGGATAGCGAGCTGCCCTTCAGCCAGGGTGACTTGCTGTGCTTCTTCACCGACGGCATCATCGAGTCGCGCAACGTCGAGGACCGCATGTTCGGCACCGAAGGCATTGTGGAAGCGCTCCGCCAGGCCAGCAACGGCAGCCTTGAGGACAGCGCTGACCATGTCCTGACCGAGCTGATCCAGTTCATGAAGGACCCCTATTTCGAGGACGACATCACCATCCTGCTCGGCCAGATCCTCGAAACTATCTGACAGCTGCCTGCCCAGCCCGGCCAGCCGGATTTTAAGTCAGCCTGGCCGCCGCCGAACCGGCGGCCTAAAGCCGGTACAATTACGCAGCATAGCGCAAGCTATGCGAGGAATTGTTAAGGTTGTTGAGAAAGCAACCGGCTTTTTCAACAACCTGTTAGGGTTATCTGCTAACGGCTACTTTATTTCCGACAGCCGGATCGGCCGCGGCGCCATATCGTCGCCCTCGGCTTTCTGCAGCTCCTCCAGCAATTCCTTGCCGCGCTTGGTCAGCTTTTGCGGCACCTGGACCATCAGCTTGATGTACATGTCGCCGCGCCGCGAGCTGCCGTTAACGCCGGGGACGCCTTCTTCGCGTAAGCGCAGCATCTTGCCATACTGGGTACCGGCCGGCACGCCGACCTTGACTTTTTTGCCGTCGATGGTCGGCACGGTGATTTCGCCGCCCAGGGAGGCGCGCGCAATGGAAACCGGAATGGCACAGTACAGGTCGTGTCCGTCGCGCTCGAAAAACTCGTGCGGGTGGACGTGGATGAAGACATACAGATCGCCGGGTCGGCCACCGTTGACGCCGGCATCCCCCTGCCCGGCCACCGACAGCCGTTTGCCGTCGTCGATGCCGGGCGGCACGGTTAGCTTGAGCTTCTGCTTCTTCTTCCCGAGGCCCGAACCGCCACAGGCGCGGCATGGCTTGTCGATCATATAGCCTTCGCCGGAACAGGACGGGCAAGGGCTGGCGATAGAAAAGAAGCCCGAGCTGCGCCGTACCTGGCCGGATCCCTGGCAGGTGGCACAGACCTTGCGCCCCCCCCCGGCCTCGGAACCGGAACCATGGCAGACCGTACAGCCCTCGGAGTGGGTATAGCTAATTTCGACGCTGGTGCCGAAAACGGCGTCCTCGAAGGATAATTCCAGGTCGTAACGCAAATTAGCGCCGCGCGGCGTCTCGCCACGGCGACGCTGTCCGCCGCCGCCGCCAAACAGATTTTCAAAGATACTGCCAAAACCACCCAAGCCGCCGAAGATGTCTTCAAAGTCATGGAAGGCGTGCGAATAATTCTGGGCGCCGCCCATACCATCGACGCCGGCAAAGCCGAACTGGTCGTAGGCGGCCCGTTTCTGGTCATCGGCCAGAATCTCGTAAGCCTCGGTGGCTTCCTTGAAACGTTCCTCGGCGGCATGGTCGCCAGGATTCTTGTCGGGATGGTTCAGGACCGCCAGCTTGCGATATGCCTTCTTGATATCGTCCTTGCTGGCGGCTTTCGGAACCCCCATCACTTCATAGTAGTCACGCTTGGCCACGATTATTCCTTACAGCCTATTTTTTGTCATCATCGTCGACAACCCGGTAATCGGCATCTTCGGTGTCGCTACCGCCACCAGTTTTGCTGCCCTCGCTCGCGCCGCCCGTACCGCCGTTGAAGGTGGAACCATCGCCGCCCGCCTGGTCGCCACCGGCTTGGGCGCCGGCGTTTTTGTACAGTTCTTCGGTGGCCTTGTAGGCGACCTGCTTGGCTTCCTCGAGTTTGGCCTTGATCTGCTCCAGGTCATTACTCTGGATGGCGGTCTTCAGCTCGCCCAGCGCTTTCTCGACGTCGGCCTTGGCTTCCGGCTTGACCTTGTCGCCAAAGTCCTTGAGCGACTTTTCGGTGGTATACAAAAAGGTATCGGCCTCGTTGCGTACCTCGGCCCGCTCGCGTTCTTTCTTGTCTTCTTCGGCGTGGGCTTCGGCTTCCTTGACCATGCGGTCGATGTCGGAGTCGTTCAGGCCGCCGGATGCCTCGATGCGGATCTTCTGTTCCTTGCCGGTACCCAGGTCCTTAGCCGAAACGTGCACGATGCCGTTGGCGTCGATATCGAAGGTCACCTCGATCTGCGGTACGCCGCGCGGGGCCGGCGGGATGCCTTCCAGGTCGAAACGGCCCAGCGTCCGGTTCTGGGTGGCCATTTCGCGCTCGCCCTGCAGGACGTGGATGGAAACGGTATTCTGGCTGTCGCCGGCGGTGGAGAATATCTGGCTCTTGCGGCAGGGGATGGTGGTGTTGCGGGTGATGAGGCGGGTAAAGACGCCACCCAGGGTTTCGATGCCCAGCGACAGCGGCGTCACGTCCAGCAGCAGCACGTCCTTGACGTCGCCGCCCAGGATGCCGCCCTGGATGGCGGCGCCGACGGCCACGGCCTCGTCGGGGTTGACACCCTTGGACGGTTCCTTGCCGAACAGGTCGCGCACGATCTGCTGCACCTTGGGGATGCGGGTGGAGCCGCCCACCAGGATGACTTCGTCGATCTGGTCGGCGGTGACGCCGGCGTCGGTCATGGCCTTGCGGCAGGGATCCTTGGATTTTTCCAGGTAATCTTCGATCAGGCGCTCGAAGGCCGACCGGGTGAGGGTCTTCTGTAGGTGTTTGGGACCGGAGGCGTCGGCGGTGATGAAGGGCAGGTTGATGTCGGCCTGCTGGACGTTGGACAGCTCGATCTTGGCCTTCTCGGAGGCCTCTTTCAAGCGCTGCAGGGCCATATTGTCCTTGGACAGGTCGATGCCGGTGTCCTTTTTGAACTCGGACACCAACCACTCCATGACGCGGCGGTCAAAGTCGTCACCACCGAGATGGGTGTCGCCATTAGTGGACTTGACCTCGAAGACGCCCTCGCCAAGCTCCAAGATGGAAATATCGAAGGTGCCGCCGCCAAGATCGTACACGGCGATGGTCTTTTCCTTTTTCTGGTCCTTGTTGAAGCCGTAGGCCAGCGCGGCCGCGGTCGGCTCGTTGATGATGCGCTTGACTTCCAGGCCGGCGATCTTGCCGGCGTCTTTGGTGGCCTGACGCTGGGCGTCGTTGAAGTAGGCCGGCACAGTAATGACGGCCTCGGTAACGGTCTCTCCGAGGTAGTCCTCGGCGGTCTTCTTCATTTTCTGGAGGACGAAGGCGCTGATCTCCTGGGGGCTGTACTGCTTGCCCGCCGCGTCGACCCGGACATCGCTCTGGTGATCGACTACCTTGTAGGGTACCAGCGTGGTCTCGGCCTTGACTTCGCCGTAGCGCCGGCCCATGAAGCGCTTGATCGAATAAACCGTGTTGCCCGGATTGGTGATCATCTGGTTCTTGGCCGGCTGGCCGACGACGCGTTCACCCTTGCCGGTGAAGCCGACGATGGACGGGGTGGTGCGCTGCCCCTCCGAATTGGCGATGACCATCGGCTCGCCGCCTTCCATCACCGCCACGCAACTATTGGTTGTTCCTAGGTCGATACCGATTATTCTGCCCATTTCAATCTCCTTCTATCTGCTTGACTGCGGCCGCGGCCGCTTATGTACCCATGCAGGCTGGCCCGCTTGGACTGATTGATCGATCCCTAGGCGGCCAGCGCTCTGTCTTGTCTTTATACCTCGGCGGCCTCTTCAGCCAACCCTGGCTGGTCGCCGCCTCCGGCCGCCGCCTCGGGCGCCGGCATGCGCACCTTAACTTTAGCCCCGCGCAGAACCCGTTCCTTGAGCTTGTAACCCTTGCAATATTCCTCGACGACCAGCGGTTCGGCGCAATCGCCCGGCTCGCTGAGCATAGCTTCATGCAGGTTCGGGTCAAAGGGCGTATTCAGCGAGTCAAAGCGCTGTAGGCCGTAACGGCTTTGCAGCATACCCAAAAGGCCTTTACGGATCATGTCGACGCCGTCGTGCAGCGACTGGAAGTCGCGCGAGGTCTCGGAGCTCAGCACGGCCCGGTCGAAATCATCCATTACAACCACCAGATCGATCAACAACTGGGCATTGGCGAACTGGACGGCATCATCCTTCTCGCGGAATATCCGCTTGCGAAAGTTCTCGTAATCGGCCAGTTTACGCAGATACTGGTCTTTGAGGGAGGAAACTTCCTCCTCGAGCACCTTAATTCTGGCATCCTTCACCGCCAGCTCGGCGACGGCCGATGGGCTGACTTCGGTAGCGGGCGTCTTGGCCTCCGCCGATCGGAATATTTCCGCAGCGGCTCCAGCCGCCGCGGTGCTCTCTGGCGCCGCAAGCGGCGCTGGATCGCTCGCGTTCACGGGGAGAACTTGGTCAGCCTGGTCATTTTTATGATTTTTTCCGGTACTATGTTCGTGTTTTACCATAACCTCACTCAATCCTGTTTGTTTGTAGTTAAAGGCAGACTACGCCCTCGCTGTATCAATCCATAAAATAACAAGATGGCTTTTGAAACGTCAAGGCAATTCCGCCAGATTACCCAATATGCACCCACCGGGCGGTTCAAGCTACCGCCGACAAAATCACCGGGTCAGCCTTGACAAGCGCCCGATTTGACTTAGGATTAAGGTATTGCTAGTTTATGGATAGGCCGCGCCAGCAGTGCCAGCCCGTCTTCCGTGGTAGGGTCACAGGGCTCTGGTCGCTTGTCTGGACGCAGTTTAAAAACCAGAATCTATCAATCCGCCCGTCGGTAAATACGGAACCGGGCAAAATCTGGCAAGGAAGATGGGAGAATGTTGATGCAGTCGCAGCGTACATCATTGATACAGACTCAGCAGCAGAAACTGAGTCCACAAATGATTCAATCCATACGACTGATGGCCTTGCCAATTCAGGAACTGAAAGAAGAAATCCAACTAGCCATAGAAAAAAACCCGGCACTGGAATTGGTGGAGGACCGGTCCATCGTCTCCCTAGACAGCCTGAGCGATGACCGCCACGCCGAAGGCTTCGGCGGTAGTTATGGCAGCAGCTTCGACGACCCGCCCGACTCAGGCTACAACCATGCGGCCGGAAATGGCGAGGACAGCAAGCGCCTCTTCCTGGAAGGCGCCATCAGCACGCCGGAAACCCTCCAGGACCATCTTCTTTGGCAGTTGCGCTTGCAGCCCTTGAGCGACGACCTGCGCGCGATTGGCGAACTGCTCATCCAGAACCTGGACGAAAGCGGCTTCCACAAAGAAGACCCACCGGCTGTCTGTCACCGCTACCCGACCGGTTTGGTCGCCGAAGCCACGTCCATCATCCAGCGCTTCGATCCGGCTGGCTGCTGCACTGCCAACTACAAGGAAGCCTTGTTGGTCCAGATCGAAGCCCGCGAAGACAGCCCGCGTCTGGCCCGCGAGATTGTCATCCACCACCTTGAACTCCTGGAACAGGGCCGGACGGCCGAGCTGCTCAAGAAAGGCCGGATGGCCAAACCGGAGCTCGAGGCGGCCATCGCCTTTATTAAGCGGCTCAACCCCTTCCCGGGACGGGAATACGCGGCCGACGACACCCGGTACGTCACGCCCGACGTCCATGTTCACCTCAAGGACGATGAGTTCGTCATCACCCTCAATGAGGAACAGATCCCAGTACTCGGCATCAACCGCTTTTTCGGCCACCTGGCCGAGGAAAAGCACGACCGGGCAACCGACAGCTTCGTCCGCGACAATATCCGGGAAGCCAAATGGTTTATCCAGAGCATCCACCAGCGTAACCGCACCCTGCTCAAGATGGTTCAGGCCCTGGTTGAGTTCCAGCGCTCCTTCTTCCTGCGTGGGCCTAAGTACCTGGCGCCGCTGACCCTTAAGGACATCGCCCGTGAGGTCGGCGTGCACGAAACCACGATTTCGCGCATTGCCGGCAAAAAATACATCCAAACCGATTTTGGACTGTTTGAACTGCGCTACTTTTTCACAAACAGCATTTCTGGCTCCGGTAGCTCCGGCTCGCGCTATTCCAAGGAAGGCGTCAAGCAGATCATCAAGGAAATCATCGTCGCCGAGACTGATTCCCTGTCCGACCAGGACATCACCAACCAGTTGGCGCAAAAAGGCATCAAGCTGGCGCGGCGCACCGTGGCCAAGTACCGGGGCGAACTGCGCGTCGACTCGTCGTTCAGCCGGAAGCATCCCTGACAACCGGCAGGTGATGCACTGACCAGGCAACCGGCAGCGCTGCCACCGGGCTTTACCGAGGCTCTGGGGTCTTTGTACCGCAAACAGCGGCTTGGAGACCTTGAGTATACATCCCGACCGCGAGGGTCCGGCCGCAGCTGCGCCGGCGCGGTATCAATGGCTTGGGGTCCGGCCGGGCAGGTTTGCCCAGGACGGTCCGCGAGCAAGGAGGCTTTCATGACTGTAGACATCCGGGCTGTTCACTTCGATCTGGGCGATCCATCCAGGGACTATCTCAATAAAAAGCTGGAACGACTGGACTATGCCAAGGATCTGATAACCGACCTGCTTTTCGCCTTCACCAAGGAGAAGCAGTTTCATTGCGAATGCACCGTCAATTTCCGCTGGGGCAACAACGCCCACGTCCAGGAAAACGACTTCGACCTGGCGGCCGGCATCGATAAACTGATGGATAGACTCGAGCAGAAAATCACCAAGGAAAAAAACAAACAACAAGAAAAGAAGTGACCCCAGCCGCGCACCGGACTGGTCTGCCTGGCGCGCGGCCTAGACGGCGTAACTCGACCGCTTGACTGAAATCCCCCGATATGCAATGTTCGCCCCCAGGAGAACCAATCCCCCGTGTATGTAAACGCTCAAGTCAGCGCCGCGCCCTGCTGGCCGCCGCTGACTGCTCTGCCCCTACTGGCCCTGGTGCTAGCGCTGGTCTTTCTGGCTAACGCCTGCAGCGCGCCGCCGCCCGCCACCATCACCCTTTACAACGGACCCCAGCCGGAACATTTCGATGTACTCTATGGCAACAGCCCCCAGGAATTGGCCGTCAGCGGCGCCTTGTTCGACAGCCTGGTGGTCTATGACCAAGCCGGGCTCGCCCTCCAGCCTGGCCTGGCTGGCAGCTGGGAACTGGCAGCCGACGGACGAACGGCCAGCTTCCAGCTGCGCCGCAGCGCCTGGTCGGACGGGCAGCCACTCGATGCCGCCAGCATCATCGCCGGCTGGCTGGCCGTCCTCGAATACAGCGGCCAGACCGCCTGGCAGGCCGAGTTCGCCGCGCTGGTGGACGGCGTCTCCGCCTGGCAGGCCGGCCGACAGCCGCTGAAAGCCATCGGCCTGGCGGCGCCGGAGCGCCGTCGGCTGACTATCCGCCTGGCCGACGGCGCCGACTCCTGCCGCCTGCTCGACGCCCTGGCTGGCCAGGCCTTCCGCCTGCGGCCGGCCAACTTGCCCTACGCCGATCAGCCGGCCAGCCTGCTATCTAGCGGCCCGTACCGCTGGTCCCCGGACGTTCCCGCGCCGGATCCTGCGGCCATCGACCTGCTGCCCAATCCGCATCATCCGGCCTACCGGGAGCTACGCCGACTGCGGCTACGTTTTCGCTTCGGACCGCTACAGCCAAGCCTGCTGGACGACCTGGTCAACGGCCAGGTGACCGCCCTGCTGGGTGTGCCGTCGGATTTCGGCCAACGCTTAAGTGCCGCTGCCGACGGCTGGCTGGTACCGGTCGGTCAACAATTTATCTGGCTGCAGTACAATCTGCGCCAGCCGCAGCTAGCCGACCGGGCCGTCCGCCAACGCCTCAACCAAGCCATCGCCGGCTGGCAGCTGCCCAGCCCGTTGCCCGAGGCCGGCGCCTACCGGCCCATGGTCCAGGCCAGCCTGACCCTTCCCGCTGGGCAGCCCGAGCCGCCCGCTTCGGCCAATCCGACCAACCCCGCGCCGGCCGGGCCAATCGGTCTACGGCTACTCTACCAGTCTAGCCCGGCCCTGGAACGGATCGCCCTTGAACTGCAGCGACGTTGGCAGGACCAGCTTGGCGTCAGCATCGAGCTGCGGCCGGAAGGCGAAAACGTCCTCAAGGCCATCGCCGACGTGGCCCGCGACTTTGACATCCTCTTGAGCGAGGAGAACCAGGCCGCCTTCGGCAGCAGCGGCTTCCTGAGCCGCTTCACCAGCGCAGCCTGGGCCAACCGTGGCCATTATCAAGCCCCGGACTTTGACTGCCTGCTGCGCCAGGCGCAGTGGGGCAAAAGCCCGGCCGAGCGCGAAGCCAACCTGGCTAGCGCCATCAGCCTATTACTGGAAGTTGATAGCGCCATAGCGCCGCTCTACCAGCAGCCGCGCCTGATGCTGGCCGATACCACGCGCTGGCAAGGCTGGCGCGGTAACCCGGATGGCACCATCCAGTACCAGTTTCTGCGCCGCCGGCCCTGAGCAGCCTCACGCCAACCAGAAAAAAGGACGACCGGCAGCCAAGCCAGTCGTCCTTTTTTGCCGGGCCGGCCGTTTCGGATTAGCGCGTGATGCGACGCGCTTCTATATAGAAGCGCTTTTCCGGCGCTTCGCCCATGCTGAAGGTTTTGCGCGGCATGACGCCATCCTTGATGACGGTGGCAAAGAAGCTGCCCTTGTCAATCGGCGGCAGGTAGAGGCCAAAGTTGCCCGACTTTTTAGCCAGAGTCTCCAGGCTATCGGTGCCGTGGATGTAGTCGATAACCGTGCCGGCATGGCGCTTGAGGTGGGCGTCCAGAATCTCCTGGATGGTACCGGCCGCCAGCTTGGCCTTGGGGGCGGTGAAACGGATCAGGCCGGCTTCCTTGTCGGAGACGTAGGCGAAGCGATGCTCACCAGGGGCGGTCTGATCGGTCTTGGCCACGGCCGCGGCGAAGCTCATCGGCTCGAAGACGCAGTTGCCGGCCGCCTTAAGGTCGGCCATCACAGCCTGGGTATCGGCCTTGAAGAGTACGCGGTGGATGGGATGGAAGGGCAGGCCGTCGTCATAGATATTGACCAACTCGACCAGGGCGTAACGGGCGGGGTGCTGCATGATATCGGCCTGGGCTTTGCCGGCCAGCTTGATCTCCTCCCAGGTGGCCTTGGCGGTGGCCAACGAGTGGTTGCCGTCGCCGACCGCAAACAGCAGCACGTCGGGCGAGCCGTACTTGGCCTGGTAAGCCGTCTGGTCGGCTAGTTTCTCAAGGGCGGCGGCCACGCCTTCCAGGGCAGCCTGGTCGGCGATGTGGGCGCCCCGGACATGGCCGGCACCCTTCATGAGCTCAAAATCATACAGCTGGGGGAAACTCGCCAGTTTGGCATACAGCGGCTCGATGACGCTGCGCGCCGGGTCATCGATCAACAGCATGATGTGCGGCAATTCCAACGGGGCGCCACGGCGAATTTCCATGCGCGGCGGCAAGCGCTCGACGATGGTGCCTTCGGTAGGGCGAATCCGGGAGGTGACACCCTTGCCGTACTGGTAGGCTTCCAGGTCGACCGCCATGATGAGGCCCTTGCGTGGATGCTTCTCGAAGGGCGTGGTACGTTCCAGGAGCACGAAGCCGGGTTTCTGTTGCGCGATCAGCTTGTCGGCCAGGTAACGTTGCATGGCCGCCTGGATCCTCTTGACGCGCTCCGCCTTGTCGTCATCCTCCAGATAACATTCCGGGAAGATCATGTTCAGGGTACTGGGCGCGTCACCAACCTCGCCGGCCACATCTTCCCAATACTGATGCTCGCTGGAATATTGATCACAAGCCACCACGGCCCATTTCCGGTAATCGGCACCTGATGCTGGCAGGCAGACTTCAGGCACAGCGACGCCTAAACCCGCCAAGCGCTCTTGTATGGTACTCATCGATTCCTCCTTGTATTTTCAACCAGGCGCCATTATGCCGGCTTTAGGGAAAATGGTCAAACCGTGAAGTGTTTCAATAGGTGAACAAACCGGCCAGATTGTCCTTTTGGGGGATCGGGTGGATTGACCTTGCCGTTGACTCGGGCGGCCTGTTATATTCGATCCTGAACGGGGCGAATTGCCAGCAGCGCGACGCCCGATCCGCTCGCCCGCCAGTGGGACACCGAGGAGCCTTTATGAACAGGATCCAGAAAATGGCCTTGGCTAAAATCGCCAGCTTGGCCAGCGCCATCGCCCTGACCATCATCATCATCCACCAATCGTCGATCTACACCCACAGCCGTTTCGTGGTCAAGGAAACGGACGCGTCGCTGATTTTCTTCGACAAATATATCGACCGGGGCCTACGCAACACCATCCTGCGCGACCACCAGGCGGCCACGGCCGGTTTCATGACCGAGGCCGGATTTCTGCCCACCGGCGCCGCCAGCGAGCCGGTCGCCTATTTTATGGCCGACCAGACCTATGGCGTGCTCAGGGTCGACGACCGCCTGGTCCGGCGTCGCCTGACGGATGCCATCGGCCCGGATTTCTTGCTGCTCGGCCTGGTCGGGGCCAGCGCCTTTCCCAACGAGCTGGTAGTTAACTCGCTGGCCAGCAAAGATGGGCGCTACGTCTTCCTGCTGCCTGGCGACAATTGGCAGGAATCGCTGCTCCATGCCTGGGTGCATGCCATGGCCGCCCGCAACCTGCCGCGGGCCGTGGCCAGCAAATTGAACCCGGACTCCCATTGGGACTACCGAACCGTGCAGGCCTGGCGCTTCGCGGATGAAAGCCTGACCCTGTTTGTCAGCGACCTCTACGCCACGGCCGAGGCCACCGGCTCGCTTGAGACGGCCTGGCGGGAGATTGCCGCCTTTACCCTGCCCGACTACGCCGATCCGGCGACCGATCTGCGCAGCCGCGAGAAAATCAAGATGCTGCTGACCCGCGACTACCCGGAACGCTCGGCCGCCCATTACCAGGCCGCGCATGGCTTTGCCATGCACCTGCTGGAGCGCTGGGGCCGGGAAACCATGACCACCCTGGTGGGCCGCTTCCTGGACGGACGTTATGCTGACCTCGATGAGCTGTTTGATTTCGCCGGTGGCCTGGATGCTGCCATGATAGCCTGGCAGGACAGTAGCGACATGCCGGACTAGCAGGTTGTTGCTTAACAGGGTGTTGAAAAACGCGGATGCGGCTTTTCAACACTTCAAAAGCCGGTACAATTACGCAGCATAGCGCAAGCTATGCGAGGAATTGTTAAGGTTGTTGAGAAAGCAACCGGCTTTTTCAACAACCTGTTAAGGCCGCTTTACCTGCGGGCCTGTGCCGGGGTAGGATGCGGCATGAATATCAGCAAGCGCCTGGCCGTTATCCTGGCCGTGACCACCGCCTTCATCTGGGGCCTGTCCTTCCTCAGCATCAAGACCGCCGTGGCGGTAATACCGCCCATGAGCCTAGGCCTGGTCCGCTTCATCATCGCCAGTCTGGTGCTTTTTCTGCTGCTGGCAGCCCGGCGCAAGCTGCCCAGGCTAGCCCGGCGCGACCTGCCACTGATGGTCCTGTCCGGCTTCATCGGCGTGACGCTGTACTTCATGGGCGAAAACAATGGCGTGGCCATCCTGACCGCTTCCGAATCGTCCATCATCATCGGCACCATTCCGGTATTAACCGTGCTGGCCGACCGGATATTCATGGGCACCAGGCTGGGCCGAACCCAGTACTTAGGCGCTTTATTGTCGGCCGTCGGAGTCAGCGTCATCGTCGTCGAGTCGTTGAAGCTGAGTTCCCGGCCGGAAGGCTACCTGTTCATGGCGCTGGCCGCCGTTTCCTGGGTGCTGTACGCCTTCTTGACGCGCGCGCTAGCCGGTCGTTACGGCAACCTGGAGCTGACCTTCTGGCACAGCCTGTTTGGCGCCATCGGCTTTGTCCCCTTCGCCTTCTTTGAAAAAACCGACTGGAGCCTGGTAGGCGGCAACGTGATACTGCAAGTGCTCTACCTGGGCATTTTTTGCTCGGCACTGGGCTACTTCTTCTACATAACCTGCTTGTCGGCGCTCGGCGCCAGCGTGGCCAGCGTCTTTATCAACCTGATACCGGTGGTCTCGGTGGCGGCTAGCTTCGTGGTGCTCAAGGAACGCCTCAGCCTGCTGCAACTGGCCGGCGGCCTGGTGGCCGTGGCCGGCGTCTACATCGCCAACCGCGTCATACCGGCCAAGGCGGCCGTTACCGGGTCGCCGCCGGCCGTTCAATAGCCATCGGACAGCGTCTTGTTGACGTCGCGCTGGTACAGCTCCTGATAGGCGAAGCTGCGGTCGCGCAACTTTTCTTTAACATCCTGACGGAAGGGCATCAGACGCCAGAAGATGGCCCGGATTTCCTTGTCCAGCTTCTGGATGCCTTCGCTCTCCTTGGTTACCCAGGTGATATAATCTTCAATAAAGTAGCTCTTGACGTCGCCCTTGAGCTTTTGCCCGAGGAACCACTGGTAATACTGGCCGGTTAGGCCTTCCTGCATCCAGTAATGCGAGGCCTTTTCCTTAGCGGCCTGCCAGCGCATGTCGGCCGCCGCCATGGTGAAGGCGATGCGCAGTTTGCGCGGGTACATCGGCACGGCCAGGCGCGAGCGGCTAGTATGGCGATTGAAGCGGTCAAAAGGCTCCCAGCAGATGCCCATGTCGCCGTAGCAGGGCAACAGCACCACGTAGGGTTCGATGCGGTTTAGCATGTTCTTGTGCGGCCGGCAATAGACCTGCTCGTCGACGCTCTCCAGCCAGGCCAGCTCCTCGATGATATTCTCGCGGGTGGCCACCTCGCGCAGGTTGAGGTGAAAGTACTCCTTGGTAAGCAGCGGGAAGTGGTTACCCTGGCGGCCGATGCACATCTTGGTCATCTGGCGGATGGTATCGAGCTCCTGGGCCAAGGTCTGGAGGTTGGCGGCGGCGGCTTCTTCGCCCATGGCCCCCATTTTATCCTTGACGGACTCGACCTCCCTGGCCGCCAACTCAAAGCCCTCGGCCGAGCCGATCAGTTCCTTGTCCAGCCCGACCAGTTTGCGGAAAATCTCGCTCATCTCGGTCATGGTCTTTTTCTGGGCATCGGTGTAGGGCGCCGGAACGTGCAGAAAGCCAGGCATGCTGGTATGCTGACAGAGCAACTCCAGGCGGTCACGCAGCGACTGCTCGTAAGTACGCCGTTCATCGGCCTTGGCCTTGAGTACCGCCTCCGCTGTATCGCGCTTACCCATGGCTTTCTGCAAGAGGCCGTTCAGGCGGCTGCGCTCGTCGTTCTTGCCGTCGCGTACCTCGTCGGTGCTGCTGGGCGTCATCCGGCCCATGGCGATGTTGCGCAGCCACTCATCGATGTAATATACCGGATCCTCGCGCGTCTTTTGGTAAACGATGCGGCTGATAATCTCGCGCTTGTCGTCCGGCAGCATGGTAGGCAGGGCCAGCCCAAAACGGACCATCAGCTGCTTGGGCAAGAGCGGCTTGGCGGAAATGGCCTTGGGCATCAAGCGGGGCAACAGGTTCCAGTAGGCGACGATCACCTGCTGGCGGTACAGGCCGCGGTCTTTCGGGTCGGTGGCGTGCAGGAATTTCTTGAGCGTCTCATGAAAACGGCTGGCTTCGTCGCCTTCGGCCGACAGAGCCTTCTGGTAGTATTGGGGATCTTCGTAAAACTTGTTGGGCGGGTCCTGCTCAAAGGCATTGACCCGTTCAAACTTGGTTTTGGTAAGGTCGATTTCGAACTCACCGCGGTTTTTGACCTCGCCGTCAACGCTCATGCCACCAAACAACGACTCAAAACTCGGTTCGCCGGCCTTCTTCCCGCCCGAGGCTGCGGCCCCAGGCCGTGTCGGCTTGGGGGAATACTCCTGGACATCGCCGAGCAATGCCGCTATCTCAGGATCGATTTCATCAGCCATGGGTCTTCTCCCTCCCGATGCCGGAGGGCACCGAGCCTGGTGGATCCGTCAAAAGGGGCGACGGGACAAATTCAAGCTTTACCAGCTAGATTCTAGCCTAAGTAGCGGCCCTTTGCAATCTTTTAAGACCCTGGAAGGGTTATGAACTGGCCAGTCAAGGCTTTTTTCAGAAATCAATTCGCTTGACATTTAATAAGTTCAGACTGAAAATAATCAGCCGGCGTTGCCGGTTTCCAGGACCTAGGCCCTACTCCCACCGCGGGTAGCAAGCCGAGGACGCTGGACTCTCCCTTTCAGCCGGCCAGCGCTTGGATGGCTATGGGCGACAGGCCGGTCTGGCAGGAATAACATCAGGAGGCCTGAAGGTGGAAAAATTCTTCCAGCTTAAAGCGCACAACACAAACGTCAAAACGGAAATCATGGCAGGCATCACGACCTTCATGACCATGGCGTACATTCTGGCAGTCAACCCGGGGATACTGTCCGCGGCCGGCATGCCTGCGGGCGGCGTATTCACCGCCACCGCCTTGTCAGCCCTCATCGCCACCCTCGTCATGGGCTTGCTCGCCAATCTGCCGATCGCCCTGGCGCCTGGCATGGGCTTGAATGCCTTCTTCGCCTTTACCGTCGTGCTCGGCATGGGCTATTCCTGGCAGCTGGCGCTGACCGCCGTCTTCCTGGAAGGTGTCGTCTTCATCCTTATGTCGCTCTTCAACATCCGTGAAGCCATCGTCAGGGCCATACCGTCGAATATCAAAAAGGCCACCTCGGTGGGTATCGGCCTGTTCATCGCCTTCATCGGCTTGCAGAACGCCGGTATCGTGGTAAACAACGACGCCACCCTGGTCGGCCTGGGCACCATCACCTCCGGTCCCGCTTTGGTAGCCATCATCGGCATCGTCCTGACCGGCGTACTGCTAGCCTTCAAGGTCAAGGGCGCCCTGCTCATCGGCATAATCGGCACCACCATAATCGGCATCCCGTTTGGCGTCACCGCCATCCCGGAGGGATGGATGCCCTTCAAGCTGCCCGACGCGCCGCTGCTCTTCCAATTCCAGTTCGACAAAATCTTCACGCTTGACTTCTTCGTCGTCTTCTTCACCTTCCTATTCGTCGACATCTTCGACACCATCGGCACCCTAGTTGGCGTGACCACTCAAGCCGGCCTGATCAAGCCGAACGGCGACATTCCCAAGGTCAAGCAAGCCTTACTGGCCGACGCCATCGGCACCGTGGCCGGCGCCGCCCTCGGCACCTCCACCGTCACGTCCTATGTGGAAAGCGCCTCCGGCGTGGCCGAAGGCGGCCGCACCGGCCTGACCGCCGTTTCCACCTCGGTTTTCTTCGGTCTGGCCTTGTTCCTGTCGCCGGTATTCCTGTTGGTACCCGGCGCCGCCACTGCCCCGGCCCTCATCCTAGTCGGCCTCTTCATGCTCAGCCCGGTCAAGGAACTGGACCTGACGGACTTCACCGAAGCCATCCCGGCCTTCATCACCATGATCTTCATGCCGCTGACCTACAGCATCGCCGAAGGCTTGGTCTTCGGCATCCTGTCTTACATCTTCCTGAAGGCCATCACCGGCAAATTCAAGGATATCTCGATCGTCACCTGGATAGTCGGCGCCTTCTTTATTCTCAAGCATCTGCTCTGACCAGGCTACTGCGACAGTTTCTACTTCGATGATCGACCAGGCGCGGCGCCAGCAGGCTGCCGCGCCTTTTTTTAAACTGACCATCACAACGAGGCGGCCAACCTGGCCGTCGGCGCAAATGCTAATCTGGCCAAAGCGGCCGATCCGTGCTATGCTGATGGCATGCCCAGCGTCATGGACGAAATCAAGCGGAAATGGGCGATTCTCCTGGCTAAGTACCAGCAAGCCCTCTACCGGCTGAAGAAGAACCGCCTCAAGTTCATCCACCTGCTGCGCAACTACACCAAGCTCAAATTTCTCTACATCAATACCCGTAAAACGGCCAGTAAACAACGCGCTCAACAGCTCGAACAAAACATTACCGAAAAATACCAGTTAGTACTGGACCATAGCCACCGGCTGCGCCATATCGACGAGGACCTGCTCAAGGCCGCCGAAATGACGCGCCAGGATTTCGAGTCATCCTTCTATGTGGACCTCTTGTTCCGGAATTACCTGCCCGACGACTTTACCAACACCGCCGAATATGCCGTGCCGACCTTTCACTTCCCGATCATGGTGGAACACGACGCCCAGCCGGGTGAACCCGATGTGCATCCCTTCATCCACCTGGAAATCGGCGGCAAGCGCGTCTACGACCGCAAGAACCGGCTGTTCATTTACTACCTGGAGGTGAAGGACATCAGCCCTGAGACCGAGCTTGAGTATTTCCACAAGACCGACAAGCTGGTAAAGACGCTGTCCATCGCCAACAACCGCCTCCAGTCCGCCAAAAAGACCATCGAGATGCATAAGGTGATGCTGATTTCCCTGGTCTGCTCACTGATAGAGGAGCACAACAAGGAAACCTCGGAACACCTCCAGAAAATTCGCCTGCTGACTGAGCACCTGACCGGCGAGTGCAAGCGCCTCAAGCTGGTAGCCCCCGACAGCTACTCGCTGGACGACTACATCCAGGACATCAGCTACACTTCGGTGCTACACGATATCGGCAAGGCGGCCATCCCGCGCGAATTGATCCAGAAGCAAGGCAAGCTGGCCCCCGAGGAATTCAGCGTCATCAAGCAGCATCCGGTGCATGGCGCCAAGTACATCCGCAAGATCATCGATATGTTTCGGGTCGACCCGGCCTTCGCCGGTTATACCGGATTCCTGAACATCCCCTACCAGATCTGCCTCTACCACCACGAGCGCTGGGACGGGCGCGGCTATCCGCGCGGCCTGGCCGGCCAGGCCATCCCCTTCCCCGCCCGGGTAATCAGCGTGGTGGACGCCTACGATGCCATGCGCGCCAAGCGTTCCTACAACGTCACTAAGAGCCACGCCGAATGCCTGGAAGTGCTGCGCGACGAGAGCGGCCGGCAGTTTGACCCGGCCCTGGTGCAAGCCTTCCTGAACATCGAGAAGAAGATCGAGGTTCTCGGCTACTGACCAGGTGGATCCAATGGCTCACTGCTTGCGCTGGATAATCATCATGGTCAGGTCGTCGTACTGGGCATCCTCGCGCATATTAGTGTAATATAAATATTCGGTGTGCCGCGGGTCGGCGAACGGCTTCTGGCTGGAGCAATAAGTGCTGTATTCCAGGAAATACCTCTTGAGCATCTGGTCGATCTTGGCGTCAACCAGGATGGCTTCATCCTTGCCGGCGGCCGGGTCGGGCACCATGCGAAAAAGTTTCTCCACCGCGGCGATACCCATGACCACCTCCTCGGTGCTGCCGGCGCAGGCGCTGAAGTCGAAGTGGTAGGCGGTATCAAGCCCCAGGGGGTCGTCCAGCTTGCGCAGCTCGAAGCGGCCGCGTTGCAGGATGGCCAGGGCGACGGCCTGGATACGTTCTTCGCCCAGCTGCTCGACGCGAGGCTCCATGTGGACGACCTCCTTGCCTTCTTTGTCCTTCTCCACCACCTTGTCGAACAGTTGCTGGAAATTGGCGTCGCGCCGCACCCGGGTGGACTCCTCGAAGCCGTCCGTATACAGCAGCAGCATGTCGCCGATTGATAATTTCTTAATCACCTGCTGGAATGGGGCCTTCATCTCGACCAGCTCGTTATCGAAGGTGCCGGCCGTCGGCGAGCTGACCAGGGTGTGCTGGACTATCTTGGACTCGGCCGCCACGTACTGGCGCAGCAGGTTGTCGCCGGCGTGGCAGAGATAAGCCGCGCCGGTCTTGCTGTCGTAGACGCCCATCAGGAAGGCGGCGAAGCGGCCGGCGAAGCCACGCTGGTAGATGAAGTCGTTGATCTTGTAGACGATGCGGTCCAGCTTGATGCCGTTGGCGTCGAACGACCAATCCTGGAACTCGGACGCAAAGATGGTGGCCACGCCGACCATGATGAGGGCGGCCGGAATACCCTTGCCGGCCACGTCGCACTTGATGAAGGCCCAGTAACGGTCGTCCAGCTTGCGGTAGTCGAAATAGTCGCCGGATACGCCTTTGGCGCCTTCGTAGTAGCCGAAGAAGGCATGGGTCGGCCGGTCGTCCGCGCCGGTGGTCAACTTGTCGCCAAAGCTGTTCTTGATCAACGGGATGAACATCTTCTGGGTTTCCTTGCCAACCGTCAGAAGCTCGGACTCCTGGGCGGCGTGCACCAGGCTGGCCGTCATTTCGTTGATGGTGCGGGCCAGCTCGAACAGCTCGTCGCGCGTCTTAATGACGATATTGAATTCGGCCAGCTTCTTCTTATCCTCAGTGTCGCGGATGTAGGCGACGCCTTTGACGATCTTGTTGATGGGGTTAATGGTGATAGCCGTTAGGATGATGGCGCTGAGAATGCCGAAGGCCAGGGCCATGGCGGCCGCGATGGCCACGTTGCGGAGCAGGCCTTCGCGCGCCTGGCGAACCTCGTCGACGATCAGGGCGGTGGAAACGGACATGCGCACCATGCCGCGGTAATATACCTGGTCGCGGCCCTGGGCGTAGAGCACCGGCTTATAGAACAGGAAGGTCTCCGGGATGCGGCCCAGCTTAGTCGAGTCGAAGTGCGGCAAGGAAGAGACGGCGCCGTCGGCGATGGCGGCCAGGCGCTGCGACAGGGTGGTTTCCAGGTCGCGCAGGGTCTTGGAGACCTGGTTGAGTCGGTCCTGACTGACCAGGTCGTCCGGCGCCGCGTTGGTCAGCACGCTGCCTTCCTCGCGCAGCGCCTGCAAGGTGGACAAGAGTTCGGCTACTTCCAGGGTGGCCCGCTGGTTAATGCCGTCGATGATGCCGGGCAGTTCCGGCGTCAGCGCGTCCTCCAGTACTAGGTTACCGGGCTCCAAACCTTGAGCGGCCGCCAGCTCGGCTACCGCCGGGTCGTTGGTGGCCCAGACCGCGTCCGGAGTGGCTGAGCCGTCGGCGGCGTAGCCAGTCAGGCTGACGGACCGAACCTCGGCCATAGCTGCGGCTTGCTTAGGTAAGTCGCCCAATTGCAGCAGATTCCTGGCCGGCAGGAAGGATCGGGCGCCTTGGTTGATGCTCTCCAGCAGCACGGCCACGCGCTGTTCGAGACTGCGCGCCAGGGCGGCGCTCTGGGCATCGAGCATTTGGATGCCGATGGGAATGGAAACCATGGCCACGACCGAGATAACCACGAAGGCGATGGTAAAGGTGAACTTGACGGCCAGGCCGCCGCGTCGACGGGTCTGTTTAAGGAGGCGGTCTTTTTCCAGCTTAGGCATGGGCTTTCCTTCCAATATGGCACGAGCCTCGTCCCGGACGAGCATGGTTTCATTGAGTACGCCGATCAACTGGCGAAGCGACAGCAGCAGCGACAAGCCGGCGAAGGCCATGGCCGCGAACAAGAACAGGCGGTCGACCGACAGCCGGCGCGGGCCAGGTTCGGCGAAGCGCCAGGCCGGTTGCCACGGCTCGAGGCGCGGGCCAAACTTGACCGTCCCCGAAACATCGATATCCAGCAGTGGCGCGGTGAACAGCCAGCCGCGCTCCGGATGGAAGACGCCGACGCGGTAGCGACCGGCCGGCAGGTCGGCGGCGCTCAAGCCCTCGATGACCCGGTCGCTGAGGATAGTATAACCTCGGTCAGCCAGGGTAAAGTCGCGATCGTAGGGTTCCTGTCCGTCGGCGTCGATTACCACCCAAGTGACAGCGCCGTCCTCGGCGAAGCCGCGCCCCAGCAGGCGCAGGCTGACGGTGCCGAAGTCGTCGCGGCTGATGGCGGCGTCGGCCACCTGGGTGAAGGGCCGGAACTTGTCGGCGCGCAAAAGGTAGCGCACCGGCAAGCCGACATTGCCGACGCTGTCGATGGCCATGACCGTGAAGGCATAATAACCGTCCTCGATATTGGAGAAGGCGGCGGACGGGTTGGCGCCGCGGCTGACCGGCGCCGGCAAGGGCCAGATCCGGGCCGTCCAGAGCCGTTCTTCGTAGGCCGTGGCTGGCAGCCAGGCATAGAGTGGCGGCTGGCCGGCGGCGTTGGCGGCGGCGTTGGCGGCGGCGTCAGTGGCTGTGTCAGCGGCCAGGTCCGTGCCGGGGGCTGGCGCTGCCGCCGTCAGCAGGACCGTTGGCAGGCTGCCCGGCAAGGCCGGCGGCAGGTAACCGGCCGGCTGGCGGCGCAGGGGCAAGCGGTCCAGCCGGCCGAGGTAATCGAGGCGCCAGGTGTAGCCGGCCACGTCGTCATCCAGCGGCGGCTGCCAGCGCAGCGTAAAACTGTTGGCCAAAAGGAAGCCATCGCCGCCGGCAGCCGGGTTGACGGGCAAGGCTTGCCCTGGCGGGGTGGTATCGCGGATAAAACTCAAGCGGCTGGTACTAGACCAATTGCCGGCATAGTCCTGGGCGCGCAGGCTGAAGTACCAGGCACCGTCCTCGGCCGCCGTTTGCGAGAGGCTGGTGACGTTTTCCAGCAGCATGACGTTCTGTGGCGGCTCGGCCGCCGCGTCGCGCGACCACAGCCAGGCAAAGCCGAGAATGCCGGAGGAATCGTCTGGAACCGTCCAACGCAGGCTGACTCGGTCGCGCCGGGCGCGGGCGCCGTCCTGGAATTCGACGCCGCTCAGCCGCGGCCGCGGCACCGTGGTGTCGGGCAGGAGCGCCAGGATGCCGGACTGGACGTTCTGGCCGGTCTGCCAGAAGGAATAGAGGCCGCCGTCTAAATAGATGACGCGGCCAAATCTGGCGTCGGCCCGGGTGCGGCCGGACAGGTCGGTTTCGCGCCACAACCCGCCATCACGAGAGGCCATGTAGACCCGGTTGTTGCCCTGGCGGTCGTCGAACCAGCTGACAGCCGGCTGTCCATCCAGGCTGAACAGCCGCGGCTCGGCGCAGCTGCCCCGGCCAAGGCTAACCCGCTCCACGCTACCGGGCACGGTGGCACCAACCGCGTCCAGGCGCGCCACGTAGACCTGGGGCGTTCCCTCCAGCAGCGGCCGCCGCTCCCAGGCGTACCACAGCTCGTCGCCCAGACGCAGCAAGTGCGGCCGCTGGTTGTCGTGCTGGTCAGCCGACGGCTGGTCGCGCAGCACCGGCTCGGCAAAATCGGTGACGCGCCGGGTCTCCGACCAGGTAAGGCCGCCGTCCTCGGTATAGCGCGAGAACAGCTGGAAGGTCGGGCGCTCGCCGCCGGCCAGCGACTGGAATATCACCAAGTCCTTGCCGCCCGACGAGGCGGCGACGGGCAGGAAGTCCAGGCTCAGGCCCTCGCGGCGCGGCAGGAAATCCTCCACCGGCCGCCAAGCGCCGCCGTCGGCCGACCAGGTATAGGCGATGGTGAGGATGGACGTGACGCCGCCGGCGTCGCCCTCGATCTTTATTTCCTTAGTTACAAAGACATACCAGCCGCCGGCCGCGCGCGCGAAGACGCGGGGGCTAACTACGGCCTCCGGCAAGCTAATGAGACGCGGTTCATGCAGGGTGAGCCCGCCGTCGGCCGACAGCCAGAACTGCATGCTATCGGGCGTGCCGGCCACCGCGATGGCCAAAGCGCCGGCGTCGTCCACCGCCGCCGAGAACAGCACCGGTGGATCGCCCGAGAAGCGGTAGGGCCCGGCGAAGCGGCTGCGAGTCACCTGGCCGCCATCGCCCCAGGAGGCCAGCGACAGCCAAAGCTGGCTGGAACCGGCCCGGACCTCGAATTCCTGCCAGATGGCCACCACCCGGCGGGCGCCGTTCGGGCCGGCCAATACGGCCTGCGGGAAGGCGCCGGCGGCGCGGGATAGGCGCACCGCCTCCTCCCAGTAGAAATCCTGGGCTGTGAGCGGCCAAGCGGCGACCGCCAACAGCAAGCCGAGGGCCAAAGCGCGCGTCAGGCTGCACAGTCGCGGCCGGAAGCGGCGGGCTGGATTTTGGTATCCCATTACGTCAGTATCCCAAGGCCGTCAGCCGGGTGTCCAGGTCGATGACCTTCTGGACCTGCCGAGCCGAGGCGAAGATGGTATAGATGCGGTTGAGGCGCCCGCGCGCCGCCAAGTATTCGCCGCCGGTGAACAGCCGTACCGCGTCGGCGTACAGCGATTCGGCCTCGGCCGACAGCACTAGCAACATCTGGCCGCCGATGACGTAGTTGATGCTGTCCTTCAGCTGTTTAGCCTCGGCGAACCCGGGATTCAGGGTTAAGGCCTGGTCCAGCCAGACGATGGCCACCGCAAATTGGGTAGCGTTGCGGGCGTTCCAGACACGCAGGGCCGCCTGATACCGTTCGCGCGCCAGGGCCAGGGCCGCCGGATCCGGCGGCCGGTCGCGCAAGCCCAGCGCTATCTCCACCTCGACGATAAGCGATTGCAGGCCCGGGAAATTGGGTTCCACGGCCTCGATGTTCTTGAGGCGGTTGCGGATCTCGCGCAGATCAACCCCGGCCCGGATGTTGGTCCTGGCCTCGGTCAACATGGCGGCTACCTGGCGGCTGAAGACTGTCGGGTCGGCCAGGCGCTGGATGTGCAACAGCAGGGTGCCGGCATCCTCGTTAAGCGGGAAGATCAACTGGACGCGGGCGATATAATCCTTGGCCCGGACAAAGGCCCGGTTGGCCGCCACCGTGTCGCGGGCCGCCATCAAGCGCGAGCCTTCTTCATATAATTGCCGGGCATTTGATAAAAGCTGGCTCATCTCCGGATAGAGCGGCGCGGTCTGCGGGATGTCGCGGCCCGACTCGACGGCTAGGGCATTCTGCACCAGGGCCAGCCAGTATTCCACCTCGCCGTTCGGCTCGATGTTGGTGATGGCGTAACGGGCCTTGGCCTGAAGCAGGCTGCGTTCGGCTTGGACGAATTCACCCTGGCGGTAGAGCGCGCTGCCGGCATCGAGCAAGCGACGGGTCTCGGCCACTACCACCCGGTTCTCGGCGTCGCGGATGGTCGCCTGCAGCTCCTGCAAGAGCCGGGCGCTAGTCTCGCGCAAGGCGGCATCCTGCTCGTGGCTCAAGGAAACCGTATAGCGCTCGCTGGAGCGCTCCAGGCGCTCGCGGGCCAACTCGAAATTGCCGGCCCGCAGGGCAGTGCGGCTTTCCTGCAGACGCCGCTCGGCTTCCAGCTTAGCCGATTCGGCCAGCCGGCGCTGTTCGCGGGCCAAGCCGGCCAACCGGGCGCCTTCAGCTAAGGCCGTCGTGGCCTGGGCCGACAATTCAGAGCCGCGCCCCAGCCAGATGGACAAGGCGGGGGCCGTGGCGATGAAATCCGCGTCGGCCCGGTAGCGGGCAATAAAGGCAACGATTTCGGCATTCAGCTGCCTAAGCAACGAGTCAGCTTGCCCCACGCCTTCCAGGGTCAGGGCCGGATAGCGATAGATAACGGTCGACGAGGCATCTTCGCTGGCCGGCAGGCCCGCCAAGTTGGTTTCTGCCAGAGCCAGCTGCCCCTGGATGGCCAGGAAACGCTCATTGTAACGCTGCCAGGTTTTTTCCGCCTCCGCCGCGGCGATCCGGACCATGGCCGACTCGGCCAAGCCGATGGCGCTGGCCAATTGGCCGTCGTAGCGGCCCTGGCGTTGGGTGGAGAGCTCCTCGCCGTAACCGGCTGTGACCACGCCGGCCAGCCACTCGGCCCGGGCGGCCGAAACGGCGCGCAGCTCGAGAATGGCTTGGCGCACCTCGCTTATCTGGCCGCGGTAGGATACATAATCCGCCAGGCGCTGCTCCAGGCTCAGGTCGTCTATAGCGGCGGCTTGCTGGAAAGCCAGGTCTACGGCCGCCTGACTCTGGACCAGGCGCGCCAGGTCGGCCCAGGCCACGGCCAGGCCGACCAAATGGGCCAGGTTGGCGTAATCGCGACCCTTGCTTTCCAGAATGACCCGGCCCCAGTCGGTGGTACGGGCCACCAGTTCGTTCGGCAGCAGCAGCGACCAGAGCGACACCAAATCCAGGCCGCTGGCCGCCAAAGTAGCGGCGGCTACCATACTGTCCGCTACCGTCGCCCACTGGGCTTGCCCATAGGCGCCCAGGCCGGCCTCGAACAAGGTGGCCAGACGCTCATCCAAGGCCGCCTTGGTAGCCCCCAGGATGGCGGCCCAGTGGGCATCCATAGCCCCAACCACGCCCTGCAGCTGGCCGGCCGCCGGCTCGCCTAGTGTCAAACGGAAGGCAAAGGCCTGAAAAAAATCGTCGTTCTCGGTTTGATAAGTAGTCCGGAACCAGCGGTACTGTTCCGCAAACAGCCAACCATAGTCGGAAACCCGACCGCGCAGCGCGGCATATTCCCTGGCCATAGCCTGGGCCGTGGCCAGATCCGGTGCAGGCTGACCGCTGCCGTAGTCCTGGTAGGCGCTAGTAACCGCCGCGAAAGCGCTGGCCATGGCCTCCGCCCTGGGCCCGAAGCCGGTCACGGCCGCCCGGACGCCGCTGACGCTGTCGCGGGCGGCCGCCACCAGACCGGGGTCATAGTCGCCCCGCTCCAGCTCTTCCCAGTACAGATCGTAGCCGGTAGCGTACAACGCGGCCGCCTCGGCGTAGCGCAGCTCGTCGATCAGGCGCTGCCCGTTTTGCATGATGGCGCTGAATTCGGCGTTATTGTAGGTAAAAACGGCCTTGTAGCGCGTCTCGTTGATGAAGGCCAACAGAGCCGGATTGTCGGGATTGCGCTCAAAACTCTCCAGTTGGCGGATCAGGGCAATATGCAATTCCTGATCGGTAGCGTTGTTGTCGATGGCGTCCAAGAGGGCGGCCGCCTGGACGTTGAAGGCCATGCGGCGCTGGATGATGTCCTGCAGCAAGCGCTGGGCGTCGCCGAAGCGCTCCGGGTAGTCCTTGATGAACTGGGTGAGCAATAAGATGGCGTCGTCGTATTGTTGGGCCTCGATCAGATCCTCGGCTTGGGTGAGAGCGGCGTCGCTGCTACGAACCCGCTCGCTCATACCCCACACTGGCAGTACCATGAGGAAAATAGCCATGAGGAGCGCCAGTCGGCGGGCTGTTTTATGCATGCATCCCTTCCCGATTATTGTCGGCCAAGTGGCGCACAAAGCTGAATTCGCACTTTCCGATTCACGGGCCCTCTGTTTTCAGCAACTATATAATAGAAAATATCTCTTTTATACTGTATATTCCAGAGTAGCATGCGCAACCGTTTCATGGTAATCCTGCTACTGGCCTTCTTGGCCCTAGGCAGGGCAACCGGGCAGCAGTTTCAAATCTCATCGGTCTACGAAACCATCGTCAATCTGTTCCTGTTCGACCCCGACCCCAACAAGGGCTTATCCGTCTTCCTGTCCAGCCGCATCCCGATGGGCGGCATCGCCGAAAGCATGGGCACGGCCTACACGGCGGTCTGCCTGGACGCCTCCTTCCTGGAAAGCAACCCCGCCGGCAGCGCGGTGCTACCCAATACCGAGTTGGCCCTCTACCACAACAACTGGATAGCCGACACGCGCATCGAAGGCATCGTCTACACCAGCCGCTTCGGCAGCCTGGGCCTGGGCATCGGGGGCAAGTGGCTCTACCTGCCCTTTACCGAATACGACCACATGGGCCTGCGCGTTACCACCGGCTACTATTCGGAGATGCTGGCCATCGCCAATGCCTCCTGGCACCTGATCCCCGGCTACTATTTTTACGGTATCGTGATAGGCGCCAACGTCAAGCTGGCCTACCGCTCGGTGCCCGACTACGGCGACGAGAACGGCGTCCTCATCGAAGGCTCCGGCGCCGACCAGTCGGCTCTGGCCGTCATGCTGGACGCCGGCTTTCTGACCCGCTTCGACCTCTTTAAATTTTACTCGTCGCGCGAGCAGAACTTCTCGGTCGGCTTGAGCCTGTCCAACCTGGGCTTGCCCAGCCTGGGCGAGCCGATGCCCAGCGAGATTACCATGGGTCTGGCCTGGTCGCCCTTGCGTCCGCTGCTTTTTTCGTTTGATATCACCCAGCCCTTTAACCTAGTTGACCTGACCCAGAGCGAAGATCTCTATTTCGGCTTTGGCTACAGCATGCAGCTGACCGATTTCTGGGACCTGCAGGCCGGCCTGCTTTTCAAGGGCGGGCCGCGCTTCACCCTCGGCTCCAGCATCGCCGTCAACCCGCTGGTGTTGGTCGTCAACTATACCCTAGACCTGACCACCCTACCGGCGCCGCTTAACCGCCTGAGCCTGGAACTGCGTTTCGACATGGGCGACTCCGGCCGACGAGACATCATGCAACAGGTGGACAATCTGTACATCCTCGGCTTGGAGGCTTACGCCAGCGGCGACATTGAGCAAGCCATTGCCTTTTGGCAGGAAGCGCTGGACTTGAATCCCTACTTTGACCCGGCGCGCGAGGGCATCGACATGGCCAACGCCACTCTTGACCTGCAACGCCGCGTGCAGGATCGTAATCTGGATAATTGAGGTAATCGAGCATGCCGACACTGTACTACATCCTGTCCTTCCTCTCGTTCGCGGTCAACGCTTACCTTATCCTGTGCGTGGTGCGCATCTTTCTGACCTGGGTGCCGGGCCTGACGCCCAACCCGGCCACCGCCTTCATCATCGCCCTGACCGACCCCTTCCTGAACCTGTTCCGCGGCATCAAGTTCCTGCGCTCCGGCAACATGGACTTCTCGTCCCTGGCTGCCTTCGCCGTCCTGGCCGCCCTGAGCCGCGGCTTGATTATGGCTGGCTCCGGCCAGCTGACCTTGGGCAGCAGCCTGCTGATAATCCTGGAAATGATTATCAGCCCGATCAGCTTCCTGCTCAGTTTCTTCGCGCTGCTCTTCCTAGCCCGCCTGTTAGCCTACCTGTTTAAATGGAACAGCCTGCATCCGGTTTGGCTGGCTATCGACGCCCTCATCAACCCGCTCTTGTTCCGCCTGAAGCGCTTCTTCTTTCGCAACCGCATCGTTCACTACCAGTTTGGGCTGATTGTCGGGCTGCTTGTACTCGGCGGCCTGCGCGTGGTATTAAGTGTCTTGTTGCTGCTGCTGAACAGCGCCATCCGCGGCCTGCTGGGCTGAAGCCGCCAACCGGCACGGACGGTTTGAACGCCACCCGGCCAAACGCTCAGGCGCGCAGCCTGGCGCGCTTGAAAACGTGCATAATGACTACGCATACCGTATAATGGGACAAGGAGTAGGCTACATGCTGACATCTAAACAACGGGCCGAGCTGGCCGCATTGGCGTCCACCCTCAAGCCGATCGTCTTTCTCGGCAAGGCCGGCGCCGACGAGGGCGTGGCCGCCGCGCTCGACAAGGCCTTAGCCGACCACGAACTGGTCAAGCTGCGCTTCATCGGCTTCAAGGACGAGCGGCGCGAACTGGCCGCCAAGCTCGGCGAGTCCAGCCGGTCCGAACTGGTGCGCCTGATCGGCAACGTCGCCATCTATTTCCGCCGCCATCCCGACCCGGCCAAGCAGTCAATCAAGCTGACCTGAATCGAGTTTGAAGGCTAGCTAGCGCCGCAGAGCGTCAGACCGCTGATAAGGAGTGAACAATGAGCAAACAGCCCTGGAGTTTCCTCGATGATTATCGTGGCAGTGCCTTTGAAGGTGAATGGCCCACCCTGGTCGAAATGTTCCGTATCACCGCCAGCCGCTTTCCGGACAGCCCCTGTTTCACCATCTACGCGCCGGATCGCGTCAGCCTGAGCTTCAGCCAGGCGCTGGCGGCCATCGACCAAGTGGCGGCCTTCATGGCCGCCAACGGCATCGCCCACGGCGACCGGGTAGCGGTCAGCGGCAAGAACTCGTCAGAGTGGGCCATCGCCTACCTGGCGGTGCTCTTCTCAGGCGGCATCGTCGTGCCGATCGACTACCAGCTTAAAAACGACGAAATAGCCAACATCCTGCGGGCCGCCGAGGCCAAGGCTCTGTTCATCGACGAGGAAAAATACGACGCCTTCCAGCCAGACGGACACAAGCTGCTGGCCCGCTGGTCGCTCTCCAACAAAAAGGACGGCTACCTCTACGGCCTCAAGGCCACCGGTACGCCGGCCATCAAGCCGCCGCGCGAAGACGAGACGGCCGCCATCCTGTTCACCTCCGGCACCACCGGAACTCCCAAGGGCGTCATGCTGACCCATGCCAACTTCCTGGCCGACTGCTTCCTGGCCCAGGCCAACCTGAGCATCTACCACGAGGATACCTTCTACGCCCTCCTACCCCTGCACCATTCCTACTGCATGCTGGCGGTCTTCATCGAGGCCTTGTCGGTCGGCGCCGAGGTGGTTTTCGGCCAGAAACTGGTTACCTCGGCCATCCTGCACGACCTCAAGGCGGCCAAAGTGACGATGTTCCTCGGCGTACCCTTGCTGTTCAACAAGGTGCTGACCGGCATCATGCGCGGCGTCCGCGCCAAGGGTCCTTTTGTCTACGGCCTGATCCGATCCCTGATGGCCGTCTCGGGCTTCATCAAAAAAGTCTTCAAGGCCAATCCCGGCAAGAAGCTGTTCGGCTCGGTGCTGGACAAGGCCAGCCTGCGCTCCATCCGCATCTGCATCTCCGGCGGCGGACCGCTGGCGCCCAGCGTCTTTAAGCAGTACAACCAGCTGGGCATCGACTTCGTGCAGGGCTATGGCCTGACCGAAACCAGCCCCATCCTGGCCCTCAACCCGACCCATGCCTACAAGGAAACCAGCGTCGGCAAGATGCTGCCGCATGTCGAGACGCGCATCGACGAACCGGATGGCGAGGGCCGTGGCGAGATCGTGGTGCGCGGACCGATGGTCATGCAAGGCTATTACCAGAATCCAGAAGCCACCGCCGAGGTCCTAGACAAGGACGGCTGGCTGCACACCGGCGACGTCGGCTACCTGGACCAAGACAACTACCTCTACCTGACCGGACGGGCCAAGAATCTGATCGTCACCGCCGGCGGCAAGAACGTCTACCCGGAAGAGATCGAGAACGCCTTCCAACTGCGCGGCGAGGTTGACCAGATCATGGTGCGTGGCTACCGCGCCGCCAAGGACAGCCAGGCCGAAGACATCGAGGCCCTGATCTTCCCGAGCGCCGATTTCTTCGCCACCCAGACCAATGGCCAACCGGCCGACAAGATTGAGGTCGAGCGCCAGGTTCGCGCCGCGGTCGACGCCGTTAACGCCGAGCTGCTGCCCTACCAGCGCATCCTCAAGCTAACGGTCCTGGACGAGCCACTGGAAATGACCACGACCAAGAAAATCAAGCGCCATGTTTTGTAACGCCTGATGGCTTTCCTGCCCACCACGGCCGCCGAGCTCCGCTCCATCAAGGCTGACGGCCTGGACTTTGTGCTGATCAGCGGTGACGCCTATGTCGACCACCCATCGTTCGGCGCCGCCCTGGTTGGCCGCTGGCTACAGAGCCTTAGCTACACGGTCGGCATCATCGCCCGGCCCGACCCGGATGATGTGGCTGCCTTCCGGGCCTTGGGCCGGCCGCGCCTGGCCTGGCTGGTCAGCGGCGGCAACCTCGACTCGATGGTCTGCAAGTACACCGCCAACCACAAGCTGCGCTCCGACGACGGCTACGCGCCAGGCGGCGACCCGCGCCTCTGCCGGGCGGCCGACGGCAGCCTGCACCAGTACCTACTCAATGGCCAGGGTACATCAGCCCGGCCCGACCGGGCGGTCATCGCTTACAGCGCCAAGTGCCGCGAAGCCTTCAAGGGCGTGCCAGTGATCATCGGCGGGCTGGAAGCTTCGCTGCGCCGCCTGTCGCATTACGATTACCTGTCCGATACCGTGCGCAAGCCCATTCTGCTGGACGCCAAGGCCGACCTGCTGGTCTACGGCATGGCCGAGCGGCCGCTGGCCGAAATCGCCCGCCGCCTGCGCGCGGCCGTCGCGGCCAGCGGCGCTGGCAGTAGCCCGAAACCGCCGGCCGAACTGGTGGCCGGCCTGCGCGGCATCCCGGGCACGGTCTGGCGCTGCAGCCGGCGCGAAGACCTGCCGGCCGACGCGCTCGAGCTGCCCGACCACAGCGCGGCCGCGGCCGACCGCCTGGTCTTCGCCGCCAGCTTCGCCACCCAATACCGCAACGCCGACCCGGGCACGGCTAAGGTTCTGGTCGAAGCCGCCGCCGGCCAGTTCGCGGTTCAGGAAATCCCGGCTTCTCCGCTCAGCCAAGCCGAGCTGGACGCCGTCTACGCCTTGCCTTTTGAACGCAAGGCCCACCCGGCCTATAAGCTACATGGCGGCGTACCCGCGCTTGAAGAAATCCTGTTCTCCATCACCATCAATCGCGGCTGCTATGGCGCTTGCGCCTTCTGCGCCCTGGCCTTTCACCAGGGCCGCATCGTCTCCAGCCGCTCCAAGGCCTCCATCGTCGGCGAGGCCGCCGCCTTGAGCCGCTTGCCCGCCTTCAAGGGCTACATCCACGACATCGGCGGCCCGACCGCCAATTTCCGCGGCCCGGCCTGCGACCGCCAGGAAGCCGGCTCGGCCTGCACCGATCGGCGCTGCCTGACGCCGGAAGCCTGCCCGCGGCTGCGCGTCGACCACCGTCCCTATCTGGATATCCTGCGCGCCGTGCGCAAGCTACCCGGCATCAAAAAGGTGTTTATCCGCTCCGGCATCCGCTTCGATTATCTGCTGCTGGACAAGGACGGCCAGTTCCTGCGTGAGCTGGCCGAGCACCACACCTCGGGCCAGCTCAAGGTAGCACCCGAGCACGTCTCCGATAAAGTCCTGAAGCTGATGGGAAAGCCGCCGCACCGGGTGTACGAAGAATTCGCCAGGCGCTGGTCGGCCGTCAACCGCGAGCTGGAACTGAAGCAGTACGCGCTGCCCTACTTCATCGCCAGCCACCCCGGCAGCGGCCTGGCCGAGGCCATCGAGCTGGCCGAGTACCTGCGCGACGCCGGCTTCACGCCCGACCAGGTCCAGGATTTCTACCCGACGCCCGGCACGCTGGCCAGCGCCATGTACCACGCCGGCATCGATCCGCTGACCACAGAGCCCGTCTACGTGGCCAAAGGCGCCCGCGAGCGCGCCATGCAGCGGGCCCTGCTCCAGTACGACCGGCCGGACAACCGCCAACTGGTACGCGAAGCCTTGATCTTGGCCGGACGCGCCGACCTGATCGGCAATGGGCCGAAGTGCTTAGTGCGCTGAAGTGTGCGATCCGGTCAACGGCTTGCCTGAAGTCGGTCACGCGCCGTATGCTGAGCCGGACGGAGGCCATCATGGAGCGTCGACTCGCCGAATTCCTGGAACTCGAAGCCCTGGCCGCGCGGCAGGGAACCATCCCGCCCGGCCGCCTGCAGTTTACCTTCGAGGCCTTCCTGGATGGCTACTGGGCCGACCGCTCCAATCCGGACCTGGTTGACGCCGACCTAGCCGGCTTGTCCGCCCTGCACCACTACCTGATCGGGCAGGTGGCGATGCGACTGGCAGCCGAGGAGTCGGCCGAAGCGGCGGCGGCTTTCCAGACCGGCCGCGCGGTTCCCAGCCTGTTGGCCGATCTACCGCACGGCGCCGGCGCCCTGGGCATGCGCTGCCTCAAGTCGACCCGCTACTTCATCGTCGGCGATCTCCATGCCGACGACGACGCCCTGCAACTGGTACTGCAGGTGAGTGATTTCTGGGAGCGGCAAGCCAAGAGCGAAGACTTCGTCATCGTCTGCCTGGGCGACTACGTGGACTGCGGCCATCAACACCTCAAAACGCTGGAGCGGCTGCTGGCTCTCAAGACGCTGTTTCCGACCCGTTTCTGCCTGCTGCGCGGCAACCACGACGGCGGCCGCATCCTGGCCGACGGCAGCGTCCAGCCACCTTACCGCATCCCGGCCACCGACGATCCGCTGGATTACTTTCCGCCGTATATGCAAGCCCTGGCCGCCGGAAACCCAAGCCTCGACCCGGGCTTATTAGCCGCCTGGCTGAATCTCTTCGACTGCCTGCCCTACATCGCCTGGTTGGAGGCCGGCGGCCAGGCCTGGCAATGCGTCCACGGCGGTCTGCCCCGCCCCGGACGCGGTCAATCATTGGCTGATGGCGGCCAACTGAAAACACACTGGGACCATCTGGACAGCCTGGCCGACATCACCATGCATGGCCAGCCGGACAATGCCGGCGCCAGCATCCGCGAAAACCTGATCTGGAGCGACCCCTGCCGGGATGACGATGACCTGCGCCTCCAATCGCGCCGCTTCGGCTTTTCCGCCGCCCACTTTGACAGCTGGTGCGCCGCCTTCGGCCTGGCCGGCATCTTCCGGGGCCATGAGGTGGCCGAAAACGGCGTCGAGGAACACTTTGGCGGCCGCCTGCTGACCGTTTTCTCGTCTGGCTCCACCGCCGACAGCCACTATAGCTGGGTAAAACCGGCCATCGTCGAGCTAAGCGGCGACGGTCAGCGGCGCATCCTGCCCTTGCGTCCCGAAGCGGCGAAAGTCCTGTAAAGCCGTCTGCCCCCACCTCCACGCTATACCCCCTCCGGGTACTTGACGTCAGCCTGTCGGTTTCTATATTATACCCCCAGGGGGTATTTAGAATGCCAAAACGCTTTCATATCAGCGGCCTGAGCTGCGCCCATTGTGAGGGCCGGGTCGAGAACATAGCCAAGACCTTTAGCGGTATCAGCGGCGCCCGCGCCAACCACCGTCAAGGCAGCCTCGAACTGGACTCCCGGATGCCGGAATCTGACTTCGGTGCTTTTCTTCCTAAGCTAGCCACCGCCTTGCATAAGGCCAATTATACGCTGGGAAAAGAAATACTGGTTAAAAACAGCCTCACCCGCCCTAGCCTGCTCACGGTGGCCATCGGTTTGGCGCTAGTGCTGCTGATGCTCGGCCTGGACTGGCTGGGTCTTTTCTCGCTGGCGCCGGCCATCGACGCCAGCCTGAGCCTGGGTGCCTTGCTCCTGGCTGGCATCCTGACCTCTTTCCACTGTGTTGCCATGTGCGGCGGCATCGCCCTGTCTCAGGGCATGCCGCGTGCTTCTGGATCGGCCACCGGCCTGAGTGTTGACGTTACCGCCAACCTTGCCGCCGCCGACAGTGCGACAGATGCGGGCAGCCCGACCAGCCCCAGCGCCCCGGGTAGCCGCGACCGCTTCGTGGCCGCCCTCCACCCCAGCCTGGCCTATAATGCCGGCCGGGTGTTGGCTTACACCATTATTGGCGGACTGGTCGGTGCTTTGGGCGCGGCCATCGGCTTCACGCCGGCCACCCGGGCCGTGCTCATGGCCATCGCCGGCCTGTTCATGTTGCTGATGGCCTTGTCGCTATTGGGTCTGATTCGGCTGCCGCGCTTCCTGCCGGGCCTAGCCGCCAAGCTGGGCGCCAAGACGGCCCGCCTCGGCCCCTTCGTAGTCGGGCTGGCCAATGGCTTGATGCCCTGCGGCCCGCTCCAGGCCATGCAACTGTACGCCCTGGGTACCGGCTCGGCCCTGGGCGGCGCCCTGGCCATGTTTATGTTCTCGCTGGGCACGGTGCCCCTGCTCGGCCTGTTCGGCGCTGGCGGCGCCCTGATACCGGCCAAATTCCGCCTGGTCGCCATCCGGGCCGGCGCCATCCTGGTAGCTTTCCTGGGCATGAGCACCCTGGCCCGCGCCTGGTCGTCGGCCGGCATGCCCGGTCCTCAGGCCCCGATCGCCGTCAGCGCCTGGTCGCCCCAGGTGGCCGGCGGTGCAACCGAGCCGTCAGACGCCCCCCTGGTCCTGTCGGCCGCCCAGCTGACCACCAGTAGCACGACCAGCCGCACCACCAGTAGCACGACGGCCCCAACCCGCACCGCGCCGGCCATTCGCGGCACAGCCGCCGTCATCGCCGACGGCATACAGACCGTGGCCATCGACCTTAGCCCGCGCCGTTTCGGCGAGATTACGGTTCAGGCCGGCCTGCCCGTCCGCTTCAACATCCGGGCTACGGCCCGCGCCATCAACGGCTGCAACAACGCCGTCATCATCCCGGCTTTCGGCATCCAGCAAGAGCTTGTGCCGGGCGACAACATCATCGAGTTCACGCCGACCGCCCCCGGGCTGATCCCCTATTCCTGCTGGATGGGCATGATCAATTCGCGCATCTTGGTGGTCGAGCGCTTGCCGCAAGGAGTCACGCCATGAATATCCAGACCCAAACCATACCCATCAAGGGCATGAGCTGCACGGCCTGCGCCGCCGCCGTGGAGCGGGCCACCGCCAAGCTGCCGGGCGTCGCCTCGGCCAGCGTCAACTTCGCGGCCGAAAAACTGCTGATCAGCTGGGACGCCGACACCACCCGCGTTTCGCAGATCAAGCGCGCCGTGGTCGACGCCGGCTACGAACCGTTGGCCGTGGTGACCAGCCGCGCCCAGGTCGACGAGCACGCCCGCGACAAGGAACGCTTCATCCGCCGCCTGGGACTAGACTTTATCGTGGCCGTGGCGGCGGCCATACCGCTATTGTACATCGCCATGGGGCACATGGCCGGCCTTTGGCTGCCGCCCATCCTGCACCCCATGGACTACCCGCTGAACTTCGCCCTGGCCCAGCTGATCCTGGTCTTGCCCGCCCTGTGGGCCGGCCGCCGCTTCTACCTGGTCGGGTTCCGCCTGCTGTTGAAACGCGCGCCCAACATGGACAGCCTGATCGCCATCGGCACTAGCTCGGCCCTCATCTATAGCATCTGGTCCACCTGGCGCATCGCCGGCGGCGACCTGATGGCCTACAAACACCTCTACTTCGAGACGGCCGGCGTCATCATCGCCCTGATACTCTTGGGCAAGCTGCTCGAGGCTCGGTCCAAAGGCAAGGCCTCGGCGGCCATCAAGAAGCTGATGGGCATGGCGCCATCCACCGCCCTGGTGGTTCAGGCCGACGGCGACCTCGAATTGCCGGTCGAGGAAGTGGCCGTCGGCGACGTGCTGCGCGTCAAGCCCGGCGAACGGGTGCCGGTAGACGGCGTCCTGGTAGACGGCAACACGGCCGTCGACGAGTCGATGCTGACCGGCGAAAGCCTGCCAGTGGCCAAGCAGGCCGGCGACAAGCTGTCCGGCGCCACCGTCAACGGCGGCGGCATGTTTACCATGCGGGCCACGGCCGTCGGAGAGAACACCGCGCTGGCCCGCATCATCAAGCTAGTGGAGGAAGCCCAGGGCTCCAAGGCGCCCATCGCCGCCCTGGCCGACAAGGTGTCCGGTATCTTCGTCCCGGTGGTCACGCTCATCGCCCTAGCCGCGGCGCTGGCCTGGTACTTCCTGGGCGGGCAGAGCTTCGAGTTTGCCTTGCAGGTCTTCGTGGCCGTCATGACCATCGCCTGCCCCTGCGCCCTGGGCCTGGCCACGCCGGTGGCCATCATGGTTGGCACCGGCAAAGGCGCCGAGCTCGGCATCCTGATCAAGAGCGGCCAGGCGCTGGAGACCGCCCACCTGGTCGGTGCCGTCATCTTCGACAAGACCGGCACCATCACCGTCGGCCAGCCCTCGGTAACCGCCGTATTACCAGCCAACGGCGGCAATGCCGACCAAACAAACCGCTTGCTGCAACTGGCAGCCGGCGCCGAGTCCGGCTCCGAGCACCCGCTGGCCGGCGCCATCATCGCCGAGGCCAAGCGCCGCAACCTGCCCATCGTGGCGCCGACCGAGCTGACCGCCCTGTCCGGGCGCGGCATCGTCGCCGCCGTAACTGGCCAGACCGTCCTGGTCGGCAACGCCCGGCTGCTCGAGGAACGCGGCCTGGATGCGTCTAGCGCCCGCGTCTTAGCTATCGACTTGGAGCAAGCCGGCCAGAGCTGCCTCTATGTAGCGGCCGATGACGTCGTGCTCGGCATCATTGCGGTGGCCGACACCGTCAAGCCAACCAGCCACGCCGCCGTCGCCGGCCTCCAGGCGCTGGGCATCCGCACCGCCATGATTACCGGCGACGCCCGAGCCGTAGCCGAGGCCATCGCCAAGCAAGCCGGCATCGACCGCGTCCTGTCTGAGGTGCTGCCAGCCGACAAGTCGGCCGAGGTGGCCAAGCTACAGGCCGAGGGTCTGGTGGTGGCCATGGTCGGCGACGGCATCAACGACGCCCCGGCCCTGGCCAAGGCCGACGTCGGCATCGCCATCGGCTCCGGCACCGACGTGGCCGCCGAATCGGCCAGCATCGTCCTGGCCCGCAGCGACCCGATGGACGTCCTGCGCGCCCTGGCCCTGTCGCGGGCCACGATGCGCACCATCCGCCAGAACCTGTTCTGGGCCTTCGCCTACAACGTGCTGGGCATCCCGATCGCCGCCGGCGTGCTGCACCTCTTCGGCGGCCCGCTCCTGAACCCGATCTTCGCGGCGGCGGCCATGTCGCTGTCGAGCGTATCGGTCGTTACCAACGCCCTGCGTCTACGGAGGTTCAAGGCATGAACGATTCGATAAATAACGGCGACAATGCGGCCAGCTGCCATGCGGCTTCCGTCAGCGATGGCACAGCCGAGGCCAGTTCCGCCGGTACTCTTGACGCCACCAAAAGCGGCTGCGGCTGCGGCTGCAAGACTACCCACCGCGACCCGGACCTGAAAAAATCACTCGACGCCCGCCTGGCCCGCATCGAGGGCCAGGTGCGCGGGCTGCGGCGGATGATTGGCGAGGACGCTTACTGCGACGACGTGCTCGGCCAGGTTTCGGCCGCCCAGGCGGCGCTGGGCAAATCCGCCCTGGTCATCCTCGAACACCACATGAAGCATTGCCTAATCGACCGGGTGCGCGCCGGCGAGACCGATATCGTCGACGAATTGGTCGATACACTGGGGCGGATGCTCTAGCAAACTATTAAGATTACTTTAGTATCACAGGAGTTACCATGAACAAACGACCGAACACCAGGCTAACCAGCTTCCCGCTACTAGTCGCCTTTTCCATGATCGCCGTGGCCGTGGCCGCCGCCGGCTGCTCGGCCACCGATGTGGTGGCCACCAGGGCGGCGCGCAGCTTCGGCGCCATCAGCCAGGCCTTGCCGGCCGTACCAACCGCCGCCGGCCTCAGCCTGGTGGCTCCGTCTGGCGACGCCATCCGCCTGGCGCCAGATCTATCCGGCCCGGTCGACGCCATCGCCGAGCTGGACGCCCGGCCCTTTTTGCTGGCGGGGCTTGACCCAGCTAGGCTGCCGGCCGCCTGGAGCCTGGTCGGCGACCGCCTGACCGCTAATCTGAATCTCGGCGACGGCCCGGCCAACCCAGCCACTGAACCGGCCGGCTTCGTCACCGCCATCGCCCGGTTGGCCAGGCAGCGTCTAGGTTACCACCAGGCGCTTGACCACTTCGGCGTCATGCTCGACGATAACCTGATGCTGGAATGGGCGGCCGACGCCAGCACCAACGACAAGGACTGGGTATTGGTGCTGTCGCCCGATTTCGTGCGCGCCGCCGGCGGCGACCCGGCCCTGGTTGCCGGCTGGACCTTAGCCATGGTGCCGGTCAAGGCCGATGACGGCAGCATGGTAGACCGCGAGAAACTGTTACGCTTTTTTAACCTGGTCGACTAACAGCTTGGTAGAACCCGCCGAGGTACTTCAGCGCCCCGGCGGCGGCGTGGCTAGCAGCACCAGGGCGTACCAAGTGGCGGACGGATCATCGTAGAAGCAGGCGTAGCCGGCGGCCCGGTAGCGGGCATCGACGGTGCGCGGCGCGATCAGGACCGCCGCCGCCCGGTACGGCGTCAGTTCCTGCGACGTAAAATGATAGTAGTACCAGCCGTACCAGTTCGGCGCGTAGCCGCGGGCGCGTAGGGAGTCCAGCATGGCGTACTCCGCCCCGGCCGCCACCGCCTGGACCGCCGCCAAAGCCGCCTCGTCGAGCAGGCTGGAACTTTCCAGGCTGGCCTGGCCGGCAGCGGCCCGGGCCGCAGTCGAGGCGGCCGCCAGCACCGCCCGCCCGGCGGCCAAGGCCGCCGGATTGTTGAAAACGGCGGCCCGTTCGGCCACGGCCAACCGGGTCAGGGTCAGGGTCTTGCCCAGAGAAAACTCACCACGCGGCGCGCCGCCTTCGTAGCGGTACCAGTAGCCGACAGTCTGCAGCACCGGCAGCTCATGGCCGAAGGGATTCTGGAAGCTGTCACCGCGATTGAAGTACAGATGGGTGGCCGGCTCAAAGCCGATGCAGGGATTGTCCGCTCCGTTGAACATCGACGGGTCGGCCGGGATCCAGCCGTAGCCTTCCAGCAGAAACTCGGTCCACATGTGGTTGGCGAAGCCGCCGTCGGCCTCCACCATGCCGCCGACCTTGAAGCGCGCCGGTATGCCGGCCGCCCGCAACAGCGACAGGTAGACCGAACTCAGGCAACCGCAGTCGCCGTAGCCGCGCGCTAGGATGCCGTCGATGCCGTCGATGCCGCCACCCTGCACGTCGCGCCACTCCAAATTGGCCTGCAGCCAGGCGTAAGCCCGGCGGGCATAGTCGAGGGCATCGGCGGCCTGGGCGCGCAAGCTGCCGGAAATCTGGCGGATGCGGGCGTTATCCGGCTCGATCCAGCCGGCCAGGGCGCCAGTATAGCGGCGGTAATCAACACTGGTCCGGTCGTAGGGCCGGATGGTGGTCACTAGCGACCAATCGACCACCGTCTCGCTGGTCTGGATCTCGAACTCCAGGCTGAAGGGGCCGATTGGCCGGCTACTCTCCAGGTACAAGACACGCTGCCCATCGAGGCTGCCGACCTGCAGCTGGCCGGCCGAATGCGTCACCGGGCCAACCGTCTGGCGCTCGTCGCTGACCGGGACGGGTATGAGCACCTGTTGGCGGTAAGAACTGGTGGCCGACAGGTCGAGAGTATTGCGGGCTGGCGCCACCGCGATGCTGACCCGGTAGCGGGCCGGGAAGCGGTGCACCAGCCAAGCGGCCGGAGCCGCGACCGACGAGCTGCCCGCCGCCGGTACCTGAGCGGCCAGCGCCAGACCGACCAACCAGAAAACCGCTACCATCGTCGCCCGGCAGCGCCGGATCGAGTTTGCCATAGTGCCCCCTGCCTTCAAGTCTAGGTCAGGCCGGGAGGCAAAGCAACTGGCTGGTCGCCGCGCCCTTCACAGGCCAGTACTTCCTTGTGTATAGTGGCGACCATGTCCGACCCCTATCCGTCCGCGCCGCCACCGGCGCCAGTCAGCCAAACCGCCGCCGCCACTCGCCGTGGCGCCCTGCCACCCGGCGCCCTGCTGTTGGCGCCGATGGTCGAACTGAGCCACCGGCCGTTGCGCTGCCTGATCGAGCGCTGGGGCGGCTGTGACCTGTATACCACCGAAATGGCCAGCGCCGGCGCCTGGCTGGCCAACGCCGCCTACGAAAAATGGTTCCTGGACACCCTGCCGGCCCCGGACCGGACGGTGATCCAGTTTTACGCCACCAACACCCAGGATATCGCCAGCGCCGCCGCCCGCCTGCGCGACGAGCTGGCCGGGCAAGACCTGCCGCTGGCCGGCGTCGACATCAACTTCGGCTGCTCGGCGCCGCATATCGAGAAATCCGGCGGCGGCGTAGCCTGGATGAGGCAGACCGAGGCCGCCGGCCGCCTGGTCGCCATTACCCGCGCCGCCCTACCGGCTACGCCCCTGTCCGCCAAGCTGCGCATCGGCTACGAGGAAGACTACGGCAAGTTGTTGGATTACTGCCGCGTCCTGGTCGACGCCGGCCTCGACCGCCTCACCCTGCATCCCCGGCTCAAGAGCGAAAAATTCCGGCGCAAAAGCCGCTGGCAGCACGTCGCCGGCCTGACGCGCGACCTGTCCATCCCGGTAGTCGGCAACGGCGACATCCACAGCCCGAAGGACTACCGCAAAGCCATGGATAGCTGCCAGCCGGCCGGCATCATGCTGGGACGCGAGGCCATCCGCCGACCCTGGGTGTTCGCCCTAATCCGCGGCCAGGCGCTGGACCCGGCCTTTAGCCTGCGCGTCAACCTGGAGGAAACCGCCCTGGCCATGCTTGACCTCCTGCGTCAGTGGCTGCCGCCGGTCTTCCACGTCAGCCGGGCCCGCCGCTTCTTCCAGTACTTTAGCGAGAATTTGGCCTTCGGCCACCACCTGCGCTTCCGCATCCAGAACGCCGATAGCCTGGATACCATGGCCCAGCTGGTCAAAACCTACTTTACCGAAGTGCCGCAGGAACGCATCCGCCTCGAATTTTGAGGCGCGGCCTCGAATTTTGAGGCGCGGCCTCGAACCTTAAGCCGCCTTCGTCCAGCCCCTTTCCCAAAGGCCGGCCATCTGGTATCTTGCAAGTACATGGCCATACATAATCAGAGACTGATGTTCATCCAGTTGCCGGAACAGGATCCGACCAATCTCGCCCCCGCCGCCAACACGCCGCTATTCGCCGGCAGCCTGGTCGCCCAGGCCATCGCCGCCGGCGCTTTGACCGCGGCCGAATGCCTCTGGCTGGAGGCCGATACCGTCGACTACGGCGGCGACGCGGCCATCGGCGAGACTCTGTCGCGGGCCGAGGCCAGCGCCATCGTCTTCAGCCTGTACGATTACAACTACACGCGCAGCCTGCACATCGCCCGCAAGCTGCGCGCCCGGCTGCCGGCCACCAGCATGGTCGCCCTTGGCCCGGAAGTGCTGCCGGGCAGTAGCGCCAGCCGCAGCCGCGTCTTCGACAGCCTGGTGGAAATGCCGGCCGACATCAACTGGCCGGACTGGGCCTACCCGCCGGCCGACGGCTTCCTCCAGCTACTGGCCGACCTGCGCCGGCGCAGCCTGCAACCCCGCTATGCCACCCGGGCAGACAGCCCCGCCAACTCTTTTGCCGCCGCCGCCAAGGACCCCTACCTGGCCGGCATCATACCCGTCCGGCCCGACAAGCCAGTCTTCGTCGGCCTCTTGCCTTGGGACATCATGCCGCCAGCCGGTACGAGCGCCGACTTACTGGTTACCGCCCCGCTACTAATCCAGAAGGCCTGCCAGGAACGCGGCCGCGAACTGGTTCTGGCCGACCCCGGCGTGGCCGGCGGCGACCAGGCGGCCGGCTTTGCCAAGTCGCTGGCCGCCGCCAATTTCGACGGCCTGCCGCTACACCTGCACTGGCGGGCTGACCGCCTGCCGGAGGACATTTCCCGCCTGCTGATCGACGCCAGCCTGCTCACCGTGCGCAGCCCGCTCTTGTCAATCAACCAAGAATGCCAGGCCGCCCTCGGCCTGAACATCGACAAGGCGGCCATCGAGGCCAACGCCCAGTTCATCTGGGCGCAATCGGCGGCGCTCAAGCTGGACATCCGGCTGGGGCTACCCCACGACGGCTACGATGATGTTATAGAATGTTTTGATTATCTAGGCATGACAGGCCTGGGCCAGGAGGCCGAGCTACAGCCGCTCTACCTCAAGCCGGGGACGCTGTGCGGGCGGGAGGCCGGCCGCCTCGGCGTCGTCGACAGCCTGGCCGAACCGCCCTATACGGTGCTGGAGACCGAGGACATGCAGGAGGATGATTTCCTCGACGCCTTGGGCGATTTCGAGGAAAGCTTCGATGTAGCCGTGAACCCGCCGGTGCGCCCCTGCTTCGAATCGCACAAGCGCGGCTTCGTCAGCTGCGTCGACACCCGCCGGCCCGGCGCCCTGGATCAGCTGCTGCTGGCGCCGCAGCTGGTGGCCAACGCCGTCACCCTGCTGATCGACGCCGACAACCCGGCCACCGTCAACCGGCTGGCGGCCATCGCCAAGGACGTCCGTCGCGAGAACCCTTACAGCCTGTGGCAGCTGGTGCTCTATTCCGACGCCGCCATCCCCTCCGACGGCCTCCAAACCCGGCTGCTGGAAGCGTGGACGATGCCCGAGCATTTCTTCGAGCTGCAGCACCTCTATTCGCTCGACCCGCAAAGTAGCTGGCAGACGCGGCTGTTCTTCGCCACCAACTCGGAGTCCCTGGCCCTGCGCGCCTTGCATGAGGTACGCGAATTGGAAACGGTCTTCGTGATGGGTGCCAGGCTGCCAGGCGCCAAGCTGCTAGAAGCCACCCCCTTCCTGGCCTTCGACAAGGCCGCCCTAGGCTTCGAGCTGCTCTACGACCTGATGAACGCCTACCGCAACTTCCCCGACCTGTTGCTGGAAACCCCATCCGGCCTGTTCCGGGCTTAAGCGGCCGGGAACATGAGCATCAGTAACCGGCCTCCAGGTCGACGCGGTTGACGACAGCCTCGCCACGCAGCCAGGCCCGCAGGTTTTGCGCCGTCTGGCGGATGTTGCCGGCCGCCGCCTCGGCCGAATGGCCACCGACATGGGGCGACAGCACCACGTTGGGCAAGGCGTCGATCGGCAGGCGGGCCGGGCGGGCCATGGTGCTGCCGGCCGGCGGATAGACGTACCAGACATCCAAAGCGGCACCTAGCAGGCTGCCATCGCACAATGACTCGTACAGGGCCGTCTCGTCGACCACGTCGCCGCGGCCGACGTTCACTAGGCAGGCTCCGGGCGCCAGCGCCAGCTCACGCCGGCCGAGCAGGCCTCGAGTAGCCGGCGTCAGCGGCAAGGTGATAAAAATCAGCTTGGCGTCAACCAAAATATCGTCCAGCCGGTCGCTGATCAGATCGAAGCCGGCCGGTGGCGGGGCGTTGGCCTGCCGCCGGAAGCCGGCCACCGGGCAGCCGAAGGCCTTGAGCAAGCCGGCCAGCGCCTGGCCGACGGCGCCGCAGCCGAGCACGGCGCAGCGCTTGCCCTGCAGCGACTGCCAGTAATCCCGGCGGCCGTGCCCGGCGGCAAAACCATGCCATTGCCCGTTACGCAGGTCGTTGTGGTACTCGACAATCCGACCCAGACTAGCCAGGGCCAGCGCCAAAGCCCGTTCGGCCACCGGGAAGGCGTTACCGTGGCAGTTGTAGACCTGCACCTGCCGCGAGCGCAGCGCCGCGACCGGCAAATGGTCGACCCCGACGAAGGGCACGAACAGCGCTTGCAGCTTGATGGCGCGCTCCAGGTCAGCGCTGTCCAACAAGCCGTCCACCAATACGTCAATCCGCCCGATGGCGGCCAGACAGGCGTCCTTACCGACCAGAACCTGGCAGCTACCAGGCACGGAGCCGCGCAGGCCGTCGATGGCCTCGGCCCACAAACCGCCGACCGGAACGCTAAAGCCCAGGATTTTCGCCGCCATTACCGCCTCCCCTGCCAGCATCTTGCAAAAGCGGCCCCTGCGCAAGCCCCGGCTGGCCGGAAATATCGTCAACCCGGCTTTTTCTGGCAAGCAATAAGCCAGAAATTCCGATATACTAGAGAGTATAGTGCTAGGCAACGCGGTAACTGGATGGATGGTCGACCCGCATTCTGTCACCGAAGGCCAGAGCGCACCTTTATGGTAGTACGAGGAAGGCATCATGAAACAGACGGCAACCCAACCTACATTCACCACCCTGAAACGGACTTGGTTAACCCTGGCGCTCAGTCTGTTGGCGGCGACCCTAACGGCCTGCATCACCCCGCCCACGCCCGACCCGCTACCACCGGATACCACAACGCCGGAAAACAGTAGCGGCAACCAGACAGGCAGCGCTGAACCGGACATCAACGACCTTATCCGGCGCAATGACACTGCCGGCTTACAAGCCTTATTCCGGGGTCGCGACCTAGTGAACACCGCCGGCGTGGACGGCAATTATCCGCTGCACAGCGCGGTCTTGCAAGGCTCAGCCCAGACGGTGGAATTATTGCTGGTGATGGGCGCCCAACCCGACCCGCTGGACGCCGTCGGCCGGACGCCGCTGCGCCTGGCCCTCGACAAATCCGATGTCGCCATCAGCAGCCTGCTAGCCAGGCGTCAGGTTAGCCTATTCGTCCCGGATTCCAGCGGCGTTACTCCCCTGGATATCGCCATCGCCCGCAACCTGTCAGCCAATATCCTGCTAGCACAGAACATCAACACTGTCAACGCCGCCGGCCAGAGCGTGCTCCACGTCGCCGTCGAGCGCATGTCGCTGTCCACCGTCCGCGTCGTTCTCGGCCTGCAACCCAGCCTGAACGCCCTGGACGCCGAAGGCAAGACCGCCCTCGACACGGCCTTCCTGTACCCCAACAACCCGGCCAGCGCGGCCATCGCCGAACAGCTGGTGCTCCAGAACGCCAGTTCAAGCTTCGATGATTTCACCTATTTCATCCGGGCAGTGCGCGATACCAACCACGCCCGCGTTCGCTTCACCGACGGCGCCAGCGTGCTGCACGAGGCCGTTCGCTTTGACCACCGCGGCTATCTGCAGTTCTTCCTGGACCGGGCCGTGCCGGTCGACACGCGCGATGCCGGCGGCGGCACCGCCTTGCACACCGCCATGCGCCTCGGCCAGCTCGAGGCCGCCGCCATCCTGGTAGCCGCCCACGCCGACGCCAACGCCCTGGACTCCAACGGCAACGCGCCGCTGCACCTGGCTCTAGCCTCCCCAGCGGCCGAACAGGCCGCCCGACTGCTCATCGCCGCCGGCGCCGATCCGTCCATCAAAGACCGTGGCGGCAATACCGCTCCGCACCTGGCCGTCCAACGCGGCTACGCGCCGGAACTACTTCAGCTTTTCCTGGACCACGCCGTGCCGGTGGACAGCACCAACGCCGAGGGCGATAGCGCCTTGCTGCTGGCGGTTCGCAATAACCGCGCCAACCTGGTGGAACCGCTCATTCGGGCCGGGGCCAGCGTCTTCCTCAAAAACAGCCGCGGCCAGAGCGCGCTCGGACTGGCCTTTACCGCCGGCGCCGACAACCTGCGAATTCTAATGACTCACGCCAACCGGGAAGCCCGCGACGAGCGTGGCGACACGCCGTACCACTTTGCCATGAACATCGAAGCCCGACCGGAAAGCATCCTGCTGCTGGCCGAATTGGGCTTTAACCCGTCCATCCGCAACAACGACGGCGACACGGCCCTCCACCTGGCCACCCGCTACAACCAGCGCGCTCAGGGCGAAGCCTTGCTTCAGGTCCACGCCGACCCCTTCGTGCTCAACACGGCCAGCGCCTCGCCCCTGGCCCTGGCCCTCAACCGGACGCCGCCGCTGGCTTGGTTCTTCACCCCCACCATCATGACGCTGGCTGACAGCGCCGGCAACGGCCCACTGCACTACGCCGCACTGGCCGGCCTGCCGGACGGCATCGGCTTTCTGGTGGGCATGGGCGCGGTGGTCGACGCCAAGAACAACGATGGCCGCACGCCGCTGATGACCGCCCTACGCAACGACTCGGTCGCCGCCGTTCGGGCCTTGATGGCGCTGGGCGCTAGCGTTACCAGCCGCGACGCCTCCGGCTCCACGCCACTGCACTTGGCGGTCCACTGGGCGGCCATGCAGAGCCTGCGCACCCTGTTGGAGATATCCGGCACCGCCAATCCACGCGACTTCACCGGCAAGACGCCGTTGCGCGACGCCATCGACCGCTCCGACCTGGCTATGGTTACCGTGCTCTTGGACAATCAGGCTGACATTTTTGCCCGCGACGTCAACGGGGAAACCGCCCTGCATGCCGCCGCCCGCAATGCCGATGCCCGCCTGCTAGCCAAGCTACTGGAAACGGTGGAATTACCCGACGTCCGTGATGACGCCGGCGTGACGCCGCTCTTGCGCGCCGCCTACAGCGAGAATAGCCGGGCCGCCGCCTTGCTAGTCGCCAAAGGCGGCTCCATCCACGCCCGCGACGCCGCCGGGGAAAGCCCGCTCAGCTTTGCCATCAAACGCAGCGATACCCTACTGCAGGCCTTACTGACACCCCACAGCATTGCCCGTGCCGACAGCAGCGGCCATTCCGTACTGCGCGTCGCCATCGACCTGCGGGCCGGCCTGGGTATTATCGAGCTGCTGCTGGCCAAAGGCGCGCCACTCGACGACCGCGATGCCCAGGGCATCTCGCCGCTACACGTCGCCGTCATCACCGCCAACTGGCCGCTGGTCAGCCTGCTGGCAGCCGCCGGCGCCGACCCCTTCATGCGCGACGTCCAGGGCCGCAGCCCGGCCAGCATCGCCCTGACCGGCGGCGCCAACGCCATCACTAACCTGTTCGGCAAGACCCCGGACATCCACGATCCGCAGGGCGACACCGCCCTGCACTACGCCGCCGCCACCGGCCTGGACCGGGCCGCCGCCACGCTGCTGGAACTGGGCGCCAACCCCTTACTGGTCAACGTGGCCGGCGAAACCGCCTACGCCGTGGCCCGCCGCCGTGGTCACCAAACCCTGGTCGACCTGCTGGCGCCGTTTAACCCGCCAAGCGAGTAAGCCCCCCCACTCGGCCGCTGCCCCCAAAAAAGCCCCGCTCACCGATTGGTGGCGGGGCTTTTTTGGCCGAACGAACCCTTGTCGGTTGTCGGACAGGGCTATCGGCTACCTGCTCAGTTGGTCGCCTTGACGATCTGACCCGGCTTGCCCGCGGCTTCGAGCCTAGCAATCCGCTTGCCCTTGACATGGTCCCAGAAGCGCACGAAGGCGGAAGCGATGAAAACCGAGGAGTAGGTACCGGCGACGATACCGACGATCAGGGCCAGCGCGAAGTCCTTGACACTGCCTTTGGTGAAGAAGAACAGGGCGAACACCGCCAACAAGGTGGTGCCCGAGGTGATAAAAGTACGCCCCAGGGTCTCGTTGACCGAGCGGTCGAGGATGGTGGGCGTGCTGTCAGTCGGAGCCAGCTTCTTGTCCTCGCGGACGCGGTCAAAAATGATGATGGTATCGTTGATCGAGTAACCGAGGATGGTCAGAATGGCGGCGATGGAAATGGTGTTGAACTCCATGCCGCTCCAGATCATGAAGCCCATCATGATGAAGGCGTCGTGCACCAGGGCCAGGACCGCGCCAAGGGCAAACTTCAGCTTGAAGCGGAAGGTGGCGTAGAGCAGGATCAGGCCCAGGGTCCCGATGACCAGTTTCCAGGAATTGGACATCAGGCTCTGGGAGAAGCTGGCGCCGACATAGTCGGTCTGCATCATCACGAAGTGACCAGCGCCGAATTCAACCGCCAAAAGCTCGCCGATGGTAGCGTGGACGGTCTCGGCAAAATCGGGATTGCTGCCGTCGTCGCTGATACGGATGACGTACTGCATGGCATTGGCGTCGCCGAATTCCTTGACGGTCATCTGCGTCAGGCTGGCTAAAGCCTGGCGCACCTTTTCAAGATCGCCGAAGCCTTCATTGATGTCGCGCGCCGAGCGATGCAGACGACGGGCGGTCTCGCTCAGTACAAACTCACCGGCGTAGGTCGGCACCAGTAACAGGGCTGGCAATTCGGCGGCGCCCGACTCGATGGTCAGGCTAATGCCGTCGGCCTCAAGCAGGCTGGCCAGCTGACGCAGGCTGCCCGCCGTGGCCAAGTTATGGCTGACGGTACGGTTTTCCACCTCGGCGCCAGAGAAAACCACCTGCAGACGGCCATCGCCGATAGTCAGCACCGGCTGCCCGGGGCCGTCGTAGGTGATGCCGGCGGCCGGGAAGGCCAACTGGACATACTGGTTAACGCCGGCCTTGAAGTCGACGCCCATGTTGAAGCCGCGGGTCAGCAAGCCAAGCACCGAAAAGGCGATGAGCACCAGCGAGACGATGGTGGCTGGCAGGAAAGCTTTATGGAATTTGATATAATGCTTCATTTGACCCTCCAGCTGATGGACATGGTCGTGCGCTTGAACACGTCGGTATTGAAATCGAACATCAGGCGGGAGACGAACAGGGCGGTGAAGAGCGACGACACGTTACCGATCAGCAAGCTGATGGCGAAACCGCGAATCGGTCCGGTTCCCAGCTGCGACAGGAAGGCGGCCGCGATGATGGTGGTAATGTTGCCGTCAAAAACCGCCCAGAAGGCCTTGTTGAAGCCGGCTTGAATGGCGGCGCGACGCCCCTTGCCCTGGCGGAGTTCTTCCTTAATACGCTCGAAGATAATAACGTTGGCGTCCACGGCCATGCCGACCGTCAACACGAAACCGGCGATGGCCGGCAGGGTGAGGGTCAGGTTGAAGGCCGACAGAATGGACAGCATGAAGAACAGGTTGAGCACCTGGGCCATGGTGGCATTAATGCCGGCACCCTTATAGAACAGCAGCAGGAAGGCGAAGACCGCCAGCAGGCCGGCCAATACGGCGTTCGTGCCCTGCATGATGGCGTCGCTACCCAATGAGGCGCCGATGGCCTGCTGGCTCTCGACCACCAGCTCGACCGGCAGGGCGCCGGCGCGCAGCACCAGCGCCAGGTTGGCGGCTTCATCGGCGTCAAAGCCGCTGATTTGCCCGCTCTCGCGGATGGCGCTCTGGATGGTGGCGATGGAGCGGATGCGGTCGTCAAGCAGCACGGCCATGGGTTTGTTGAGGTTGGCTGAGGTCAGCTGGTAGAACAACTCGGCGCCCTCGGCATTGAGGCTGAAGACTACGACCGGCTTACCGTTGAGCGGGTCGGAACTGACCGACGCGGTCTCGATGTAGTTGCCGTCGAGGCCGGGCGCTGCGGTGACCACGGCGTAACGGCCGGTCCACTCGTCCAGGCCGTAGGTATCCTTGCGGTAGACCTTGCGGGCAACGAAGCCGTCCGGGAGGATGCCAGCCTGGGTGACGGTATTGTCGGTGGCGATGCCGTCCGGATTGGTCTGGAGGAACTGCTCCAGGGCGGCGGTGGCTTCCGAGTTCTCGATATGGAAGGCCAGCTTACCCCGCCCCATGATGATGGCGTTGATGCGTTCGGGGTCGGCCGCGCCGGGGATCTCGACGTAGATATGCTCAGTCCCTTGGCGGCGGATGACTGGTTCGGTCAGGCCAAACTGGTCAATGCGGTTATTCAGCACCTCAAGGGCGCGCACGACGGCGTCGTCGCGTTCTTCGGCGGACAAATCGCGCCCTTGCACCTCGGCCAGGCTGGCCAGATCAGCGCGGATGACCACCGACATACCGCCGGACAGGTCAAGACCGAGCTGCACGGCATTGGTATGCAGGCTCTTGATGTCCAAGATTTTGCTGCGGTAATAGTCCTCAAGTTCGAGGATCAAGTCCGCCCGCGTCCGGTAGATGCGGCGAATAGCCTGGATGTTCCAGGTCTCCGGCCGGTCGAGTTTCGTCTGCCGGTAGACTGTGGCGGCGCGATCGACCAGATAGTCGAACTGCGCCGGCAGCTCCTCGGTATTCTCGGACAGGGCCAGTTGCTCCAGCACCGCGAAATCGCTGCGGGCCATGCGCCAGGCGTAGTCACGAATCTGCTCGCGTGAACCGAGCGCCAGGGCCTTGTCTTCCGCCGCGGTCAAGTAGTACCAGCGGATAGAAGGAGACAAGAAAGCCACGGCGACGGCGATCACGGCCAGCACAATCAGAAACCTTTTGGTTTTACTCATGCTTCGACTCCGTATTTTCAGGAGCGGGACCCGAACCGCCAGCGGTCCGTCCAACCCCTGTTAAAGTGTATGAAAAACCACGCGGCCGGGGACAAAGTCCGCCGGCCGCTTGGCAGAAAAGCGCCGCCGGCACAACAAGAACCGTTTCCGGCCCTGCCCTGCGGCGGCTACCCTGCCGGCGGTATTTACTTGGTTTCTTCGGTGACGGCGACCGGAGCTTCAGTCGCTTCGCTCTTGTCCAGAACGGTGGCAATAGCCGACTTGGAGAACTCGAGGCGGGCGGCATCATCGACCTTCAACACCACGCTGCGCTCCTTAACGGCATGGACCATGCCGTAGATACCGCCGATGGTGATGACGCGATCACCCTTCTTGATCTCGGCGAGCATTTTCTGCAGAGCTTTCTGCTTCTTGTTCTGCGGCCGGATGATCATGAAGTAGAAAATGGCGAACACGGCGGCGAACATGCCGATGGTCATGAACATGTTGCCCTGCGGGGCAGCGGCGTCCTGGAATAATGCCAAGCCATTCAAGAAACTATCCATTGCGGTTATCCTTGCGAGATGAGATGAGGGTGCGTCCAAAAACGGCGTGTTTTGAGCCGGCACCTGTGCATGTTTGCCCGGCAAACTGCACGTGGCTTAAGACAAGACCTTGCATAAGGCGGAAACTTGTCGTGCGCATCAAGGTAACACAGAAGCGGCGAACCGTCAAGTTTCCAGCGCATGGTCGCAGGATATGGCCCAGCTGGCCCTTATTCGGCTTGCGCATTTCTTTCTTTCAGATAATAATGACCAACAATACCATTATTTAGCCGGCAGCCGGTCGGTCTGGCCGACGGCCAACTCGGCCTCTTCCTGGGCCGCAGCGCCATGGCCGACCGCACTTGGTTAAACGGCCAGCTGGTTAGTAGCGACGGCAGCTTCCCGCCCCGCTTGTGGAGCGCCTGGAACGTCTACCGCAATTACGCACTACCCTACAGCCTGTACTTGGTCATCATTTCCCTAGCCATGTAGCGACGCGACGCGCCAGCCTTGCTGGTCGGCGTGTCGCCGATCTTCCTGACCGCCCTCCTGGACGTCGACCTCCACAATATCCTGCAACTCCATGAGCTGCCCTATTTTACCGGCTACGGCTTCCCGTTGATGATCCTGGGCCTGCCGTTCGCCCTGGCCACCCGTTTCGCCGCCGCCCGCACCCAGGCGGAGGACCTCAACCCAATCTGGCAGGCCTGGTTGGGGCACGCACTAGCGAATTATCCGCCGCCAATAGCACCTGCGCACTACCCTGCACCAACTGGAAAAAACCACCACGGTAGCCGAGATCGACATGAAGATGGCCGTCTAGCAGGTTGTTGAAAAAGCCGGTTGCTTTCTCAACAACCTTAACAATTCCTCGCATAGCTTGCGCTATGCTGCGTAATTGTACCGGCTTTTGAAGTGTTGAAAAGCCGCATCCGCGTTTTTCAACACCCTGCTAGGTGCAACACCGTTTCTATCCCAAGCAAGCCCCTAAAACCGCCGCCTGGGAAAGCGCCTTCCGCTTTGAGCCACTGACTGGCGTTTCCGGCAACGCCTTTGGCGAAGGCAGCGGGCAGAGCCTCAAGGTTATAATGGAAGAAATAAATCGTCGCCTGACCGCCAAAAAGGGAGCGGCTGAAAATTACGCCACCGGCCTGGTGTTGCGCCTATCGGACAACGTGGTCAAATATGTCAACGCTGGCCACGCCGACCTGCTTTTCCGCAGCGCCGAGAACGGCCAGGTACACGTCGTCAACCTGCCGGATGGCCGCGATTTCAAGGGCCGCTTCCTGGGTTTGGCCGAATGGCCCAGCGACTATGCGACCCTCAAATTCCGGGTCCGACCGGGCGACATGATCTTGGCCTACACCGACTGCCGGGTGGAGAGCCGCAATCCAGCCGGCGAGGAATTCGGCCTGGATCGCCTGACCGACGCCTTCGCCCGCTGCCGCGACCAGAACTGCGACGCCGTCCTAGCCTGGGTGCTAGACAAACTAGACGATTTCTGCGCCGGCACGCCGCGCCAGGACGACCTGACGGCCATCGTTCTCCCGCGGCGCTGAGGTCCAGCGGCGCGGGGCAGCTACATGGTACCGTTGAGCCTGACGATGTCTTCTTTTTTACCCAGCACCACCAGGGTATCGCCGGTTGTCAGGCGTTCAACCGGCTGAGGGTTGAATACCATCTCGCCGTTGTGATGGCGGATAGCCACGATGATGATGCCGTAGTCGCGCCGTAAGCCGCTCTCCACTAGGTTCTTTCCGGACAGCGGCGAATTTTCATGAATCCGGGCTTCCTCCATCATGAGGCCGAGCTTGTTGTCCATCATGGCAATGTCCATGAAGTCGACGACAGCCGGGCGGATCAGCACTTCGGCCATGCGTTTACCGCCGATCTGGTACGGCATGAGCACGCGGCTGGCCCCGGCCGTCAGCAGTTTTTTCTCCGATTTCTCGTCGGCCGCCCGGCTGAGAATGAAAAGATCCGGCCGGATATCCTTGGCCGCCAGTACGATATAGACATTGTCGGCGTCGGATTGGACGGTGGTTACCACCCCTCGCGCCCGCATAATGCCAGCCTCGTGCAGGCTTTCGTCGACCGTTGCATCCATCGATAAAAAAAGATAACCGGCGCTTACAAGCTCCGGCACCAGGGACTGATCGTTGTCAAGCACCACGAATTTCACCCCGTTAGCCTGCAGTTCACGGCAGATCAGGCGGCCAATGCGGCCGTAGCCGCAGATAATATAGTGGTCCTTGAGGTGGGCTATGGTATGCTGCATTCGTTGCCTCCCGAAGCGGCGGGACAGCTCGCCTTCGACGAACATGGAAATGACGTTGCCGAGGGTATACGCCATGGTGGCGGTACCCGTGCAGATGGTAATGATGGTGACGACGCGGCCGGCCGAGCTAAAGGGCCGCAATTCCGAAAAGCCGACGGTGCTGATGGTGATGACCGTCATGTAGAATGACTCGAACAGCGACAACTTCTCGACCAGGAACAAGCCAATGGTCCCAAAGAGCAGGGTAAAGAGCAGCAAGCCTAAGGAAACCCGAATTTTGCGGTTGTCCACGTTTGGCTACAGCAAGGCCTTGACGCCCGGCAGGACGCCGATGGCGGCGTAAGCGGCGCGCATGCTGGCCTCGTCGGCGAAGCAGACCGGCACGGCCATCCGGCCGTAGGTACTACCGCTAGCCGGCAGGGTGCGCGGCAGTTGCGGCGCGGCGCGTTGCTTCTGGAGGATTTCCAGCACCTGCGGTTCAAGCAGGGCGCCCTGCGCCAGTACGTAGATGATGCGCAGTTCGAAGCTGACCGGGAATTGCAGGCGGGCGCCGCCGAAGGGGTCGTTGCCGCTGTCGTCGTCAATCATCTCGGGCATGGCTGGTCGCTCCCTTGTTTGGAATTCGCTGTCTGGGCTTGACTATACAATAGCGAAAAGCGACTCGATACTCAAGCCGAAAAGCCCCCAGGGCCGCTTACGGCTGCGACTGGAAGTAGGCCTGGGCTCGTTCCACCAGGGCACAGTCCAGGCCGAGCATGGCGGCGATGGCCAGGGCATCGCTTGAATCCGACCGTTCTGGCTGGTCCGCCACCAATCGATAGCGCATGTGCCGGTTGATGCCGGCCAGGCGCTCTTCCAGGCGGCCACCATCGTCGGACAAGCAGGCAGCCTGATGGTCTAGCCCTTCCATGCGCAAGTAGAGGGCGGCCGGCAAGCGAGCGACGCCGCGGAAATGGGTGGTAAACAGGGCCAGAGTTCGGTCAGCCGGCAGCTTGGCGACCAAGTCCGTCGGCATCGCGGGTCGCGGGTTGGCGAGCCGAGGGCTGGCCGGCAGCGGCCGGGCGTAGGCCTCGACGATGGCCGACAACAAGGCTTCCGCCTCGTGCGACCCGGTGGTGCGCGCCAACTCGTCGAAGGCAATCAAGGCGTTGCGTAGCGGCCAGACGCGTTGGAAGCGCCATATCTCGAAGCCGAAGCCCGACAAGCCGGCCAGGCGCTCGCCGGCCAGCTCCCCGACGTATTCGATGTGGTCAAAGACGCGGGTCTGGAAGGCAGCGGCCGGAACGTATAGGCCGGCTTGAGCTAGCAACTGGAAGAACAGCAGGCTCTTGAGCACCACGGTCTTGCCACCCATGTTGGAGCCAAACAGCACCACCGCCGGCGCGCCGAATTCAGTCGACAGCGGCTGGTAGGCCAGGCCGAGGCGCTGGCACTCCAGCTGGCAGGGCAAGAAGCGCCCGTCGCGCACCCTCACGGCGGTCGCGGCGTCAAAGTCCGGGCGCACCAGAGCGAAGCGGCCAGCCAGCACAGCGCCGGCCCGGGCCAGATCAAAGCGGGTCACGGCCTGGACGGCCGAGCACAGGGCCGGCAAGGCGTCGACTACCAGGCCAGACAGCCGGCGCAGCACCTCGTTCTCGGTGGCCTGTTCCGCCGCCAGCAAACTTTCTCGGCGAGTGGCCAGGGCCAGACGCGCCGCGTTGGGCAGCAGCCGCACCAAGTAGGCAGCATCGTCGTACGGCTCGACGCTACAGTGGGCGGCCAGGCTAAGCGGGTCCGGCAATAGCTGCCGGTCGGCAACCAAGAATTCGCGGCCGGCGAAGACCAAACCGAACTCCCGCTCTACCAAGCCAGTCTGGTGCTCCAGGCTGGCCAACAGCTCGTCGTCCAATCCGCGCAGGTCGGAACGCAGCGCAGCCAGGTCTGGGTGGTAGGCGTCGGCCAGGAAAAAAGTCTCGGCGTCGGAGCCGCCCATATCGAGGGCGGTGGCCAGCTCGCGGCCGGCCGGCACCAAACCAAAGCCGGCGGCCACTGCGGCCGGCAGGCGTTGCAGCAGCCCCCGGTAGTTGGCCAGGAACTTCTTGAACTGGAACAGCTCCAGCTGCTCATACTCGTCCTTGGGTACAAGCGGCAGGCGCGGCAGGCGCTTTAAGTGGTAGCTAACCCGGTCCAGGCCGACGACATCCTGGGCCGCCGCTTCCAGCCAGCCGATAGCGGCGGCGATGTCGTCATGCCGGTGGTTGATAGTTGCCGCGTCGTTGAATACCGCCCGTCGGCCCACCTCGTCGCGCCCCCAGGGCGTCAGTGGCTCGTAACAGCGCCAGAAATCCTCGAGCTGGGCGAAACTCCAGGCATCGTGTACGGTCATGTCAGCGGTCTCCTGTCAGAGGCTCGGCCAGCCGGTAAGGATTGAACAGCAAACGCTGCTGGATGAACGGATCGGGCAAGCGCCGGGCTACTTCGTCGTCGTCGACGCCGCGCGTTACCGCCACCAGGGCGACGCACTCGATGGCCGCGCGCGAGTAGAGTTGCCGCCCAGCCAGGCCGGCGCGTAGTTCGGCGGCCGTCAGGAATATTTTGGTAAAGTCCTCGACCACCAAGCGGCGGCAGGCGGCAGGCAGTCGCTGTAGGCTTTCGCTTGTCAGGGCGTCGGCTAGGCTGTAGAGGGCCGGGTCGGCGCTGGCCTGATCGGCTATAGCGGCGCCGGCTTGGTCGGCCGCGGCCTCCAGCGCCAGGGCCGTTTCCCCAGCCGGCGCGGCCGGCAGTTGCAGGAGCAGCGCCAGGCGTTGCAGGCGCTCTACGGCCCGGTTCAGCCCGGCCCGGTCAAGCCGCAGGACGTAGGCCAGGCGGGCGTCGGGAACGGCCGCCAGCTGGGTGATACGGTTGATGGCGCCGTCCACCAGAATGGTGCAGCCGGCCAGCTCGGCGCGCAGCCAGGCGATAGCCGCGCCTAGGCCGGCGTTGCCCTCCGGCCCTACCAGGGCCGCCAGGCCGGGCCGCGTTGCCCGGGCAATGCAGCAGCGTCCCAAGGCGCCGCTGCCGGGCACCAGGGCGACGATTTCCGGGCAACAGCCACCGGCGCGCAGGAAACGCTCTACGGTTATATAATAATCGCCCACTTGCAGCGGGGCGCCGGGCTTGCGCTGGCCGGATAACCAGTCGCGCACCTCGCCGTCGTAGCCGACGGTCAGCAAGGCCAGCGGCCAGCTGCGCCCGGCTTCGGCGCGGGCCTGACGCCAGGCAGCCAGGGCGGCCAGGAGGAAGCTAGTCTTGCCGCAGTTCTTCTCCGGCCCGGTCACGAAGGTGACCTGTCCAGTCAGAGCGGCGGGATCGAAAGCGCGTTTCATAGCGAGTGGAGCCAGGTCGGCCGCCGGATGTCGGGATCAGCCCGGCGGCTGGCCAGACTACTACGGATTATGCGTGCCGCGCGGCGTCTGGCTGGACGAGTTGCGGGCGGCGCGTACCAGGTTCTTCGGTTCGAGGACTTTCTCGTCGCCAGACAGCAGCCGAGCTACGCCGCAGGTGGCATTGAGCTGCGCCTCATCGTAGCAGATCCGGCACATGCCGCAATTTTCGTGATAATCGGTCGGTTCGTCGTAGGTGGTGATGACGCCTTCGTAGTTGCGCAACACCACGCGCCGGTCGTTGCTAGTTATCAGATAATTCGGCATGACCGGCGTCTTGCCGCCACCGCCGGGCGCGTCGACGACAAAGGTGGGTACGGCCAGGCCGCTGGTATGGCCGCGCAGGTTCTCGATAATCTCGATGCCCTTGCTGACCGGCGTGCGGAAATGGCTGATACCGCGCGACAGGTCGCATTGGTAGATATAGTACGGCCGGACGCGGATAGTCAGCAGTTTCTGCATCAGCTTCTTCATCACCACCGGGCAGTCGTTGACGTCCTTGAGAAGCACGCTCTGGTTACCGAGGGAGATGCCGGCGTCGGCCAGCTTGCGGCAGGCCTCCCTGGCCTCGGTCGTGATCTCGCGCGGCGTATTGAAGTGGGTATTGAGGTAGATCGGGTGATATTTTTTAAGCATGTTCACCAGGCTGTCGGTGATGCGCTGCGGCATGACCACCGGGGTGCGGCTGCCGATGCGGATGATCTCGACGTGGGGGATGGCGCGGATCTTCTGGATGATGCGCTCCAGCTTCTCGTCGGACAGCACCAGCGGGTCGCCGCCGGAGATAAGCACGTCGCGCACGATGGGGGTCTTGCGGATGTACTCGATGGCGGCGTCGACGTGGTCGTCGATCATATTCATGTCTTCCTCGCCGACGATGCGGCGGCGGGTGCAGTGGCGGCAATTCATGGAACAGATGTGCGTCACCAGCAACAGGACGCGGTCCGGGTAACGGTGGGTCAGGCCGGGCACCGGGCTGTCGGCGTCCTCGTGCAGCGGATCATCCTGGTCGCTTTCGTCGAAATGGGTTTCGCTTAAGCGCGGTATGGCCTGAAGGCGCACCGGGCAAGTCGGATTCTTGCGGTCGATGATAGACGCGTAGTAGGGCGTGATGGCCATGCGGAAGACCTTGAGCACCTCGACGATGTCGGTCTTGTCCTTGTCGGTGAGGGGGATCACCTTGGCCAAGGTATCAACATCCTTGATGTTGTTTTTCATCTGCCAATGCCAATCGTTCCACTGCTCGGGCGCCACGTCCTTGTACAGCGGAATATCTTTATAATTATATGACGGATAATCGTGCATGATCTTCTCTCCTTGCGGGGGCAGGCGAGGCGAAAAAGGCCGGCTGCCCTATACTAGGCCTGACTCAGGCTTTCAATTTCAAGTAACTGCGCACTTCGTCCGGCGTGGCTGGCACCAGGCCGGCCTCATGGCCAATGCGGGCGGCGCGCTCGACCAGCTGGGCGTTGCTGGTGGCCAGGACGCCCTTGCTGAAGAAAACATTATCCTCAAAGCCGACGCGGATCCAGCCGCCGTTGGCGATGGCGCCGTACTGGGCGGGCAGCGAGGAGCGGCCGATACCCATGACGGTGAAGTCGGCGCCGGCCGGCATAGCGCGCATGAAGGCCGACAGATTCTCGACGGTGTAAGGCACGGCGCCAGGCACGTTGAGCACGAAGCCATAGTGATAGGGCTCGGCCAGCAAGCCTTCTTTGATAAGGTAGTGGCTGGCGTAAACGTGGCCAAGGTCGAAGCACTCCAGGGTGGCGCGCACTTTGTGCTTGCGGAAGGCGGCGGCGAAATCGCGCATCACCGGCAAGGTGTTGACGATATACTCGTCGCCGAAGTTGACGGTGCCGCAGTCCAGGGAAGCCATCTCCGGCTCCAGCTCCATGACTGGCTGCAGGCGCTCGGCGGCGGTATCGCCGACGGCGCCGCCGGTGGTGATCTCGATAATGATGTCCGTCTTGCGGCGGATCTGCTCGATGGCGTCGCGGAAACGGGCGACGTTCTGGGTGGGTTGCCCGCGGTCGTCGCGGACGTGCAGGTGCAGGATGGCGGCGCCGGCGACGCGGCACTCCTCGGCGGTGCGGGCGACCTCTTCCGGCGTAATCGGCAAAGCCGGGTTCTGCTGCTTGGTCGTCTCGGCGCCGGTACAGGCGCAGGTTATAACAAATTTGCCATTCATCGGCATGGAAACCTCCTGGAATTCGACGGTAATCGACATCGAAGGACGCTAGCGGCGGGAAGTCCCGTCGGACGCGTCCTCAGGGTGGCTTGTAATGGTCTCGTCCATTAGCCGCACAGCGGCAACCACCGGAACCGGGAGCGGGATAGGCCGTCCGCCGCAAGGGCGCATCGCCGGAATCCTCGCTCGCCGCGCCAGGGACGGGGAGCCCCTGGGGCGAGAGACAGCCATCAGCCTACCGGCCGCGTAACCGCCACCTCACTTTTACTTCGTCGCGCATCGATTCGGTGCCATCGACGGACAACCACACTGAACCGGGAGATGAACTGCCCCCGCCAATGCCACCGTAACGGTGGATCGGCTCGTCATCCTCCCAACGCGCGCTCGTGCTCCAGCATGCCTTCTCCCGTCATGCCGAACCATTTTTACCTAGTGCCGCCAGCCGAAACCCAGCCGGGGCGAAGCCAATCACTTGACGTACTGTTCCTCGAAATACTTCCGCAGCTGGGCGTTTTCGCGCAGTTCCCAGAGCGTGATCTCGGCGTGGTCCTTGGTGTAGCCGTTGCCGATAATCATGAGCACGTCCTTGCCAATACCTTCGGCGCCGAGGGCGGCGCGGGTGAAGCTGGTGGCCATGCTGAAGAAATAGACGATACCGTTGTCGCGCACCGGCAAGATGGAGGCCATCTCGCAGCCTTCCAGGTTGACGCAGTTGATGACGATGTCGACTTCCTTGCCGTTGTTAGCCTTGAGCACGGCTTCGAGAACCTCGACCGGCTTAGTGGAGTCAGCCATGGCGATCTCGTGGCAGAGCTTCATGTCGCGCAGCGGTTTGACGTACTTCTCGTTGCGGATATTGGCGATAACGCGACCGGTGGGTCCGACGCGCTTCATGGCTTCGTAGCAGCACATCAGGCCGGACTTGCCGCCGGCGCCGAGCACCAGGACGGAGTCGCCGGGTTTCACGAGCTTGGCGGTCTGGGCCGGAGCGCCCGCGATGTCGAGGGCGGCCAGAGCCAGACCTTCGTCCATGTCGGTGGGGAGCTTGGCGTAGATGCCGGACTCGAAGAGGATGGCCTGGCCGTCGATGAGCACGCGGTCGACGTCGGACATCACCTTGGTGATCTTGTTGATCTTGAGCGGGGTGAGCGAGAGTGAAACCAGGCTGGCGATCTTGTCGCCGACCTTCAGATCGCGGTCCTTCAGGGCGGAACCGATCTTAGCCACCTTGCCGATGAGCATGCCGCCGGAGCCGGTTACCGGATTCTGCTGCTTGCCGCGCTCGGCGACGATGGACATGATCTTGGCGGCGATCTTCTGCTCGTCATGGCCGGCCTCGGTCTCGATCTGCGTAAAGCTGGCCGAGTCGATGTTCAAGGCGATGACGTCGAGCAGTATCTCGTTGTCGTAGACCGTGCTCATGTCATTGTTGATCCGCTTGGCTGTCTGCGGCATGGCACCGACCGGCTCGATGACGCGGTGGGTACCGTACTTGCTTCCCATTGGCATAAAACCTCCTAAAATGGCTGATTTGCCGCCGAAGGGCGGCCATAACGTTATAAACCGCTACGTGGCGGACGTCAAGCAGCAACTTTCTCCCGGTAACGACCCGGCTGCGTCACGGCCGGCTTGCCTTTTCCGGCCATCGGCATTAAAACTGAACTAGAGGCGGCTTGCAGCGCAGACTGCCGCCACCGGCAAATTGGGAGGAATCATGCGCCTAGGTAAAATTGACAGCCGGGTATACAAGCTCTGCCTGGTCGGATTGGCCTGCCTGGCCGGCGGCTTGGGGGCCGTCAGCTGCCGGCCGCACCGGGTAATCAGAATCCGGGTGCCCGCCGCTGTCCTGAGCGCTATGGAGGCCAGCCAAGTCGACGCGGTCGACGCAGCCGGTAGCATTGCCACACCAGCCAGCGCCAATCCGACCGACGGCAACCGCTACGCCAACCTGCCAGCCTTTCAGCCGGGCGCCGTCATCGAGCTGCCGGCCGGCACTGTCCCCATTAACCGGCTCAGCGCCGTGGACAGCGCTTTCCGCCAACGCTACATCACTGGCAATCCGCTGATGCGGCCCGGCGAACCGGACAACCCGTCTTACTCGGCCCGCTATTTCTTTTGGGGCACCATCGCCGCGCCGGGCCTGCCGGAGCACGTCATCGTTTTGGAGCGGGCCGGCGCCGACCATCCAGCTTACCGGCTATACCTGCTTTGTTTTGACCAAGCCGGCCAGCTGCAAGGCACCCTCGAATTGGCTGAGAACAGCCAGTATCTGGATACGACCATCGTCAGCCGCAGCGTCTTTCAGGACGGTCTCTTGAAATACGCCAAACGCACCGAAGACCGCTCGCTCGACGACGGCCGGGGCATCGACCTGGCCGTCCGTCAGGACAAGACCTTCCTGATGGGCAGCGACGGCCGGCTCCAACCAGTGGCCACCGCGGCCTTCAACCCGCCGGACGGCCGTGGCCAAGATCTGTGGTACGACCTGCCCGAGGACTTCTTCAGCCGCTTCCGCATTCAAGACCGGCGGCCGCGTTTCTTCCTGCTCGGCTGGTCCAGCGACCACCGACTGGCTTACATCGTCGAGCAGTACGAACCGGAAAGCGCCAGCCTGGTCTACACCTGGACCATCCTCGATTTCGAGGCCAACCAAGTGGTCTGGACGACACGCGACACACCGACCGCCACCCCGGCAAGTCTGCCGCCGGTCGGCCAGGACGCCCGAAACGCCGCCGCCTTCCGCGGCTACTTCGCGCAAGCCATACCCAAGTACCGCGATCAATTGCTGAGCAACGGCATCATTTCCGATAACGAGAGCGCCATGGGCGATTTTCCGTGGTACGTCGGCGAATCCATCATCCGGGCAAGCGCCGACCGGACCATCGTGACCGACCCCGAACTGGGGGTCGACCTGGTGATGGCTTATGGCCTGTCCGTCGACCGCGACGGACAGCGTCAAACCGTCCACGCCCCGACCAGCCTGGCGGCCGCCTGCCTGGAAGTCCAGCCCTTCGGCCGCCTGCACTACCCCTATGACCACGACTGGCTGGTCATCGTCAGCGCCTTGGTCATGGCCGGACCGGTCAATCAGCCCAATCGCCTGGAGCTGGCAGTAGCCGGCACCAAACTTGTGACCGGCTTCGAATGAACGGCGCCGCTGCCCAGCCGGCTAGACCGGATCGAGCGGCACGCGCAGCACGAACTCGCTGCCGCCGCCTACCCGCGGGCGCGCGTTGATATCGCCACCGTGTACGGCTGCGATATGCTTGACGATGGCCAAACCCAGGCCGGTGCCGCCCAACTGACGGCCACGCGCCTTGTCCACCCGGTAAAAACGCTCGAAGATGCGTGGCCGGTCCGCTTCCGGGATACCCGGGCCGCGATCCAGGACGCTGAAGGCCACGTAGCCGCCCCTGGTTTCCAGCTTGGCCGTCAGCTCCACCAAACCGCCTTCCGGGCCATACCTGGCGGCGTTGGCTACCAGGTTGACCAAGGCCTGCTCCAGGAGGCCGGCATGGCCTGGCAAGCGCAGTTGCGGCGGGCAATCGATGGCCAGACCGACGCGGCGCTCGGCCAGGCTGAGCTGGGCGGACTCGCCGACCGCCCGCAGCAGGTCGGCGGCCAGGATGGTCTCCATGTTTTCCGATGGCTGGCCGCGGCGCTCGCCGCCGGCCTCCAGGCTAGCCAGCAGGAGTAAATCTTCTATAATCGCGGCCATGCGGTCGGCATGGCGCCGGATGATGGCCGTAAAACGGCCGGCCTCCTCAAGCGAGACCGCGCCGGACTCGATGGTCTCGGCAAAACCCTTGATGAGCGTTATCGGCGTGCGCAGCTCGTGCGAGACATTGGCCACGAAATCCTTGCGGACGCGCTCCAGCTGCCGCAGGGATGTCAGGTCGCCCAAGGCGATGACGGCGCCGGTGCCACCGGCCGGCAGTGCCAACGGCTCGACCACCGCCATCAGGAAACGCTTAACTGGGCCGTAGATGACTAGCTCATCCTGGGCGCTTCGCCCTGCCGCCAGGCAGCCCAGCACCAGCCGCTCCAGCTCGGCGCTGCCGGAAACCTTAAGCAGGCTACTGCCGACCAGTTCCGCCGCCGAACCCGCCGGCAGGCCATCTCGGCCGACCAACAACTCCGCCGCCCGCGGATTGGCCAGCCGTACCGTCAAATTTCCATCTACGGCGATTACGCCTTCGCCTAAGGCCGCCAGAATGGCGGTGGTTTCGGCGCGGCTAGTTTCGGCGGCCGTAATTCGCGTCGCCAGTTCGCCGGCCATGGCGTTCATGGTATCGGCCAGGCTCAGGAAATCGGGGTCGGTCAGGCCGCGCACCCGGTTGTCCAGCTGGCCGGCCGACCAAGCCTGGGCAGTCAGGGTCATGCTGCGCAGCGGGCGGGCCAGCTTGCGGCCAAGGGTGGCGCTGGCGAGGGCGCCGGCCGTCCCCAGGCCCAAGGCCACGGCCAAAGCGACCAGCGTGAACGGCCGCAGGCGGGCGGCCAGTTCCGGCGTGTCGATGGCCAGGCGCAGCGCGGCGACGACCCGGCCGGCGGCCACGATAGGAGCGGCGGCGTAGGACAGCGGTATGCCCAGGGTGCCGGAAGTGCCCACCCGGGTAGCCGGGGAACCACGCAAGGCCTCGCGCACTTCCGGCCGATCGATATGGTTGACCATTGTCGCCGGCAAGGAGCGGCTGTCGCCCCAGACCGTGCCGTCCGGCCCGACTATGGTCAGGCGCAGACGCGACACGTCAGCCGCCTGGACACAAAAGTCCTGGGCCAGGGCCGGTTCCTGCGGCGCCACCGCCGCCAAGGCAGCGGCACTGCGCTCCAGTGTGAACAAGCTGACATCGCGCTGTAAATTGCTCATGGAAAACAAGGCAGCCAGGAACATTCCGCCGACGGCCAAGACCACCAGCGCGCCGAATACCAGGAACAGCCGGGTCGAAAAAGCCGGCGCTTTCACGGCGCAAGCTCCAGGAAGCGATAACCGACGGCACGTACGGTGTCGACGCAGGCGCCCCTGACGCCAAGCTTGCGGCGCAGCGCCACGATCTGCACGTCGATAGAGCGATCAGTGACTGGATAGTCCGGCCCCTTGATGGCATCGATGATACCCGAACGACTATAAACGCGGCCGGGACTGCGCATCAACAAGGCCAGGATGGCGAATTCGGTAGCCGACAGATCGACCGGATGGCCGTCGACCAGCAGTTCGTGCCGCTCGCTATCGAGCAGCAGGCCGACGGCGGCCAGGCGCGGCCCGGCCGCCGCCAAACCCTCGGCCGCCGCTTGGCGCCGGCGCAAGGCGGCACGCACCCTGGCTACCAGAACGCGCGGGCTGAAGGGCTTGATGACGTAATCGTCGGCCCCCAGCTCCAACCCGACCACCACGTCGGGATCCTCGCCGCGGGCGCTGGCCAGAAGGACCGGCACACCGGCCAGCCGGTGGTCGGCTTTCAGGCGACGGAGCGTCTCCAGGCCATCAATGCCCGGCAGCATAATGTCGAGCAGCACCAGGTCGGGCACGGCGGCGCGACAGGCGGCCAGGCCGGACTCGCCGGACTCCGCCTGGACCACGGCATAGCCTTCCTTACCCAGGTTAAAGGCCAGGAGTTCGCGAATGTCCGGATCGTCTTCGACGACCAGTATGACTGGCTTGGCCATGCAGTCCTCCCCACGGGGCACGCGCCCCCCTTCAACTGGCGCGCCCGACGCCTAATCGTTCAGTTCGGCGTGCGCGCCGCTCACCATATATACCACGCATTCGCACAGATTGGTAACATGGTCGCCGAGGCGTTCCAGGTAACCGGAGGTGGCGATCAGTTTGGTGGCCTGGACGGCCTGGTCGGGGTACTCGCGCAAGTAGTCGAGCAACTCCTTGATGAACGCCTTGTGATTGGCGTCGATCTCGTCGTCGCGGGTGGCCGTAACCCGGGCCAGGGCCTCGTCGCGGCTAAGGAAAGCGGCGATAGCGTCATGCAGCATGGCCGAGCCGGTGCGGGCCATGACCGCCAACCGCTCCAGGGATCGCGGGTATGGGGCCTCCGCCTGGCGCTTAGCGGCCTTGGCCAGGTGCACGGCATAGTCGCCGATACGCTCCAGCTGGTCGGTAAACTTGAGCATGGTCACCAGCTCGCGCAGGTCGCGCGCCACCGGCTGCTGGGTGGCGATAAGCACGGCCACCTGGTCCTCAATTTTTAGTTGCAGGGCGTTGACCAACTGGTCGCTGGCCTTTACTTCCTTGGCCAAGTCGATGTCGCCGCTGCGCAGGGCATCAAGCGCCTTGAGAATATCGTTCTCCACCCGGGTACCCATCGACAGAATGTCGTGGTGCAGGCGGGTAAGCTCTTCGTTGAACTGGATCCTAGTAATCATTATGCTGCTCCTTGTCCGGTTTTCAACCAAAACGCCCGGAAATATAATTTTCGGTCCGCTCGTCGCGCGGATTGAGGAAAAGCTCCTTGGTGTCGGCGTACTCCACCAGATCGCCCAGCAGCATAAAGGCCGTGCGGTCGGAAACGCGGCCGGCCTGCTGCATGTTGTGCGTCACGATGATGATAGTATAACGCTTCTTGAGCTCGTCGAGGAGGGCCTCGATCTTGGCCGTGGACAAGGGGTCGAGGGCGCTGGTCGGCTCGTCCATCAACAGGATCTCTGGCTTGAGCGCCACGGCCCGGGCGATGCACAGGCGCTGTTGCTGGCCGCCGGACAGGGCGTAGGCCGAGTCCTTCAGCTTGTCTTTCACTTCGTCCCAGAGCGCCACCTGCTTGAGGCTGCTCTCGACCAGCTCGTCGAAATCGCCGGAATAGCCGTTGATGCGCGCTCCCCAGGCGATATTCTCGTAGATGCTCTTGGAGAAGGGGTTCGGCTTCTGGAAGACCATGCCGATCCAACGCCGCACCTGGACTGGGTCTACCGCCGGGTCGTAGGTGTTGACGCCGTGGAAAAGCACCTCGCCCTCGGTACGCACGCCCCGGATCAGCTCATTCATGCGGTTGAAGGCGCGCAAGGCGGTGCTCTTGCCGCAGCCGGACGGCCCGATCAAGGCGGTTACCTTGCGCCGCTCGAAGGCGATGGACAGGTCGTGCACGGCGCAAAAGTCACCGTAGAAGATATTGAGCTGGCGCGCTTCGAGAGCCGCGCCGGCTTCAACGCTGCCGGCGTCGGCACCACCCCTGGTGGTGGCACCATCCATGGTAGTAGCGAATTCCAGTGGGCCGGCGGCAGGCCGTTTTTTGGTCAGGAATTTCATCAGGCGGACCTCCGATTCTTGCGCAGTTTGTTGCGCGTGATGATGGCAAAAGCGTTAAGCGACAGCATCAGGCCGAGCAGCACCAGGATGGCGGCGGCGGCGATGTGCCGGAATTCTGGCTGCGGCCGGCTAGTCCACTGGTATATCTGCATCGGCAGCGTGGTGAACTTGGAGAAGATGCCCGTCGGGTCCTGGGTCAGGAAGGTGGAGGCGCCGATGACCACCAGGGGGGCCGTCTCGCCGATGGCCCGGGAAACGGCCAGCACCGTGCCGGTCAGGATGCGGTCCAGGCTGGCCGGCAGCAAGTGGGACCAGACCGTCTGCCACTTGGTGGCGCCGACCGCCAGGCTGGAATGGCGCAGGCTGCCGGGAATGGCGCGCAGCGCTTCCTGGCCGTTGATAATGATGACCGGCAGGATGAGCAGGGCCAGCGTCAGGCCGGCCGACAGGATGGTGCGGCCGTTGGCCACGTCGCCGCCGGAACCGGCGCCGAACAGCGCTCCGGAGGTGATGGGCTCCAGACCGCGCACGAAGACCGCCAGGCCGAGCATGCCGTAAATGATGGACGGCACCCCGGCCAGATTATAGATATTCAACTGGATGAAGCGGTTCAGCCGGTTGTCGACGGCGTACTCCTCCAGCCAGACGGCGGCGGCGATACCGAGCGGGAAGGCCACCACGATGGTTATCAGGATGGTCAGCAGCGTACCTGTAAAAGCGGTCAGCACGCCAGTGGTCAGCGGCCGGGCGGTCTGCGACGTACTCATGAAGCGCCAGTTGATCCAGGAGCGGAAACTGAGGACGCTGCCCGGAAAGGCCGTTTGGCTTTCGGCCACGATGCGACCGCGCTCGAAAATAGATTCGATGAGGCCGTAGGTAGCGGCGATGTTCGGTTTGACTAGCTCGACCAGCACCAGCTCGTGCAGGTCGGCGGCCGGGCGCTCCGCCAACGGCGACTCCCGCTCCAAGGCGCGAGCCCGGCGCGGGCTGAGCTGTTCCTCAAGCGTCAGGCGCAACTGCTCGGCCGACTGGTCTTCCAGGCGCACCCCGTCGCGGGCCAGGCTGGCCGGGTCCACCTCGTTGACCATGACCACGTAGCCGAAGGCATCGTCGACGATGGTCAGGACGAGGGTGGCTAGGAAGACGATGGTGCCGATAGTGGCCAGCATGAAAGCCAGCCGCCAGAAATTGCCGCGGGCGTGCCGACCGGCCAGATCAAGCTTGAAGTCGGGCCGCTGCGGCAGGTAAGGCCGGGCTGCCCGATGCGGCACGGAGGGGAGGACCGCGGAGACGGCAGTCGGGGCGACTTTTTTCATTCGTAGACCTCCCGGTATTTCTTGACGATGGCTCGTGATAAAATATTCAGAAACAAGGTAACCAAAAACAACACCAGCGCGATGGCGAACAGGCTGCGGTAGTCCATCGAGTCGTAGGAAATGTCGCCGCCGGAAATGCGCACGATATGGCCGGTCATGGTCTCGGCCGCCCGGAAGGGGTTGAAGGTGAAATTGGAGCCGGCGCCAGCGGCTAGGGCCACGATCATGGTTTCGCCGACGGCGCGCGACAGGCCGAGGATGAAGGCCGAGGCGATGCCGGAGAAGGCCGCCGGCACGATGATCCGGACGCTGGTTTCCAGCTTGGTGGCGCCCATGGCGTAGGCCGCCTCGCGCAGGCCGCGCGGCACCGCCGACAGGGCGTCCTCGCACATCGAGCTAATGAGCGGCAGGATCAGAATGCCCATCACCAGGCCAGCCGACAGAGTGTTGTAAACCTCGACCGTATCGGCGCCAAAAACCCGACGCAAGAGAGGCGTCACCACGGTGAGGGCAAAGTAACCATAGACAATGGTCGGCACGCCGGCCAGCACCTCAAGAATGGGCTTGAGCGTCTCGCGCACCTTTTCCGAGGCGTACTCCGCCAGGTAAATGGCCACGGCTAGGCCAATCGGCAGGGCTACCAACATGGCTGTCAGGCTGGTCATCAGGGTGGCGTTCAAAAGCGGCCAGATGCCGAACAGGCCAATAGTTGGCTGCCAGACCGTGCCACCGAAGAACTGTTTCAGGCTGACCTCGCCGAAGAAGGCGAAGGATTCGCGCCCCAGCACCAGCACAATGCCCAGCGTGGTCAGGATCGATACCGCCGCGCAGAAGAACAGAAAAGACTGGATAAGCAATTCGGCCGGACGCAGGCGGCGCCGGAACGAAATCCGCCGCTGTCGTTCTTCCGGGTAGTGAGCTTGTACCTTCGTGTGCATCGTACCTGCTTTCATCTTGGACCACCGCCTTTCAGCGACGTAGATCGGCCAGGCGAAGCGGCCAGCAAGCCGCCGCGCCTGGCTGAGTCGCCAGGACTATTACTTTTTTATCAGTAGCGGCCGCGCACCGCGTCGAGCCAGGCCTGCTTGGCGCGGCGCAGCTCTAAAGCCGGCGCCGGGAAGTAACCCACTTCGCGCAGGGCTTCCGGCACGTAAGTCAGGAAGTAGGCAATGAAGGCCGCCACCTGCGGCTTATCGTTCATGATGCGGGCGTCGCTGTACAGGAAGAGCGGCCGGGCCAGCGGATAGGTGCCGTTGTCGACGTTGGCGGCGTTGGCGGCGACGTTTTCGATGGCCAGGATGTTCAGCCGGGCGGCGTTCTCCTGGTAGTAGGCGAAGCCGAAGAAGCCGATGGCGTACTGATCCTCGGCCACGCCGCGTACCAGCACATGGTCGTCTTCGGACAGCTGCAGGTTGCGGGCGCTCAGGATGGGCTGGGCGTTCTTGTTGAAGATGGCTTCCTTGAAGTAGTCGAAGGTGCCCGAATCGGTGCCGGGGATGAAGCGCTTGATCTCGCGGCGCGGCCAGTTGGCGCGAATATCCGACCAGTAGACGGCGGTGGAGAAGGCCAGGGCCAGCTCGGCCTTGGTCATGTTGGTGGCAAAGGTGTTGGATTTGCTGACCACCACGGCCAGGGCATCGGTGCCGAAGCGGAAGGCGATGGGCGTACGGTTGATAGTTGTAGCGGCGGCAACCTGTTCCGGCTTGATGGCCACCGAGGCGTTGGCGATATCCGTCTCGCCGGTGCGGCAGAAGCGCTCGAAACCGGCGCCGGAGCCGATCGAATCGACGGTGATCTGGCCGGTATAACCGTCCTCGCGGAACATGGAGGCAATCAACTCGGAAACCGGGAACACAGTGGAACTGCCGGCGCTAACGATGTTGCCGCTGACACGAGATGGGTCGACACCGGGCAGCATGCGGTCCGGATCGTCGCTGGTGCGGGTGATCCAGGCAAAGCGACTTGTACTGGCGGTTTGGGCGAAGGTCGTCACGGCCAAGGCGATAGCCAGGGCGATAAACAGCAATTTCTTCATCAATCTGCCTCCATCGACGGGTGCGGCCTGTACCGTGCTTCCGGAAGCATCCAACCGGCGGTCATCCAGGTCCGGCCAACCAGCCGGCTGTCCGCCGCGCTATATTGTCGCGCTGCGGCCTCCGGTGGTGGCAATACAGACTTTAAGCAACTTAGGTCAGGCCACGATGAGGAAATTGTTAAGTTAACGTTAAATATGGAAAATCCCACCTCAGCCGCTAGGCCGGCCGGCTTCTTTATCACCCGTAATCGCCGCTCGCCATGCTATAATGCCGCCGCCTGGCCGGCAGCCACCATGGCCGCCTACCCGAACCCAGACCAGCCCCGATCCTAGCTAGCATCTATTAAGGAGACCAACGTGGCCAAGCCCACCATCATCAAAGCCAGTGTCCTGTACGACGGCGCCACACGCCTCGAGAACCAGAAAATCGTGGTCGAGAACGACAAGATAATCGAAGTCTCCGCTGCCGGCAGCGTCAAGGCCGATTGGGAAGGCATCGTCACCCCGGCCTTCATCGATGCCCATTCGCATATCGGCATGTTTCGCGAAGGCGAGCCGCAATCCGAAGCCGAGGGCAATGACCAGCTCAGCCAGATCATGCCCCTGTCCGACCCGCTCAACTCGGTCTACTTCGACGACCGCGCCTTCCGCGATGCCGTCGAGTTCGGCGTGCTCTACAGCTGTATCGTGCCCGGCTCCGGCAACCTGGTCGGCGGCAAGGCCCGCATTATCAAGAATTTCGCCCGTCACCGCAATGAAGCCCTACTGGCCGACTACGGCTACAAAATGGCCCTCGGCTACAACCCGCGCGGCACCACCGGCTGGAAGGGCGACCGTCCCACCACCCGCATGGGCATTTATCAGATGCTCGAGAAGCGCTTCGACGAGGTTTTGGCCAAACGCCGGAAGGCCGAGCTGGAACTCGCCAAAAAGTTGGCCGACGCCGACAAGGCCGCCCAGAAGGACGGGCTGAGTGCAGCCGAGCTCAAGAAACTGCGCGAGATGGCCACCGCCGAATGGACAATCGCCCTGCCCAGCGAGGACCTGGCCATCCTGGACCTGTTGTCCGGCCAGAAAACGGTCAAGGTGCACGTCCACAAGAACGACGACGCCTACTATCTCATTGATCTGGTAAAAAAATATAACTTCAAAGCGACTGCCGACCACCTGGGCGACGTCAACGACAAAGCCGTCTTCGACGCCCTAGCCAAGGCCGGCATCCGCATCGTCTACGGCCCGCTTGGCTCGCTGGCCTACAAGGTGGAGCTGAAGAACGAGGACTACCGCAACGCCGGCCTGCTCATGAAGAGCAAGGCCGAGTACGGCTTGATGACCGACCACCCGGTCATCCTGAGCGCCGCCCTGCGCGACAGCCTCAAGTTTTTCCTCATCCAGGGCATGAGCGAAACCGCCGCCCTCAACCTGATTACTTCCGGCAACGCCCGCATCCTAGGCCTCCAGGACCAACTGGGCAGCATCAAGGCCGGCCACAGCGCCAGTCTGCTGGTCTGGAACCGCGAGCCGCTCAGCCTGGCCGCCTTCCCAAAAATGGTCATGGCCGAAGGCTCGGTGATCCGCAAGCAAAGCTAAACCCCGCATTAGCCCGCTTCATGGCGCGACGAGATGCAAGGAAGAACCGCGGCTTGAATGCGAAGGCAGGCTAGTGCCTGTCGAGCGTTAAAGCCATGGTTTGTCGCAAGCCCGCTGGCGCAGGCTTGCTTAGGGAGTTTCGCCACGGTGAAACTCCTGCGCCGCAGATCCCGCGTCATAAAAAAAACCGTCCGAAAGGTGGACGGTTTTTTGGAGTGGAGATGATCGGAATTGAACCGACGACCTCTTGAATGCCATTCAAGCGCTCTAGCCAACTGAGCTACATCCCCAAGAACGATCACCAACATAGCAAGAAGGCGGTCGGCGTGTCAAGCGGTCTGCCGTAAAAAAAAGCCGACAACACTTTTTGGCCATCCCCGCTTCGCCAGCTTCTACGACCCGGTAACAATCGCTTTAATCCAATTTCTCACTGGATTTCAGGCCAGGCTACCAGTATACTAGGAGGCAAGCGGTGGAGCAGAACCCGACGACATCGATCTGTCCAGGTTCCTACCAAGCTGTTGAAAGCCTTTGCTTTCCAGCAACCGGCTCATGCCGCACAGGAGGGTTATATGGGTGAGAAAAGCAAACAGCCAAAGGAACCGAAGAAGAAGGCCACCAAGACTTTGATGGAAAAACGCAAGGAAAAGCAGGCCAAGAAAAACGAGCACAGCTCCAGCATGGACTGAGAGCTCGAACCCGCCGCGCGCTATCCAGAAGGATTAGGCCGGCGGGTTTTTCTTTCCCAGTCCGGCCTGGCCCGACTTCCGACCACTGCCCTCGACGGCTTGACCACAGTTACCAGCTTGAGCGCAGCCATCGCAATCGGCACAGCCGCTAGCATCGGCCGCCGTCCGTACTCCGCCAGCCCGGTAAGCGGCTCCGGCTCCGGCACAACCACTGCAGGCCGGCGCCCGACCACGCAAAGCGCGCACCAAACGCCAGAGCGCGACGACGGCCGCCCCGCCCACCACGGCAAAAACCATCAGGTTCTGCATCATAGCCCCCACGCCAACAGGCGGCCAACATTGTAGACGGCGAAGGTAACCAGCCAGCCCAGTATCAGCAGGTAGGCCACCGAGACGCCCAGCCACTTCCAACCCAACTCGGCCCGGATAGTGGCCAGGGTGGCAAAGCAAGGCGGAATAATCAGCATGAACAGCATCAAGCAGAAGGCCACCAGCGGTGAGAACAAGGGGTCGGCGCGCAGGGCGCCCATCAGGCTGCCCGAATCATCCGAGTTGGCCTGGGCGTACATCACGCCCAAGGTGGAAACCACGATCTCCTTGGCGGCAAAACCGGTGACGGCGGCCACGCCGATGCGCCAGTCAAAGCCCAGCGGCCGCACCAATGGCTCGATGACCCGGCCGAAGCGCCCGGCCAGACTATACTCCAGCGACAGGCGGGCCTGTTCGGCCGGCGGCAGGGTTTTCAGTTGGGCAGTCTGAGGCAGAGCTGGGAAATTGGTCGCCGCCCAGATCAACACCGACGCCAGTAGGATAACCGTGCCGGCCTTTTTTATGTAGGTCAGCGTCTTTTCGCCGACGTGCCAGAACAGGCCACGCCAGGTTGGCGAACGATAAGGCGGTAGTTCCATGACGAAGGGCGTGGCCTCGCCGCGCAGCAGGGTAGACTTGAATAGCAGGGCCGACAGGAAGGCCAAGGCGACACCGCTGCCGTAAATGGCCATGACGGCCGCCGCCGGATTAGCCGGAAAGAAGGCGCCGGCCAGCAGCACATAGATCGGCAGCTTGGCGCCGCAGCTCATGAAGGGCACCACCAGCGCCGTGACGATGCGATCGCGGGTGCCGCGCAGGGTGCGGGTGGCCATGATGGCCGGCACCGAACAGCCAAAGCCCAAGATCATCGGCAGGAACGACTGGCCGTGCAGGCCGAAGATATGCAGGAATTTATCAGTTATAAAAGCGACACGGGCCATGTAGCCAGTATCCTCCAGGATGGACAGCAGGAAGAACAGAATGATAATCAGAGGCACGAAACTGAAAACACCACCGATGCCGCCAATGATGCCGTCCACCACCAGTGAACGCAGCAGACCTTCGGGCAATAGCCGACCGGCCAGTCCGCCCAGTACACCAAACAGGCTGTCCATCCAGCCCACCGGCGCCTCGCCCAGGGCGAAGGTCAGCTTGAAAACGCCCCACATCACCAGCAGGAAAAACGGCAGCCCCAGCAGTCGGTTCATCAGCACCTTATCGATGTTCTCGGTCAAGGTCTGCCGGGTGACCAGGCGGCGGGTGACCGTTTCCTGAACCGCGCCATGCACGAAGGCGTAGCGTTGCTCGGAAACGACGATTTCAGCGTCCCGGCCGAAGTGTTGTTCCAGCCAATGGGCGCTCTCTTCCGCCAGGCGGCGCACCGCCGCGCCTTGTAGATGGTCAGCCAGGCGGGCATAGGCGTCGACGTCTTTTTCCAGCAGCTTGATGGCCAGCCAGCGCAGTGGATAGCGCGCCAAAAAGACCGTGTCAGCCTGAAGTAGCGCTACCAGGCCGGCCAGCCGCTCCTCCAGCTCGCTGCCGTAATTCAGCTGGTGCCGGCTGGCCTCGGCCAGGCTGGCCGGACTGACGGCGTCGGCCAGAGCCAGTGCCGCCTGTAGCAGATCCTCGATACCGCGATCCTGCGAGCCGACGGTGCGCACCAACGGTATGCCCATCAGGCGCGATAGCTGGGCGGCGTCGATCTGGACGCCGGCTGCCTCGGCCTCGTCGGCCATGTTAAGAGCGCCGATGACCGGGACACCCAGTTCCTTGAACTGCAGGCACAGGTAAAGGTGGCGCTCCAGATTGCTGGAGTCCATGACGTCGATCACCACGTCGGGTTTCTCGTTGAGCAGGAAGTCGCGCGCCGCCACCTCGTCCGGCGAGTAGGCCGTTAGGCTGTAGGTGCCCGGCAAGTCGACCACCAGCAGCTGGCGGTCGCGAAAGCGGCAGTGGCCCTCACGTTTCTCAACGGTGACGCCTGGGTAATTGCCGACCTTGTGGTGGGCACCGGTGATGGCGTTAAAAATGGTGGTCTTGCCACAGTTCGGATTGCCGGCGATAGCCACGATGAGGCGTTCTTTCATGGCTGGACGTCTCCAGTAACCTCGTCCGGATCAAGGCAGGTGACACGGGGCCGGGCGCGGGGCCGAGTACCGGCCGGCGCCGGTGCATCCTCACAAACGTGGCAAGCCGCCGCCGGCCGCCCCTTCCCGCGGCCTTGTCCCCCGCCCAGAGCGCGACGCGAACCGTGCGGCGCGTATTCCAGCACCTCGATCTCCACGGCGGCCGCCTCACTGTAGCGAACCAACAGCTGGTAGCCGCCGACGCAGACGTGCAGCGGGCCATGCAGGAAGCCGCAACGCATCACCGTGCCCTCCGATCCGTTAGTAAATCCCATGTCGGCCAAACGTCGGCCGGTTTCGCGGCCGGTATGAATGGACACTACCTTAAATCTATCGAAAGCCCGCAACTCGGACAGCATCATGGCAACCTCCAGTCAGGCGGAATGGCTCGCTTCATCCTATCCACCTCACAATCAAAGTATAATGATAATCATTATCAATTGCAAGGAGTCTAAATGCCCTTTCCATGTAGGCAAAGCCCCTGCTAAGGTCGCCGCCAAACTTACAAACAGAAAGGCAGCCTGCCGACTGTTTCGATACTTGCACAATCGCTAACTTTAAACACAGAGACAATCCGCCCGGCCGGCTCATGAAAATGGTTCTACGCGGCAGAAACTGCTACTCGACAAGTCGATGTATTTCGTACCTGAGGTTACCACAAAAAGCGGATCGAGAAGGCCTACTCGTGTACTCCGCCGGAGAAATTTCCAACCTCAATATCTTCCTGGATGTCGGCATAGCCATGGAGTTTAGCATTTTCCGGTTTTTTTCGGGGTTGGACCGAATTTCTACAATAATTTCGGTACAGTGCCGCTTCTGCAAGCCGGGTTAAATGCCAAGGTCAATTTTGACGTCGTAATCGGCCCCGTCAAGGTTGGACTTTCCCGCCTTATGACCCTGGCTATCGGTTCAGACCTGGTGGTAAACACCGCGACCGGCATGCCAGGACTGGTCTATGGCAGCGTCACCTACACCCAGCGAACCCGGGCCACGGAAATCGGCAACCTGGAATTTGCGGTCAGCAAAAAAAACATCAATGTGCCGATTTGGGCAGGTAGCGCTGCCATCGTGGTCGGCGGAGTCTTGGTCTTCGTGCGGGAAAAACGACACTAGCCAATTGCAACAATGCGCTGGCCGCGCCTTCGATCCGTACCGACGGATCAAAGACGCGGTTTTTATCAAAACTGTTGTTCAGGAGCGTTGCTTGGCGGCGCAATCCGGACAAAGGCCAAACAGTTCCATGCGGTGGCCGCTGGGCTGGAAACCGTAGCGTTCATAGACCGCTTTCTGGGCAGCCTCGATAGGCCCATCGACGAACTCGATGACGCGGTCGCACTGGATGCAGCTCAAGTGATCGTGGTGGGCGTGTCGCCAGGCGTGCTCGTATTGGCGCGGGCCATCATCGCGACATGCCTCGCGCGCCAGCCCGGCGTCGGTGAAAAGCCGGATGTTGCGAAATACGGTAGCCTGGCCGATACCCGGGTCCAGCTGGCGAACGGCCTCGTACAGGTGCTCGGCGGTAACGTGGCTTTCCATGGACAGAAAAGCGTCCAGGATGGTCTGGCGGGCTTTGGTCATCTTGAGGTCGTGCTCCCGCAGGTAACGCTCCAAAACCTGTTGTTCGTCCATCGGCTGATCCGGCCTCCCCGCCGGCGGTGTCCGCGACAGTGACCCGGCGGCCTTAACCACCTTCCCGCTGCCAGCTTTGTTCATTATACTGCCTAAATGGCTTCGAGTATACTGTGGTACGATTTGGAAACCTTTGGCCTCGATCCGCGCCACGACCGCATTGCCCAGTTTGCCTGCCTGCGAACCAACCTGGAGCTGGAACCGCTGTCGGCCGGCCTGACGCTGTACAACCGCATCACGCCCGACTACCTGCCCTCACCCCATGCTTGCCTGGTGCACGGCCTTACGCCGCAACACACCCAGGCCGAAGGACAATGCGAGTACGAGCTAGCCAAGGCGCTGCGCGGTGAAATGATGCTGCCGGGCACCTGCGTGGCCGGCTATAACTCGCTGCGCTTCGACGACGAGTTTGTACGCAACCTATTTTACCGTAACCTATTTGACCCGTACGAGCGAGAATGGTCCAACGGCAACTCGCGTTGGGACGTGATAGATTTATTCCGGGCGGCGCGTGACCTGCGGCCGGAAGGCTTTGAATGGCCGGTCGACGAGGTGGGCAAGCCGGTATTCAAGCTGGGGGCCCTGGCCGCGGCCAACGGCATCCCTTTGGAAAGCGCCCATGATGCCCTGCACGACATCACGGCTACCATCCTGCTGGCCAAGACCCTTAAAGACCGCCAACCCAAGCTGTACAGCTGGTACTGGCGGCACCGTGGCAAGGAAGCGCTGCGGCCGTTGATCAACCTGGGCCAGCCGCAGGTGCTGCTCCATACCAGCGCCATATACACCAGCCGGGAGGGCTGCACCGCGCCGTTGCTGCCGGTGGGGGCCATCCCCGGCCGGCGTAATTCCATCGTAGCCGTCGACCTGCGCTTCGATCCGCAGCCGCTCCTGGATATGGACGTAGCCGAACTGCGCGGCCGCCTGTTTTCAGGCGGCGATATCAGCGCCGAGATGGGTCCGCTCTTCGCCAGCGTGGCCGGCGTTAAAATCCCGCTAATGGAGATCAACCTCGGCCGCTGCCCCTTCCTGTCGCCGCTGTCGGCGCTGGACCAAGCCGCCGGGAAACGGCTGCGCATCGACCGCGCGCAGTGTGCCGAACGCTCCAGGCGGCTACTGGCCGCGCCGGGTCTCATCCAGAAACTGGCGGCCATCTTCGCCGACTCTCCGCGGCCACGCGCCGAAGTCGACCCCGACCACGCCATCTACTCAGGCGGCTTCTTCCGTGACGAAGACCGCGAGGCCATGGCCGCCGTCCACGACGTCATCGCCAGCCTGGGGCCGGCCGCGGCCCGGGAGCGGCTGCGCCAGGTCAGCTTCGGCGACCAGCGCCTGCCGACTATGCTGCGGCGCCTCTACGCCCGCAACTGGCCAGAGCTGGCCGGCCAGCGCGAGGCCGAGCGCTGGCGCGCCTTCTGCGCCGCCCGGCTGTTGCACCCCGGAGTGGACGGCGCTACCGACTACGCTTTGTTCAACAAGCAGTGCGACAGCCTGCTGGCCAGCGTCGACTGCCCGCCGGAGGACCGCGCCCTGCTGCTGGAATTGCAAGCCTGGCGACGCCAGCTGGATGCCGATATTTTGAGCTACGCCCCGCCGACCGGCGGCAACGAAAGGACAGCATGAGCGACCTGACCGACGGCCGGAGCGCGCGCCGCCATTTTTTCACCGACCTACTCCGCATCGCCTTGCCTATTGCCCTGACCAACTTGGTCATTTCGTCGGTCAACCTGGTGGACACCATTATGGTCGGACGCCTGGGCGCTACCGAGTTGGCGGCGGTGGGCTTGGGCAACCAGGTCTACTTCCTGCTCATCCTGATGCTGTTCGGCGTCAGCACCGGCGCCGGCGTCTTCGTGGCCCAATTCTGGGGCAAGCAGGATGTGGCCGGCATCCGCAAGACGGTCGGCCTAGGCCTGGTGCTGGCCCTGGCCATCTCGGCCGCCTTCACCGCCGCGGCGCTCGTTCTGCCCCGCGGCATCCTGGGACTATACAGCCGCGACCCGGCCGTTATCGCCGCCGGCGCCGACTATCTGTCCATCGTGGCTTGGAGCTACATCCCGGCCGCAGTCTGCTTCTGTTTCTCCATTGCCCTGCGCGGCGTGGAGCAAGTACGGCTGCCTTTGGTGGCCACGGTCATCAGCCTGCTGACCAACGTCGCCCTCAACTGGGTGCTGATCTTCGGGCATTTCGGTTTTCCGGCCCTGGGCGTGCGCGGCGCGGCCATCGCCACCGTCATCGCCCGGGCGCTGGAAACCGTCATCACCCTCGGTGCCAGCTACCTGAAGCGCCTGCCGCCGGCCGGCAGCCTGCGCCAGTTCATGGCTTGGCGCGGCGCCTTCGCGGCCCGCTATTTCAAGATCGCCGCGCCGGTGGTGCTGAACGAAACGGCCTGGGCCCTGGGCATGACGGTCTACAATTCGATCTTCGCGCGCATTAACACCAACGCCATCGCCGCCTACAACGTGGTGGACACGGTCAGCCGCCTGGCTATGGTGCTGTTTCTGGGCACGGCCAACGCCGCGGCCGTCATGCTGGGCAAGTGCATCGGCGAAGGCGACCGGCCACGCGCCTTTGCCTGGGCGACGCGCTTTGCCTGGCTGGCGCCGTTGCTGGGCCTCGGCATGTCGGCCCTGCTCCTGCCGGTGCCGCTGCTGTTGCCGCATCTGTTCAGCATCGATGCCAGCGCCCTGGCCCAGTCGGCGCGCATGATACTGGTGCTGGCTGCGGTCTTCCCCTTCAAGGTTTTCAACCTGCACCTGATCGTCGGCATCTGCCGCTCCGGCGGCGACACCCGTTTCGGGGCCTTCTTCGACATTTTCGGCGTCTGGGGGCTGGGCGTGCCGCTGGCCTTACTGGGCGCCTTCGTCCTCAAGCTGGCGCCCTGGCAGGTCTACGTCCTGCTCAACTGCGAAGAAGTGATAAAAATGTTCTGGGGCTTGTGGCGTCTGCGCAGCCGCCGCTGGCTGAACGACGTCACGGCCTGAACATAAGGCGCGCCTCAGGCGCGTGGCGTTTGCGCAGACAACCCGTCGAGACCGGCCCAGCCGCCCAGCGGCTCGGCCGGCGGCTGGTAAGCGCCGGGACCGACCGCCTCCAGGGCGGCGCTTTTAGCCAGCACTTCCTGTTCCATGGCCTGACGATATTTTGCCAGGCGACCGGACAAGCCGGCGTCGGCCGTAGCCACGATCCGGGCCGCCAACAGGCCGGCATTCTTACCGCCATCGACGGCTACCGTGGCCACCGGGATGCCATCCGGCATCTGGACGATGGACAGCAGTGAATCGAGCCCGTCCAGCGTCTTGCTGCGCACCGGCACGCCGATCACCGGCAGGTCGGTCATGGCGGCCGTCATACCCGGCAGGTGAGCTGCCCCGCCCGCGCCGGCGACAATCACCTTGAGACCGCGGCGGGACGCGCCGCTGGCATAATCGTACAGACGGGCCGGCGTGCGATGCGCCGAGACGATCAGCATCTCGTAGGCCACGCCCAGCCGCTCGAGGATGTCGGCCGCCGGCTTCATGACCGGCAAATCGGAATCGCTACCCATGATGACGCCCACCAGAGGCTTGTTCGAATTGTTCATGGCCAACAGTATAAAAAAAAGCGACGGCTTGTGCAATCGAGCCGCGCTCGCCGCGTCAATCCGTCTCGTCAACTCGGCTCGTCAGCCCGCCTGGTCATCTAGCCTTGAGGATGGCCCGGACAACCAGTAAGCCGAGGCCGACCCACAGCAGGATGAACAATCCGGCAACTACCCAGTTATCCTTCAGATGAATCGGTTCAACCTCGGCACGGGCGCGGGCCTCGACCATCACCGCCTTCGGGATGAGGGCGATGGCCAGGCCGAGCAGCAGCGGCAGGATCAGCAGGTCATCCAGGTAGCCGATAATCGGTATAAAGTCCGGAATCAAGTCGATCGGACTCAGCGCGTAAGCCAGACAGACGATAATGATGATCTTCAGCAGCCAGCCAACCGACGGATGCCGGTAGGCGTAGTAGATGGCGGTCATCTCGTGCTTAAGCCGGGCCACTTTTTCCTTGAGCACTTCGAGCACTTTCATGGTCAAACCCCGCCGATTTCTTTCATTGTTATTTAGCGACTATACAACCGGCACAACACCTGCAGCCGATCCCAAGCCTTGGACTTCAGGTCGCGCGGCCTAAGCCGCCAGCTCCAGTTGCGGCCCAGTGTGGACGGCGTGTTCATGCGCGTCTCGCGGCCGCTCTCCAGGATGTCTTGGGCCGGCAGAATGGCCACCCGGGCCACCGAGCGCAGGATCTCGCGCACCAGCGCGGCGCACAGATTTTTCGGCTGCCAGCCAAGATAGTCGTGCACCAGCGCCAGTTCGCGTCTGGCCGCGTCCTGGTCGGCCGGCAGGTCGCCCTCCGGCGACACATAGCGCCCCACCAAGGTGTCGTTGTCGTGCGTGCCAGTGTAGGCCACACAGTTCTCGACGTAGTTGTGGGGCAAGAAACTGTTACTGGCGTCCAACGAGCGGCCATCGGGGCCACAACCGAAGGCAAACTGCAGGATGCGCATTCCGGGCAAGCCGAAGTCGTCGCGCAAAGAGCGCACCTCGTCGGTGATAACGCCCAGGTCCTCGGCGATGATCGGCAGGTCCACGCCCAGCTCGCGCTGCAAGGCCGTAAACAGTTCCCGGCCGGGCGCCTTCTCCCAGCGGCCGTGCCGAGCGGTCCGGGCGCCAGCTGGCACAGCCCAATAGGCCTCAAAGCCGCGAAAATGGTCGATGCGGACCATATCGTACCAACGCAGCGCCTGACGCAGGCGACTTGTCCACCAGGCAAAAGCCTGGCGCCGGTGGGCCGGCCAGTCGTAGAGCGGGTTTCCCCATAATTGCCCGTCGGCACTGAAGTAGTCGGGCGGGACGCCGGCCACGGCCAAAGGCTGCAAATGCTTGTCTAGCTGGAAGAATTCCGGCGCCGCCCAGACATCGGCCGAGTCCAGGGCGGCGAAGATCGGCAGGTCGCCAACGATGGCCACGCCATGCCGGTTGGCGTAAGCCTTGAGCGCCTCCCATTGCCGGAAGAAAAAGAATTGCTGGATGCGGTATGACTCCACCTCGTCAGCATGGCTGGCCCGCCAGTCCTCCAGGGCTTCCGGTCGACGTTGTTGCAATGCTACCGGCCAGGCCAGGTTCCAGATCGATACGCCGCCGCCCTGGGCCTGGGCCGCGGCCTCATGGACGGCCTTGATGGAACGGAAGAGCGCATAGTCGTCTAGCCAGTGCCGTTCGCGCGCCAGGAATTCCCGGTAGGCAGCCTTGTTGCCGCGCTTGCGCTGGAAAGTCGCCGCTGCCTTGCGCAAGAGCGGCAGCTTCCGGTTGACCAGGCGGCCGTAATCGACCGGCGCATGGCTGATATCCAGCAGGCTAGACAGGTCACTGCGGGTCAACAGGCCATCCTTCCAGAGCGTCTCGACGTCAATCAGAAGCTCATTGCCGGCAAAACTGGAAAAGGCGGCGTAAGGCGAATCGCCATAACCGGTGGGGCCAAGCGGCAGAATCTGCCAGATTTTTTGCCCACTGGCGACCAGTCGGTCGACGAAGGCCAGGGCGGCCGGTCCCAGATCGCCGATACCGTATTTGCCGGGTAACGAGGTGATATGGAGGAGAATACCGCTGCATCTGCCGATCTTCATGAAAGCCTCCGATCAAGCCGGCTCAGGGCCGGTTCAAGAAATAGCGCAGGATGCGGTGATGGTCGGCAAAAAATTGCCCGCCGGCGTCGGCCACCAAGCGCAGCGGAAACCATAGGGCCTCGGCCGCGTCGTCCCCGGGCCGCAGAGTGGGCAATTCGGGTCGGCAGCCCAAATCATACAAAGAAGCCTGCGTGATCATCCGCCCCCGGGCATCGCGCTGCGGCTCGTCGAACAGCTGGGCGAGCTTGAAGCGGCCATCCAACAAGCCACCGTCCAGACCGGTCTCCTCGACTAGTTCGCGCAGCCCGGCTTGGAGCAGGCTCTCGTTGGCTTCCAGGAAGCCGCCTGGAAAGGCTAGCAGCCCCTTGCCGGGCTGGCGGCCGCGCCGCACCAGCAACACGTGGCCGGAGCACAATACCACCGCGTCGGCGGTAACGAAAACCGGCGGATAAGGCGCGTTCGCCCACTGGTGGCGATAAGCCTCTACCGCCGCGTATTCTTCGCTGAAGGCGGCGAACTCGGCGCTGCCGGCCCAGCCACCGAGGTAGTCCAGAATAGCCGGTTCTACCAGGCTCTGCAGCCGGGCTGAATCAGTCGGCCGGCCGCTCAGGTGGCCTGTCGCTGGGCCGGCTGCTTGGTCAACGCCGGCTGAGGGCTGACCGAATTCCTCGAACATGGCTCGCCGGACGGCGGTAGAATTATAGTCGCCCTGAACCGCCAACTCGACCAGCGGCCACTCCGGAAAATGCTTGAGATAAAAGCTGCTGGCATCCTTGAATGCGCCGACCAGAGCCACCCGGGCATTTGGCCGGGCGTCCAGGTTCAGGCAGGCCTGCACCTGGTTTTTAACAGTAACCAGCCACTCGTTCAGGTTGTAGGCGCTATCGTTGATAGGCACGCAGCGCACCGTCGCCGGCAACCCGCTGGCCAGACGCTTGATCATAGCCTGCCGTTGCCCAAAGCTAAACGGATTGCGCGTAGAGGGGGCGGCATCGGCCGAACCCAGGGCGACTATCAGGCAGTCGGCCAAGGCGGCGGCCTGTCGAATCAGGGCGACGTGCCCGCGGTGCGGTGGCTGAAAACGGCCAATGTACACGGCATAATCATAGGCCTTGGCTGGCATAAATCCCCTTCCGCTCCCCGATTGTGATTAGCTTGCGTCCAGTGTATTATACGGCGCGGAAAAAAACCAGCGCGCAGGAGACCACCGTGAACCATGCAACCATCGATACGCCAGCCAATTTCGCCTTTGCCAGCCGGGCCGACGAAGACAAGGCCGGCGACGCTGGCTTACGAACGCTCCAAATCGGCCGCGCCAAGCTGTCCCTCCACCTGAGCGCTGCCGGCGACAATGTCTTCCGTGTACAGTTGACCGGTAAGCGTTGGCCGGACGGCAATCCCTCCTGCGCCCAACTAACAAGCGCCGAATTCGCCGGACGGCCTTCCAGCGCCACCTGCCGCATCGCGCCGGACGCCAGCCTGAACCTCGAGCTGGCTGGCCATACCATCCTGGAAGGCAGTAGTGGCCAGACCTTCGGCCTCAACGGCGCCAAATGGCTGCTTAGCCTAACCTACGATCCAGCCTGCCGTTATTTCGGTCTGGGCGGCAAAAACCTCGGCTTTGAACTTTCCGAACAGCGCGGGCTGTTCTGGAACACCGACGGCCAAGCCGATGCCAGCGCCTTTACTAGTCGCCAAGCCTTGGCCACGGCGCAAGACAGCAGCTTTCCGGTTCTGATTATCCGCAAACCGCTACCACAGGCCCCGGCCGCCGCTTCAAATAAGCAGCAGGCGGCCCCCGCCCGGGCAGTTTGGATCGGCCTGGTCATCAATAGTTCATACCCCAGCTTCATTAACACCGGCGCCGGCGACAACCGCTTCGGTCCAGCCTCGACGCCCTTCGAGCGGCGGCTCTACGTCGGGGCGGTCGACGGCGAACCGGATGTCTACCTAGTGGCCGACGAGACGGCGGCCGGCCTGATCCGCAAACTGCAGGCCCTTCAGGGCCGAATGGAGCGGCCACCGCTCTGGGCGCTCGGCCATCATCAATCGCGCAGCGCCTCCCGTTCCTACGACGACCTCGACCGCCTAGCCCGCGAATTCGAGAGCCGAGGCATCCCCAACGACGGGCTGTGGCTGGATATCGACTATATGGAAGACTTCCGGGTTTTCACCATCAACAAAAAGTATTTTTGGAACCCGCCGGAACAAGTTGAGGAATTACGCAAACGCGGCTTCCAGGTAGTGCCCGTTCTCCAGCCCGGTCTGCGCCGCGACCCTACCTATATCGAATACCAAGAGGCCGTCGCCAAGAATCTGTTGTGCAAGACACCGGAAGGCCAGCCCTTCGTCGGCTTTGCCTGCCCTGGCTACGCGGTTTTCCCCGATTTCGCCCTGTCGGCCGCGCGGCGTTTCTGGACCGATCGGGTGACGCAATTCGCCCGCCTGGGCTTCGCTGGCTTCTGGTTGGACGCCAATGCTCCGGCCAGCGGCTCAGTCCCGCTCGAGGACATGCTGTTCAACCAGGGCAAGCTGAACCACGGAAGCTGGCACAATCAATATGCCCTGGCCCTGGCCGAGGCGACCAGGCAAGGCCTGTTGAACGCCCACCCGGACCGTCGTCCCTTCGTGCTATCCCGCTCCGCCTTCCTGTCGATGAGCCGACAAGCCGCCACCTGGAATGGCCAGCCGCTGGCAACCGACAGCCAGCTGGCCGGCTCGATAGCCTCCGCCCTTAACCTGAGCGTTTCCGGGATGCCGTTTAACGGTCCAGCTATCCTGGGCGGCGCCAGTGCTGGTGACAGCAGCGACGGCGACCGCCTACGCCGCTGGTATCAGGCCACATTCCTGTTCCCCTTGCTCCGCAATCACAGTCAGTCAAGCTCAAGCGGCGCGATGGGGGCCAATGACTCGGTCGCCAGTACCGACGCGGATCCTTGGAACCGCGACCGCAAGACCATCGCCGCCATCACCGCCTTCATCCGTTCGCGTTACAAACTGATGCCATATTTGTATAACGTTTTCCTGGAGCAGGAAACGGCCGGAGATCCAATATTGAGGCCGCTCTGGTATCACTGCGACGAGGACTGGACCCTTGCGGCGGCCGACAGCTATACGCTAGGGCGGGACCTGTTGCACGCACCCCTCTTGAGCGGGAAGCATACCAGCCATCGCGTCCAGCTCCCGGCCGGCCGCTGGTTTTCATTTTGCGATGGCCGTTGGCTCAGTGGTGGCTCCCACTTGGTCAAACCAGGCACCTCAACGCCGCTCTTTGGCCGGGTCGGTAGCGTCTTGCCGCTCCGGGCAGGCCTGCCAACCGACAGCCGGACAGACTTGCGTACCATCGACCTATTGATCCTGGCCGAAGCCACCGGGCGCGACGCGGCCGCGCTAACCTTCACGGCTAGCTACTTGGCCGACGACGGCCACAGCTTCGCCTACCGCAGCGGCGCCCAAAGCGGCCTGTGCCTATCCCTCAGCATCGAGCGCGACACGATCCGCCTCGAAACCCGACAGGAGGAAACCGGCTACGGCCTAATCCAGTTCCGGCTACTGCTGCCGGTGGCTTCCGCAGTGCGCAAGCTGTACCTAAATGGCGAAAAACAGCCCCTGAAGCGCGAAATCTTGCCGCTAGTCGGCCGCAAGTTGGCTGTCTACGCCAGTCCGACTTCCCCAGCCAGCCTTTCCTACTAACGCCGTGCCCTGAACCTCCAGGCCTAACCTTCCGCAAGCGCTGCCTTCCGCGGATCGCTGCGGGCCGGGCTGGGTAAAACCGGCCGCGCACCGGCCAGCCTTTACGCCAAAGCCAAAAAAGCCGCCCCCCAAGGGAGCGGCTTTCTAGTTGCCTGACCTGTAGCTCACCGTTGTCGGCGAACCTGCAGGAAAGACAAAACTCAGTCCAGGATTTCGACAACCTGGCCGGAAGCCACGGTACGACCGCCCTCGCGGATAGCGAACTTGAGGCCTTTTTCCATGGCAATCGGGTAGATCAGCTCGGCACCGATCTCGGTATTGTCACCGGGCATGACCATTTCCTTACCTTCGGGCAGGGTAACGGCACCGGTGATGTCGGTGGTGCGGAAGTAGAACTGGGGACGATAGCCGGAGAAGAAGGGAGAGTGGCGACCACCCTCTTCCTTGCTCAGAACGTAAATCTGCCCGCGGAACTTCTTGTGCGGGGTGATAGTGCCCGGCTTGGCCAGAACCTGTCCGCGCTCAACTTCTTTCTTGTCGATACCGCGCAGCAGGGCGCCGATGTTATCGCCGGCCTGACCTTCGTCCAGCAGCTTGTTGAACATCTCGACGCCGGTACAAACGGTCTTCTTGGTGGCCTTAATACCGACGATCTCGACTTCTTCGTTCACCTTGACAATACCGCGGTCGATCTTGCCAGTTACCACGGTACCGCGGCCGGAGATCGAAAAGACGTCTTCGATCGGCATCAGGAACGGCTTGTCGATGGCCCGCTCCGGATCGAGGAAGAAGGAGTCCATGGCATCAAGCAGTTCCTGAATGCACTTGGTGGACTCGGCGTTGTCGAGCTCGGTCATGGCCTTGAAGGCCGAACCCTTGATGATCGGGGTCTTGTCGCCGGGGAAGCCGTAGAAATTGAGCAAATCGCGGATTTCTTCCTCGACCAGCTCGACCAGTTCCGGATCGTCCAGCAGGTCGACCTTGTTGAGGAACACGATCATGGCAGGGACGCCGACCTGGCGGGCCAACAGGACGTGCTCGCGGGTCTGCGGCATGACGGAGTCGGGGGCGGAAACGACCAGGATGGAACCGTCCATCTGGGCGGCGCCGGTGATCATGTTCTTGATATAGTCGGCATGACCGGGGCAGTCGATATGGGCGTAGTGGCGCTTGTCAGACTGGTACTCAAGGTGGCGGGTATTGATGGTGATACCGCGGGCCTTCTCTTCCGGCGCGTTGTCGATATCGTCATATTTCATGACCTTGTCGCCGAATTTCCGACCGCAATACATGGTGATGGCGGCGCTGAGCGTGGTCTTTCCATGGTCGATATGGCCGATGGTACCGACATTCATGTGGACTTTATTCCGCTGGAACTTCTCTTTAGCCATTGATATCCTCCTAGACTAATTTACGGAAAACGGAGACCAGCTTTCCGCCAGTCCCATCATTATATAAGGCAGGTACAGTCTTTTCAAGTCCTGTAGCCTGCCCGGTCTTGTACATGGTACGAGACAGGCCAGATTACCAACGATAGTGAGCGAAAGCCTTATTGGCTTCGGCCATACGATGGGTATCTTCCCGCTTCTTGACGGAGGTACCGGTATTGTTGAATGCATCGGACAGCTCGGCGGCCAGGCGGTCGGCCATTGATTTGCCGGAACGCTTGCGCGCGGCGGTTATCACCCAACGCATCGCCAGTGCCTCGCGGCGAATGTCTCGGATTTCGATCGGCACCTGGTAGGTAGCGCCGCCAACGCGGCGCGACTTGACCTCAACCATCGGTTTGACGTTTTCCATGGCCTTGGTAAAGGCTTCCAGGGCCGGAGCGCCGGATTTCTCCTGCAATTTGGCCAAGGCGTCATACATGATGGCGGAGCAGATCGATTTCTTGCCTTGCCACATCATGCGGCAGACAAATTTGGTAACAGCCAAGCTGTTGTACCGGGCATCGGGTTGATGGCCGCGGTCGATAGTCTTCTTTTTCCTACCCACGTTGTGCCTCCCTTAAGCCTTCGGCCGCTTGGCGCCGTATTTGGAACGGGAGCGCTTGCGGTCAGCGACGCCGAGGGTATCCTTGGCGCCACGGATGATATGATAACGAACACCTGGCAAGTCCTTGACGCGGCCACCGCGAATAAGGACGACGGAGTGCTCCTGAAGGTTGTGGCCGACTCCCGGAATATAGGCGGTCACTTCGACACCATGGGAAAGGCGGACGCGTGCCACCTTGCGCAGGGCGGAGTTCGGCTTCTTCGGGGTGACGGTCATGACGCGCGTACAAACGCCGCGTTTTTGCGGGCACTCATCGAGGGCCGGGCTCTTTGTCTTCCAGATGGTCTGACGACGACCAAACCGGACTAACTGGTTAATTGTAGGCATGAAACCTGAATCTCCTGATTTTAGCCGAACCTCAGCATGATCCGGCGGTATCTTGGTACACGAGAAACTATATCAGCGCGCCGATAGAACGCGCCAAGTTGATACAATAAAGAAAAGCATGCCATCATGTCAACTGCCCCAGGCAGGATATACTGGTTTGGCCCGGGGGACCAGGCGGCCGGGGTGGCAATTCCATCCCGGCCGCCTGGTAATTACTCCTCTTCCTCGGTGACCGGGCTGAAGCCCTCGTCATTCTCAAAGGCGGTATCTTCCTCGAATTCGACCTCATCCTGGTAGGGATAACCGTTCTGGTCGAAACCGTCCGGGATGGCCGCCAGTTCACGCTCCCGCTTACGCTGCTCGATGACTTCGGTAACGTAGGTATCGATATCCTCGTGCTCGTTGTCGGACAGCTTGACCATCTTGTACTGGCGCATGCCGGTACCGGCCGGAATGAGGTGGCCGATGGCGACGTTCTCCTTCAAGCCGTGCAGGGTATCGACGGCGCCGGCGATGGCTGCGTCGGTCAGTACCTTGGTGGTCTCCTGGAAGGAGGCGGCCGAGATGAAGGAGTCGATCTTCAGGGCGGCGCGGGTGATGCCGATCAGCAGCGGACGGGCCACGGAAGGCTGACCGCCTTCGGCGGTAACGCGGCGGTTCTCCTCGTGGAAGCGGTACTTGTCAATGTGCTGGCCATAGATGAAGCGGGTATCGCCGGGGATGACGATTTCCACTTTCTTCATCATCTGGCGCACGATGACGCCGATGTGCTTGTCGTTGATGGTGACGCCCTGGATGCGGTAGACCTGCTGAATCTCGTCCATGATGAAGCGCTGGCAGGCATGCTCGCCAGAAATGGCCATGATCTCATGCGGGCTCGGGTTGCCGTCGCACAGCTTGTCGCCGGCCTCGACCGAGTCGCCGTCGCGCACCAGAAGGCGGCGTCCGACGGGCACCAGATGCTTGAACTCGCGGTTGAAGATATCGACTACCACGATAACGCGCTTGCCCTTGACGATGCCGCGGAAGGCTACTTTACCGGCTACCATGGCCAGCACGGTCGGGGTCTTGGGTTTGCGGGCCTCGAAAAGCTCGCCGACGCGCGGCAGGCCGCCGACGATATCGAGGGCGCGGGCGCCTTCTTTCAGGGTCTTGGCCACGATCTTGCCGGCCTTAATGGCCTCGCCGTCGTCGACGTTCAGGTAAGCGCCGCCCGGCAAGAGGTAAGTGATAATTTCGTTACCAGCCTCGTCGGTGATGACCAGGCGCGGCTGCTTGGTTTCGCGCTCGCCGGTGGAATCGGTGATCTTCTTCTCGACGTTGCCGGTATCCTCGTTGATCTCGTTCTTGAGCGTCGAGCCTTCGATGATATCCTCGTAGCGGACATAACCATCGTGCTCGGAGATAATCGGGTCGGCGAAGGGATCAAACATGGCCAAGGCGGTACCGGCGGCGACGACGTCACCTACCACGGCGTACATCTCGGAGCCGTTGCGAACCTCGGACCTCAGTTCCTGGGCGATGGACAGAAATTTCTTGCCGGCGACGCGGGCGTAGGAAATATCGGTGGCGATGACGAAGGTCCCATTTTTGCGCTTGATGAGCTGGTCGCCCTTCAGGATGCGGCGACCGTCTTCGATGAGCGGCTTGTCGCCGGCCTCCAGGTTCCACTCGCCAAACACCTTGCTGACCGTGATGTAGCCTTTGCGCGTGAAGAGCAGCCGGCCGTTGGGCAGGGTAACGTGGAGGCCTTCGATGGCCTGCACCAGCACCGGGTACTTGAAGGCGATGCGGTTCTCTTCGGAGGCCTTAGTAGCCGCGCCACCGATATGGAAGGTACGCATCGTCAGCTGGGTACCGGGCTGGCCGATCGACTGGGCGGCGATAATGCCGACAGCCTCGCCGATGTCGACGGTGCGGCCGGTAGCCAGGTTGCGGCCGTAGCACTTGCGGCAGACGCCGTGGCGGGCTTCGCAGGTCTGCACGGTACGGATGGTAACCGACTCGACGCCAGCCTGCTCGATAGCCTCGGCGACTTCCTCGGTTATTTCCTGGTTGACGTCGACGATGGTCTCGTCGGTGATGGGATGGCGGATGCGTTCCAGGGTATAGCGGCCGATGATGCGTTCGCGCAGCGTCTCGATGATTTCCTCGCCGTCTTTAATGGCGGTGTTGAGGATACCGTTGATGGTGCCGCAGTCGTCGATATTGACCACCACGTCCTGGGCGATATCGACCAGGCGGCGGGTCAGGTAACCGGCGTCGGCGGTCTTGAGGGCCGTGTCGGCCAAGCCCTTACGGGCGCCGTTGGTCGAGATGAAGAACTCAATAACCGACAAGCCTTCCTTGAAGTTGGAGCGGATCGGCAGCTCGATGATATCTCCGCCTGGCTTGGCCATCAGGCCGCGCATGCCGGCCAGCTGGCGAATCTGGTTCTTGGAACCGCGCGCGCCGGAGTGGGCCATCATGTGGATGTTATTGAAGCCGTTCTTGGAGGCCTCGAGGGTCTTCATCATCACCGCGGTGACATCCTCGTTGGTCTTGGACCAGACCTCGACCACCTGATTGTAACGCTCTTCCTGGGTGATATGGCCAGCCAGGTACTGCTCCTGGATGCCCGCCACCTTGAGGTTGGCGGCGTCGATCATGGTATATTTTTCTTTGGGAATGATGATGTCATCCATGCCGATAGTGGCGCCGAAGAAGGTGGCGTACTTGAAACCCATGTCCTTGATGGCGTCGAGCATCACCACCGTGATGTACGAACCCTCGATGCGGTGCACCCACTCGATGAGCATACGGATGTCTTTCTCGGTCATCGAGTAGTTAATGTAGGCCACCTGGGGCGGCATGGCCTCGTTGAACAGCAGGCGCGCCGCCGTGGTGATGATCGGCTTGCCTTCATTCGCGGCGGGGTCTTCGACGCCCAGGCTCTTCCAGACCGGCCGCTTGGGCGCCGGAACCTTGATCATAGCCTCCCAGTCACAGAAACCGCTCTCGCAGGCCATGTAGGCTTCCTCGGGGCAGCTGTAGCGCTTGCCCTCGCCCTTGGCGCCCGGCTTGTCGCGCATCAGGTAATAGATACCCAGAACCATATCCTGCGACGGATAGACGATGGTCTTGCCGTTGGCGGGGTCGAGCAGGTTGCGCGAGCTGAGCATCAGCGACCAGCACTCGGACTGGGCGGCTGAGGTCAGCGGCACGTGTACCGCCATCTGGTCACCGTCGAAGTCGGCGTTGAAGGCCTTACAGACCAGGGGGTGCAGCTTAATGGCCTTGCCCTCGACCAGCACCGGCTCGAAGGCCTGGATACCGAGGCGATGCAGGGTAGGAGCGCGGTTCAACATGATGGGATGCTCGCGCACCACTTCGTCGAGCACGGCGAAAACTTCCTGGGTTTCCTGTTCGACCAGCATCTTGGCCTTCTTGATGTTGTAGACCACATCCTTCTCGACCAGTTTCTTCATTATAAACGGCTTGAACAGTTCCAGGGCCATCTTGGTGGGCAGACCGCACTGGTGCAACTTGAGTTCCGGGCCGACCACGATGACCGAACGGCCGGAGTAGTCGACGCGCTTGCCCAGGAGGTTCTGGCGGAAACGGCCTTGCTTGCCTTTTAGCATGTCGGACAGCGACTTGAGCGGCCGGTTGGAGGCGCCCTTGACAACGCGCTTCTTCTTGCTGTTGTCGAACAAGGCGTCGACCGCTTCCTGCAGCATGCGTTTCTCGTTGCGGATGATGATGTCCGGCGCGTTGAGGCCCTGTAGGCGGCGCAGACGGTTATTGCGGTTAATGACGCGGCGGTAGAGGTCATTGAGGTCGCTGGTGGCAAAGCGGCCGCCGTCCAGCTGGACCATCGGGCGCAGTTCCGGCGGGATGACGGGGATGGCGTCCAGGATCATCCATTCCGGCCGGTTACCCGAGCCGCGGAAGCTTTCCACGATCTCGATGCGCTTGAGCAGGCGCTTGTCGCTCTTGGCACCCTTCTCGATCATCCTGGCGCGCAGCTCGGCGGCCAGGTCGTCGAGATTGAGGCCCTCCAGCAACTGGCGGATGGACTCGGCGCCCATGCCGGCGCTGAAAGCGCCACCGAAGCGATCCTGAGCTTCGTTGTACTCTTCCTCGGACAAAAGCTGCATCGCCTTGAGGTCGGTGTCGCCGGCATCGATGACGATGAACTTTTCATAATACAGCACCGAGCGCAGGGCGGCCACCGGCAGATCCAGCAGCAGACCCATGCGCGACGGCACCGAGCGGTAGAACCAGATATGGGAAACAGGGCTGGCCAGCTCGATATGGCCCATGCGTTCGCGGCGCACCTTGAAGTGGGTCACTTCCACGCCGCAACGGTCGCAGATCACGCCCTTGTAGCGGATGGACTTGAACTTGCCGCAGAAGCACTCCCATTCCTTGGTGGTGCCGAAAATCCTCTCGCAGAACAAACCGTCTTTTTCGGGGCGCAGCGTGCGGTAATTGATGGTTTCGGGCTTTTTCACCTCGCCGTAGCTCCAGCTCCGGATGAGTTCCGGGCTGGCCAGGCGAATCATGATGCTGTCAAAGTCCTGGATATCTCTCATGTGAGCTCCCCTTTTAGAAGTTGCTGCTGGTCTTGGTTATCAGATCTTCATCGCGTTCGGTCAGGGCGATCTGCTTGTTCTTGGCGTCGAAGATGCGCATGTCCAGCGCCAGGCCGCGTAATTCCTGGACCATGACGTTAAAGGCCTCGGGCACGCCGGCGGCGGTGTGCGGCTCACCCTTGACGATAGACTCGTAGACCTTGGCGCGGCCGGTCATGTCGTCCGACTTGATGGTCAACAGTTCCTGTAGGACATTGGCGGCGCCGTAGGCCTCAAGCGCCCAGACTTCCATTTCACCCAGGCGCTGGCCGCCGAACTGGGCCTTGCCGCCCAGCGGCTGCTGGGTAACCAGCGAGTACGGGCCGGTGGAGCGGGCGTGCATCTTGTCGTCCACCAGATGGGACAGCTTCATGAAGTAGACCATGCCGACGGTAACCGGGTTCTGGAAGAACTCGCCGGTCTTGCCGTCGCGCACCTTGGTCTTGCAGGCGGCCGGCAGTCCGGCCAGCTTCAGCTTCTCTTCAATCATTTCCTGATCGGGCGACTGGAATACCGGGCAGCTATACCACTCGCCCAGGGTGGAGGCGGCCCAGCCCAGCTCGGTCTCCATAATCTGGCCGATATTCATGCGGCTGGGCACGCCCAGCGGATTCAGGCAGATATCCAGCGGCGTGCCGTCTTCGAGGTACGGCATTTCCTCGATGGGCAGGACACGGGCCACGATACCCTTGTTACCGTGTCGACCGGCCATCTTGTCGCCTTCCTTAAGCTTGCGCTTGGCGGCGATCAGCACCTTGACCACTTCCTCGACGCCGGGCGACAGGTCGTCGTTGGCCGAGCGGCGCAGCCGCTGCACGTCGATGATGGTGCCCTCGATGCCGTGCGGCACGCGCAGCGAGCTGTCGCGCACGTCCTTGGCCTTCTCGCCGAAGATGGAGTTGAGCAGCTTGAACTCGGGCGTAGTCTCGGTCTCGCTCTTCGGGGTGACCTTGCCCACCAGGATGTCGCCGGCCTTGATCTTGGCGCCCTGGCGGATGATGCCCTCGGCGTCCAGGTTGTCCAGGCTTTTCTCGCTGGTGTTGGGAATGTCGCGGGTGATGCGTTCCGGGCCAAGCTTGGTCTCGCGCACCTCGATCTGATATTCCTTAATGTGGATGGAGGTGAACATGTCTTCACGCACCACGCGTTCGGAGATCAGGATGGCGTCTTCGTAATTGTAGCCGTTCCACGGCACGAAGCCGGCGACGATGTTGCGGCCGAGGGCCAGCTCGCCGTCCTTGGTGGCCGGGCCGTCGGCGATGACCTGGCCCTTAAGCACCTTCTCGTCCAGCTTGACGATTGGCCGCTGATTGTAGCAGGTATCCTGGTTGGTGCGCTGATACTTGATGAGCAGGTATTCGTCGCGCGCTTCGGGGGCTTCGTCCGGCTGGACGTGGATCCGGAAGGCGTCGACGAAGGCGATCTTGCCGGCGCGCTTGGCCTTGAGCAGCACGCCGGAGTCATAGGCAATCTTGCTTTCCATGCCGGTACCGACGCGCGGCGGGTCGGTGAAGATGAGGGGAACGGCCTGGCGCTGCATGTTGGAGCCCATCAAGGCGCGGTTGGCGTCGTCGTGTTCCAGGAAGGGGATGAGGGCGGCCGAGACCGAAATGATCTGCTTGGGCGAGACGTCCATGTACTGCAGCTCGTCGGGGCGGCGGGTGGTATAGTCGCCCTGGTGGCGGCAGGAAACGCTGTCGCTCTCGAAGACGCCGGCGTCATCGACGCGGGCGCTGGCCTGGGCGATGAAGTATTTATCCTCGTCCATGGCCGACAGGAACTCGACGTCGGTGGTGGCCTTGCCATCGATGACCTTGCGGTAGGGAGTCTCCAGGAAGCCGTATTCGTTGACGGTGGTATAGCTGGCCAACGAGACGATCAGGCCGATGTTCGGGCCTTCCGGCGTCTCGATGGGGCACATGCGGCCATAGTGGGTATAGTGGACGTCGCGCACTTCGAAGCCGGCGCGGTCACGGGACAGGCCGCCGGGCCCCAGGGCGTTGAGGCGGCGTTTATGGGTTAGCTCGGCCAGCGGGTTAACCTGGTCCATGAACTGGGACAGCTGGCTGGAACCGAAGAATTCCTTGATGGCGGCGACGATCGGCTTAATGGAGATGAGGTCCTGCGGCCGGATGGTATCGGTCTCCTTCAGGCTCATGCGCTCCTTGGCGATGCGCTCCATGCGGCTGAAGGCGCTCTTCATGACGTTGGCCAGAAGCTCGCCGACCGAGCGGATGCGGCGGTTGCCCAGATGGTCGATGTCGTCCAGGTTATTCTCGCCGTAGTAGACGGTCATCAGGTATTTCATGGTGGCGATAATATCTTCACGTACCAGCGTGAAGTCCTTTACCGGCACCTCATAGTCGAATTTCTTGTTCAGCTTGTAGCGGCCGACCTTCCCGAGGTCGTAGCGGCGGGTGCTGAAGAACAGGCTGTGCAGGTCGCGCTCGGCGTTCTCGATGGTAATCGGCTCGCCGGGCATCAGGGTGGCGTAGACGGCGGACAGGGCGTCGGAGCGGCTGGGTTCGTCCTGGTCGGGATCGTCCTTGACCAGCTTGATATCCTCGCGCTCCAAGCAGTTAAGGATCATGTTCCAGTGCAGGCCGTCGCGGTCGGTAAAGTCCACCACTTCGACGGTGGTTATGCCGAGGGCTACCAACTCATCGACGTCGTGGAGGTGCAACTTCTCGCCGGCCCGGTAGGCTTTGCGTGTCTCGCCGTCCTGTTCGACATGGACCGCCTTGGCCAGAATGCAGCCGACGGCGGCGTCGCGGTCTTCGCGGACGGCCGACAGCTTGATGCTCTTGGTGCCGTAGAAGGCGGCGATGATATCCTCGCGGGTTTCGAGTCCGATGGCGCGCAGGAACATGGTGCCAAGAATGCGCTTCTTGCGGTCGATCTTGGCGTAGATCAGTTCCTTTTTTTGGTCGATCTCGAATTCCAGCCAGGAGCCGCGGTACGGGATAATGCGAGCGCTGTAAACGCCTTTCTCATGGCAGAAGATGACACCCGGCGAGCGGTGAATCTGCGACACCACGACGCGCTCGGCGCCGTTGATGATGAAGGTACCGCGGTCGGTCATTAAGGGAATGTCACCGAGGTAGATATCCTTCTGGCGAATCTCGCCGGTCTTCTGAAAGACCAGGTTGATACGCGCCTTCAAGGGGATGGCGTAGGTGATGCCTTTTTGCTTGCATTCAAATTCACTGTATTTTATCGCCGATGCATCCAGCTGATAATGTTCATATTCAAGGAGCATGTCGCCGTTGGGGCTTTCGATGGGGAAGGTGGTCCGGAATACTTCTTCAAGGCCCTGAGTATCGGGTGCGTTGCCCTCGAGGACCTTGTCGCGCTGCAGGAAACGCTCGAAACTGGAAAGCTGGATATCTATAAGATTGGGGAGCTCGCGCGCTTCCTTATAATCTTTTCCGACGTACTTGCGGACAATCTTGTGTTCGGTATAGGCCATCATTACCCCCTGTCAAAAATCGGGCGATTTTTTTACATCGTAAAATCCCGGGGCGGGCCTGGGCACGGCGCCGGGAACGGATCGGAAAGGAAGGTTTGCATCGGCCAAACGCTCCCAGGACATGAATACACCGCAGGCAACAGCCGAAGCTGTCACCTGCGGTATGAGTCGGCTTATAAGGTTAGGACCTTATTTAATGTCAACAGCGCCACCAGCCTCGGCGATGGATTTCTTGATCTTCTCGGCTTCAGCCTTCGGAATGCCTTCCTTAAGCGGCTTGTCGCCAGCTTCGACCAGATCCTTGGCTTCCTTGAGGCCCAGACCGGTAATGGTGCGGACTTCCTTGATAACCGAGATCTTCTTGTCGGCCGGTACGCCACCCTTGAGGATGACGGTGAACTCGGTCTGCTCTTCGACGGGTGCGGCGGCGGCGGCGGGGCCGGCGGCCATGGCGACCGGGGCGGCGGCGGTAACGCCGAACTTCTCTTCCATGGCTTTGACGAGGACGGAAACCTCGAGGACGGTCATGTTGGCAATGGCGTCCAGAATCTGATCAGTCGTGAGTGCTGCCATATTATCTTCTCCTTATGGCGAAAAACGATTGCCGTTTCATCGAAACGACCGGACCCGCGAGGGTCCTGTTAAGCGGACAGGAACGGCAGCATTCCCGAAGCCTGACCGCGTGGTTCACAAAAACTTTAGCTGGCGACGGCGGCCTTTTGGTCGGCTACGGCCTGCAGGGTGCGCACCAACTTGGTGGGCACGCCGTTGATGGCGTAGACCAGGTTCTGCAACGGGGCGTTCATGGCGCTCATCAACATCGAGATGAGCTGGTTTTTGCCCGGCAACCTGGAGAAGGCTTCCATCATCTTGTTGTCGTAGACGGATTTCTCGACAATACCGCCCTTGAGCTTAACCGGGTTTTCCTTGGCAAATTCGACGATCACCTTGGCGACTTCATTGGAGTCGGTCGTGGCGAAGGCGATGGCGGTCGGACCGGTCAGGTACGAGGCGACGTCCGGGAAAGCCATCTTCTCGAAGGCGATGCGGGCGAAATTGTTCTTAATAACATGATATTCCGCGTTCTTGGCGCGGAGCTGGTCGCGCAGGGCAGTGATCTGCTCCACGCTGAGGCCACGATAATCGGTGAAGATAAAATCGCGGCTCTGCTTGATCTGCTCGGTAACCGCCTCAAGGGCGGAAACCTTGGCCGGTTGCAGTGTCTTTCCACGAATAGCCATAGTTTACCTCTCTGCCTTCGCTAAGGCGACCTTGACGCTGGGACCCATCGTGGAAGCCAGGTAGATGGACTGCACGAATTCGCCCTTGGCATCCGCCGGACGCTTGCGGGTGACTTCGTCGATCAGGATCTGGACGTTCTCGGCCAGGCTGGCCGGCGCCATAGACGCCTTGCCGATGGCCAGATGCACGATACCGGCCTTGTCGGCGCGGAACTCGATGCGGCCCTTCTTGAGCTCGTTGATGGCGGCCTTGATGTCAAAGGTGACGGTGCCGGTCTTGGGATTAGGCATCAGGCCCTTGCGGCCCAGTACCATACCGAGGCGACCAACGTCCTTCATCATGTCCGGAGTGGCTACGGCGATATCGAAATCCATCCAGCCGCCCTTGATCTTCTCGACCAGGACGTCCGAACCGGCAAAGGTGGCGCCGGCTTCCAGGGCTTCTTTTTCCTTATCGGGCTTGCAGAATACCAGCACGCGCTTCTCGGCGCGGAACTGGTGCGGCAACACGACCGTGTCGCGTACCGTCTGGCTCTTCTTCAGGTTGACCCGAACGTGAATCTCGACCGTCTCGTCGAATTTGGCCGTCTTGATGTCCTGGACCAACTTGCAGGCCTCAGCGACCTCGTAAGCCTTCGTGGCGTCCACTTTTTTAACCGCATCGCGGTATTTCTTGCCATGCTTCATGCTCACCACTCCACTTCCACGCCCATACTGCGGGCAGTTCCGGCAATGATCTTCTCCGCGGCCGCGATATCGTTGGCGCTCAGATCCTTGAGCTTCAGCTGGGCGATCTCGGTGATCTTGGCGTGGGAGATCTTGGCCACCTTCTGCTTGTGCGGCACCGGCGAACCCTTTTCCAGGCCAATGGCGCGCTTGATGAGCACCGAGGCCGGCGGGGTCTTGAGGATGAAGGTGAAGGTCTTGTCTTTGTAGATGGTAATCAGGGCCGGAATAATCAGACCTGTTTCCATCGACTTGGTCCTGTCATTGAATTGCTGACAGAACTGGGGCGCACTGACGCCGTGCGGGCCGAGCGCCGGTCCGACGGGCGGGGCCGGCGTCGCCTTACCGGCCGGGCACTGCAACTTGACGATTGCGGTGACCACTTTCTTTGCCATACTAGACTCCTTTCGTGGTACTTCCAGCCCTATGGCCGGAAGCTCCGGTCCGATCCGCCAGGCGGATTCGGGAGCCGGAGATAGCGTCTTGCGCCCGGCAGCCTGCGACCGCACAGCGGCCGCAGAGGCGAAAGACTCCCATCATGCGGAGAGGTCGGCAGCCTTGCGGCCATCCGACACATCCATACCGTTCTATGAGAAGCGCTTGAAACGCTGCATTAAAAGATCACGTTTGCCCCATGGGCACGCCCGAAGGGCAAGGAACGGGAGTATCTGGCGATCCGCCGATACTCCCGTATGAAATTGACAAGGCCAGAACGACCACCTGGGCCAATTCCAGCTTTTACTTAAACTTTCTCCACCTGCAGCATGTCGACCTCAACCGGCGTAGCCCGCCCGAAGATTCCGACCATGACGCGCAGCTTGCTCTTGTCCTGCATGACTTCCTCGATGGTGCCGGAGAACGTCTCGAACGGCCCCTCGATGATCTTGACCTGCTCGCCGACCGCGAAATTCTGGCGCGACTTGACAGGCTTCTCGCCTTTGATGTCACCGGAGCGCTGCAGTATCTGGCGGGCTTCCTCGGCCGAGATAGCGGCTGGCTTGTGTTGCCCGGCGGCGCCGACAAAGCCGGTGACGCCATTGACCTTTTTGATGGTAGAACAGGTAGACTTCCAGTCGGTTTCAGGCAGATCCATCTCGACCAGCAGGTAGCCAGGCAGCATCTTGCGCTGACTGGTGCGGCGCTTGCCGTCCTTGATATCCACCACGTCTTCGCTGGGAATCTTTATATCGACAAGCACGGCCGGATCCAGCTCGCCATTAGCGATCAAAACCCGGAGCGTCTTTTCAATCTTGGCTTCGTAACCGGAGTATACATGGAGCACGTACCAGGCTTTTGCCATATTGCATCCAGCCTTACAGAACCAGATCGAGCAATTTGACCCACAGCGACTCAATCGCGAACAGGAAGGCGGCAACCAGAACGGTGGAGAAAATAACCACCTTGGTGGAGGCAATGACGCTATCACGCGTCGGCCAAACCACCTTCTTAAGTTCACCCACGCAATCCTTGACGAATTGTATCAGCTTTTTCATATTGACTCCTTGCCGAAAATAAGCGACCCGACAGCCCGCCGCCCAAAACGACACGCTACCGGCGAAAAAACCGTACCTAGGGAAACCGAAAACTACAGGCCAGGAAGGACTCGAACCCTCAACATTCGGTTTTGGAGACCGACGCTCTACCATTAGAGCTACTGGCCTAGGTACAGACCGGCCCAAGGCCGTCCGTGCAGGCAATCAGGCGCCTGCAAGACCCGACGTTCCGGCTACGGTAACCGACAACGCCATTCCAGGCTTATTTTACCTTGGTTTCCTTATGGAGAGTATGCTTGCGGTCCCACTTGCAATACTTGGAAAGCTCCAGCTTCTCTTGCTGGGTCTTGCGGTTCTTGGTGGTGGTATAATTCCGTCGCTTGCATTCGCTGCAGGCAAGGGCGATAATTTCGATAGTCTGCTTCTTCTTGGTAGCCATACAATATCCTTCCGCGCGATCTCTCGCAGGCCATTCGTGGTCGATCAGCCAAGTACGCTGGCCAGCGAGCCGCCAACCGTAAAAAAAAGAGCCTGGAATGCGCCATCAAAAACGACACTGAACCCAGACACTTCAAATCGCGCACTTGAAATCAACCAGTCCTGCCTGAAATAAGCCCTCGAACGGAATCGAACCGTTGACCTCATCCTTACCATGGATGTGCTCTACCGACTGAGCTACAAGGGCGCAATAGCGGTGGTACATTATCAATCTGGACGGATTTTGTCAAGAGGATTGGCGAAAAAGACGTAAATCAATTTCGATTGGAACGCTTCTTGCGTCGCTGCAAGGCGTTAAGCAGGTAAGCCGCCACCGGATCCCTGGTCAACAGCAGCAAAGCGATGCCGACCACGCCATACATCAGCGTAGCGATGAGCAGCGGTGCCCCGGCAAACAGTAGCCGCGAACTGAAACCGGCAAAGCCGCGCTGCACAACCGGGCCCAGCAACCAGACCGGCACCGCCGCCAGTACCGACAGCAGCAGTAGCTTAAGACTATACAGCAGCACGGCCAGGAAGGCCGGCCCCGCCCCAGCCACCTTTTTACGTAGAAACATCAAAACCAAAATGACAGTATTGAGGGCACTGGCCACCGACAGGGCCAAGGCGATGCCATAACCCTGAAAATGCCGCGAAAATTGCCAGGCCAGCAACATATTGAGCAAAAAGGCGGCACTACCGGCCCAGGCCGGGTTGCGGGTATCCTTGAGGGCGTAGAAAGCCGGCGCGATAATGCGATTGAGGGCGATGAACAGTAAACCCAGGCAATGGTATAGGAAAATTTCGGCCGTTAGCCGTACCGACTCAGCCGTAAAGGCGCCGCTTTGAAAGAGCAGCGCCACGATATTCTGCCGCTGCAGGCTGGCAAAAACCACCACCGGCATGGTAACCAGCACCACCGCCTCCATAGAGCGCTTGAAGCGGTCGACGAAACGTTCCCAGGCCTGGCCGATGGCCAAGCCGGCCAGCTCCGGCAGCATGACGGTGCCGATGGAAACCACGAACAGCCCCAGAATTAGCTCCTGCAATCGCAGCGACAACTGGATGCTGGTAGCCGCGCCGACACCATAAGCCAGACCAGTGGACACAAAGGCGTTAAGCTCGTAGACGGCCATCCCCAGCAACGTCGGCAGCATTAGTAGCAGCACCCGCTTCATGCCCGGGTTGCCGAAGGCGGACTTCAGGCCGACGAAGCGAAAACGGACGCCGAGCTTGATAAGCGCCGGCAATTGGCAGGCCGCCTGGAGCAAACCACCGACTAGGACGCCCAGCGCCATGGCCCGCGCCGGATTGGGCACCCACAGCACCAGTAAGGGCGGCACTAGCAGGAAGCTGAGGTTGAACAGGATGGGGCCGATACCCGACGGCACAAACACGCCGTGGGCGTTTAAAATACCCTGAAAAAAGGCCGCCACCGAGACCAGCGCCAAATAAGGAAACATCAGGCGGATCAGGAAGGCCGTCTCGCCAATATCATGGGCTACGCTGGCGTCGGCGCTCATGATGCCGTAGGTAGCGGCGATGTAATAGGCTCCGGCGATGCCGGCCGCTACCACCAAGCCCGTCACCAGGCTCAAGACGGTGAAGGTGGCCGAGAGAAAATCCTGGCTACTCTTGTCGTCGCCGGCGGCAAAGTAGCCCTTCATGGTAGGAATGAAGGCCGTGGACATGGCGCCCTCGGCCAACAGTTTACGGAACAGGTTGGGGGTGTTGTAGGCCACGGTGAACGATTCGCCCAGCGGCGAGGTGCCCATCAGGGTGGCGCGGGTCATCTCGCGCAGCAGTCCAAGGATGCGGGATACCATGGTCAACAAGGAAAGCTTGCCGCTTTCGCGCATCATGGCCTGGCCGCGCGTCTGGCCAGCACTGTCGTCGGCCGTCAGGCTGGCCGCTTCGCTTTCATCGCTCATGGCCGGCAGGATAGCATACCCGGGCAAGGTGGGGACAGGGGCAGGCAGCAGGCTACCCGGCCGTTCCAGAGGGAAGCGGCCAGGCGCCTGACTGACCCGGACGCCGCCTGAGTCAATTAATCAGCGCGGATCAACCGCGCGGCAAGGGATTGTAGTGCTCGCCGTAATCGTAGGCATCGCTGTGTTCGGCCTTCTTGACGGCGCCAACCGCCAAGTAGGTCAGCGGCGTGAAGGCCGCCTCGATGGTCGTCTTGAACAGATAATTGGATAGCACCATGGCTATCAACACCGGCAGGGGGTAGAGCCCATAGAAGGCGATTAGCACGAACAACAGGGTGTCGAGTGCCTGGCCAACCAGGGTAGAACCGATGGTCCGCACCCACAGATAGCGGCCTTTGAACCGGATCTTGAGGCGGGACAAGACGACCGAGTTGGAATATTCGCCCGCAAAATAGGCCACGATACTGGCCAGGGCGATGCGCGGCAGAGGCAGCAGCAGGTGGTCGAAGTCAGCCTGGAAAGGCCAGCTGGGTTCGGCCGGCAGCACCCCGATCAGCCACGTGTTGGCCGACATCAGCACCAGCATCAGCAAGCCGGTCCAGATTACCTTGCGCGAATCCTTGTAGCCGTACACTTCGGTCAAAACATCGCCGAAGATGTAGGACAGCGGGAACAGCAGCGTGCCACCATCGAAAACGAAGGGCCCGAGCTGGACCATCTTGGTGGCCAGGATGTTGGATATCACCAGAACGCCGACAAAGAGTCCGGATAGCACCGGCAAGAAGTTTTTCTTGGGAAGACCGTCCGGCAGCGCGCCGACCTTTTCCCGACCCGTGGAACCGCCCTTGGCGGCTCCGTCCTTTGGTTGTGTGTGTGTCATGGGCGGCATTGTAAAGCAAGAAGGCCCCGCCCGGCAAGCCAATTCCACGCGACTGGCCCCGGACCGGTCATCATTAGCAGCGTTGCCAAAGCCGGCTGGATACTATAAAATGGCGCATCATGATTGAAACCAAGGATTTTACCGTCCTAGACTTGTTGGATATGGACCTCAAGGACCACGACGACCTACAATTGCGCTGCATTGCCGGGCGCAAGGGGCTAGGACGGGTCATCAACCTACCCGACATCAACCGGCCAGGCCTGGCGCTGTCTGGGTTCTACGAAAATTTCGCCTGGCAACGGGTGCAGGTGATGGGTCTGGGCGAGAACGCCTACATCCGCAAACTGTTTGACGAAAACAAAAGCGCCAATCTGACAACACTCTTCGGCTACGATATTCCTTGTTTCATCTTCACCAACGGCGCCATGCCGGAGAAGGAGTTCCTGGCCTTGGCCGAGGAACGCGACTGCCCGGTCCTGATTACCGATCTGTCGTCTACCGAGTTCATGAACCGGCTGATGCGGGTGCTGTCGGGCGTCTTCGCGCCTAAAACCACCGTCCACGGCGTCCTGGTCGAGGTCTACGGCATCGGCATCCTGCTCACCGGCGATTCCGGCGTCGGCAAGAGCGAGACGGCCCTCGAGCTGATCGAGCGCGGCCACCGCCTGGTAGCCGACGACGTGGTCGAGATTCGCTGCGTCTCCGGCAACATTCTGATGGGCTCCGGCGCCAACAAAGTCATCGGCCACCACATGGAAATCCGCGGGCTGGGCATCATCAATGTCACCCACCTGTTCGGCGTGCGCGCCATCCGCGACAAGAAGCAAGTCCAGTTGATCTGCAATCTCGAGGAATGGGACACCAACAAGGTGTATGACCGCATCGGCACTGACGAAAAGACCCAGGCCATCCTGGATGTCCACATCCCGCACCTCGATATCCCGGTAAAACCGGGGCGAAACATCCCAATCATCATCGAAACCGCCGCCATGAACGAGCGTCTCAAGAAAATGGGCTATCATTCGGCGCAAGAATTCAATAAAAACATCCTCCGGTGGCTTGAGAGCGAGAGCGCCCGTGCCGTATACTTTGGCAGAGACGATTCGATTTGACGTGCCGACACCATGCTTCCGGGCAGCCGACGCCCGAACCCGCCGCGGTTAACAGCCACGGACGAACGTCAGTCTGGAGAGCACTATGACCGAGAAGCTGATTACCATAAAAAACCGCGCCGGCATCCATGCCCGACCGGCCGCCATGATTGTCCAGACCGCCGGCAAATTCAAGTCACGGATTTTCCTGGAAAAGGGCAGTACCCGCATCAACGCCAAGAGCATCATGGGCATCATCACCCTGGGGGCCGGCTTTGATACCCAGCTTCGCATTATTGCCGAGGGTGACGACGAAGGCGCCGCCGCCGAAGCCGTCTTCATGTTGTTCGAGCGCCGTTTCGAAGAAGAATGAAATCCTTCTGCCGACCCGGTAACCCCGGAACCGCCTGATGATCACCGGCGCCAAGGGCCGTCGCCGCATTCCCGAGATCGCCATTGTCGCCATCATATACAGTATCAGCCTCTTGGCCGCCTTCCTGCTGGTGCGTCAGGCCTTGCAAGACGCCACCGGGTTGCCGGATTTCAACCGCGGCATGACCGCCAGCCTGCTGTTGCTGCTGCCGTTGGCCCTGCTGGGCATCTTCGTGACCAGTCTGCTGCGCTTTTTCCGGCAACTGGCCCAGGGCGTCTGGGGTTCGCGCCTGCGCCTCAAGCTGGTAGTGCTGTTCCTGGCGGCCATCATGCTGGCGGCCGCCCCGGCCGTGTTGTTCATGAGCCTCCTAACCCTGCGCGCCATCGAGCTACCGGCCACCCGGACAATGCGCGACGCCCTAAGCGCCGGCTTCGAGCTGGCCCTCCACTACTACCAGACGCGAGAGCTGACGCTGCGCAATATCGCCGAGACGCGGCTGCCGGAAAGCTATGCCCGGATCGGGGCAAATCCGGCCGCGCTCTTGGCCGACCTGCAACGCTTCGACCCGGCTATCGAGGCGCTGGAACTGCGCATCCGGCACCGTGTCCTGGACTTCTCCGGCGTCCAGGCCGCCCAGACGCCCGAAACCCCGCTGCCCGGCGGCGAAGCGGCCTTCCTGCCCCGCCTAGCCAGCAACGACGCCAGCTGGGCCCGCTACTTTATCAGGAATATCGGGCTAACGGCCGACGGCCAGCCGGTCAGCGCCATCGTCGCCCTGCGCTACCCCGGCGAGTTGGACGGCGGCGCCGAACAGCTGACCGCCGCCCGCACCGGCCTTACCACCTACGACGGCCGGGATCAGCCCTTTGCCCTCTACCTGGTTTTCTTCGTTTCCATTGTTATTGTGCCGCTGTTAACCCTGGCCATGCTCTTTGCCCTGGCGGCCAGCGATATGCTGCTACGGCCGATCAGCGCCCTGGAAGGCGCCTTCCGGCGCGTCAAGTCCGGCCAAGGCCACAGCAAACTGCTTACCAACCAGGTCGATGAAAGCGGCCGCCTGATAGACGAATTCAACAGCATGCTGGATCAGCTCGACCGCCACCGCGACGACGAGCTGCGCAACGAGAAGATTGGCGTCTGGCGCGACATCGCCCGCCGCCTGGCGCACGAACTACGCAACCCGTTAACGCCCATTAAGCTGTCGGCCGAGCGGGTGCTGCGCCGCTACCGCAATGATCCGGCCACCGTCGGCGATATCCTGGAAAAATCGATGATCGCCATCGTCCAGGAAACCTCCAACATGGAAAACCTGCTGAGCGACTTCCAGGCCTTCGCCCGCCTGCCGGAAGCCCAGAAAAACTGGTTGCGGCTGGCCGACCTGGTGGGCGAGACTGTCCTACTCTACTCAGCCTCACTGCCGAATATGCAATTCATTACCAGTGGCATTCCGGACTCGATCGTGCTGAAGGCCGATCGCGGCTATCTCAAGCAGGCCCTCAGTAACCTGATTACCAACGCCGCCGACGCCTGCGACAGCCAGGGACGGGTCGAAATCCGGGCCGACCTTGTCAAAACGGCGGAATCGCGTTATTGTAGGATCCAGTTGCGCGACAACGGCCGCGGCATCCCGCCCGAACTGCAAGACAAGGTTTTTTCGCCCTACTACACCACCAAGCAACAAGGCACCGGCCTGGGACTGGCCGTAGTTGAGCATGTCATCAACAGCCACGGCGGCTCCATTCGCCTCGAATCGGCCATCGGGCAGGGTACGGTTTTTTATATCGACTTGCCGATCGACGAAGCGCCGCTGCCGCCGCCGCCTGAAATCGGGTTGGGCAGCGCCAGCCTGCCCAACCAGCCGCCGGCCGGCACCGTCACCGGACTGCCCGCCTGAGAAAACGGAGACACGCCACAGCATGGATGCGATCCTGGTAATCGACGATGAACCCGGCATCCGGAACACGGTACGGGACATCCTGGAAGACGAAAAGTACCGCGTCCTCACTGCCGAAGACGGCCCAAGCGGGCTGCAGGTACTGATCGACGAGACTGTTGATGTAGTCATCCTCGATGTCTGGCTGCCGCGCATGGGCGGCATCGACGTGCTCAAGGCCATCAAGGAACAGTGGCCGGACATCGAAACCATCGTCATTTCCGGGCACGCCAGCATTGACATGGCAGTCAACGCCGTCAAGCTGGGCGCCTTCGACTTTATTGAGAAACCGCTGTCCATCGACCGGCTACTGACCGCCGTACGCAACGCCAAGGCCATCGCCGACCTGCGGCGCGAAAACATCCGCCTCAAACAAGTGACGCCGCCGCCCAACCAGCTGACCGGCACTTCGCCGGCCATCCTGGCCATCCTGAAACTGATCGACCAAGCGGCCACCAGCCACGCCCGCGTCCTGATTACCGGCGAGAACGGTACCGGCAAGGAGTTGGCCGCCCGCAGCATCCACGAGCGCTCGGACCGGGCCAACAGCCCCTTCGTGGCCGTCAATTGCGCCGCCATCCCTGAAAACCTGATCGAAAGCGAGCTGTTTGGCCACGAGAAGGGCTCCTTTACCGATGCCTCCGCGCGCCGCAAGGGCAAATTCGAGGTGGCGCACCGCGGTACCATCTTCCTGGACGAGATCGCCGACATGTCGCCCCAAGCCCAGGCCAAGGTACTGCGCGTCATCCAGGACATGCGCTTCGAGCGCCTGGGCGGCGAACAGGCCATCGACGTCGACGTCCGGGTGATTGCCGCCACCAACAAGGACCTGGCGGCCGAAATCGCCGCTGGACGCTTCCGCGAGGACCTGTTCTTCCGCCTGAACGTCATTCCGCTGCATATGCCCGCCCTGCGCGACCGGCTGGAAGACATCGAACCGCTAGCCGCCCGCTTCCTGGACGAACTAAGCGCCAAACACCACTACTTTTCCGGCGAGGCCTGCCAGACACTGCGCCAATATCCCTGGCCAGGCAATGTCCGGGAACTGCGCAATGTGGTGGAGCGGCTGGTGATCATGGTCGACCAGGCCGAAATCGGCCCTACGGCTGTGCAGCAAGTCCTCGGCCAGGAACCGATTCCGGGCCTCAACCCTGGCCAAGCGGTCGATACCCTGCTCTGCCAACTGATGGAGATGCGACTTTCCGACGCCAAAGACCGCTTTGAGCGCCATTATCTGGTTCACAATCTGCGCAGAGCCGGTTATAATATATCCCGGGCGGCAGAAATGATCGGCATGTACGCCAGCAACCTGCATGCTAAAATCAAGAAATACCAGATTGAGGCAGGGGAATGAAACCGTTAACCGAACGACAGCAAAAAGTGCTGACCTTCATCGAAGGCTACATCAAGGCAAAGCCCTATCCACCCACCATGCGGGAGATTGCCGAGCATTTTTGCATCTCGGTCAAAGGCGCCTACGACCATGTCAAGGCGCTGGAACGCAAGGGTTGCATCAAGAGCGGCCAACACCGCTCCCGCACCATGGAACTTGTAGGCAAAAATTGCGATGAAAACGGCACCGTACAAGTGCCCCTGCTGGGCGAGGTGGCGGCCGGCAAGCCGATCTTCGCCGACGACAGCGTCCGCGACTGCATCGCCGTGCCCAGCAGCATGGTAGGCAGCCGCAGCTGCTTCGCCCTGCGCGTCCGCGGCGACAGCATGATTAACGCCGGCATCCTGGACGGCGATACCGCCATAATTGAAGAAAAGGCCACTGCCGTCAACGGCGACATCATCGTGGCCATGCTTGAAGACTCGGTCACCCTGAAACGTTTCTTCAAGGAAAAGGACCGCATCCGCCTAGCGCCCGAAAATCCTGCCTTCAGCCCGATCTTCACCCAGGACTTGCGGATACTCGGCAAGCTGCGTGGCATCATCCGCAGCTACTGACATGCTGAGCGTCCACCTACTGGGCGGTCCGGAGACCGGCCGCCGCAACGATTTCATCGCCCAATTGCGCAAGCAATGCCTGCAAGCCTGGCGCGAAGAACCGGAAAACCATAAACTCTATGCCCAGGACTGCGGTGTCAGCCAACTGCTCGACCTCTTAATGAACGGCTCGCTCTTCGCGGTCGGTAAATTCGTCGTCTACATGGGGGCCGAGCAGATCAAGGGTAAAGCCGACGTGCAGGCCTTACTGGGCTACATCCGCAAGCCGGCCGCCAACACCGTCCTGGTGCTGGTGTCTGAAACCTATGGCATCGACAAGACACTGGAAGACGCCCTGCCCAAGGAAGCCCGTAAAATCTTCTGGGAACTGTCTAGCGGTGAGATGGAACGCTGGGTAGGCGATTACTTCGCCGGCAAGGGCATTCACATCGACGCCGAGGCTCTGGAATTGATCCTGGAGCTGGTGGAAAACAACACCGACGCCCTGCGCCTGGAATGCTCGCGGCTGGCGCTATTCTTCCCGCACGGCGCCCGCATCGGCGAAGACGACATCGAGCGCTATATCGCCCACAACCGCAGCGAAGACGCCTTCAGCCTGTTTGACCGCATGGCCACCGGCAACCTAGAACAAGCCCTGGAAACCTGGTCGGCTATTTTGGCCTCACGCGAAGGCAACGGCGTCAGCCTGATGGCCGGGCTGCTCTGGAGCCTGCGCCGCCTGGCCAGCCTGCACGAGGCCATGGCCAACGGCAACCCCTTCGAGCAGGCCGCCCGCAGTCTGCGCATCACCTCGCGCAAGTTGCTGTCAGTCTACGACAGCGCCCGGCGACGCTGGCCGGAAAAACTCTGTCGACAGCTGCTCGCCTTTGGCGTCGAAACCGACATCCAACTGCGGGCGCTTGGCTCCGGCCAGGAGCGTATCCTGGTGGAGCTGTTCCTGTATGGCTGCCTGCACGCCAAACGCCCCGTCGCCCTGACCGTGCCCGCGGCGCTGTACTAAGCCACCCATGAAGGCGGCGTGCGTTATTCCGGCCGCCGGTCGCTCCTCGCGCATGGGGGAATGGAAGCCGCTGTTGCCCTGGGGCCGGGCTACCATCATCGAAACGGTTATTGACGCTGTATTGGAGGCTGGCTGCCAAGCGCTGATAGTTACCGGCTACCGAGCGGCCGAGTTGGAGGCGCTGCTGGCCGGGCGACCAGAGCTGCACACAATCCGCAATCCCGACTGGGAGGCCGGCATGCTCGGTTCGGTGCGCTATGGCGTCCGCGCCGCCGCCGCGCTGGCCGAGCCCGGTGGCGCCGCTGGGCAGGGCGGCTGCCTGATCCTGCCGGCCGACATGCCACTGCTGCAGCCTTGTGTTATTAAATTATTGCTAGAGCGGGCCGCTCAGGAAACGGCTACCGGCCCCGACCGGCCGCTCAGCCTGTTCCCGACCTGCGGTGGTACAAGCGGCCACCCGGTCTGGCTGGATTACTGTTTACTGCCGGCCATGGACAAGCTGGAACCAGACAGCCGCCTGCGTGATTTCCTGCTGACACAACCCCACGCCTTCCTGGAATGCGGCGAAAGCGGCATCCTCCTGGACCTGGATACGACCGACGCCTACCGGGCGGCGCGGCCAGCCACCCCGCAACATTAAGTCCGCGTCACTTCAGGCCCTGAATCACCAACCATTCGCCGTAAATCCGTTGCAGATCCGGTATAGCCGGGTTCAACGGCAGCTCGCTGGCCGTTCCGGGCGCCGCCAAGCCGTATACGGCGCGCACCGGGATGATATCGCTCGAGGTGCTGGTCATCAACAGCGACACTTTTCCCTGCCGCAGCTCGGACAGGTACAACGGACGCTCCTCCACCGTCACGCCGGCCGCGCTCAGGGCGGTGATGATCGTGCGCCAGGTGATGCCGGCCAGGACGTCGCCCGACGGTGGCGTGAAGACCAGACCGGGCGTGCCGGCGTCCAGCCAAAACAAATTAGTGCGCGTACCCTCGGTCAGCTGGCCGCGGTGGTTGATGAGCAAGGCGTCGTAGCAGCCCAGCCGTTTGGCCTCGCGAAAGGCGATAGTCGACAGCAGCATGCCCAGGCTCTTGGCCGTCGGGAAGGGCCGTTCGCCATGGTAGAGCAGGCAACTGACGCCGGCCCGGTGGGCGTCGGCCGGCGGCACCACCAGCGGCAGCTGGAAGGCGTACCAGTCGGCTGGCCGGTCTTCGTGGGCTATCAGCATCACCTTGATGGTACTGTTCTCCAGCCCGTTGGCCGTTATAAGGGAACGCAGCGCCGCCACCAACTGGCCGGCCACCAGGTCGTGCTTAAAACCTAACAGGCGCGCCGAGGCCAGCAGTCGCTCTTCATGAAATTCCGGGAAATACAGCCGGCCGTCGCTTAGCCTGAGCACCTCGTAGCAACCGTAGCCATAGGTTATATCAATATCATCCAGGTTGAAACTGGCTTCCTCCAGCCGGCACAACCGGCCGTTATGGATTATTGACTGCCCGAGCATCAGCTTCGCCCCCGACCGCTCACAATTGGTACCTGGCCACCTGGGCCTCCAGCTGGCTGACCTTAGTAAACACCTGCTCCATGCCGTGGCTAAGGCCGTCGAGCGCCTGGTTGATTTGTCTGGCCTCGGCCAGCAACTTGCCATTGAGGCCCAGGGAACGCAGGCGCGAATCGTCGACCCGCTGGATCATGGACGAGATATCGCCGATGGCCGACGCGGTGGTCAAGGCGCTCTGCTCCAAATCGGCCGCCATGGTGGCCACCGCTTCGAGCGAGCCCAAAGCCTGGCGGGCTCCGGAGGCCAGCTTGGCCGATTCGACGGCGTCGGCCTGGGCCTGATCGAGGGCGGCCTCGATTTCCCCGGTCAGATTGGCCACCACCCGTCCCATCCTGTCCAGGACGGCGCGGCCCTTGGCGTTGCTCTGGTCCATGGCTCCAACCAAGCCGGATATGCCATTGGCCGACTTGATGATGGTTTCGGACAAGACTTTCATCTCGCGCGCCACCACGATAAATCCCTTGCCGGCGCTGCCGGCGTGGGCCGCCTCGATCGAGGCATTCATGGCCAGCAAGTTGGTACGGTCGGCGATGTCACTGATGATGGCGGCGATCTCGTTGACCCGACCGCCCAGGTCGCTGATTTCCTGGGCACTGGCGGCCGAAGCCTGCAGGTCCTGGCGGCTCTCCTCGATGTTGCCAATCAAGCGGCCGAAACGCTCCTGGAAACGGGCGCTCTTGGCGGCCTCCTGCCGCAGCATCTCGTCGACCGCCTGGGCCGACGACAGCACCTCGCGCAAGCCATCGAACTTGCCGATCAGGGCATTGAAGGCGGTTCGCAGGCCGGCTTCCGTGGCGCGGATGGATTCCATGACGCGGACGGCGTCGACCGCCTGGGTGGCGTTGCTGACGTCGACCTCGCTTAGTAGACCGTTGACCGCGCCGGCGCGAGTCACGGATTCGGCCGCTGCCTGCCGGACGGCACCCGAGGCATCAAACAGATCGGCGATCATGCTGCGCAGCTTTCGGAAGCTGCCGCCCAGGCTGGTAATGATGCTATTGAAGCCGCTGGTCATCTCGCCGATATCGTCGAAGCTAATCAGGGTGATGCGGGCGGTCAGGTCCATTTGGCCGGTGGCGTAGACTTTTATCTGTCGCCGCAGGTTGTTGATATGCTTCTGCATCTCGGTGAGCACGATGAGGAAAAGCAGCGCGGCTATGGCGACTAAAATACCGATCAGCGACAACGAGGTGGCCAGGCGGGGCTGGCTGGCCGCGCGCAGTCCGGCCGCGAAGGCCGCTCCGGCCGGCGCTTGCCCCAAGCCAGCCGCCACAGCCAGCCGATAGTGCTCCGTCGCCAGGCTCTGAATATTTTCCCAGTTAACGTAGAGGATGGCGCCGGCAAAGCCACCAATAAAGACAAACAGCACCAGCCCGGACAAGAACAGCCGGCCGCGGGTCGTTTCCAGCCGCTTGAGGCCGAGTATCGAAATGTCGAAGACCTTCAATTCGAGCCGGGCCTGGATGAGGACGATATTGATGACCCGGGCGGTGACGATGCCGTTGATGAAACCAAAGCTACTGGCAAAAATAATCCGTACCACCGCCACCCACGCTTCCATCGGCGCGCCTTTGGCCAGGTCGACCGTGAAATTGATGAGGAAGGCGAACAGATAGGCCGAGGCGCCAAACCAGAACAGGAAGCGCGGGATGGCGCCGAGGGCCGCCAGGGCCTTGCGGTAGCGCGCCGGATCGAGCAAGCGCAACGATGGCCCGACCACCATGGCCGAGGCGATGGGGCAGTAGATGAGGTAGACGACGATCATGGTCAACACGGTACACAGGCCACCCACCGCCAGCATGCGCCTGATAAAGTCGTCCCTGGCCGATGTATCGTAGGCCAGGGCGGCGGGCATGAAGAAGGTGTAGGTGACCACGCAGAGCATGATGGTCAGGAAGGTAGTACCGAGCACCTTGGTGGTGAGCACGGCGCTTTTTTTCATAGTGTCTCCAGGTCGAGGTTGTTTCCGCAAAAGGCGCGCAGCGCCGCTGAATCGGCCGACGGGGAATAATAAACCCGATCGGGCGGCCAGTCCAGCCGTCGCACCAGTTCCGCCAGGCGAAAGCCGGGCCGTTGATCCAGGCAGGTGACCACCAGGTTCTCGCGGACTGCAAATTTGACTGGCAGGTCGGCCCGCTCGGCCCGGTCCGAAACCAGGGCGTAAGCCAACAACTCGGGATCCAGCTCGGCGCTTCGGAAAGCCCCCTGAAATCCGTTGTCGCGGTTGGTCTCAGCGTCCGCCGCCACCAAGGCAACTGGTTGGCTGGAGCTCATCGGCCCGCGGCCGTGGCGCGTCTGGTAGCAGCGGGTGACGCAGTAGAGGTCCACCGGGCAAACCCGCCAGGCTGAGCCGGCTTGGTTGGCGCCACCGCCGGAATCCGCCAGCCCGGCTAGCAAGGCCAGGGCCGGCGCGCTGCCGGTGGAACTCCAGGTGACATGGGGGTAAATGCCGTGATGCTGGTCGAGCATCAGGCCCTGGTGACCCTCGAAAACCAAATGATCCTTGCCCGCCAGGCATTCCTCCAGCCCAGCCAACCGGTAGCAGGCGGCGGCGGCCCGGCACTGGGCCAGGTAGGCATCAAGGTCCAGGCTGTCGCACTCGGCGGCAAAGCAGCCGGCGAAGTCGTCGCCGGAGGCTGACCAGGCCGCCGCCCGTTGCCCATACCAGTAACGGATACCCTGCAGCTTCTGGCGCGCCACCCAGTCGAAGGCCAGGTCCTTGGCGTAGAGCGGCACGCCGGCGGCATGGCGCTCCACCGTGGCGCCGAAACCGACGCCGCAGGAGCCGTGCCCCAACTCGGCCTCGGCCGCCCGGTTCCAGGCGATGTCCCAAGGCGTGCAGACTTTGGCTAGCGGATGGATGGCCAACTCCGGCGACGGGCTCCCGGGCGGCAGGAGAGCGGTGAGGGCGGCCTGCTCGGCGGCGATGGCCGGCGGAAAGACCGTACAGTCGCGGCCAAACCAGGTCGGCACGCCGCGTAAACTGCCGGCCCCAAAATTGCTGAAGACATGGACGAGCCCGCCGATGGAGACCGTATGGCCGACCTGGTGGCCGCCACCGTAACGGATAACCAAGCTGGACTCCGGCCGCCGGGCGCACAGCCAGTCCACGGTGCGCCCCTTGCCGGCGTCTCCGAATCCGAGATCGATGACCATGGAAACCTGCATCGCCTAGGAGCCTGTCGGACTTAGGATTTTGATCGGGCGAAAATGATCTGCGAGTGAAAAATTGGCACGGATTGAGGGCCATACTTCCTGTATGGCCCGATTGACGAGCCGATTTTGCGCCGCAGAACATCGAGTCCGGTCAAAAAGCACTGGTTTGATCAGCATTTCTTTCATTGTCTCCCAAAATATCTTTTAGCGTTCATAAATCCGACAGGCTCCTAAAGCATGTCCACGACAGTTGGCTCGGCGTCGCCAGGCTTAGCTGGCTTGGCCGGTTTGGCGTGCGGTTTGTGCCGGTCGATAACCAGGCGGGCGATGGTCCGGGCGATGCGCTTGTAGTCGTCCAGGATAATCATGTCTTGGCCAATCAGGTCGCGCCAGCCGGCCTGGCGCACGGCGGTGGCCGAGGCTGCATCATGGTTGAGGTGCAGGTGGTAGACGTTATAGCGCTGACGGGCTTCGGCCAGCATGTCCGCCGAGCTGATGCGCACGGGCTGCTTTTCCGGAGTCAACTTGCCAATAATCTCGGCCGGGATGTCCTGGTTGACCGGCTCGTCGCCGATGGTGAAGACAAAACCCTTTTGCTTGCGCTTCTCCCAGCAGTCGATGGCCGTGTGGCGGGCCGCGACCAGCCAGGCCAGGTTGTACGATTCGCAGTTGTTGCCGCCGCCGCCGCCTTCCAGCCAGACACGCGTCAACCAGCGGTCCAGCAGTTCGGCCGAGGACTCGAATTGGCCAATCTGGAGCGGAGCGTTATCATAGACGAAATCGCCAATGCCCAGGAACAAGATCTGGGGGTCGGGAATCCCGGCGTCGATGATGGTGCCGACCAGCTCCGGCAACGATTCCTTGACAATCTGCTCGGGCACCATACCCATGCTGCCAGTGACGTCAAGCGCCACGATGATGGACAGCGACTCCGGATGCTCCTCCGAATCGCGCGATTCGCGCACCGTCACCGCCTTGGGGTCCATCTGCGGGTCAATCGAGCGCGCCACGAAAATCTGCTCGCGGCTCTTGCCTGAATAGCCCTTGCTGACCTTGATCGATTCGTAAGCGCTGTATGAAAAGACGCCGTTGCCCACTTTACACCTCCAAGGTCTGGCCGAAGAGATACTGGTAGCGCTGGCGAGCCAGCTCCAGCTTGATCTCCAGGTTGCGGATCTTGACGGCCAGCTCGAGGTCCCGGGCGACGTAATCCTTGGAGTCGAAATCGGAGGCTAGTACCAGGCTGGTCGCCTCGGCCGGACTCAGGTCAAGCATGTTCTCCTGCTCGCGGCGCAGTTTCTTGATGGTCAGGGCCAAGTCCTCGACCTCGCGCTTGTAGATCAACTGGGCATCCTCGGCGATGGTGGCTGCCCGGTCTTCACGGATCTTGGCGTTGTTGCGCTTCAGCGAATCGATGAAGGCGCCGGCTACATTGGTATCATCTGCCATGATGGATCTCCTTTGGGTCGCTTGCGGTTAGCTGGAAACTCGACGCGGCCGTCACTGGTCCCGCATACCCAATTCTGGAGCATTCCGGGAAAATGTCAAGGCGCGGACGGCAGGTCCGGGCGGCGATAGTCCGAAAAATCCATCCGAACGCGGAAATATTTACGGATCAGCAGAAAACCGCCTTCGCCGGAGAAACCGACCGCCGAAACCACCAGGGCGCCGTCTGGAAGGATCTGGAACTCGATGTCGCCGTCAAAGCGGCTGACGAAAGGCGGCAGGGGTTTGAGGGTGTAGACCAGCCGTTGGGGGTGGCCATCCGGATTGAAAAACAGTTCGCCAGCGGCGCCGAATTTGGGCCGCACCAGTTCGTACGGCACCACCAGCTGGCCGGTGCGCAAGACTGGCGCGGCGCGGCGCAAGGCATCGGCCGCCTGGGCCGCAAAGGGTAGGATATCGGCCGCCGCCATCGACCCGCCGCCGAAGGCGCCGCCGGTTTCGCCGCCGTCGGCGCTGCGTCGGTCCTGACGGGCATACTCGATCCGGGTTTGGGCGCTGATGTCGCGGCCATCCTTGATCGACGACAGCACCTCGGTGACGGTTTGGCCGCCTACGTAGCGCAGCGCCAGCTCGGTGGTGGTAGTCGAGCTGACGCGCCCCCGGCTATCCAGGTCCTCGGACAGGATACGCATCCGCCCGGCCTGGTAGTCCTCGCCCTGCTGCCAGGCGGCCTGCGCGGCTAGCCACAGGCGGTTAAAGGCCGCCGGGTCAACGACGGCTAGTTGTGGCGCTGGAAGGTCTTGGTTGGAAGCCAGCCGGGCAACCAGCGAAAAAAACAGGACGGCGACCAAATTGGGCAAACGGCTTGGCATGGTATCCTCGCTGACATGACGATTTCTTACTAGAGTTGGTTTCTTTTTCGACACTCTTTGAAAATACTGCATCGCCCCTTGAACGGCAACGGACCGATGCGGTCGCCAAAAGGATCCGGCGATAACGCAACGCGCTACCGCCGGAAGGAGGAGAAACGAGAGGAAATCAGGTTTTCTTGAGGTATTTCTTGGCGTCCAGGGCCACCGCGGCGACGATGATGACGCCTTTGATGATATACTGGTAGTATTGTTCCATGCCGATAAAGGTCATGCCATAGCTGATAATGGTGAATAAGAGCACGCCGGTGATGGCGCCGGACACCTTGCCGATGCCGCCGGAGAAGCTGATGCCGCCCACTACGCAAGCGGCGATGGCGTCCAGCTCATAGCCATAGCCGGTACCGTTGTTGGCGCTGCCGATGCGGGCAGCTTCTAGGAAACCGCCGATGCCGTACAGCACGCCGGCCATGACGTAGACCAGCACGATGGTCTTGGTCACATTGACGCCGGACACCTTGGCGGCCTCGGGATTGCCGCCGACGGCGTACAGATTCTTGCCGAAGGTGGTTTTGTTCCAGAGCACCCAGACTACGATGCTGACAATGACGGCGTAGATGACCAGGTTGGGCACCCCCAGCGTCTCGCCAATGACGAATTCGGTATAGCGCGGGTCAAAGCCGCCAATTGGCTGCGGACCAGGCGCGCCGGAGGCAAAGTAGATGGACAGGATGCCGTACAGGGTAATCATCATGCCTAGGGTGGCCAGGAAAGGGTGAATCTTGAATTTGGCCACCACGAAGCCGTTAATAGCGCTGAAGAAGGCAATAACCGCGCAGGAAATAAGCAGCGGCACGAACAGCGGCAGGGGGGACAAGTCCGGGTAAAAACGCGAGGCGTAATCGGCGCGCTGCAAGAGCGAACCGGTGATTACGGCCGCGAAACCAACCATGCGGCCGAGCGACAGGTCGGTACCCTGGGTGATGATGATGCCGCCGACGCCGAAGGCCAGTATCAGGCGGACTGCGCTCTGGGTCAGGATGTTGCGGAAGACATTGAGCGACAGAAAAGCCGGCTCGCGGACAATGATGAAAATGATGATGGCCAGAATAACCAGGTAGATGGCGTTCTTGACGAACAGTTCCTTCCATTGCTCCTTACCCATGGCCGAAAGCTTGATCCGATTCCCGCGGCTCATACTTCTGCCTCCTTCGAATTGTTGAGATATTTAGTGGCCAGGTGGAAAATTTCCGTTTGGTTGGTCTTGTCGGTATCGACGATGCCGGCGACGCGCCCGTTGCTCATTACCAGGATGCGGTTGGTGATGCCGAGCAGCTCCGGCATCTCGGAAGAGACCACGATGACTGACTTGCCGCTGGCTGCCAGCTTGATGATCAACTGGTAAATCTCGTACTTGGCGCCGACGTCGATGCCGCGCGTCGGTTCGTCCAGGAGCAGGATGTCGGGCTGGGTCAAGAGCCAGCGCCCGATAATCACTTTCTGCTGGTTGCCGCCGGACAGCGAGCGGATGAGCTCGCGCTTGCCTGGAGTCTTGATGTGCATAGCCTCAATCTGAAGGTCGGTATCTTTCTCCATCCGCCGATCCTGCAGCAAGCCGAGGCGGTTGCGGTAGGCGGCGACATTGGCGATAGTCGTATTGAAGGTGATGTCGGAAAGCGGATAGAGGCCGGTCTCGCGGCGCTCCTCGGTCAGGTAGGCGAAGCGGTTACGGATGGCCTGGTTGGGGTGATGGTTTTTGACCACCTTGTTGTCGACCTTCACCTCGCCGGAATCCAGGCTGCGGCAGCCGAAGAGCGATTCCAGAAGCTCGGTCCGGCCGGAGCCGACCAGGCCGGAAATGCCCAGTATCTCGCCGCAGCGCAAGTCAAACTCGATATCGCGCAGGTAGGGTTCGTACTTGGTGCACAACTTGCGCACCGTGAGGTGCACATCCTTAGGCTGGTTGACCTTAGGTGGGAAGCGGTCTTCCAGGTCGCGGCCGACCATCATGTTCACAAGCTGCTCGATGGTCAGGTCTAGGACGGCCTTAGTGCCGATGTAGCAGCCGTCGCGCAGCACCGTCACCTGGTCGGCAATCTGGAAAATCTCGTCCATCTTGTGGGAAATGTAGATAATGCCGACACCGTGCTGCCTGAGCATGCGGATCATCTCGAACAGCATCGTCACTTCCTTGTCGGTCAGGGAGGACGTCGGCTCGTCGAGCACGATGATCTTGGCGTCGTAAGATACGGCCTTGGCGATCTCGACCATCTGGCGTTGCGAAACCGAAAGGTTCTGCAGGAGAATGTCGGGATCAAGGTGGATTTTCAGCCGTTCAAAGAGGGCCAGCGTGTCGCGGCGCATCTTGCGCTCGTCCACGAACGGACCCTTGGTAGGGTAGCGGCCCAGCCAGATATTGTCGCTGATGGAGCGCTTGGTTACCTGGTTGAGTTCCTGATGCACCATGGAGACGCCGTTCTCCAGCGCATGCTTGGGGTCGGTGAAATTGAAAGGCTTCCCTTGGAGGAAAAACTCGCCGGCGTCCTGATGGTAGATGCCGAACAGGCATTTCATGAGCGTTGATTTGCCGGCGCCGTTCTCCCCCATCAGGGCGTGCACCGAGCCGGCGTTGACTTCCAGGTGCACGTTCTTGAGCACTCGCACGCCGGAGAAGGCCTTGCATAAACCACTGATCCTCAACAAGCTGTCCGGCATGGGCCACTCCCTTCAAAGCAAAAGTGCGGGCAGCTCGCGCTGCCCGCGTCATGCTGTCCGTGTTATTTTTTAATTCCGGAATTCCTGGTAGTTGCTCGGGGTAACGGGCAGGTACGGGACGCGTACGGCCTTGCTACCGTCAGTGGAAAGCGTCCAGCGGGTGCCTTCGGTTACGCTAAGGCCCATAGCCGCGTTGATGGCCAAATCGAGGGCGGCGCGGCTCTGGTTGACGCCGTCGTTGAGGACGGTGCCGTTCATCTCGCCGTCGGCAATGTGGGTCAGGGCCTGGTCGAGGGCGTCCACGCCGTAGATCGGCAGGCTGACGCCGGCGGCTTTCAGGGCATTGATGGCGCCGAAGGCCATGCCATCGTTGTTACAGATAACCAGCTCGATCCGGTTGCCGAAGCTGGAAGTCAGCCAGGCGGCCATCTTGTCGTTGCCGTGCTGGGTAGACCAGTTCGGGTCGGCCTCAAGCGCCAGCTGCTCTACCTGGAGACCGGCATCGACGAAGGCGCGGACGGACTCGACGGTGCGGGCTTCGGCGTCGGGATGGCCCGGCTCGCCCTTGAGCAGCACATACTGGACGATACCGTCGGCGTTGCGGTCCCAGGTCGGGTTGGCGCGCCAGTCGGCGACCATCATCTGGCCCTGGATGATACCGGACTCGGCGGAATTGGTGCCGACGTACCAGACATAGTCGTAGCTGGCCATGACGCCGCGCTCGGTAGCTTCCTTGTTGAACAGCACCAGCGGGATGCCGGCGGCCTTAGCCTTGGCGATGATGGTGCCGGCAGCGGCCGGGTCAACCAGGTTGATCACCAGGACATCGACCTTACGAGTGATAAAAACGTCAACCTGGTCATTCAGCTTGGCCTGCTGGCCCTCGGAATCGACGATCTCGATGCGGACGCCCTTGCCGGCGGCGTAGCTCTCGAGCTCGGGCTTCATGACGCCGTTCATGAAATTGTCGGCAAAGGTGTAGATGTTGGCGCCGATGACGATCTGATCGTCCTTCTTTTCGCAGGCGACGAACAGGCTGACCAGACTAATGGCCAGCAGGGCCATCATGACGAGCGACGTAATACTTCGTTTCATAGGTATGCTCCTCGAGGGGATTAAGGATGCCTGGGGCATCCCTGTTATTCCCATATTAAGGGCCTTCCGCGAGCCCCACAATGTAAAAATCGACGGACTTTTTACAATTATCGCCACAAGCCGGTTGGTCATGGCTGATAGACGTAGGGGGTATAGTCCACCCAGATATAGCGGCCGTCCTCGACCGTCGCCGACAGACTCGAGCCGGAGCGCCGACCCAACAGGAATTCAGCCAGTTCGATGATGGCCAGCGCCATGCTCAGCGAGTCATTCTTGACGGTGCCGTAAAGGTAACCTTCCGTGATGGCCTGCTCGGCGGCGCGCAAGCCGTCGATGCCGACCACCGGCGTCCAGTCGGGGTCGCGGGAGTCAATCACGCCATTGCCGTCAGCGTCATTGAACCAGCCGTTCTGGCGCATGCGGCTGATGGCGCCTAAAGCCATGGCATCGTTGTTGGAGATGACCAGCTCGATGGCCGACTGGTATTGGCGCAACAGGTGGTGGATCTTCTCGTAGGCCTCGGCCTGGTTCCAGTTTGCTATCTCCAGAGCCAATACCTCGACCCGGAAGGCACGCTCCTCAAAGCTGTGCAGTACTTCCCGGGTGCGGATCTCGGCGTCCTGGTGCCCTTGCTCGCCCTTCAGGATCAGCGCCTGGATGACGTTGTCGCCATTGCGGTCAAAGGCGTTCAGGTGAGCTGGATCGCCGCCGAACAGTTTGATGACCAGCTCGGCCTGGAGGCGCCCCGACTGGATGGCTTTGGCGCCGACGTACCAGACGCGGTCCCACAGCGCCATGTCCGCCGCCAGCGGCTCGCGGTTGAAGAACACGACCGGTACCGCGGCGGACCGGGCGCGCTGGATGATGGCGTAAGCCCCCAGGCGGTCTACCGGATTGACCACCAGGAGATCGGGACGGCGGTCGAGGAAATTATCGATTTGTTCATTCTGGATCGGCTGCGAATTGGCGGCGTCGAATTTCTTGATGGCGAAGCCGGAGGGAGCGGCCCCTAGAATCTGGCGGCCGAATTCCAGGATATAGGGGTCAGCCTCGTTGTAAAGGAAAAGGCCGACCAGCGGATCGCCGCCGGCGCAGCCGGCGACAGCCAGAGCCATCAACGCCGCAATCAACACGCCAGCCGGCCAAGCGGCCAGCCGGCCACTGGTCGGCCATGATTCCCTTATCACAGTGGAGTTTCTCATGTCAGCTTCGCTCCTCGGGACCGGCCAGCGGCACCAGCAGACTGATGGTGGTGCTTTCATCGGGGCGGCTCTCGACCAGAATGTCGGCCGACTCGCCATAATACAGCTTCAGGCGTTGGTAGACATTGCGCAGGCCGACGCTGGACTTCTCGGCCGTGCCGCGCATCGCTTTGCACAATAAAGCTATTTTTTCATCACTAATACCGTAACCGGTATTAGTGACGGACAACACCAGAAATCCGTCTCGTTGCCTGGCGGCGATGGCGATATGGCCACCCTCCCCGCCAACTCCGTGGTAAATGGCATTCTCGACCAGGGGCTGCAGCACCAGTTTCATGACCTTGCCGGCCAGCAACTCGTCCGGCACGTCGAAACCATAGGTGAATTTATTGACGTAGCGGATGGACTGGATGGTCAGGTAATGCCGGACGTGCTCCATTTCCTCCGCCAAGCTGATGAAATTCTGGCCCTTGGAAATACTGATCCGGAAAAACCGGGCCAACGCCACCACGGTAGCGATAACATCCTTGTTCCGTTGCTGCTCGGCCAACCAGACTATCGAATCCAGGGTATTATAGAGAAAATGCGGATTGATCTGGTTTTGCAGGGCGCGCAGCTCGGTCTTGCGTTTCTCCTGCTGCTCGTCGACTAGGCGAGCCATCAGGTCCTGCAGCTTGCCTATCATGCTGTTGAAGGAATGGGCCAAGGAGACGATCTCGCGCTGGCCACGCACCTCGATGGGCGCGATGAACTTGCCGGTCTCGATTTCGAGCATCGACGACTTAAGCTGGCTGATCGGCTTGGACAGACGCATCGAGATCAGGCCCGAGAACAGCGCCGCCAGCAGAGTGATGACGGCCAGTATAAAGAGCAAGAGAACGATCAAGCGGCGAGCCAGGCCGGCGCTCTCGTCGGCGTTGCTGATAGTGACGATCCGCCAGCGGGTTTGGCCGAGGGTATTGACGTTGACGAACATCTCGGTACCGGCCAAGTCGTGACGCTGCCCGCCCATGAACAAGTCAGCCACCACCGCCAGGGCCGGAGCGGTCCGGCGATCAGGCGAGGCCTCGGAGGAGTAGAGCAGCGAGCCAGCCTCGTCGACGATAAGCAGGAAGCCGTCGCGGCCCAGGTTGGTCTTCCTGGCCAAGTCGGTCAGGCCGGCGTTGTTCAGCTCAATGAGCAGCACGCCGCGCTCCAATCGCCCGCCGTTCAGGAACTCGAACGATTTTGAAACCGGGATGACCAAATCTTCGCGGCTGTCGACCAGGCTACTGGCCTGCCAATCATTGAAGTGGAAGACCCCGTCAGTGGCGACGGTAGTCCGGAACCAGGCCTGGCTGGCCACCGAGTCCCGCCGCGCCACATCCAAGCCGGAGCCGAGCACCTTGTTGCCAGTGGAATCGAACAGGAAAATGGCCAGGACGTCGCGCTTCAGATTGACGTTCTGCCGCAACAGTTCGCTGAGCGCGGCCGCCTCGGTTGTCAGATCGCGGTTGTAGGACGCGAATTCAATGTAGTTGGCCGTCTCGATGACGCTGTTGATATAGCTCTCGAAATTCATGACGATCTGCTTGTTGATTTCGCGGGCGTTGCGTTCCACCAATCCATTGAGGGTGGCGGAAAAAAATAGCAGGAAAACCAGTCCCGTTAGCAGCAACGCCACGAACACGATGCCCAGCGTGGTTATGAAAATATTAAAGCCGATCGATATCGACCACTCAGGCGGTTTCTTCACGGTATTTCTTCGGCGATACGCCGTAATGCTTCTTGAAGCTGTGGCTGAAGTAGTAGACATCGCGGTAGCCGCAGGCCGCGGCCAGCTCCACGATCCGGTCGCCGGTGGTGGCCAGCAGCTCTCTGGCCTTTTCCATGCGCACCGTTGTCAGGAATTTCACGAAGCTGGTATCGGCGAATTTCTTGAACAGTTGCCCCAGATAGGAGGGACTGATGGCCAGGCTCTCGCACAAGCCTTCCATCGTAAGTTCTGGATCGGCGAAATTGCGGCGGATGCCGGCCATAGCCAAGTCGAGCAGCCTTTGGGCATTGCTGGCCCGGGAGCTGACACCGCACTCGCGGATGCGCGTGGCCAGATTGTGAACCCAGCCGAAAAGCTGGTCGAGGCCGCGCAGCTTCTGGACGATGGCCAGGATATCCTCGCCGAGTAGGTCGTTGAGTTCGACGCCGCAGGTGGCCGCATAGTTGACCAGAATGGCGGCGACATTGAGCATATAGGCGGACAGGCTGGCCTTGTCGCCGCCGCTGGCCGCCGCCGACCGCTTCATGTCATCGAGGAAGGCCGCTAGAGCCTGGTCGTCGGCGTAGCGCAGGCAATGCTCCAGGCCCTTGGCGTCGCCCTCGGCAAAACGCAGGGCGGGGGCAGCCGGGATGGCGGCTTCCTCAAAGTAAGCGATGCGGCTGACCGTCCCGAAACGGCTGCTGGACAAAGCGCGGTCGGCTTCCTCCCAGGCCATACCCAGTTGCCGGAAGTCGCGGTGCAGCGCCGAGACGCCGATGTCGATGCCGACTGACAGAAAAATCTCATTGGTCTTGACCATGCGATTGAGCAGCACGTCCAGCTGCTGGCTGAAAGCCGATCCCTGTTGTTTGATAATGAAGACCAGGCTATCGTTGAAGGGAAAATGATAATGCTCGTGCTGCTCTTGCTTCAGGAGCTGGTCGAGGCGGGCGCGTACCGCCAGTTTGAGCTTCTGGTACTCGATGGCTCCCCAGTGCTCGGGTTGGCGCTCCACCTGCACCGCCGCCAGCCGATAGGCCGCGTCATCCAGCGAGACGCCGTGTTGGCGCAGCTGCTCGATATCGGCCTGGCCGGCCCCGGACGACGGGCCGCCGGCGCTACCCGCCGCCAGGCAGGAAACGAACCAGTTCTCGATAGCCAAGGGTAGGCTGGCCTCGTAGCGCAGGCGAATTTCCTCCCGGCTCAAGTTTTCGGCCATCTCGCAGTCCAGCTCCTGCTTGAGCTTGCCCAGGAAGCGCGAGATGTCTTCCTGGGTAAGCGGCTTGGTCAGGTAACTGCGGACATTGAGCTCGATGGCCTCGCGCGCGTAGTCGAACTCGTCGTAACCGGTAATGAAGCCGATGCGCACCGTCGGGTACTCGCGGCGGATGATCGCGGCCAGCTCGATGCCGTCGATGTAGGGCATCTTGATGTCGGTCAGGACGACGTGCGGGGCGTGCCGCTCGATGAGCTCCAGGGCGTCGTAGCCATTGCCGGCCGTGGCCACCACTTCAAAGCCGCTGCCCTCCGAGATCTTCGACGAAATGCGGCCGCGCACCTCGTCCTCGTCGTCAACCAGGATAATCCGGTACAGTCCGGACACGCCGCCCGCCGCGCTGTGGTTCATTTCTCGATGCCCAGCCGCGCTTCGACGCCTTGCCGGTAGTAATGTTTTATTTCGCGCATCTCGGTGACGAGGTCGGCCTTAGCCAGCAGCTCGTCTGGCGCGTAGCGTCCGGTAATGACCACCTCGACGCCGGGCGCCCGGCCCTCGACCAACGCCCACAGCTCGACAAAAGTGAACAATCCATAATGCAGGGCGATATTGGCCTCATCGAGCACCACGACGCCATACTGACCAGCCTTCAAAATCTCGCCAATCTCGGCCAGGCCGGCCCGGGCGGCGACTATGTCCTCGGCCGACGGTTCATTCTTGATGAAGCAGCCGCGGCCGAATTGCTTGAGGCTGATGCCCGATATGGAACCGATGATATCAAGTTCGCTATAGTGCATACCCTTGACGAACTGACCGATGAACACCTGCTTGCCAGCCGCCGCCGCCCGTAGGCTCAAGCCCAGCGCCGCAGTGGTCTTGCCCTTGCCGTTGCCGGTATAAACCTGTACGTAACCTTCCATAATTATCTCCATGCGGCCTGCATTCCGCCCGCCGGCAAATTGTAGGAGGCGGCCGTTACTTAGTCAAGCGAAAAAGGCAGCGCTCACAGCGACAGCCTGCGCCGCTTATGCTATAATGGCAGCATGGAAAGCATGAAAGTCAGTGAAGGCGTCTACTGGGTCTCCATTCCGCAAGTCAACCTACGCCTGCTATGCGGCTGTCCGGCCGACACCGTCAAGCATCTGATGCAGAAGGGGCTGATCGTCAAGCGTCAACTGGACGGGCGCGAGTACGAGACCGGCCCGAACGCCATCCTATTGGCCGACACCTCGTCGCAGAACGGCGGCTTCTCCAACCTGGCCGAATTCCCGGTGCTGCAGATGTTCTACCGCCAGGGCATGATCATCCCGGGTCATCCCAACAACAAGGGTCAAAAGCCGCTCATCGTCGGCAGCAGCAACCAGCTGCGCGCCCAACTGGCCTATATGAACGTCGGCAAGCATGGCCTGACCGATCCAGCCGAGCTCAAGCAAGCCGGTCTGGACGACGACGAGGCCGCCGAGCTCCTGGAACTGAAAACCCGTTTCGCCTTTGGCAAGCTAGAACCGATCGACACCCTGCTGGCCACCATCGCCCTCGACCGCGACGAGGCCGACCTCGGCAACGGCGTCTTCATCCGCCGCAAAGCGTTGAACGTCTTCGAAATCCGCCACCTTAACCAGTCGCTCGAGGTCAACCTCCGGCTGCCGGCCGGAGTGGAATACAGCCCGGCGGTGCGCCTCGATTACCATCACCTGGAACGTAACTATTTTTCGATCATCCATATCGGCGAAGGCGACGGCTGGGACCCCTACCGCCCCTGCATGGCCAGCTTGCTCTGCTACCAGGGCAAGCTCTACCTGGTTGACGCCGGCCCGCATATCCTGCGTAGCCTGACGGCCCTTGGATTGTCGGCCAGCGAAATCGAAGGCGTCTTCCAGACCCACGCCCACGACGACCATTTCGCCGGCCTGCCGGCCCTGGCCAGGTCCGACCACCGCATCAAATTCTACGCGACGCCGCTGGTCCGCCAGTCGGTCATGAAAAAGGCCGCCAACCTGATGGGGCTATCGCCGCAGCGCTTCGAGTCGCACTTTGAGCCGATCGACCTGGTAGCCGGCGAATGGAACGACCTTTCCGGGCTGGAAGTCTTGCCGATACCGTCGCCGCACCCGGTGGAAACCACGGCCTTCTACTTCCGCGTCTTTTGGGAAGGCGGCTGGCGCACCTACGGCCACCTGGCCGATATCATCGCCTTTAGCACCTTGCAGAAGCTACTCAAGGGCGGCCCCACCGAGTCGGCCATCCGGCCCGGCCTGCAGGAACGGGTGCGCAACTGGTACCTGATGAAGGCCGACATCAAGAAGATCGACGGCGGCGGCGGCATGATCCACGGCAGCGTGGCCGATTTCGCCAAGGATGCCAGCGCCAAGATTCTGGTGGCCCACAAGGAAACGGACTTAACCGACGAGGAAAAGGAAATCGGCTCGGCCACCGTCTTCGGCGCCGAGGACACCCTGATAGCCGCGTCCCAGAACTACGCCATGCGCTCGGCGGCCCGCCACCTGGCCGCCTACTTCCCAGAAGCCCCGGAGAGCGAGCTAGCCGTATTGCTCAATTGCCCAGTGCGCTCCTATAACGCCGGGGCCAACGTCACGCGACGCAACGACGCCTGTCATCATGTCTACTTGCTGCTCTCCGGCGTGGGCGACCTGCTGGACGCCGAGGCTGGCCTACACAACAGCGCCAGCTCCGGCTCCTTCATCGGCGAGTACGGCGTCCTGGCCGGCTGCTGCTCGGAAAACACCTTCCGGGCGGCCAGCTACCTGCAGGTACTGTGCATCCCGGCCGAACTGTACCTGCGCTTCATAGCCCGCAACTATTCGATGGACAGCACGCTCAGCTTCCACGAGCGGATGCGCACCCTGAAGAGTTCCTGGCTGTTTGGAGACGTGATAGCCTCCACCGTACTCAGCGCCATCGCCCGTTCCATGACGGACCTGACGCTGAGCGCCGGAGCGACCATCGAGTGCAGCCAACCCGAACTGATCCTCATCAAGACCGGACAGGCCACCGTATCATTCGGCGACATGGAAGTGGAACAAATCGGTCCCGGCGGCATCTATGGCGAGGAATCCATCCTGCTCAAGGAAACGGCCATGGCCTCGGCCAGGGCCCTCGAGCGCATCGAGGCCTATCGCCTGCCAGCCGACGCCATCGCCCGCGTGCCGGTCATCGAGTGGAAACTACTGGAAACCTACGAGCGGCGCATCGCTGCCTTCGCCACCCTGCTGGGTGGCTGAGACCTCAGGCGCCGGCCGGACGGTACGGTATGCGCAGCTCGACGCTATACAATCCAGCCTCCAGCCCGGCCTGGTAGGTGCCGCCCAGATCCTGCATCAAGCTTTCGATGATGATAGTGCCAAGCGGTTCGTCGTCATCGGCCAGTTTTTTTTCAGAAGCGCCGGCGCCTGGGGCAGCGACAGCCGGCGCCTGGGCCGGATTAGTCACCCGGAGGACCAGCTCATCAGCCTGACGGGCTGCCACAATTCTGATAGTCGCCCCGCCGCCGCCTGAATCCAGCGTGGCATATTTGATAGCGTTCATTACCAGCTCGGTGATTAGGATGCCAAGATCGGTCAACTTGAGCCCCAGCGGGCTCGTGCAATCCTCGACCGACCAGACGCAGCGCAGCGCCGGGTCGTCGATCAGCGACTGGGCAATTCGATCCAGCAACAGTTCCAGATATTCCTTCAGCTGGACCACCTCATCGCCCTGTTTGCTGCGGTGCAGCATCTCGTGCAACACAATGATAACCGTCATCCGGCCAATCAGCGCGCTCAGCACCTCGCGACTCTCGACCGACTTAACCGACATGCGCTGCAAATCCGCGAAACTGACAATCAGGCTGAGGTGATTCTTGACCCGGTGATGCACCTCGCGCAGCAGCAAGCGCATGGCCTCAACCGCCTTGCCCAGGTCGGCCGTCTTAGACTGGACCAGTTCTTCCAGATGCGCCTCGTACTGCCAGAGTTCCCGCGCCAACTCGTTGAAATCCCAGATCAGCGACCGGAATTCCGGCTCATAGAGGCTGACGTTAATGCCAGACTCGAGCAAGCGGCGGTCCCGGGTGATGGCCGACACCGTCTGACTCAAGGTATCGAGCGGCGTTAGGATATGCCGTTGGTTGATGGCCAGAATGGCCACCACGCCGATGCCGCCGCAGGCCAGCAACACCAGCGCAATCAAGACCACGATGCGCTGGCGGTTCTCGTACAGCCGTCCGATCGGAATCATGAAGACCTCGACCGAGCTGATGTAACCCGTTTCCAGATAGAAGCCCCGCCGATCGCCGTACTGCTCCACTAAGCCAGGCGGCGCCAGCTCCGGCTGGCTATGACAACGCAAGCAGTCGGCCTGGATGGTTTCGCCTTTGTTGTATACCACGAAGTAAGGCTTGCCATCGTAGTCGGCGAAAAGCGACCGTTGAACCAAATCCGGATCCTCGTTCATAGCCCGCAGGAAGGCCGCTTCGCCGGCATCGGCCTCGCGTTCCGGATTGCGGGCATTGATGGCCGCGTGGCGGTACCGGTACCTTTCCTGAATGCCTTGGCTGACATAATCCTGGATGCGGCTAATCGCGAAGCTGGATGACATCCAGACCGGTTCATACCAGTTGGCCAGGCGGCCAGCCTCGATTTCGGCAAAGAGCGTCGGTTTCAATTCCTCGGAAAAGTAGCGGTGTATCGACAAATAGACATCGGTCAGCTGTCTGACCTTTTCCTTAGCTTCCTCGATTTCCCATCTAGTCAGAAAAAAATTAATCCCGACAACGGTAACCGCGCCGAAGGCGCCAAGGACGGACAAGAAAATTGCCAATATCTTGCCTCTTGTAGACAGCATGCCCCCGCGCCTCCATCAATAGCCTATGGATATTTTCGACCTTAAGAATTGTCTTGTCAAGGAAAAGCCGTAAGTTGGAAACTAAGCCTACGGCTTGGAGGGCCGGCGAACCCTATGCTATAATCCAGCCATGAAAGCACATCAACTTCCCTTGTTCTTCATCATTAGCCTGCTGGCCTTCGCCGACTTGCCACCACTCACCGCCCAAGAAACCAGCGGGGCCGTGCCCAGCCGCATTGTCATGGGCGGCCGGGCTGTAGCCATGGTGGCTCACGTCGTCTACGCCTTCCCCGCCATCCGCGACAGCGTGGTGGCCGTCGGCGGCACCGACCAGGGCCTGGGCACTTTTCTGGAAGCCATCGCGCCCGGCTTTGCCGAAAAGCCAAACCTGGACCGCAACGCCGGCGCCGAAGACTACGCCGCCCTCCAGCCCGATCTCCTGATCCTGAAATCGGCCATGCGCGGCCGCATCGGCGGCGCCCTGGAACGGCTGGGGCTGGCCAGCCTCTACCTGGATCTGGAATCGCCGGCCGACTACTACCGCGATCTGGCTGCCTTAGGCCAAATATTCCGGGCCGAAGCGCGGGCCGCCGAACTGATCGACTATTACCAGGCCATCGTGGCCCGGGCCGCCAGCCTGGCGACAGCCGACAGCCAACGTCCGCGCGTCTTGGTGGTCCAGATGAACGAGACCGGCCTGCAGATTCCGCCGGACGGCTGGATCCAGACTCAGATGGTGGAACTGGCCGGCGCGCTGCCAGTCTGGAAAGGCAGCAATCCCACCGGTGGCTGGGCGGCCCTCAACGCCGAGCAGCTGGCCGCCTGGAACCCGGACTTCATCGCCCTGATTTCTTATGACAGGCCGATAAACCAGGTGATAGCCGCCTTCCGCAACAACAACCGCTATTACCGCCTGCAGGCGGTGCGCGCCAATCAGGTTATCGGTTTCCCGCAGGATTTCTACTCCTGGGACCAGCCCGATCCGCGCTGGGGCCTCGGCTTGCTCTGGCTGGCCAAAAGCCTGCATCCGTCCGCCGCCGCCGGCCTGGAATTGACCACCGAGGCGCGCCGCTTCTTCCGTCTCTTCTATAACATGGACGACGCGGCCTTCGACCGCCACATCCAACCCCGCCTGGTAGGCTTGTGACAAGAGAGACGACGGGCGACCAGGCCAGAGCGCGCGGCTTCTTCCTGCTCGGCGGCTTGATCCTGCTAGCCCTGTCGGCCGCGGCCCTGCTCTATGGCCGCTATCCGGCACCGGGCTTCATGTCGCCAGCCAGCCTGTTCTCTGACCCGATGGCCGGAGATATTGTTCTACTCATTCGCCTGCCGCGCCTGCTGGGCGCCATCTTAACCGGCGCTGTCCTGGGTGCGGCCGGCTGTGCCTTCCAGCTGCTCTTTGCCAATCCGCTGGTCGACGCCGGCTTCCTGGGCGTCACCCAAGGCGCCTCGTTCGGCGCCGCCCTGGCTATGGCCGCCGGTGGCAGCCTGTGGCTGATCTTCGGTTCGGCCTTCGGTTTCGGGTTGCTGGCCCTGAGCCTGGCCATCGTCCTGGCCAGATCGATCCGCTTCGGCGGCGCGGTGCTGCGGCTGATCCTGTCCGGCATCGCCATCGCCGCCTTCTTCGCGGCGGCCGTCTCGCTGGTTAAATTCACCGCCGACCCGCTGCGCCAGCTACCCGACATCAGCTACTGGTTGATGGGGGGCCTGTCGGGCATGTATTGGGAACTGCTGGCCCTCTGCGCGCCGCCGGCCCTGCTGTCGGTCAGCCTGCTGGTGTTGATGCGCTGGCGCCTGCTTATCCTGTCGCTGGACGACGGGACGGCGGCGTCGTTGGGGGCCCGCCCCCGCCTGGAGCGGCCGCTGGCCCTGGGCCTGGCGGCCATCGGCGCGGCGGCGGTCACGGCCGCGGCCGGGCCGGTTTCCTGGGTCGGCCTGATCGTGCCGCACCTGGCCCGACTGCTGCTGCGCTCCGACGGCGCGGCCAGCCTGCCGGCCTCGGCCCTGGGCGGCGCCATCTTCGTGCTGCTCTGCGACACCCTGGCGCGCAGCCTGTTCAGCGTCGAACTGCCGCTGGGCATCATCTGCGCCCTCCTGGGCACGGCCGTCTTCTTCGGACTGCTGGTCGGCCGGCGCGTCCAGGTAACAAGGAATTAATATGCTGACGCTGAGCGACATCGCCTACCGCTATCCAGACGCCGCCAAGCCTGTCCTGACGGGATTTAGCCTGCGCCTGGAGGCTGGCCGGGTGCGCGGCCTCTTGGGGTCAAACGGCGCCGGCAAGTCCACCGTGCTGGGCCTAGCCGCCGGCTGGCTGAAGCCCGACTGCGGCCGGCGCGCCTGCGCCGTCCAGACCGCCTGGCTGCCCCAGGCCGAGCGGCTGTCCTTCGCCTTCACCTGCCTGGAATACGTGCTCTTCGGCCGCGCCCCCCATTTACCCTATCTGGCCGTGCCGCAGGGCGACGACGAGGCCGCCGCACTGATCGCCCTGGAACGGGCCGGCATGGCCAACAAGGCCGACCGCCGCATCACTACCCTGTCCGGCGGCGAGCTGCAGCTGGTGCGGCTGGCGCGTTGTATCGCCCAGCAAGCCCCGGTGCTGCTGCTCGACGAGCCGACCGACATGCTCGACCCGGCTCACGTGGTGCAGGTGGCGGACATTATCCGCCAGCTGGCCGGCGACGGCTGCGCCGTCCTGCTTACCACCCACGACATCCACTTTGCCCTGGCCTGCGCCGACGACGCCAGCCTGCTCCGCGACGGCAGCAGCTTGGCCGACGGCCCGGCCGCAGCGGTGCTGGATTGCGCCAACCTGGAACGGGCCTACGGCGTCCCTTTCCGGCAGCAGCCGGTACCAACGCCCTGCCTGCCTGGTCGAACCTAAGGCCGACGCGCTCAGAAATCTTCCGACCGGAACAGATCCATGGCAAAGGCCTGGTCCGGCCAGGCCCGGTCTACCCGGATGGCTGGCACAGTAAAGGTAACCTGGCGCTCCGGGTCGGTATACGGTCGGGGTTCCAGCCAGCCGTGGATACGGAACGACTCGCCGTCGGGCAAGGACCGCGGTAGTCCGAAGGCCAGAAAGCCGATAAAAAAAGAATCGTCCTCGCTGTGCCAAATCAGGTTGCGGCCGATCATGAATTCGCCGTCAGCCAAGCCGGCGTCGCGGTAAACAAGGCCGGATAGCTCGATCTCGCGGCCGTAATACAACGCCTGATCCTCATACAGAAGATCATAATATAGAAGAAAGCTGCCGTCATCAGGGGTGAGCCGACCTTCCAGCGGAAGGCTGACGGGAACTGGCGCTGAGTCGGCCAAGCGATCGGCCAGGTTGCCATTAGCTAGCGGCGGCAAGGCACCGATGCTGTCCAGATTCTCGCGCAGCGCCTCCAGACGCTGGTCGGCCGTCCGCCCATGTAGATCACGCTGGCTGAACCACAACACGGGCAGCGCCAACAGGCCGCTGCCGGCGACCACCAGCAGCGGCACCAGCCAAATTGGCGGTCGCCGGAACTGAGGCGAAGCAGGGGGCACAATACGGGCTGGCTGGTTCCGGGCGGACATGGACATGAGACTCTCCCTGGTTGTAGCGGTACGCTATCGAAAAAAAGCGCCGAATGCAGTATATTAGCATCATGAACCGGATCAGTCCGCATCGTCAACCGCTCGCCTCAACCGGTCGGCGCCTGCTTAAGCAGGCGCTTTCCCCGCGCTGGCCCGGCCTGGTCGGCCTGGCCATGGCCGTCGGATTGAACGCCTGCGACTTGCCACCCAGCTTTGGTTCCGAGTATTACGACCACACCACCAACTTCATCAACGCCCAGGCCTTGGCCCTGCCGCCCCTGGCGACCGACAGCGGTGGCACGGTAGCCCTGGACGCGCCGGCCGTCTGGGACTGGGAGTGGCGCGGCCACGCCGGCAACAGCTTCCAGTACATGAACCTGAGCGGACTAGGCGCCGACAGCGGCCCGAACGGCAGCGGCGAGGCCTGGCGGCTGGAAAGCGTCAACCTGGCAGCCGACCCCTACCTGGAAACGGCGATCCACGCCGCCTGGGCTGCGGACGGAAATGGCAGTGTAATACAGCAAGCCGCCGGCAACGGCAACAGGTTGCAGTTGAAGTCCTTCGTTTCACCGTTCGGGTGGGCAGGGCTGAACCTCAGTGCCATGTTGCTCGATACGCCATTGCCGGGCAGGCAATACACGCTATTCAGCCAGGTTGTCACCACCTTACCCAAAGTATCATACAAGCTACAGACTTTGCCGATCGCAGACTTCAATGATCCGCCGACCATCACCCCTTTAGCCAACTTCCTAGCTTTCAGCAATTTCAGCATCGGCTCTAGCGATACCTGGCTGCGCTTTGGCGCCGCCAATAGCGACCAGACCCTCGCCCTCGACGACCTGCGCCTGGTGCGCTCCGACCTGGCAGCCCGCCTGTGCCTGGTCTTACGCCTGCGCCCGGACAACACCGCCCCGAGCCTGGTGGCCGGTTATTATGAATTCACGCTCTGGGCGCGCATACCGCCAGACGCCCTGGCGCCGGCCAGCGCCGGCCGCGACACCGACCCGACTGCGCCGTTCGCGGCCGCCGCTATCGATCTGGGCATGCGCCAGGTCGGCTTCCTGGATGAGCAACAGACCCCCAAACTGGCGCGCGAAGCCTTTGCCCTGACCACCGAATGGCAACAGTTCAGCCTGCGCATGGCCGAGGGCAGCAACTTCGACCGCTTTGACGAAAGCTCCGCCGAGCCGGTGCTGGAGCTGCTGGTCTACCCCTTCACCGCCGGGGCGCCGGACGTGGCAGCCGTCGAGATCGCCGCGCCCGGCCTGTACTTCCACATCAACGGCTACCAGGACTAAAAAGGCGGCCGGGCATCAAACCCGGCCGCCTTGCGTCGCATCGTCAGTTCCTGACCCTCAATTCCGAACCACCATCACTTTACGGATCTCGTCGATGCCCGGCGCTACCACGCGGATAAAGTACATGCCGCGGGCCACCGGGTTACCGGCGCCGTTAGTACCGTTCCAGGTCATGGTATACGACCCGGCGGCCAGACGGCCGCGGTGCAGAGCCACTACCATATCGCCGTCCAACGTAAAAACCAGTACTGTCACCTGGCCGGCCTCGGCCAGGTCGATGTTCAGGGCGGTGCGCTCGCCGCGGTTGGAGTCGATAACATTATTGGCGATGGTCACGCCGCCGCGCTGCCGCACCAGGTCCTGCACGCCGTAGCGCCACAAGTCAAACTGGGTAGGGTCATCGGCCACGGTGCCTCTGGCCACCCACAGCTCGCCCAAGCGCATCAAGAAGCCGACGGCGGCGCCGGACTGGATTTCCGGGTCGGCGGCCGGTATCAGGATGTTGCGCGAAACGCCGTCTGGCTCGGAAACGAAGAAGGGCTGCTGCAAACGGGCGGCTTCATTCGGCACCTGGTTGACGCCGGAAACGAAGGACGGCAGCCAGAACAAACCGAGGTCCGGGTCGCGGCCGGTGATATCCAAGGTCAGCCCGGTATCGACCGGCGGCGCCACGTCGTAGTACAGGCTCAACGGCAGCGAAGACGAGGCGCTACCACTCAGGTCAACGGCCGCAAAGACGGTTGTATCGCGGTCGTAGAGCCGGCCAGAGCCATCGAACTCACGCAGTAAGCCGAGGGCGCTGGTACCTAACGGTTGCGGATTGTTCAGGCTATCGGTATGGATGCCGTCCGACAGGCCCAGCACGCTGACCGCGCCGCTGGCCAAGTCGACCGCCCGCCGCAACACCGCCGGTTCGGCCTCGGTGCCGCCACGGTCGATGATGGTATCGGCCAACGAGACACGGCCGTCAAGCGCGAAGGCAGTAGTCAGGTCGGCATCGAGCCGCAGCCAGACCTCGCTGACCGCGCCGCTGGGCGTGATGATGTCGACAGCCGAAATGCCAGGCGCGCCGGCCGCGCTCAGACTGAAGCTGGAGGGCAAGAGCGTGTTATTGCCGGCCGAACTCTGCCAGACCGGCTCGGTGAACTGCAGGTACAGGTTGCGGCTGCCGACTTCGCCAATGGCGATACGCACCTTGGGCGGCAGGCGCTCGGCGCAGAGATTCGGGGCATAACTAACCAGCAGATTGCCGGCCCGGTCGGTAACCAAGCCGGTGGCCTGGGCGTACTGGAACTCCATCTGACTGCGGGCCGTCCAGTTGAAGTTGGGCGGGTCGACCGGCGTCATACTCAAAAGGTTGTCATTGGCCTCATTGGTCAAATACGGCATGACGGGGTTGAAGATCGGGCTGGCGGTCTGGGTGTCGAAGGCCGTGGCGCCAAAGCGCCATGCAGCCTCGTTGGAGTCGCGGAAGAGAAAGCCCGGCAAGCCGGCGGGCATGAGAGTGGCCGTGCCGTTGTTGTAGTAGAACGAGGAGTCACGTACCGACTCGTCGAAACGCAGCTCGAATTTATCGATCTCGTTCAGCGTGGCGAACGGCAGAACGTCAAAGTAGGGCGCGCCGAGTGCGGTCTGGGCCAGCTGGACGGCGGTGGTATCCCAGCTGACGCCTGGCACCAGCTCGGTGACCGCGATGGCAGCCTTGCCGTAAGCGTTGGCCGTGGGCTCGACGGCATTACCGTCGGCATCGACCAGCTGCGCGTTGGCCGGTATCGTCGCCAGGCCGGACGGTACTGTCGGGCTGGCGACGAAGTAGCCGGGCCAGAAGCGGATTTCGGTACCGCCGTTGTAGGTGAACGACCAGCCGGCCACACTGACGTACAAACCGTGGGCGCTGTAGGCATTGGGAGCGGCACGGTACAGGCCGTTTACCTGGGCGGCGGTCAGTCCGTTATCGTCGGCCGCCGGTACTGAGCCGGTGCGGGCGGCCAGGCTGGCTGAGCCGGCGGCAAAGTCGGCATAGCCGCTCAAGGTTGTACCGCTCAGAGCCCCACCCCACTGGCCGACGCCGAAGGCGGCCATGCTCTGCTGGTTGGCGACTGTAATGTCAGTCGCGTTGGTAGTGAGACCGCCCAGGTCGACTGGCTCCGACCAGCGCAGCTGGATGAAATTGTGGGCATCATAGGCTGGCGGATTCAGGTTGTTGACGCTGAGGGCGGCCTGGCCGACTTCGGCGCTGACCAGAACGGGGCGGCACTCGTCGACGGTGGCGGTGTAGGCCAAGGCGGTGTTGAGGCCGTAATTGCGAGCCATGGTCTTGCCATCGGCTGCGAAAAGCACCCCTTTCAAGAAGCTTATATCGACTGTATTAGATCGATTGGCCGGCGGCTCGCCGAGGCGGCCACGGTCACTGCTGCCGGCATCGCCAGGCTGTGACCCGTCGGCATCGGTATTCCAGCGTGCCGCCGGAATACCCTGATCGGTGCGGATATAAAAGGTGGATACATCGCTGTTGGGCAAGGGGATGGTACATTCAGCCGTGGTGTAGGCCTGGACGAAGCGCCGGCTACCACCGTTATACCACACTCCGCCATTAATTGGCGCGGCCGCAGCCAATGCCAGCGCGGCATTGATTTCACCATTGCTATTCTGGATGAGCATCGGGGCGGCGGTATTGTTGTCCACAAATTCAACACGCACGACATCGTCATAGACGGTAGCCGCTACCATTAGTTCCGGTCGATAAAACTGCCACTGCGCATTGCCGCCAGCGTCAGTTATACCATTATTATATTCAGGTACATCGATGGCGGCGGCATTGATGTACCCGCCGCTGGCGGTTGATTGGCTGATGCTGCCGTTAAGGGCCACGGCATACGGGCTGCCCCAACTGAAGGCCGCCGGATTGCCGTTCGGCTGACTGTTGGCATTGGCCGGGACGCTGATAGTCCAATTGGCCGCCGCGGTCATGCTTGCGCCATTCAGAAAAAAGTTACCGCCTACCGCGAAATCCGCGCCGTTCAGCGGCGTGAACTGGCTATTGGCGGCTGTTGAGAAGGTGGCGGCGGCGGCATTGTAAGTACCGCCGGCCGGATAGTAATTCAAGCTGGCGGCTGCCGGGTAGCGGTAAAAAATGTTACCGCTATGCGTCGTATCGCGATCGGGGTCATTCGGGTCGTAGCTTGCGCCGAAGATTACCAGATCGCCGCTAATACCGATGTTATTCGCGTCTGTATCCAAGCGGCCACGATAGAAAATCAGACTATCGTTCACCTGCAGGCTTGACCGTAGGGTGAGGGTTACGACCGCAGGCAGGTCGATGTACAGCGGGGCATTGACAGTGATGCTGCCGGTACCGGCATCAAGCTCGGCGGCCACTCCCGTCTCTATCACGACCCGTTGGCTGGCGGTATACGCGTGATCGGCATTACTGGCCAGGCTGCTGACATTGCCTTGCAGGCGTATGTCGGCCGCGCTCAGCTGGATGCTATCGCTAGATAGGCCACCGCTGCTGAGGACGGCGATGCGCAAGGTATTACTGTCACCCAAACTGACTGCACCGGCCGAGTTTACGGTTAGCGCGCCAGTGAAATCATTAGCCGGGTTGGCCAGGTTAACCGAGCCGACGGTGGTCGTCAGGCTGGACACGCCGCCGACAGTCACGGCGCTGAACTGGCCGATGGCACCGGCCGCTGTTACGGAAAGATCACTGCTGATCGCGCTGACGCCGCCGTTGCCGAAACTCAGGCCGTTAACGTCCACCAAGGTTACGTCGTTGGCGCTGACGACGCGCAGTTGCCCGCCGAAGTTGTTGCCAACGGTATCGAGTACCACGTTGCCCGCGGCGGTAGCGGTAAGGCTGGTGCTGCCGGTCACGGTTAGGGCCTGCCCGTTGTCGGTAATGGCGCCGGC
>MIAR01000054.1 GCA_001829185.1 Spirochaetes bacterium GWB1_60_80
TAAATCACCCCATGGTAGAGTCTACTCACAGGGCTAGATTTTACTTATGAGTCAACCACTTTTTTTCGGCTAGATTAATTATGAGTCAATGCGGGCGCTATGCGCGCAGGGTTGTAATCGCTATACTGCCGGCATCTCACCTTTGCAGCCGCCTGCATCCAGGAACCAATAGTGCCCCATCGAGACGCATCCAACCCCGCCATTCGCAATATCGCCATCATCGCCCATGTTGACCATGGCAAAACCACCCTGGTCGACGCCATGTTCCGGCAGTCGGGCATGTTCCGGACCGGACAGGAAGCGCCGGAGCGTCTGATGGACAGCATGGATCTGGAGCGCGAGCGCGGCATCACCATCGCCGCAAAGAACTGCTCAGTGCTCTGGGAGGGCGTCAAGATCAACATTCTGGACACGCCAGGCCACGCCGACTTCGGCGGTGAGGTGGAACGCGCCCTGTCGATGGTTGATGGCGCCATCCTGCTGGTCGACGCCTCCGAGGGCCCCCTGCCGCAGACCCGTTTTGTGCTGAACAAGGCACTGGAAGGCGGCCTGGCCATCGTGGTGGTGATCAACAAGATCGACCGGCCCGACGCCCGCCCGGTGGAGGTGTTAAGCGAAATTTACGATCTGTTCATCGACCTGGGCGCCAACGAGGCCCAGCTGGATTTCCCGATCCTCTACGCTATCGGCAAGCAGGGTATCGCCCAGGCGGCGCTAGACGTTCCGGGCACCGACCTCGGGCCGCTCTTCGCGACTATCTTGGAGCGCCTGCCGCCGCCGGCCTACACCTCGGGCGAGCCTTTCCAGATGCTGGTGTCCGATTTGTCATATTCCGATTATCTGGGTCGGCAGGCCATCGGCAAGGTGGTCAACGGCCGGGCCGTTGCGGCCGACGGCTTGGTCTGCATCGGCGACGGCGACCGCCGCCAGGACCTCAGTGTCAGCCAGCTGCACACCTACTCAGGCATTAAGCTGGTAACGACCGATTCGGCCGAGCCCGGCGACATCATCGTTTTATCGGGCATCGAGGACGTGCACATCGGCGATACCATCTGCGCCCGCAGCGCCGTCAAAGCCCTCAAGCGCCTGCTGGTGGACGAGCCGACCGTGGCCATGCGTTTTTTCGTCAATACCTCGCCGCTATCCGGGCTGGAGGGCAAGAAGGTGCAATCGCTCAAGCTGCACGAGCGCCTGGTTAAGGAAACTTTGCGCAACGTCTCCATTCAGGTGGAGGAGGCGGCTGCTGGCGGCGGCTTCATCGTCCGGGGCCGCGGCGAGTTCCAATTGGTTATCCTGATCGAGACTTTGCGGCGCGAGGACTACGAGATCTGCGTCGGTCGGCCGGAGGTGATTTACAAGTTCCCGGAGGGCCGCAAGCAGGAGCCGGTGGAGCACTTGTCGGTCGATTGCCAGGAAGTGTACGCCGGCATCGTTACCGAGAAGCTGTCGATGCGCAAGGCGCGCATGCTGTCGTATACCGCCCACGACGGCGGGCGGGTGCGCCTGGAATTCTCGGCTCCCTCGCGCGCCCTGCTCGGCTACCGCGATAATTTCCTCACCGATACCAAGGGGACGGGCATCATGAATTCCTGGTTCTCCGGTTACGAAGACTACCGCGGCGACTTCAACGAGCACTTTACCGGCTTCCTGGTCTCGGACCGCTCAGGCGTCGGCGTCACCTACGGCCTGTTCCACCTCGAGCCGCGCGGCCGGCTGTTTATAGTGCCGGGCGACCCGGTCTACGAGGGTATGATCATCGGCGAGCACAATCTGCCGTCCGACCTCAACGTCAACCCGGCCAAGGAGAAGAAGCTGTCCAATATGCGCTCCACCGGCAAGGACGAGGCCCTGACTCTGACGCCTATCCAGGCCATGACCCTGGAGCGGGCTATCCTCTGCCTGCAGGACGACGAACTGGTGGAAGTGACGCCGCGCTCCATCCGCCTGCGCAAGACCATACTGCCGGCTATGGGCCGCAAGACCTACAAGCGCGACAACCGCTAGGCGGCGGAGCGTAGGCATGGTCAGCCGTTTTCCTCGGCCCGGTATTCGGCGGCCAGGCTGTCTACCAACTGCTGCACCGGCACGATGCCCTCCACGCGGGCCACGTTGGCGCCGGCGAAGGCGAAGCCCTGATCCAGCTTGCCGCGCTGGGCGTTGAGCAGGGCCCGCGAGATGCAGTAGGGGGCCGTGGCGGCGTCGCAGCTGGCGATGCAGTGGTAGGGACAGGCGTTGGGCACCTTGCGTCCGGCGGCCACCGCGTCCAGGAAGCCGTTGTTCAAGGCTCGGCCCGGCATGCCGACCGGGCTGGCGATGATGGTCAGGTCGGATTCCACCGCGTTGATATATGTTTCCTTGAAGGCGGCCGAGGCGTCGCATTCGTCGGTGGCCACGAAGCGGGTGGCCATCTGGACGCCGGCCGCGCCCAGCTGTTGCAGGCGGTGGATGTCGGCGCCTGAGTAGACGCCGCCGGCCGCGATCACCGGGATGGGCGTGTCGCCGTCGGCGAAGGGTAGCAGCGCGGCGACCACTTCCGGCACCAGTTTTTCCAGCCTATAGGCCGGGTCGTCCAGTTGCTCGGGCGCGAAGCCCAGGTGTCCGCCGGCCTTGGGGCCCTCGACCACCACTGCGTCCGGCCGGTAGCTGTAGCGGGATAGCCAGCGCTTGGCGATCAGGGCGGCGGCGCGGGCCGAGGAGACGATCGGCACCAGTCGGGTGCGGATGCCTTCCTTGAGAAATTCGGGCAGGTTGACCGGCAGGCCGGCGCCGCAGAAGATGACGTCGATGCCTTCCTCGATGGCGGTGCGCACCATATCGGCGAAATTGGTCAACGCCACCATGACGTTGACGCCGAGGATGCCCTTGGTCAGTTCCCGGGCGCGGCGGATCTCGCGCCGCAGGGCGCGGACGCTGGCCCCCACGAAATCGGCCAGGCCGTCGGGTTCCAGGAGGCCGATGCCGGCCGCCGCGATGACGCCGACGCCGCCTGAGTTGGCCGTGGCCGCCGCCAGTCCGGACAACGAAATGCCCACCCCCATGCCACCTTGTACGATCGGGATCCTGGATATCAGGCCGCCGATGCGCAGTTTTGTCCAGCCGCTTAGGCTCATCTAAAGGCTCCTTGTGACCACGGTAGTGGCCGAACGTTACTATTATGTAGCACTTACCGTCTGGTAATCAGGTTTCAAATTTTGCCGAAGCACAGCACGCAGTTATGGCCGCCAAAGCCGAAGGAGTTGGAGATGGCGGCCTTGATTGGTACCTTTCGGGCGTAGTGCGGAATGTAGTCCAGATTGCAGTCCGGGTCGGGATGGTCCAGGTTAATGGTGGGCGGCAGGATGCCGTGGTGGATGGCTAGGATGGTAGCCGCCGCCTCGATGGCGCCGGCCGCGCCCAGGGTGTGGCCGATCATCGACTTGTTGGAGCTGATCGGCGGCGGTGGGGTAGTGTTAACGCCGAAAACCCGCTTGATGGCCAGGGTTTCGGTCTTGTCGTTGGCTTGGGTGCTGGTGCCGTGGGCGTTGATGTAGCCGATGTCGGCCGGATTCAGCCCGGAGCGGGTCAGGGCCACCGACATGGCCTGGGCGGCCAGCTTGCCCTCTGGCTCCGGGATGGCGATGCTGAAGGCGTCGCAGGTGGAGCCGTAACCCAAGAGCTCGGCGTAGATGCGGGCGCCGCGCCGTTTGGCGGACTCATAATTCTCCAGCACCAGCACGGCCGCGCCTTCGCCGATGACGAAGCCGTCCCGGTCGCGGTCAAAGGGCCGTGAGGCCTGCTGCGGCTGGTCGTTGCGGCTGGACAGTACCCGCATGCAGGCGTAGGAGTCGACCACCAGCGGCGTGATGGTCGATTCGGTGCCGCCGGCCAGCATGATGTCGGCATGTCCCAGGCTCAGCATGTCCATGGCTGCGCCGATGGAGTGGGCGCCTGAGGCGCAGGCCGACAGCACCGCGATGCTGGGGCCCTGGGCGCCGACGTCGATGGCCACGTTGCTGGCGGCCATATTGGGGATTATCTTGGGGACGGCCAGCGGATTGCCGTGGCCCGGCCCCTTGGCCAAAAGGGTAGAGTGCTGGCTTTCCAGCAGCTGATAGTCGCCGGCCGCCGCGCCGATGACGCAGCCGAGTCGGCTGGGATCCCCGGCCGCCAAGTCCAGGCCAGAGTCCTTAACGGCCTGGAGGGCGGCGCTGGAGGCGAATTGCGAGAAGCGGGCCATGCTGCGGACGCGCTTGCGGTCCAGCCAGTCCTCAGGCACGAAATCACGGGCTTCGCAGGCGATGCGGCTGGCAAACCCGGCGGCATCGAAGGCGCCGATGGCGGCCGCGCCGGAGTGGCCGGCTACCAGGTTGTCCCAGAAGAGCGGCGCGGTACAGCCGATGGATGAAATAACGCCGATACCGGTAACGACGATGCGCATGGAACCTCCGTGGCTGGGCAAGCTGCAGTCCTGTGATGGTGGGCGGTTTTATAATTATTTAACAAAAGAAAGTAATGGCTGAGTTGGCTCCGGAGCGAGGTCGCTGTCCGCGGCGATACGGCGGCCCTGGCATGGCCGGCAGGAGCTTGGGGAGATTATCGCGGAAGGGGGGGGCTTTGTCAATCAAATTCGCGAATTTTGTCAAATTGGACCAGGCGCGGCCGCGCCGCCCGGGAGACAGCTCTCGGCCGGCCGGCGCAGGGTTTTTTCAGTCGCCGCGGATCAGCTCCACCACCTCAGCGGCGTTGCGCGAGCCGAGCATGGCCCGGCGGAAGGAGGCTGACTGGACCATGTGGGCGATCTCGGCCAGGGCTTCGATGTGCGGCCCCGACTTGTCCGGCGGCGCGATAATCAGGAAGAAGATGCGCGACGGCTGGCCGTCCATGGAATCGAAGTCGATGCCGGCCGGAGCGACGCCGACGGCGATGGCCAGGTCGGCCACGGCGGTGGTCTTGCCGTGCGGGATGGCGATGCCGTCGGTTAGGCCGGTGCTGCCCAGGCTCTCGCGGGCCAAGACGGCCTTGTAAACGGCCACGCTATCCGTAATCCGGCCGGCGCTAGCCAGGACTTCGATCAGCTCACGGATGATATCGTCTTTATGCGCTGCCGTTAAGGGAACCTTGACCAGGGATTCTTGTATCAGTTCGATCAGTGCCATGATTGCCGCCTTTCAGATTGAGTCATAGAGATCGCCGATGCGATCCTCGTCCTTGGCCACCAGTACCGAGCAAGGCACGTTCCTGGCCGCCCGCTCGGTTTCGCCGAACAGCTCGGCCCGCCGGCTGCGGATTTCAGCCACTTCGCCGAGTATCAGGAGGTCGATGCCCAGCCGCTTGACCAGGCTTTCGATTTCCATGGACACCGTGCCCGCCGCCTTGTGGACTTGCATGATGATGCCTTTGCGGCGTCCCATTTCCTGCAATTTTGCCATGTAGCGCTCGACGTCGCCTTCCAGGTCGCGGCGGTATTCCTCGCGCTCCGACTCCAGGAAGATGTGGGCTTGTACCAGATCCGAAAGGGCCCTGGTATTGACCACCGACAGCGAGTGTAGCTCGGCCCCGAAGCTGTGGGCAAGCACCACCGCCAGGCGGGCGGCGGCGAAGGATTGCGCCGAGCCGTCGACGTAGACCAGAATCGCGCGAATGGGCTGTGTCATTCCAGGCTTCCCTCCTGCTTGGCCGCCGCGAGGCGGTTCTTGACCATTTTCATGAGCGTGAAGGTTTCGCGCTCGTTTTCTTCCAGACGCTCCCGGATAAAGTGAACCGATTCCTCGAGGTCGGGGACGGCGATCTTCTCCAGGGCGTTTACCTTGCGGATGGTGCGTTTTACCTCGGCCGCCAGCCGCATGATCGACACCTTGAGCTCGGCCAGCTTGCCCATGATGGCGATGGCGTCGCGGAATTCCTTGGCCGCCAGGTCGATATTCAGGTTGGTGTCCAAGGGGCTGTAATAGGGCGGCCGGTCGGTGATGGTGGTGTTGACCACCGGCAGGGCCACGCCCATGACGCGTCGCTGGCGCAGGGCGATGGCCGAGCGCACGTCGATAGCCCGAGCCACCGACGCCAACTTCAGCTTGCCCATGGCCATGGCCGCGTCTTCCAGCGCCCGGTAGGCCTGGCCGAGCTCCAGCGCCATCTTGTCTTCCAGCGCGGCGGCCTGGTCGACCAGCGTCATCAGCTCGGCCACCAGGATGCTGCGCTTCTGGTCCAAGAGCTCCTGGCCCAGGCGGGCGAACGACAGCTCCTCCTTGAGCTTGAGCAGGTTGGACTTGGTGGGCGCGACGTTACGCATCGAGTGGTTCGCCTCCGTGGTAGTGGCGGCGCAGCTCCTCGTCGGTAACGCGGTGCAGCTCCTCGGCCGGCAACAGCTTGAGCGCTTCCCAGCCTAAGTCCAGGGTGCGCTCGATAGGGCGGTCTTCGTTCCGGCCCTGGTTAATGAAAGTTTTCTCGAAGCTGTTGCCGAAGGCCAGGTAATCCTGGTCCAGCGGCGTCAGTTCGTCCTCGCCGATCACCGAGGCCAGGTTGCGCGCGTCTTTGACGTAGCTGTAGGCGGCGAACAGCTGGCTGGCCAGGTGGGGGTGGTCGGCCCGGGTCATGCCCGTGCCGATGCCGTCCTTCATCAGGCGCGACAGCGACGGCAACCCGGCTACCGGCGGGTAGAGGCCGCGGCCGGACATGTCGCGCTCGAAGACGATCTGGCCCTCGGTAATGTAGCCGGACAGGTCGGGGATGGGGTGCGAGATGTCGTCGTTGGGCATGGTCAGGATGGGTAGCTGGGTGATGGAACCGGGTAGGCCTTTAATCATGCCGGAGCGCTCGTAGAGCTCGGCCAGATCGGAATAGAGGTAGCCGGGGTAGCCCTTGCGCGACGGGATTTCGCCCCGGATGGTGGAAATCTCGCGCAGCGATTCGCAGTAGTTGGACATGTCGGTCATGATGACTAGGACGTGCAGCCCGCAGTCGTAAGCCAGGTGCTCGGCTAGGGTCAGGGCGACGCGCGGCGTGATGATGCGCTCGATGGACGGGTCGTCGGCCAACGACAGGAAGAGGGCCACCTTGTCCAGGGTGCCGGTCTCCTCGAAGGAGCGCGTGAAGTAGCGCGCTACGTCGTGCTTGACGCCCATGGCCGCGAATACGACCGCGAAGTCGTTGGTGCCGCCGCGCAGCTTGGCCTGGCGGGCGATCTGGGCGGCCAGTTCGTTGTGCGGCAGGCCGTTGCCCGAGAAGATGGGCAGCTTCTGGCCGCGGATGAGGGTGTTCATGCCGTCGATGGCCGAGATGCCGGTCTGGATGAAGTCGCGCGGATACTCGCGGGCCGTCGGGTTGATGGGTCGGCCGTTGACGTCGCGTTCTTCGCCGCGAGAGGGGAAGGGGCCGCCGTCGATTGGTCGGCCCAAGCCGTCGAAGACGCGGCCGAGCATGTCCTGGCTGACGCCGACGGCCAGCGGGTGGCCGCAGAAGCGCACCCGGGAACCGGGCATGGTCAGGCCCTGGGTGCCTTCGAAGACTTGGGCCACCACCACCTCGTCGCTGGTGTCCAGCACCATGCCCAGCCGGGTGTGGCCCTCGGCGTCGACGCACTCGATCAGCTCGCGGTAGCCCACTGGGTGGGTCTTGCGCACGAAGACCAGCGGTCCGTCCACCCGCGACAATCCGATGTAGTCGCGCCCGGCCATCAGAGCGCGCTCGAGCTCCGGGTCGACTCGCGGCTCAGGCATGGTCTTCCTCCAGACGGTCGACGGCGCGTTCCAGTCGGGCGCTCAGCCGGTCCAGTTCGTCGAGCTGATCGTCGGCGTAGCTGAATTTCATTTTATTAACCTCTTGGATGACCTTCAGGCGCTTCAGGTCGGACAGCGGCACGCCGCGCTTGATGGCCTGCGCGCCGCGCTGCCAGTAGACCAGGATGATGGCCAGCATGCGCGACTGCTTCTCGGCCGAGGAGTAGCGGTCGATGTCGTCGAAGGCGTTCTGCTGCAGGAAGGCGTTCTTGAACAGGCTACAGACGTCGATGATAAAGCGCTGGCCGTCGGGCAGGGCGTCCGGGCCGACCAGTTTGACCACCTGCAGCAGGCGCACTTCCCGGCGCAAGAGCTCCATGATCTCGGCGCGGCCAACGGCCCAGGCCGGGCCGACGCGTTCGTCCCACCACGGCTTGACGTCGTCGGCGTACTCGCTGTAGCTGTCCAGCCAGGAGATGGCCGGATAGTGGCGGGCGTTGGCCAGCTGGCGGTCCAGCCCCCAGAAGCAGCGCACGAAGCGCTTGGTGTGCTGGGTAACCGGCTCCGAAAAGTCGCCACCCGGCGGGCTGACGGCGCCGATGATGGAGACCGAGCCCTCGGCGCCGCCCAGGCTGACCATGTAGCCGGCCCGCTCGTAGAACTCGGCGACGCGCGTCGGCAGGTAGGCTGGGAAGCCTTCCTCGGCCGGCATCTCCTCCATGCGGCCGGACAGCTCGCGCAAGGCCTCGGCCCAGCGCGAGGTGGAGTCGGCCATGACGGCCACGTGATAGCCCTGGTCGCGGAAGTACTCGGCCAGGGTAACGCCGGTGTAGATGCTGGCCTCGCGGGCCGAGACCGGCATATTGGAGGTGTTGGCGATCAGGATGGTGCGTTCCATCAGGCTCTTGCCGGTACGCGGGTCGACCAGCTTGGGAAACTCGGTTAGGACGTCGGTCATCTCGTTGCCGCGCTCGCCGCAGCCGATGTAGACGATGATGTCGGCGTCGCACCACTTGGCGATGGCGTGCTGCGTCATGGTCTTGCCGGTGCCGAAGCCGCCGGGGATGGCCACGGTGCCGCCTTTGGCCAGGGGAAAGAGGGTGTCGATGACGCGCTGGCCGGACACCAATGGTTGGTTGAGCGGCAGGCGCCTGGCCACCGGCCGGGGCACCCGGATCGGCCAGCGCTGGAAGAAGGGCAGTTCTACCTCGCCGGAGACCGTGCGCACCGTGGCCACGGTTTGGGTGACGGTATAGTCGCCCTCGGCGGCCACCGACAGCAGGGTGCCGGAAACGTCCGGCGGCGCCAGCACCCGGTGCTCGATGCGCGAGGTCTCCTGGATGGTGCCGATGGTCGCGCCTGGCTCCAGCCGGGTACCCGCCTGGACGGACGGGACGAAGTGCCAGCGCTTGGCGCGGTCCAAGGACTCGGCCGTGACGCCGCGCTCGATGAAGTGGCCGGACAGGCCGCGGATGGCTTCCAGCGGCCGCTGGATGCCGTCGTAGATGGTGCCCAAGAGGCCCGGCCCCAGTTCAACCGACATCGGCATGCCGCTGCCGAAGATCGGGTCGCGCGGCGCGATGCCGGTGGCGTCCTCGTAGACTTGGATGACCGCGCCGTCGCCGGACAGCTTGACCACCTCGCCCACCAGGCGCGACTGGCCGACGCGCACCAGTTCGAGCATGCGGGCATCGGTAACGCCCATGGCCTCGATGACCGGGCCGTTGACTCTCTTTACCAGACCAATGATTCGTTCTTCCATGCCCGCCTCAATATCGGTTAACCGGCGCCGGTCCGCGAAGGCGGCCGCGCCAGCTGGTCATTGTGATGTTTTAGTCTCGTCGCCGAAGGCCGCCTGGATGAGGGCCCGGCTGGCGTTGGCGGCGCGCGCGAAGCGCGTCCGGATAGTATTGGTATAGGACAGCCGTCCGCCCTCGGCTACCAGCTCGACGCCGCGCTCGTTCAGGATCGGCCGTTCGGCGCGGCGCAGGCTGACGCGCCGGCCGCAGGCTTGCGCCGCCAGCGCCTCGGCCGCGCGCAGCAGGCCGTCGTCGAGCAGCGGCCAGTCGGCCGGGCTGGAGTTGACCGTGGCCGGGCCGTCGCCCAGCCCCACCGCCGCCTCGGCCAGCCAGCTGGCCAGGATGTGGCGGTAAGCGGGCGTCTGGGCTAGTTCGTCGAACTGGGCGCGGGCCCGCGCCTCGACGTCGCGGTTCAAGCGCTCGCGGGCCGCCAGGTCGCCTTTCTTGCGTTCCAGGGCCAGGCGCGATTCGGCGTTGCGCCGGATGGCTTCGGCCTGTTCCGCGGCCGTGTTCGCCGCCTCGGCCAGCAAGGCCTCAACCTTGGCTCGGGTGGCGGTGGCCTTGGCGCTGGCGTAGGCCTCGGCGTCGGCCTGCAGCTGACGCAGTTCGTCGGCCGCGCTGTCGGCGATGCCGGCCAGCAAGGTGTCCAGGCTGTGGAGGGTGTCGGTGGTCGGGGCGGCCGTCACGCCGCGCGCCGTAGCCGGGCTGCGTAAGTCTGTCATAGCTTGATTCCGATCGCCTGGTTAACCAGGTCCCTGATGCCCGGCCGGCCGGCCAGTCGGCCGGTCCGGTCCGGTATTTCCACCACCAGCGGGAAACGTTCCGAGAACATGTAGGCCTCCACCTCGGCCCGGATCATGGCCACGACGCGCTCCGTCATGATGACGATGCCGGCGTCCGGTCTACCCAAGGCCTCGCGGAAGGCCTCGGTCGCCTCGCCGGCGTTCCGGGCTATCCGGCCGCGCACGCCGGCCAGGCTGAAGCCGAGAATGGTGTCCTCGTCGCCGATGGCGAAGTATTGCACGGCTGGGCCTAGATTTTTCCGAGGATCATCAGGGCGGTGATGAAGCCGAAGATGACCAAGCCTTCGGCCAGGGCGATGAAGATCAGCGCCTGGCTGGCGATTTCCGGCCGCTCGCCGATGGCGCCCATGGCGGCGGCGCCGACGTTGGCGATGGCGATACCGGCGCCGATGGCGCCGAAGCCGAAGGCCAAGGCGGCGGCGATCAGGCCGAACTGCAGCACCTTGGCCTGCTCCGGGCTGATGGCTGCGGCTGCGGGGGCAGCGGCCTCCTGGCCGAAGGTGGCCGAAACCGATACCACGGCGAACAGTATCATCAGCCCGAAGGTGACGAAGGTCATGGCCTTCGATCTGGTCTGGAAGGTCTTTTTGGTGTCGTCCATGTGCAATGCTCCTTGCTTAACAGGGCGTTGAAAAACGCGAAGGCGGCTTTTCAACGCTTCCAAATTTACTACAATTGTCAGTCTCGGCTGCGAAGCGATATCGGCCGGTAGGCCCGGCCAGTGCCATTGAAGTACTTGGAGAAGAATTCATAATAATTGAGACGAAGCGACTGGATGCCGGCCGACAGGCCCTCCAGGGCTATCACCAGGGCGTTGCCCAGGATGAGCACCACGAGGCCGGGCAGGCTCAGGCCGCCGTCGGGCTTCAGCATGGCGGCGATCTTGGCGAAGGCCAGCATCAGGCTGGTGTGGGCGATGCCCAAGCCGGCCACGCGCATGAAGGACAGGGTGTTGGCCAGATAGCCGGAGAAAATTTCCAACAGCTCGACGATCCACTCCAGCGTGAAGTTGAGCAGGGTCAGCGGGCCGAACTTGCGCGGGGCGTGTCCCGGCTTTTTATGGAAGAACTCGAGCGGCGCCTTGAAGGCCAGGGCCAGGCTGGGAAGGCCCAGAAGCAGCGCCAGCAGCGGCAGGGGTGGCAGTTCTTTATAGGCGTGGCCGACGAAGTAGAAGGCCACCCAGACGCCGGCGCCGTAGATCCAGGCGCCGAAGAAGCCGGCCTTGTTGAAGAGTAGGGCGAACCAGCGGCGCTGGCGGATCAGGTTGACCCAATTAAGCGCCATGCCGACGCCCAGCACCACGATGCCGAAACGGACGGTCAGGCCCAGGATGTCGTAGATGCTGCTGATGGCGCCGCTTCCTCCGTGGCCGGCGGCGCCGTTACCGGCAGCGCCGTTACCGGCGATGATGCCATGGTAGTCGAACCAGAGGGCCGGCAGCAGTTTTTGGCCGAAGATGGACCCGAACAGGAAGCCGGTGACGATGGCCGCGCCGCCGCAGTACAGGATGAGCGTAAACAGGTTGCGGTCCTTGCCGTGTTTACGGGCGTGCAGCCAGCCGAGCAGGCCGACCAGCACCAGCACCAGGCCGTGGCCGGCGTCGCCGAACATCAGGCCGAACATGCACAAGTAGGCCACCGCCACGAATGGCGTGGGGTCGATGCTGCCGTATTCCGGCGTGGCGTAATTCGATACCAGACGCTGGAAGGGCCAGAGCGGCCGCGGGTTGCTCATGGCCACGGGCGGGGCCAGTCCCCTGGTTTCGGCGCCGTTGGGTAACAGCCATTCCAGGTAGCAACCCCGGCTGGCGGCCTGGCGGATGCCTTGCTCCACCTGTTGGCAACGGGCGGCCGGCACCCAGCCGGACAAAAGGATGGTGCGCTCGGTGGTCGAGAAGCCGGCGCGCACCCGGTTGGTCAGTTCCTCGACGCGCAGTACGGCCCAGCTGCGGCGCAGTTCGTCGGCCTGGCCGTGAAGCAGGCGCTTCAGTTCGTCGGCGCGGGCGGCTTGTACCGCCCGGAGGGCTGTTTCCTTGCCGGCCAGCTCACGCAGGATCTCCGGTTTCTCCTGCCCGGCCAGGCCGGCCGCAACGGACTCTTCCCAGCCCTCGCGGCGCAGGCTGTCCAGCAGGCGCTGGGTATCGCGCTTCAGGCTGATGACCAAGAGACTGGTGCTGTTACCCGTCGCGGCCCCGCCTTTGAGGATGACGGCCGGCAGGCCGGACAGGTTGCTTTCCAGGCTGGCGAGGCGGCTAGTCGGCAGGCTGCCGGCGCGGAAGTCCAGGAAGGAGCGGCTGCCGGCAGCCGGTAGGGCGGAGCCCAGGTCGCCGACGGCCTCGATCTGGGCGCGCATGTCCTTGAGGCGCAGCAGTTCGTCCTGGGCGGCCTTCTGCTTCTCGCGGGCCTCGTTCATGCTGGCCGCCAGGCGGTCCAGCTGCTGCTCGATGGCGGCGGCGTCGAGCGGCCCGGCGCCAGCGTTGTCCGGCCGGTAGCGTTCCAGGTCGGGCAGCGCCAGGGGCGGGTCGGCTAGTTGGAAAAAACCTTCGGCGCGCTTACGCAGTTCGCCGACCTGGGTGGTTCGGGCGTCGGGGGCTGCCGCCTTGACATCAACGCCTAGATCGCCGGCCAGGTCCTTGATACTGATGGCGTCCATGACGCCCAGTTGTAGCAGGGCGTCGGCCACGGGCTTGGCGTCGTCACGCAGGACCGAGGCGAACAGCAGTTTCATCGGGGTGGTGAACATCATAGCGCGTCCCGTATCCTTTCTTCGGCGAGCCCGTAGTACTTGGCGTTCAGGATGGCCAGCGCGACGCGGATATCCTCGTGGCGTAGGCTGGCGTAGGCCAGGGGAATGGCGATGGAGAAAGGGTAGCCGCCCAGCAGGCGCCAGGCCTCGTCGAGGGCCAGCTGGCGCAAGGCCTTTACCAGCAGGCCCAGGCTGGCCTTGCCGTCGCCGGCGGCGGCGATGAAGCTGGACAGGCGGCCGAGTTGTCCGCCCAGGGCCTGAACCATCAGGCCGGCGGTGTGGTCGCCGGAGTAAGCCTCGCCTAGGCCGCGGGCCCGACTGGCCGAGCCGTAGGGTATCAGGTAGTCCAGGGCCTCGGCCGCGTCCAGATTGTAACAGGTCTTGAAGCGGATCAGGCGGTCGGCGTTACTGGCGTCGGCGTCCATCCGCAAGGCCCGCTCGGCGATGGTACGGTCCGCTTTACTCAGCTTGGCGGCGGCGGCCAAGGCCCCGTCGAAATAGCGGCGGTCTAGGGCCAGCTCTAGCTTGAACAGGTTGCCGCGCTCGATGGCCTCGGCCAAGCCAACGGCGATGATAGCCGCGTAAGGGGTGCCCTTGAGGGCCGTGGCCACGGCGGCGGCGTCCGTCGCCGCCAGGAGGGCGTCGATATCGATAGCATGGACGATGGGCTGGCGGTCGAGGTAAGCGGACTGGCCGATGCTATCGCCGCCGCGAAAGCGGCCATCGAACCACAGCCGGAGAACCTGCTTCAGATTGTCGATCTCGAAGCGCAGCGACAAGGCTTCGAAGAAGGCGGCGATGGGGCCTTTAACCAGGCGGCGCAGTTCGGCGAAGACGCTGGCGTCGGCGGCGTAAAGCAGGGCCTCGCCGGCCCGCAGGTCGCCGGTGGCGTTGTACGAAGCCTCAAGGCCTTCAAAACGGGTGCCGCGCAGCAACAAGAAGGCTTCCGGCAGCGATTTGGCGCGGATCAGGCCGGTAATTGTTTCCTGGGGCAGTAATTGGCTAAGGCGGGTCTTGAGTTTGGCATTTAGGAAGGCGTAAGACCCCAAAGCGCCGGCCATGGCTCAGCGCTTTTCCAGGTCGGTGGCGACGACCTGTTTTAGAACCCGTTGGGCCAGGCCGGCCAATTCGGGCTCCCGAGCCGCATACCAATGGGCGACCAGCTTCTCGGCCGCCTGTTGGCCTTCAGCCAGTGTGGCGCTAGCGGCGGCGCGGGCGGCATCGAGTCGCTCCCGCAGTAGCCTGGCGGCCTCCGCTCGGGCGCTGGCTAGTTGTACCTCGGCTTGGCGGTCGGCCTCGGCCCGCAGCCGGACGGCCTCGGCCTTGGCTGAATCGATGGCTTCCCTGGCTTGGCGCTCGGCGCCGAGGACTTTCTCGACGACATTTCGCATAGTGCTGGCTTTCTATGGCGGACTCTGGCAGAGCCGCACATGGTGCCCGGCAGGTCGGGTTCGGCTGCTGACGGGCTCTGGCATGGTTTGAAAGCTGTGGAGCGGACGGCTTCAGGTTCAAATCGACTGACATGAGCCTGAATAATCCCGCTCAGACCATATCCGGCAACGCTGGATGGGCACTATTGTCTGCTTATGTAGCTTAAATGTCAATAATAAGGTGACAATGTCAGTCGTTTAGTCGTTCGAAAGCTGTTTAGTCACAAGGTTAGGAAGTGCTAGGAACTGTCACCTCTGGCCTTGAATCCGTATTGACCGCGCTTTTTGTCGGCATCGAACCTGAGGGATCCTATAAAACTAGCTGGGTTTTAGTACAGTTTATGAGCCGCCGTATACGGAATCGTACGTACGGTGGCGCGAGAGGACGGCGGGTGTAAGCCCGCCGTCTCCCCGCTTTTGCCATTATAGAGGCTTAATTAGCAGGGTGTTGAAAAACGCGGATGCGGCTTTTCAACACTTCAAAAGCCGGTACAATTACGCAGCATAGCGCAAGCTATGCGAGGAATTGTTAAGGTTGTTGAGAAAGCAACCGGCTTTTTCAACAACCTGTTAGAGTTCGTGCGTTACGGTCAGTGTATAGCCGCTGGCCCGCCTGCCAGTATTGGAAACCACAATGGTCCAGGTTCCGGCAACAGTTTCGGCGTTATACGACAGACTGGTCGTTCCGGTAGCGACTTGGCTTCCTGCAGGATTGTAAAGCGCCATCGAAAGTGTAGCATTGCGCACTGTTTTACTCAGGGTTGCTGATATCGTCCCACCGGAGACCACAAAACTGCTGCTTGCAGAAGTGCTGGCATTAAGAGTCCCGGTGAAAGTCTCTGTAACTAGTACCGGCTCAGGATCTCCACCACCGCCTATTGCAGCGACTGCCGCAGCGGCATCCACCAGGCCATAACCAAAAGTGGTATCGTAGCCAACAATACCAAGATCGTGGGCTGAATTGACTAAAATATCCCAAATTTGTTGATTGCTCAGGGCGGGATTTGCGCCTTTTACCAGTGCTGCCACCGCAGAAACATGCGGGGTGGCCATTGACGTTCCGTTAAAGGAATCATAATTAGTTGCAAGAATATTCAGGCTGACCACAGGACTGCCGGCGGCAACAAGCAGCTGCCCGTCTTCCAGACTGATGGTAACACCGGGAATCCAGGTACCGGCTGTACCAAGGGTACCGCTGAAAATTCCAGACTCGTTGTTATAAAGAATCACGCCAACAGCGCCAGCATTCTGGGCATTGGTTACTTTATCTGCAAAACTGATTTCGCCACGCTGAATCAAGGCGATGTTACCAGCAACCGTAGCCGGGAAATCAGCGGCGCTCAGACCCATACCGCAGTTCACAGCCGGCTTCGTCAGGTTTGTCACAAAGGGAGCAAACTCAAGCGCGTATGCCGCCAGTGTCTGCTGCCCGTAGACAACATCGGCGGCCTGGCCGGTTCCAACTGGAACAGTAGACAACACATCTACGCCGGGAGCTACAAGATGGATTCCGGTTCCTTGATTGGAGAAATCGGCTATGGCCAGCGCGCTGTCTACCGCGCCGATAGCCATAGTTGATGCATAACCGGCCGGGTACGAGATGCTAGTGGCACTGTCATTGCCGGTTGCACAAATTATCAGCAAGCCGGCATTAAAAGCGTTCTGATAGGCCTTTTCTTCAGTCTTGGAGAAGCGGCCGCCGCCCAGACTCATGCTGGCAATATGCATGCCATTCTGTACTGCCCAATCCACACCGGCCAGAATGTTGGAGGTGCTGCCAGAACCTTCATCGGATAAAACCTTTACGGCGTACAGATCGACATTATAAGCCACAGAGGCTACACCGATATTATTGTTGGTAATGGCACCGATAGTACCAGCGCAATGGGTACCATGACCGTTACCGTCAAAAGGATCATTATCGCTATTTACAAAATCATAACCACCCCGGTAGTTGGCGGCAAGGTCGGGATGATTGTAGTCGATACCAGTATCCAGAACTGCCACTTTTACATTGTCTCCGGTAGTAGTTGCCCATACCTGCGGCGCATTTACGGCGGTAACGCCCCAAGGTACGGTTTCGCCGAGGGCATAGCGGATATAGTCTGGCTCTATCAGCTCGACATTCGGATTGTGCATGAGGCCGGCTAAGGCCCGTTCGTTGGGAACCCGGATTGCCATGGCGTGGACAATCGAAAATTCCCTGACGATTTCCGCACCGTTGCCGCGCACCATATCGCGGTCAGCATTGCCTGGTTTGGCTTTGAACAGGATAATGTAACGGCCTTCCACGGCGTCGGCAGCTGGCACGGCCGCGAGTGAACGGGAGTTCAGCAGGCCTTCATCCTGCGAAACGATGCCAAGCGGCTGATTCAGCCCGATAGTACAGGAAAACAGAGTGAGAAGCAGGGCAAACGTCGCGGTGATTCCAACTTTCTTCATCAACACCCTCCAGGATCAAGAATATGGTTATTCTATAACCGGTTAAAAGTGTATACCCGATACTGGTAGGACGCAAGTAAATTTCTGCAAGTATTAAGGCCTGAAAAGGGTTCTCTAGCACCCGCGCAAGTAGCGAGATACCGTTGGCCGTCTGTAAAAGGCTGTATTCCATCCGCCGCCATTTATCTGGTACAACCGAAGGCGTAGCTGCCCGGCCAGGATTACATGCCGGCCGGGTGCTGTAACGGAAGGTAAGCCGCGGCTCAGCCCTTTTTGCGGCTGCCGATGCGGTCAGCGGTCCAGATTATAATGAAAAAGATGGTCAGGGTGGCGAAGACGCCAATCAGGCCGCCCAAGCTGACGGCCATGGCCTGCAGGGTGGTGCTGGCGGCCTGAAAGGTCTCAATGAGTTTATCCATAGTTATTTCCTCACTTGGCCAGCAGCGGCACCAGGGCCAAAACCATGCCGCCGGCGATGATCGAGCCGAGCTGCCCGGAGACGTTGGAGCCGATGGCGTGCATCAGGATGATGTTGCCCTTTTCTTCCTCGGCGGCCATCTTCTGGATGACCCGCCCGCTCATCGGGAAGGCCGAGATGCCGGCCGCGCCGATCATCGGGTTGATCTTCTTGTGCGCCGGCAGGAAGAGGTTGATGAACTTGGCGAACAGCACGCCGCCGGCGGTGTCGAAGACGAAGGCCACCAGGCCCATGCCCAGGATCATCAGGGTCTGGACGTTCAGGAACTTGTCGGCCCGCATGCTGGAGCCGATGGTGATGCCCAACAGCAGGGTGACCAGGTAGGCCAGCTCGTTCTGCGCCGTCTGGGACAGCCGTTCCAGCACGCCGCATTCGCGGATTAGGTTGCCGAACATCAGCGAGCCGACCAGCGGCACCGAGATGGGCGCCACGAAGCCGGCGATCATGGTCACCACGATCGGGAACATGATTTTAAGCCAGCGCGGCACGTTGCTTTCATGGTAGGTCATGTGGATGCGGCGCTCTTTTTTGGTGGTCAGCAGGCGGATGACCGGCGGCTGGATGAGCGGCACCAGCGCCATGTAGGAATAGGCCGCCACCGAGATGGGCCCCAGCATGTCGCGGGCGAATTTATTGGCCACGTAAATGGCGGTCGGGCCGTCGGCCGCGCCGATGATGCCGATGCTGGCCGCCTCGCGCAGGCTGAAGTTGAAGGGCGGCAGGGTGGCGATGATCATGGTGGCGAAGATGCCCAGCTGGGCGGCCGCGCCGAAGAAAATCATGAAGGGGTTCTTGAAGAGCGGCCCGAAGTCGATCATGGCGCCGACGGCGATGAAGATCAGGATCGGGAACAGCTCGTTGGCGATGCCGCCGTCATACAGGACTTTAAGGAAGCCGGCCGCGCCGTCGTGTTCCCAGACCACCTGGAGTGGCAGATTGACCAGGATGGCGCCGAAGCCGATTGGCAGTAACAGCATGGGTTCAAAGCCCTTGGTGACGGCTAAAACGATCAGCACCGCGCCGACCAGGTACATGACGCCCATCTGCCAGGTAAGTGACGTGAAGCCGATAAAGACCTGTTCCATTAATACCTCCGAATCTGCCCATGGCGGGAAATCCGTCGGCGGCTGGAAATCGGCTGCGGCGGACAGTTCCGGCAGTATAGCCAATCGGGCGGCCGATTGTCCATATTGCCGGCCTGCCGACTTTGCAGTAAGCTTCAGGTCAGCGCCGCCTGGGCGCGGGGAGGTTGGCATGCGTTTGACCAAGCGTTTCCTGATCGGGTCTCTGGTGAGTGCGGCGCTGTTCTGGCTGTACTACGATTTCAGCGCCCTGCCGGCCTGGAACTTTACCAGTTTCGGCTTCTGGCTGCGGCTGGGCTTCATGATAGCCAGCTTCGCCGTCCCGATCGGCCTACTACGGGACAGCCGCCGGGCCGTGGCCGGCAGCGTCCTGGCCAGCCTGTCGCCCATCGTCCTGGCCATCGTCCTGTCGGTCGGCTCCTGGGGCTGCTTCCCGGGCAACGCCGCCCGTTACGCGGCCATGCTGCCGATCGAGGAGCGGGCGGCCGCCAGCTTCGTGGCTGATTTCCGGGCCGAGGTCGGCGCCGAGGGCACTCAAGTAGGCAGCCATCGCTTTATCCTGCCCATTATCGACAAGGTGCTGTCGGTCAAGGTGGCGCAGGGCTCGCTGGGCCAGTACGGCGCCCAGTTTTCCATGAACGAGGAAATTTTCACCGCCGTGACGGTCAATCGCGGTGGACAGACCGAGGTGGTGCGCGTCTCGCCACTCGATTATTCCGGCTCCTTCGTGGCCCTGTCGGCCGGGGCCGCGGGCACGGTGGGCTATCTGGAGGTTAACCAGGCCACCGGTGCGGCCCGCCTGGTGTCAGTGGCCGGCGGCATGAAGTATACGCCGGGGGCGGTCTTTGGCTACGACCTCTTGCGCCATGTCCGCTACGCCTACCGCACGGCCCTCTTGGGCGACTTCAGCTTCGAGATCGACGATAACGGCCAGCCCTACTGGCTGGTGCCGGTGCTGCGGCGCACGGTTGGCCTGTTCGGCGGCGACCAGTTGGCCGCCATCATCCTGGTCGACCCGGTCTCAGGCCAGATGGAGCGCTACGCGCCCGGTCTAGAGCCGGCCTGGGTGGACCGCACCGTGCCCACCAGCGTCATGATGACCCAGGCCAATAACGCCCTAACCCTGGTCAACGGCTGGTTCAACGCCGTCTTCGGCGCCAAGCAGGGCGTGCTGCAGCTGTCCGACGGCTACAATTACGCCTTCTCGGAAGGCTCGGACGGCGGCCAGACCTGGTTTGTCTCCGGCATCACCTCGCCCAACGAGGCCGACCAGACCCAGGTGGCGGTGCTGCTGGTCAACATGAAGACCCGGCAGGCCCTGCGCTATCCGCTGGGTGGTATCACCGAGATGCGCGCCATGGAGATCGCCGAAAGCGACGAGCGGGTGCGCGCCCAGATGCTAACCGCCACCTGGCCGATCCTGACCGACGTCGGCGGCCAGCCGGCCTTCTTCTTGTTCCTCAAGAACGAGGTGCAACTGCAGCGCTTCGTCTACATCGACCTGGCCACCGGCAACCGGGTGGCCATGGGCCAGACCATCGAGGCCGCCCGCTTCGAGTTTGCCCGGCTGGTCGGCGCCGCCAGCGGTTCCAGCCAGCCGGAGTCCAGCCTGTCCGGCCTGGTCAAGCGCGTCAGCCGAGCCGGCGACGACCTGTGGTTCCTCTTGTCCGGCGACCCGGTGACCCTCTACTCAGTGGCCGCTGGTTTGGGCAATGGCAGCCGCTTCCTGGAGCCTGGCGACGAGGTCAGCCTGAACTACCGCGAGTCGTCGGCTACCCCGGGCCAGCGCTTCGTCACCAGGCTGCGCAACCGGTCGATCGGCGAATGAGCCAGCCCGACCCAGCCGGCGGACGTCTGGTGCGCCCCGGCGCCGGCCTGCAATACGGCTTGTTCTTCGCCGCCTTCATGCTGTTCGGCACCTCGATGACGGTGGTCGGTTCCACCCTGCCCGGCATCCTGGCCGCCTTTGCCTGGGATTACCTGGCGGCCGGCCTGGTGCTGGCCTCTGGCTCGGTGGCCTATTTCCTATTTTCATACCTGGCCGGCCGCCTGGTGGACCGGCTGGGCGCCAAGCGCGCCGTGGCCATCGGCCTGCTGGCCGACGGCCTGGCCCTGGCTTTGTTTGCCGCCGGACCGTCGGTGCCAGCCAACGCCGCGCTCTGGGCCCTGGTCGGAGCCGGCCAGGCCTTCATCGAGGTCGGCGTCAACTGGGCGGTGCTGCGCATGGAAACCGGCTCCGGCGGCCGGGCCATGGCCGTGATGCACGCCGCCTTCGCCGTCGGCGCGGTGGCCGGGCCGCTGGCGGCCGGTAGCCTGCTGGCCGCCAACGTGCCTTGGTCCTGGGCCTTCCGCGCCATCGCCGGCCTATTCGGCCTGACCGCCCTGGCCGTGCTGGCCATGTCCGGCCGCGGCCTGGAACCGACCAAAACAGCGTTGAGCGCCGCCGACCGGGCCGGGCTGGCACGTCAGCCGGTCTACTGGCTGGGCTTCGTCACCCTGTTGCTGTACGTTGGCGTCGAGCTGGGTATTACCAACTGGAGCGCCGAGTTCTTCGTGCGCGCCTTTGACAGCCCGGCGCCGGCGGCGGCCTTCATGGTCTCGGCCTTCTGGCTGGGCTTACTGGCCGGCCGTTTCGGCATCCCGCTCTTGTACCGCGGCCAAAGGCGCGACGCCGTTCTGGTGGCTCTGGCCGCCTTGTTGGCGCTGGCCACCCTGCTCTTGGCCCTGGCCGGTTTCGGCGGTAGCGGTTTCTTCCCGCTGGCCGCGCTGGGCATCGTCCTGGCCGGCCTGGGCTGTTCCTGCATCTATCCCTTCGTGGTGACGCTGGTGGCCGGCGCCTTGGTCGAGCACCAGGGCGAGGCCATCGGCTTCGCCTCCACCGGCGGCGGGGTGGGCGCCTTCCTGTTTCCGTACTTCATGTCGACCATCGCCGCCGCCGCCGGCATCAAGGTCGGCTTCGCCGCCTACGCCGTGGTGGCCGTGGCTACCCTGCTGTCCTGTCTGGCGCTGGTCCGGGCCGAGCGGCGGCTGCTGCGGGCTCGCGCTGGGCGTGGTTGACGGCCGCTAACCGGCCGGTTGTCAACTGTTTGCGTGTCCAGTCAGTCGATTTTCGCTATGGGGCATCGACGTCGCCGCCGGCCGGCGCTACAATAGTAACCATGCCCGCTACGGTGGGCGCGAGGAGTCAACATGAAACATTTCGAATTCTGGCGTGGTCGCCGGCTGGCGCTGGCCTGTCTGGTCGTGGTTATCACCAGCTTTAGCGTCGGATGCGCCTCCGCGGCCGACCTGCTTGGCAGCCTGGGGGACGTCGCTATCGCCGCGACGTCGGATGGCCACTGGCGCGGCAGCTTTTTTTGGTTTCCCAACAAGGTACAGGTTGAGGTGACGGTCGCGACCGGTCGAATAACGGCCATCGATATCCTCGAGCATTTCCATGGCCAAGGCGAAGCCGCCGAGGCCATCGTCGACACCGTTATCGCCCGCCAAAGCCTGGCGGTGGACGCTGTTAGCGGCGCCACCCATTCCAGTATCACCATCCTCAAGGCCATCGAAGTGGCTTTGCAGCAGGGCCAGCCATGAGCGCGCTGGTGGGTTGCCAGGCCACCTGTCAGGGGCCGGTTAGCTGGACGGGATTTCCACCCGGCAGTGGGTGCCCTGAGCGTTGGTGATGCTGAAATTGCCCAGTAGCTGGGAAGCCAGCATGCGAACCAGCATCAGGCCAAAGCCGGACGGGCCGGCGCTGGCGCCAGACGCTTCTAGCGCCGGTTTGGCGTCGGGCGCGACCGGCTCAGCCAGTCCGGTCCCGTCATCGTCGACATCGAGGCATAGGCTCTGTTCCTGGAGCGTGAAGCGGATGCTCAGGCAGCCGTCGGGCCCGACCTGCGAAAGCGTATTTGTAGCTGTTGGTTATCAGTTCATTGGCGATAAGGCCGATGGTGAAGGCCAGCTTGGACGGCAGTTTGAGGTCTTTCAGTTCGGTATGCACCACCACGTAGTCCTGGGATGGAAACAGGTCGCTGACGGCGCGGACCAAGTTGGCCAGGTAGGCGCGGCTGGAGACGACGTCGGCCTGGCCATCCAGCAGCAGCTTGTCGTAGAGCAGGCGCATGCTCCGGATGCGGCCGATCGAGTCGGTCAAGGCGCTCCTGGTTTCGTTGTTGGTCGACTTGTCCAGCTGCATGCTGAGCAGGCTTTCCACCGAGGCTATGCCGTTCTTCATGCGGTGGTAGACTTCCTTGATCAGGACTTCCTTTTCCTGCACCTGGGCTTCGAGCCTCTGCTCGACCTCTTTGCGGGCCGTCATGTCTAACAGGTTGTTGAAAAAGCCGGTTGCTTTCTCAACAACCTTAACAATTCCTCGCATAGCTTGCGCTATGCTGCGTAATTGTACCGGCTTTTGAAGTGTTGAAAAGCCGCATCCGCGTTTTTCAACACCCTGCTAGCGTGAAACCGGCCAGCCGCCGCTTTCCCCCTTCCAGGGTTATCGGAAATTTTATAGTTGAGAAGAATTTATCACCCAGCTGTTCGTCCACTTGGATGAGTTCGCCCCGCTCCAGGATGCGCTTGTCGTCGGCGATCATACTTTTGGCCAGGTCGGAAGGAAACAGGTCGTCCATGGTCTTGCCGATGATATTGTCCAAGGGCATGCCTAGCATAGTTTCGTAGTTGCGGCTGAGGATAGTTGGCCGGATTTCGTCATCCTTGAAAAAAATGTGCACTGGGCTGTTTTCCAGCAAGGCTTGGAACATGGTCATTTTTTCATGCAGTTCTTGCTCGCGGCGTTTCAGTTTGCCGTTGGCTTCGAACAGTTCAAAGGCCATTTCTATGGAAGTCTTGAGCACGAAGTTGCCGGAATTCTTGATGACATAGCCATAGCGGGTGATGCTGCGCACCTTGGTGACGAAATCGTCCTCGGCGTGGGACGTCAGGAAAATGATCGGGATTTCGCGGGTGGCCGAATTCCGGCCTGGCCACAAATTGCCAAGCGGCTTAAAGCGGACTATACTGGAACCTTATTCTGGAGTACGAGAGGTATGCATGAAAACCATCGGCAAGCGTTCCTGGCCTGTCCTGTTCGTGTCAGATCAAGTCCAGCAGCAGACCGACGAGGGCGACTGGCTGCGCGCCATCGTCCAGCACCTGACGGCCGAAAACGGCTGTACGGTCCTGTTCAGCTCGGCCTATGGCGACGCGCACGATATGGTCTACGCCCGCGAGGACCTGGGCACCATTATCGTCGACTGGGAAAGCAAGGCCTTCGGCCGCCTGCACCAGAAGAACGAGGCCCTGAACGAGGCCGACGCCGCCGCCCGCTTCGTCGCCTACGTCCGGCGGCGCAACCGGACCATCCCCATCCTGATCCTGTCCGACCGCTCGTCGATCGAGAGCATCCCCAACCCGGTGCTGGAACTGGTCAACGGGGTAATATGGAAGTTGACCGATACGGCGCCCTTCAACGCCGGCCGCATCGAGCGCAGCGTGGTCGACTACATGTACACCGTCCTGCCGCCTTTCTTCCGCAGCCTGGTGGAGTACGTCCACGAGTACAACTTCGCCTGGCACACCCCGGGCCACATGGGCGGGCAGGGCTTTCTAAAGAGCCCGTCCGGCACGGCCTTCCACAAGTTTTTCGGCGAAAACGTGCTGCGCGCCGACCTGTCCATCTCGGTGCCGGAGCTGGGCTCGCTGTTGGACCATACCGGCACCACCGGCGCGGCCGAGAACTATTCCGCCCAGGTCTTCGGCGCCGACCGCTGCTACTACATCCTGAACGGCACTTCCACTGGCAACCAGGTGGTCTGGCGCAGCCAGGTCTCGCCCGGCGACCGCTGCCTTTTGGACCGCAACTGCCACAAGTCGCTCAACCACGCCATGATCATCACCCAGGCAGTGCCGGAGTACATGGTGCCGGTGCGCAATGCCCTCGGCATCATCGGCCCGGTCGACTTTGCCAAAATCGACCAGGCCAAGGCCTACGTCATGACGGCCCTGACCAACTCCACCTACGACGGCATCTGCTACAATACCATATACGCCAGCCAGCACCTGCAAGGCGCCGGCATCCTACACTTCGACGAGGCCTGGTACGCCTACGCCAAGTTCCATCCCATCTACCGCGATCACTTCGGCATGGCGCTGGGCAGCCGCGACAAGCTGATCTTCTGCACCCACTCGACGCACAAGCTGCTGACCGCCTTCTCGCAGGCCTCCATGATCCTGGTTAAGTTCCCGCGCGACATCTTCGGGTCGCCCGAGAAGGAAGACGGCTTCCACGACCTGTTCAACGAGAGCTACATGATGCACGGCTCCACCTCGCCGCAGTATTCGATGGTGGCCTCGCTGGAGGTGGCCACCAAGATGATGGACGACAACGGCAGCATCGCCCACGCCGATATTATGGAAGAAGCCATCGAGCTCCGGCGCAAGATTGCCCGCATCAAGGCCGAGGAATGCGGCGAGGGCGACTGGTTCTTCGGCATCTGGCAGCCGGAGTCGATCGTCACCAAGACCACCCAGGAGCTGATCGAGAACCAGGCCAACTGGGTGCTGCAGCCCGGCGACGCCTGGCACGGCTTCCCGGCCGAGGGTCTGTCCGGCGCCTATACCATGCTCGACCCGATCAAGCTGACCTTCCTCTGCCCCGGCGTCGACGTGCAGGGTCGCTGGCAGGAAATGGGTGTGCCGGCGGCCATCGCCACCCGCTTCCTGGGCGACAAGGGCATCGTCTGCGAGAAGACCGACTACTACTCCTGGCTGCTGCTCAATTCGCTGGGCACCACCAAGGGCAAACAGGGCACCCTGCTGGCCGAGCTGTTCCGTTTCCGCGAGCTGTACAAGTCCAACGCGCCGCTGGAGCAGGTTTTCCCGCAGCTGGTGGCCGACTATCCGGCCCGCTACCGCGGACAGGGCCTGCAGGACCACTGCCGCCAGATGCACGGCTACATCCGCGAGCGCGGCCTGCTCGACAAGATGGTGCAATCCTCCAAGATCATTCCCGACCAGGCCTGCATCCCGGCCGAGGCTTACCGGGCCATCGTTAAGAAGCAGGTCGAGTTCGTGCGCCTCGACGCGATCGACCCGGCTGTCAATCCACGCACCACCGCCGTCATGGTGGTGCCGTACCCGCCGGGCATTCCCATCCTGATGGGCGGCGAGATCATCAACGAGAAGACGCGCCCCATCCTGGAATACCTGCGCGAGCGCCAGAATTTCGAGAACCGCTTCCCGGGCTACTCCGGCGACATCCACGGCATCGAGCGCAGCCAGCCGGATGCCGATGGCCAGGTCTGGTTCGAGTTCATGCTCATCAAGCAGTAATCGATCGATACCTGGCCGCCGGAGCGGCCGAAGGAGGCGAATATGGCCATGACGACACGGCAAGCGGTTCTGGTACTGCGCGGCCGGACGACCCGGGACGGCGCCGGCGTCAAGCTGCAGCGCATTTTCAGCCACCAAGAGGCGGAACGTCTCGACCCCTTCCTGCTGCTGGACGCCTTCGGTTCGGACGACCCGGCCGACTACCTGCCCGGCTTCCCGATGCACCCGCACCGCGGCATCGAGACCGTGACCTACCTTCTGGCCGGGTCGGTGCGGCACCGCGACTCGCTGGGCAACGGCGGCGTCATCGGGCCGGGCGACCTGCAATGGATGAGCGCCGGCTCGGGCATCATTCACGAGGAGATGCCGCAGGCCTCGCCGGTCGGCGTCCACGGTCTGCAGCTGTGGGTAAACCTAGCGCCGGCGCAGAAGATGCGGCCACCGGCCTACCGTGGGATAGTGGCGGCCCAGGTTTCGGCAGTGCCGGTGGGCGGCGGCAGCGTCCGGCTGTTGGCCGGCGAATGGAACGGCCGGCGCGGGCCGGTGGCCGGCGTGGCCGGCGATCCGGCGTACCTGGATGTCCAACTTGAGGCCGGCAGCCGGTTCGCGCTGGACATCGCCTCTGGCCGCACCGCTTTCGCCTACCTGATAGACGGCAGCCTGGCCGTGGCGCCGCCAGCCGACGCGGCGTCGGGCGGCGGGGCCGGCTTGGTCTACCACGAGGCCGGCAGCTGCCTGTTGCTGGGCGATGGTCAGATAGCCGCTTTCCTGGCCGGCCCGGCCGGCAGCCGTTTCATCGTGGCCCACGCCCCGCCGATCGGGGCGCCGATCGCCTGGGGCGGCCCCATCGTCATGAATACCCAGGCAGAGCTGGACACGGCCTTCCGCGAACTGGAAGCGGGCACCTTCATCAAAACCAAGCCGGCCGGTGGCGGCTGAAACGTCAGCCGACAGACTCCTCGGGCTAGGCACAAGCGATCAGGCGGCTGGTTTTGCCTGGTCGCATTTTTTTTATCTTTTTACTTGTGTCATTTAATATAATGTCGTATAATAACCGTAACACAATAAAATGTTGTAGTAAGCGGAGGTAATTACGCCTGGTTCGACCGAATTCCTGATATTCAGCCTCTATGCCGCCATCTTCGAGCACCATCCCAAGGGCTTTTCCTTGTCCTGCCTTTGCGCTTTGCTGGAACCGCTCGACATTTCGCCCCAGGCAGCGCGGCTGACCTTGTCGCGCATGCGCCAGAAGGGCTATTTCTTCACCCGGCGGCAGGGGCGCCACAGCTTCTACTTCCTGACCGCACCCGGTTTGGCGGAGATCACCACCACCGAGGGGCGCAGCCTGCTCCGGGGCGCGCCGCCGGCCTGGGATGGCCGCTTCCATATGGTGTCGTACGAAGTGCCGGAGGCGCTGCGCGAACAGCGCCAGAACCTGACCACGCTTTTGCGTCAGGCCGGCTTGGGCCGAGCCGCGGCCGGGCTGTGGGCCAGCGCCTATCCTTTGCCGGGAAGGCTGGCCGCCAGCCTGGAGGCCAGCGAGAGCGCCGGCCTAGTAACTAGGTACCTGGCCGAGCTGCAGGGCGACGCGGCGGCTTTCGCCCGGCGCATCTGGCGGCTGGACGAGGCGGTTGGACGGCTGGAGGCCTTTCTGACCCAGTACCGTTCGGCGCTGGCCGAGTACCGGGCCGCCGGGGAAAAGGCGGCCGGGGAAAAGGCGGCCGCCGGCCGGGCCGGGCGGAGTCCAGCTGGGCACCGCGGGCAGCCTGGCCGGTCCGGGCCGGCTGAATGTTTCCGCCGATACTTTTTCCTGCTCGGCGACTTCATCCCGCTGATGGCCTCGTTGCCGCCGGTGCCGCCGGGGCTGCTGCCCGCCAATTGGCCGGCCGCCGCCGCCCATGAACTTTTCCTTGCCTGCCGCCAGGCCGTGCACGATGGGGCCGAGGCCTATGTCGACGCGGTCTATGTGCCTTTCGACGATAGCGGGGAGAGCGCGGCCGAGGCCGCCGCCCGCGCAAACCAGGAGGAGATCGATGAACATGAACCGGAAAACTGAAACCGTCCGCCGCCCAGCGGCCCGTGGCTTGCCGCTGGCCATTCTGCTGGCCCTGGCTGGGCTGGCCGCCGCCGCGCTGCTGGTAACCTGCTGCAGCGGCACCAGCCGCCCGACCTTGCCGGCCGAGCCCGTGGCCTTTGCCCCGGCCGTTGAGCCGAATCCGGCGCGCTGGCAGGCCGCCCGCGGTACCGCCCTTTTGGTAGTGGACTTGCAGCGGGCGTACATGCCCGCGGCGCGCCAGGCCCAGATATTGGCCACCGTCCAGAGCCTGGTGGCGGCGGCCGACGCGGCCGGCGCGCCGGTGATTTGGGTCTACAACCAGGAAGGCTCCGTCCGGCCCGGCAGCCCGGCTTTCGAGCTGGTAGAGCCGCTGGCGCCGGCCGCCCACCACTACAAGGTCGTCAAGCAGACCGCCAGCGCCTTCGCGGGCACCGATCTGGAGGCCATCCTGACGGAGGCCGGCGTCGGCCGCCTAGTCATCTGCGGCCTGGCCAGCACGATATGCGTCCGGGCCACGGTGGACAGCGCCGTCAGCTTGGATTATCACACCGTGGTGGTAGCCGACGCCCACACCGTGCCGTCCAGCGTCGGCGGCGCCGCCGACATCGCCGACATGAACGAGCGCTGGCGCGCCGACGAGCGCATCGAGCTGTTGCCGGCCAACGCGGTCAGCTTTGACGCCCGGCCGCTGGCCGCGCTTGGCCTGGGCGCCGCCGACTGGTCGGTATCGCCCGACTTCGCCGGCCGGCTGGACGCCGATTTCCAGGCCTGGCTGCGGCTGTTGCCGGAGAATGCCACCGACCTGGGCCTGACCGGCTGGGTGGAGCAGGACGACACGCTGATGAACGGCTTGTCGCCCCAGGCCGTCGCGGCGCTGCAGGCCCAGGAGCGGCTGATGCTGCAGCATCTGCAGGCCGAGGACCGCAGCGGCCTGAGCGCTGGCGACCTGCTCAGCTTGCTGGCCTGCCAGCGGGCGCTGGAGGATACGGTGGCCCTGCAGCGCTTCACGGAGTACGATTACCTGGTCAATCCGACCGTCTTCGGCATCAGCTATTCGGTCTACGGCCTGTTCAGCAATTCCCAGCCGCTGGCCACGCCGGTTCAAGCCGAAGCCTACGTCACCCGCTTGTCGGCCCTGGCCGGCAAGTTGGCGGAAGCCGCCGCCGCCATGGAACGCCGCACCAGATCCCGCCTGATCGCGCCGCGCATCGTGCTGCAAAGCGCCCTGCCGGACCTCGAGGCCCTGGCCAACGCCAGCGCCACCGATTTTTACCAGATCCTGTCCGACAAGCTGGCGGCCATGGCCGGCCTGGCGGCGGCCGACCGCGAGGATCTGCTGACCCGGGCCGGCGATATCATCGCCAGTGCCGTCATTCCGGCCGCCCAGCGCCTGTCCGCGGCCGTCTCTGCCCAGCTGGAGCGGGCCAAGGACGAGGTCGGCGCCTGGACTCTGCCGGATGGCGCCGACTACTACCAGGCCCTGCTGCGCGCCAAGACCACCACCGACCTGACGCCGCAGCAGATCCACGATAGGGGTCTGGCCGCCCTGGAAACCATCCATGCCGAAATCCTGCGCGTCGGCCTGGCTGGCGGCCTGGCCGGCAGCACCCCCATGGCGATGGTCGGCCAGGCTTTTTCGGCCGCCAACAACGTCGGCCCCGACGAGGCGCTGCGCCTCTATACCGAGGGCCTGGCTGCGGTCCAGGGCCTGGTCCGGCCCTACTTCCCTGATTTTCCGACCGCGCCGGTCGAGGTACGCACCGCGCCGCAGGGCGGCTACTATGCGCCTGCGCCGCTGGACGGCTCGCGCCCCGGCGTCTTCTTCGTGGCCGCCGGCGCCGGCGCCAACCGGGCCGGCATCCCGACCCTGCTGCACCACGAGACCATCCCCGGCCACCACCTGCAGATGGCCACCAACAACCAGCTGGTCCTGCCGACCGCCCGCAAGCTGTTGTACTTCGAGGCCTACACCGAGGGCTGGGCGCTGTACGCCGAGCGCCTGATGGCCGAGCTGGGCGCCTACGACGGCGACCCGGTCGGCAACATTGGCCGGCTGCAGGCCGAGGCCTTCCGGGCGGCCCGCCTGGTGGTCGACACCGGCCTGCACACCATGCAGTGGACGATGGACCAGGCGGTCGACTTCATGATGGTACAAGCCTTCATGCCGCGCCGCGCCGCCGAGAACGAGGTGGTGCGCTACATCAGCCTACCGGCCCAGTCCACCAGCTACTACATCGGCTTCCTCAAATTCCTGGAGCTGCGCGACAAGGCGCGCGCTGCGCTGGGCGACGGCTTCAGCCTGGCGGCCTTCCACCGCACCGTGCTGAGCTGCGGCCCAGTGCCCTTCGACGTGCTGGAGGCGGTCGTCGACCGCTACATCGCGCAAGCCCTGGCCGGGCGTTGAGCTTGGACGGCCGGGACGTAATTAAATTATCAAGGAGCGCATGATGAGGGCCATGAGCAGGATATGGTTGGCTGTCTGTCTGCTGGGTTTGACGGCGGCCGGCCTCGGCGCCAGCGGCGAGGCCGCCGAATACCGCGACGCCGGCGGCAATCTATACGGCACGGTGCAGCTGGGCACCCAAGTCTGGATGACGTCCAACTACCGCTGCGCCATCGCCGGCGACGGCACGGCCTTGATCAAAGGCGGCGACGTCCGCGGTGGCAGCATCGCCGCCCGCTATTACAATTTCGAAGTGGCCGGCGGCGAAGGCGTCGAGACCAATCCGGTCTTTTACAACTGGCCCGGCGCCCAGGCGGCCGTGCCGTCTGGTTGGCACATCCCCAGCGAGGCGGAGTGGGAAACCCTGTTGGCCTGGCTGGCGCTGGACGGCCAGGGCGGACCCGGTACCGACGCCGTGGCCAAGCTGCTCGGCCCGGACAGCAGCTCCGGTTTGGACTTCCTGTACAGCGGCAGCTGGGACGCCGGCAGCTTCTTTGCGCGCGGTACCTACGCCTCGTTCTGGACCTCCACCCAGTATCCGCGCGACGCCCGCGACATGTGGCAATACCGCTTCGCCGCCACTGGCCACTCCAAGACCTGGCTGGACAAGCGCTGCGCCTTCAGCCTACGCCTGGTCAGGGATTGAAGCCGCGGAATAAAAAAGGGGTGACCCGGTCAGTGCCGGGTCGCCCGTGCCGTTTCCGGCGCCGGAATTTTTAGTCGGCGCTGGCCAGGTCGACGCCCGGGGTAGTGGCGCCCTCGGTCACCACGACATCGTCGAGCAGCTTCAGGATGGTATTGTCCAGCGGGTTAACCGCCACCAGGCTGTAACTGCCTGCGTCCATGAAGGCCAGCACGAAGCTGCCGTCGGCCTTGGCGGCCGCGCTGGTGTAGGCGCCGGTGAACAGCAGGCCATCCGCGTTGGCGGCGGTTTCGGTCGCTTCCACCCAGCTGCCGGCGGTGTAGGCGTAGACCACTGAGCCAAGCGGGGCGCTGCCGCTGATGCGTCCGGCTTCGTTGTCGACGATGGCCCGCAGCACCGGCTTCAGGATGTAGGTTGGCGTGGCCTCGCCGGTGCGAACCAGCGACTTGCGCAGGTCAAAGTCGACGGTGATGACCACCGCGCCGGACAGCGGTACCTGGAAGGCATTGACGATCTTCAGTCCGCTGTTCGAGGGCAGGGTGGCCTGGTACTCGACCGTGTCATCGGTAACCACCACGCTGTCCACTGTCAGGCGGATCTGGTTGATCTGGCTGCCGCCGGTGATGGCGAGCTCGCCCAGGCTCTCGGCCAGGCCGTTCTGCAAGTCGAGCAGGTGGATGGCCAGCGGCGGGTCAATGACGATGAGCTGCCACGAGCCGTGTCCGTCGGCGATTGTAGCGTCGGCGCTTTCATTGACTGCCACTTGGCTGACGGTGACCACCACGTCGGTGATCGTGGCGGCGTCGACTGGGGCATCGGTAATGGCGAAGCCGACGCTGACGGGCAGGCCGTCGCTGCAGGACGGCAGGGCCAGGGCGAGGGCGAAGAGCAAGCCGGTCATCAAGATGACGCTAATCCGTTTCATAAGAACCTCCTGTGCTAGCCGGAGCTGACATGCTGTCGGCGGGCCGGCGCTTGGTATACCTCCGGCCGGCCCGGTCGGTTGCGGCTGAACTGCTTTTTTTTGTGTGTTTGGCCGGCTACTTGAAAAATGAGCCGATTGGGGCATACTAGGAGCATGAACCAGTCTCCCGGCGCCACGGCCGGTTCCGACAGCAGTGTCATCGCGCAGATCCTAGCCGGTGATAGCCAGGCCTACGCCCGGCTGGTCGACCGCTACGGGCCGGCGCTCTTCCGCTTCTGCCGGGTTCGGCTGGGCAATGACGCCGAGGCCGAGGATGCCGTTCAGGACGTCTTGTGGCGGGCCTTCCGGGCGCTGGCGCGTTTTCGGCTGGGGCAGCCTTTCCCGGCCTGGCTGTTCGCCATCGCCGCCAACCGCGTCAAGACTCGTTATCAAGCCCACGGTCGCGACCAGGCATTATTTGAGGCCGTCACCAGGGAAGAACGGACCCGCCGCCGGCCCGACGCCGAGGCGGCCGCTCTCGATGCCTTGGTGGCCGATCAGCTGCGCGCGGCTATCGGCCGGCTGCCGGCGACTCTGCGGCTGTCGGTGGAGCTGTTTTATTTCTCCGGCCTGCCGGTAAAGGAGGCCGCCCGGGTGGTTGGCGTTGGCTCCGAGGCCTTTAAATCGCGGCTGTTGCGGGCGCGCCGGCGGCTGGAAAAGATTCTGGGTACGGCACCGCAACCGGATGGCGAATCGGAGGGTATGTAGAGTTATGAGCGTAAAACCCGATGCAGGCAGAAACAATAATGCCAATCCTGGGCCGGAGGGCCGGGGGCCTGTCGCAACGACACAAAGATCGCTCGCGGTTAAGGGTGCTTTGGATTTTTTGGCCACCCGCGACCGGGAAGCGGCGGCGGCTCCGGAACAAGCTTCCGAAGTCGCCGGTCGCCTCTATCCACGGGCCGCCGCCGCCGCGGCCGACAGCCGGGAACGGTTGCTAGATCGCATCCGGTCAGCCGGCCCCGGCCTTCGCCTGGCCCGACCCGGTCAGCCTGGCCACAGGTCTGGTCAGCAGGGCCGCTGGCCGCGCATCCTGGCGCTGGTGGCGGCCGCCCTGGTTCTAGTCATCGTTTCGTCGACCGTCACCGCGGCCGTCATGCGGCGGCGCGCCTTGGTGGAGATCACCTTCGTGCTAGTGGCGGCCGACGCCCGCAGCGTGGCGCTGGCCGGCGACTTTAACGCCTGGTCGATCGACAGCCATCCCTTGCAACCCGGCGCGGTCGCCGGTAGCTGGGAAATAACGCTTCGCCTGCCCAAGGGCCGGGTCTACAACTACAATTTCGTGATCGACGCCCAGCACTGGGTAACCGACCCGCGCTCGCCGTTTACCTTGGACGATGGCATGGGTGGCATCGTATCGTCGTTGATTCTGTGATCCAGACCGGTCGGAAGGAGTGCATCATGACTAGGAGCGGATTAAAGTTTTCCTGGCGGCTGGTCGGCTGGTCGCTTATCCTCCTGTTGTGGGCCGCGCCGCTGTCGGCCCAGGGCGGCGGCCAGTCCGGTGGTGGTAGCGGCGGCGGCAATCCCGATGGCGCGACTGGTCCGGCCACTCCCGCCCCGACCGCCGAACCGGCCCGGCCCACTGGATCGGCTTCCGGCGGCCGCGCCTCGGGCACGGCCGCCAACTCCGAGACTGAGGCCGCTGGCCAGTCGATTAGCCCGGCCCAGCAGCGCGAGCTGGCCAGCCTAGCCAGGTGGCTGCGTTCGGCCAGCGTCGCGGCCTGGTTGGGCGTCCATGGCGACGGTCTCCTGGAGCAGGCCACTGTCGCCGCCGCCGCCGGCGTTCCGGCCGAACTCTTCCAGAACCGCTTGCGCGAAGCCGTCGCCAAGCAAGCCCAGCCCGGCCAGATCGCCGACAGCCTGGCGGTCGATGCCGCCAACTGGCGCTTTATCGCCGGTGTGGTAGCCGGCGACCGTTGGCTGACCGCCCGGCAACGTGTCGCCTTTTTCCTGGCCATTGGAACGGCCTTGCGTAACGGTTTCGCTCAGGCCAGCCTGGAGGAGGCCGTGTGCTGGGCTAGAACGGCCCGGATCGGCGCCGACCGTCTGGCGGCCGCCACCGCCGCGACGGCGGGTCGCCAGGCTGTGGTGGCGGTCCAGCCAGCCCCGACGCTGCGCCTGCTGAAGGCTTTGGCGGCTTCGCGTTTGCCTACCAGTCAGTTCAACGAGGCGCTTGGCCTGCTGCAAGCCGCCGTGGGAAGCGGGGTCAACCCGGAGGTCGCCATTATGGCCCTGGAAGGCAGTCTAGCCGCCAGTGGCAATCTGACGGCCCTGCGCGCCGCCTTGTCGCCCTGAACGGTTTGCTCCTTGCCTGATCCCGGCCGTCCGGTCAGCCACTTGGCTTCGGTTCGGGTGGCCGATTTTTTGTCGATTCCGCTTTTCGCCCCCTTGACAAATTCGATTTCGCGTATCATATTATTATTGTACTAGTCAATTAGTACAATGAGGAGATGATTATGCATGCAGCCATTCAGGTTGATTCGATCCAGTATTCTTACGGCAGCCATCAGGCCGTCAAGGGCATATCCTTTATGGTGGCCCCCGGCGAAGTACTCGGCTTCCTGGGTCCCAACGGCGCCGGCAAGTCGACGACGCTCAAGATGCTCACCGGCCAGTTGGTTCCGGCTGGCGGTACCATCCACATCCTGGGCCAGGCGGTGCGCGGCCACTCTTCGGCCATTCACGCCCGCATGGGCGTCAGCTTCGAGGAGAAAAACCTCTACCATCAGATGAGCGCCGAGGAGAACCTGCGCTTCTTTGCCAGTTTGTTCGGCATCAAGCAGCCGGACATCGACGGCCTGTTGGAGCAGGTCGATCTCCTGAAACGCAAGAAGGACCGCGTATCGGCCTACTCCAAGGGCATGAAACAGCGCCTGATGATCGCCCGGGCCCTGATTAACGACCCGGCGGTGCTTTTCTTGGACGAGCCGACCGATGGCCTGGATCCAGTGTCGGCCCAGGCCATCCAAAACATCATCCGCCAGCGGGCCGCCGCCGGCACCGCCATCCTGCTGACTACCCACGACATGATGGAGGCCGACAAGCTGTCCGACCGGGTGGCCTTTATCAACGAGGGCCTTATCCACGCTATAGACACGCCGGAGGCCTTGAAGCTGAAACACGGCCAACGCGCCGTAGTGGTGCGGGTACGGCGTGGCGGGGGCATCGAGGAGATCCAGGTGCCGCTCGACGCCGCGGCCACCGGCGACAGCCTAAAGCGGGCCGTCGACGGCCAAGAGGTGGTCACCGTCCATACCAAGGAAGCCAGCCTGGAGGAAATTTTTATAACTATGACTGGCCGGGGGCTCTGATATGGAACGGCCAAAAATAAGCGGGCCGGCCCTGGTGCTGGCCATCATGAAGAAGGATCTGTTGCAGTACTCGCGCGACAAGCTGTACTTCTGGCTGACCATCGTCGGCCTGGTGGCCTACGTGGCCATTTTCTGGCTGATACCGGCCGAGGTTACCGAGTACGCCGTGCTTGGCGTTACCTATCGCGACCTGGGGCCGCTGGACGCCGCCTTCAGCGAGGCCGGCGAGGAAGGCCTGCGCCTGTTGCGCTTTGACGACGAGGACGGGCTGCGGCGGGTGATGGCCGGGACGGCCGAGGCCTGGCTGGACGCCGATGGAGAGTTGGTGGTGGTGGAACGCGGCGACAAGGACAGTCGGCCGGAGGGTGGTACAAAACAGACGCTGACCCTCGGCTTGGCCTTTCCCGACAATTTCCTGCTAGATACCCTGTCTGGCCGCGAGGCGACCGTCCGCCTGCTGGTCAACAACAATACCCCGGTCGAGCTGCGGCAGGCCATGCGGAGCCTAGTGCGCGAAATGGTCTTCATGATTAGCGGCCATCCCCTGCCGGTCACCGAGCCGGTGGCCGAGACGGTCATCCTGGGCGTCGACCGGATGGGCGCCCAGATCTCGATGCGCGAGCGGATGCGGCCGATGCTGATTTTCTTCGTGCTGATGATGGAAAGCTTGTCGCTGGCCTCGCTCATTTCGGTGGAGATCATGCACTGCACGGTGCTGGCCATCGCCGCCACGCCGGCCAAGCCGTCGCACATCCTGCTGGCCAAGACGCTCTTTGGCATGCTGCTGGCCTTCGTCCAGGTGGTGGTTATCCTGGCCTTGATCGACGCCTTTGCGGTGGGCAACCTGCCCATTCTGCTGGTGGCGGCGGCGCTAGGTGGGTTGATGTTCTCCGGCGTGGCCATGTTCGTCGGCTCCATGGGCAAGGATTTCATGGGCACCCTGACTTGGATGATGCTGTTCATCCTGCCCCTGGCCATTCCGTCCGTGGCCTCGCTCTTTCCGGGCAGCGCGCCGCTGTGGGTGCGCCTAGTGCCCAGCTACAGCCTGATCGACATCCTGAACCGGGCGGCCAATTACGGCGCCGGCTGGCTGGAACTGGCGCCGGCCTTCGGCGTCCTGGTAGTCTGGCTGCTTGGCCTGTTTGGCCTGGGCTGGCTGACCCTATCGCGAAAGGTGGCGCGCTTATGAACCTGAAACGGGTTTGGTATATTTTCCGCAAGGACCTGGCGGTCGGGCCGCGCTCGCCGCTGCTGGTCTTCATGCTGGTGCTGCCGCTGGTGATGACCTTGGCCGTGCAGCTGATCTTCACCGATTTTTCGGGCAGTGATCCGCGGCTGGCGGTCTACGCCGCGGCGCCCTCGGAGCTACTGGTGGAGCTGGAACGCCTGCCGGGCATCCGCTTGACTAGGCTAGACGGGGAGGGGCGCCTACTGGCGGCGGTGGAGGCTCACGACTTCGACGCCGGCCTGGTGCTGCCAGCCGGTTTCGACGCCCAATTACGCGCCGGCGACAAGCCGCCGCTCGAACTGTACTTCTCAGGCGAGAGCTACGCCGTGGATCGCATGGTGTTGGCTATCAGCGCCATCGATGCCATCCGAACCGTGGAAGGCAGCGCGCCGCCGGTCCGGGTCGACCTGATTAACCTGTCGGTCGGCGCGCCGGTGTCGCTGGCCACTCGCTTGATTCCGGTGGTGGTGTTCTACGCCTTCGTCATCGCCGGCCTGTTCGCTCCGGCCAGCCTCTTGGTGGAGGAAAAGGAGCGCCGTACCCTGGTAGCCTTGCTAACCACGCCGGCCAAGATGATCGAGGTGGTGCTGGCCAAGGGGCTCCTGGGCATGTTGCTGGCCTTTGCCCTGGCGGCCATGACCTTGGCCATGAACCGGGTGGTGGTGGCCGACCTGGGTGGCCTGGCGGTGTCGATGCTGATTACCTCGCTTTTCTGGGCTATGCTGGGGGTGCTGATCGGCCTGGTGGCCAAGAATTCGGAGATGCTGTTCGGCATCGTCAAAGGTAGCGGCATTGTGCTGTTCGGGCCAGTGGTCTTCTACCTGTTCCCCAGCTGGCCGCAGTGGATAGCCAAATTGTTTCCGACCTTCTGGGCGGTGGACCCGCTCTGGCAACTGATGGCCAATGACGCTCGGCTGGTCGATGTCCTCTTGCCGCTAGGAGTGGTGGTTGGCATGTGCCTGCTTATGCTGCCGGCCATCGTCGGCCTTAGCCGGCGGGTGCTGCGCCAGCTCGCCTGAGTTTTCTCCAAAATGACCAATTCCATACCGGCCAGCCCTTGCGCGGCCGCTTGGCGTGGCCTAGACTGGAAAGTGATGTGATTGGTGGCTGGCTGCCTTGGCAGGCAGCCAGCTTTCGCGTACTCAACTATTTACCGGGGTACTATGCAGGCATGCCGGAATCATTTCTTTCTCAACGCTCCGCGTCAGCCTCTGATGGCCGCGCTGATGGCCGCGCTGATGGCCGTCTGGCTGGCTGCCAACCTAGGCGCCCAGGGCGCGCTCGGCGGTTCCGCGCCAAGCAGCAAGCGCAATATCCTGGTTATCCATTCCTACAATCCGGGCTTTCAGTGGACCGACGACATCCATCGCGCTATTTTTGACCGATTGGGTGGGCTGGACGATCTGGAATTTTACGTTGAATACATGGATGCTAATCGTTATACCAATGATGACTGGCTCGAGCATCTGATCGAATTATTTCGCCACAAATATGCCGAGCGGCAGTTGCGCTTTGACGTCATTATCGCCAGCGACGACAACGCCTTCAATTTTGTGCTCGCCAACCGTTCGGAATTGTTTTTCGACGCCCCGTTGGTCTTTTGCGGCGTGAATGACGTCGATCCGGCCCGCTTGGCCGGGCTGAGCGGCGTTTGCGGCGTTAACGAACGCAAAAGTATGCTCGAAACGGTTGAGCTGGGGCTCAGCCTGCGGCCGGCTAGCCGCCATCTGGCGGTGATATCCGGCAGCCGCCTGGCGGAACGCCGCAATCTGGTTGAATTTCAGGCGGTAGCGCCGCTCCTTACCGACCGCCTGGAGATAACTTACCTGTCCGAGTTGCCGGCCGCCGCCCTGCGCCAAGCCCTGCTCGACTTGCCGCCCGATAGCCTAGTGCTCTTTCTGTCGGCAATGGGCGACGCCACTGGCGCCGTCTGGCCGCTGGATGAGGGCATCCGCCTGGCGCTGAGCAATCCGGCCTTGCCGGTACTGGTGACGGTTGACCACCACGTCCGTTCCGGCATGCTGGGCGGTATGGTAGCCCACGGCTACGCCCAGGGCGAGACGGCAGCCAGCCTGGCCGCCCGCTTCCTGGCCGGCGAGCCCTTCGAACATTTGCCGCTCCTGACCGAGAGCCCCAATCGCATCGTGCTTGACGATAAGGTCCTCCACCGCTTCGGTATCGACAATGCGAAAACTCCCATAGGCACCGAGCTTCTCAACCTGTCGGCCGAGCATTTTATGAGCGACTGGCAAGCCAATGGAGTCCAGGATTTCTTCGGCTATGAACTGTTCAACAATCATGGCGCCATCATGCTGCTGTTGGAGCCAGGCAGCGGTACCATCGTCGACGCCAATCGCGCGGCTATGGCCTTCTATGGCTTTCCGCACCTGGTGGGCATGAAGATCACCGACCTCAACAACCTTTCACCGGCCGAGACCCAGGCCGCGATGGAAGAAACCCGCTTGCAGCGTCGCAACTTTTTCGAGTTCCGGCACCGGCTGGCCGACGGCGGCCAGCGCGACGTGGCCATCTACACCTGGCCAGTGCGCATCAGTAATACCGAGTTGCTGTTTTCCATCATTTTCGACATCAGTGACCGGGTGGCGGCTGAGGCCGAGGCCAGGCGCCAAGAGGCGAACTTCCGTGGCCTGATCCTAGCTAGCCTAGCCTTGGCCCTTGTAATCATCCTGGCGCTGCTGGTGCAGATCGTACAGCGCCGGCGCGCCCAAAAAGCCTTAGAGGCCGAACTCGATCTCAAGACCGTATTGTTGGACACCATTCCGAATCCGGTCTTCTTCAAAGACGCTGACGGGCGCTACACGGGTTGCAACCGGGCTTACGAGAAAATTTCAGGCATTCCGCAGCCAGAGTTGATCGGCAAGACGGTACATGACATCCATCCGCCGGACATCGCCGCCGTTTACGCCGCCAAGGACGCCGCCGTCCAGGCCGATCCAGCCAGCATCCAGGTCTACGAGTGGGAACTGAAACCGCGCGGCGGCGGCATCCGCAAGGTGCTGTACAACAAGGCAGCCATCCTGGACAGCCAGCAGAAGCTAAGCGGTATCGTCGGTGTCATCACCGACATCACCGACCAGAAGCGGCATGAAGAACAGCTGCAGCAGAGTCTGGTCGAGAAGCAGACCCTCATCAAGGAGCTGTACCACCGTACTAAGAACAACATGCAGGTCATCAGTTCCATCGTCGCCATGCAGGCTATTGGCCACCCCGACCCGGCGTTGCACGAGGTGCTGCGCGATATCGACCAGCGCATCCGCAGCATGGCCCTGGTGCACCAGATGCTGTACAATTCCGGCGACTTGTCGCGCATCAACTTTGGTGAATACCTGAAACGGCTGTTTGAGTCGGTGATCCTGGGTTACGAGTCTACCGACCAGCGCCTGTCCTGGCAGATCAAATGTCCAGAAATTCTCCTGCTCATCGACTTGGCCATGCCCTGCGCCCTGGTAGTCAACGAGCTTCTGACCAACAGCTGCAAGTACGCCTTCCCGGACCGCCGCCCGGGAACTATCGAGCTGACGGTGACCAGGCGGCCGGACGGCCTCCAGCTTTACTATCGGGACGATGGCGTCGGCCTGCCACTCGGTTTTGAACCGGAGTCGGCCACCAGTCTGGGGCTAAGCATGATACGGCTGCTGGTGGAGCACCAGCTGGACGGCAGTCTGCGCATCGACCGGAACGACGGCTTAGCTTATACCATTCTGTTTCCGGACAATTTGTACAGCGAGAGGGTGCATGCATGAGAATCCTGCTGGTCGAGGACGAGGCCATGACGGTCATGCTCATGAAGCTGCTGCTGCGCAAGCTGAACCACGAAGACGTCCAAGCGGTAGCTTCCGGCGAGAAGGCTCTGGCGCTGATCGACCAGTGGCCGCCGGAACTAGTGCTGATGGACATTCTACTAGCCGGCAAACTAGACGGCATTGACACTACCATCGAGCTGCGCAAACGGCTCGATGTGCCGGTCGTCTATACCACCGGCTACGATTCCGGTGAAGTGCGCCAACGGGCCGAGGCCTCTGGCGCCGCCGCCTACCTACTAAAGCCAGTGTCCAAGGATGATCTGGCCCGGATGATTAGCCAGCTGTTTCCATCGAGCGCTGAACCTTCCCCGGCTTGCTAGGCCGTTACTCGGCTGTTACTCGGCCGTTACTCGGCCGTTACTCGGCTGACGTACCTTGTCAATAATTGAAACGGCGTATCAAATTTTGAACTTTCGGCTCTATTTGACTTGCCTAAACCCCTGAATCAGTACTATCATGGGCCAGACTTCCACTCCAGCGGCTGCGCCGGCTGGTCACTTCGAATCGAAACAGGAGCTTGTATGCAAATCAGCGCCTATTCTGGCGATCTTACAACGATCGATTATTTGTCCATGCTGGTGGTTGACGTCCAGGGCGCCATCCGTTCGGTTTCCCTACCCCGGGCCTATGTTAGCGCGAAGGTCCTCAAGGAAGGCATCGGCTTTGACGCCAGCAATTTCGGCTATGCCCAGGTACATAAGAGCGACATGGTGGCCATTCCCGACCTGAGCACGGCCTTCGTGGAAGAGAAAGATGGCTTCAGCATCCTGCATGCCTTCTGCGATGTTTGGACCACCGACGGCGCTTTGTTCGACCAGTATCCGCGCTCGGTAGCCAAGAAGGCCATGGCCTACCTCAAGGAATCCGGCATCGGCGACGACGCCAAGATGCTGGTGGAACTGGAGTTCTACGTTTTCGACGACGTCCATTATTCCACCACTGCCGCCCATTCTTACTATTATGTAGAGAGCGCCGAGGGCATTGGCGACAGCTACGAGGACTCGCCGCGCTTCGGCCTGTCCAAGGGCTACCATCGCCTGGGGCCGGATGACAAGTATAACCGCCTGCGCAACGAGGTGGTACAGGCCATGCAGTTGGCCGGCATCCCGGTTAAATACCACCACCACGAGGTCGGCGCCGCCCAGTTGGAGATCGAGCTGAATTTCATCTCGCTGGTTAAGGCCGGCGATGCCGTGGTCCTGTCCAAGATGATCATCAAGACCATCGCCGACGAGCTGGGCCTCTACGTTACCTTCATGCCTAAGCCGATGTACAAGATCGCCGGTTCCGGCATGCACGTCCACCAGTTCGTCGAGAAGAACGGCCAGAGCATCTTCCCGGGCGACGAGCTGTACGGCTTATCTACCGCCGGCCTGCAGTACACCGCCGGCGTGCTCAGCCACGCCTTGTCCGGCTCACTCCTGGCCTGGTCGAATCCCAGCACCAATAGCTATCGCCGCTTGGTGGCCGGTTACGAGGCGCCGGTGTCCGCCACCTTCGCCAAGGCCAGCCGCGCCGCCGCCGTGCGCATTCCCGGCTACCTCAAGAAGGGCGAGGCCCGCATCGAGTTCCGTACCGGCGACGCCACCGCCAATACCTATTATTTCCTGGCCGCCATGCTGCTGGCCGGGCTGGACGGCATCAAGCGCGGCCTCGACCCGGTCAAGCTCGGCTTTGCCAACACCAAGGAAACCGTTAAGAATATTTTCCCGACCGGCCTGTTCCATGTTTTAGCCGGGCTGAAGAAGGACTTCGCCTACCTGGCGCCGGCCTTCCCCCGGGAGTTGATCGACGGTTGGATCAGCCTCAAGACCCACGAGGCGGAATACGTTTATAACGCGCCCGTACCGCAAGAGTACGAGCTCTATTTCTGATCGAGACAGGAAGGTTGCGATGGTTAACGAAACATTGATGGGCGACGAGGCGATCGCCCTGGCGGCGGTGCACGCCGGCCTGAGCGGGGCCTTCGCCTATCCGGGCACCCCCGCCACCGAGATCATGGAATATTTGCAGGAACTGGCTGCCCGCGTCGCCGCCGGCACCATGCCTGGAGAGCAATTCGTCGCCCAATGGTGCCTGAACGAGAAGACGGCTTACGAGGATGCCCTCGGCGCCTCCTTCGCCGGCCGGCGGACGCTTGTATCCATGAAGCACGTCGGCCTGAACGTGGCGGCCGACCCCTTCGTCAATTCCGGCCTGGTTAAGGTCAACGGCGGCCTGGTGCTGGTGGTGGCCGACGACCCGGGCATGCACTCCTCGCAGGACGAGCAGGATAGCCGCTGGCTGGCCGACTTCGCCCGCGTGCCCTGCTTCGAGCCGGCCAACCAGCAGGAAGCCTACGACATGACGCGCCAGGCCTTCGACCTGTCCGAAAAGTACGAGACGCCGGTCATGATTCGCATTACCACCCGCTTGGCGCACAGCCGCTCGGTTGTATCGCTGCAGCCGGCCCGCGCCATGAACCCCATCAAGAAGCCGGCTCCCGGCATGGATTGGATCCTGATGCCGGCCGTAGCCCGCCGCCGCTGGAAACTGGTGCTGGAACGCCAGCGCAAGCTGGAGGACCTGTCCTCGGGTTTCGCCTGCAATACCTACACCAAGGGCGACAAGAAACTGGGCGTCATCACCTGTGGCCTGGCGCTGCAGTACTACCTTGAGAACCTGGATGACTACCAGGTGCAACGCGGCCAGGCGCCGACGCACCTGCATATCGGCTTCTACCCGATGCCGACCGACCGCATCCGCGAGCTGTACGCCAACTGCGACCAGATCCTGGTCATCGAGGAGGGCTACCCGCTGGTGGAGCGCCTGCTGCGCGGCATCATCCAGCCGGGCAAGAAGATCATGGGCAAGGAGACCGGCGAGATTCCCTACGACGGCGAACTGTCGCCGGATACGGTGCGCGCCGCCCTCGGCCTGAGCCCCCATCAGGGCCTGGCGGTCAAGGAGCTGATCCCGCCCGGACGGCCGCCGCAGCTGTGCGTCGGCTGCCCGCACGCCGATAGCTATAACGCCCTCAAGGAAGCCCTTCTGGGCTATCCGCTGCACGCCGTTACCAGCGACATCGGCTGCTACACCCTGGGCGCCTTGCCGCCTTTCAACGCCATCGAAACCACCGTGGACATGGGCGCCAGCATCGGCATGGCCCGCGGCGCCTCCGAAGTCGGCCTGATCCCGGTGGTGGCCGTCATCGGCGATTCCACCTTCTACCATTCCGGTCTGTCCAACCTGATCGACGTCGTCAGCCACAACACCGACGTGACGGTGCTTATCCTGGACAACGACACCACCGGCATGACCGGCGCCCAGCCGACCATCCTGCCCTCCAGCCGGCTTGAGCCGGTGCTCAAGGGCATCGGTGTGGCGCCCGAGCACATCCGCGTCATCCGCGCCCACAAGAACGAGCACGACAAGAACGTGGCCGTCATCAAGGAAGAGTTAGCCTTCAAGGGGCCGTCCGTGGTGGTGCTGGTGCGCGAGTGCCTGGAAGCCATCAAGAAAGCGAGAAAAGCATGAAGTACGATATCGTTTTGTGCGGTGTCGGCGGTCAGGGCGGCATCTCGGTCTCCGTGGTCATCGCCCGCGCCGCCATGGCCGAGGGCCTCAAGGTCAAGCAGTCCGAGGTGCACGGCATGAGCCAGCGCGGCGGCGAAGTGTTGGCCCACCTGCGTCTGGCCGACAAAGAGCCGGCCAGCCCGACCATTCCGCTCGGCGGCGCCGACCTGATCATCTCCTTCGAGCCGTTGGAGACCCTGCGCTATCTACCCTGGCTGAACGCCAAGACCGGTCTGGTTATCTCGGCCACCAAGCCGCTCATCAACATGACCGGCTACCCGGATCTCGCCAAATTGCAGGCCGAGCTGGAGGCCCTGCCCAACAAGCTGTTGTTCGACGCCGACGCCGTGGCCCGCGAGGCCGGCAACGTCAAGGCTGCCAACATAGTCCTGGTCGGTGCCGCCTCGCGCAGCCTGCCGCTCAAGGAAGAGAGTCTGAAAACCGCCATCCGTGAACTGTTCGGCCGCAAGGGCGAGGCAGTTGTCGCAGCCAACCTGAAAGCATTTGATTATGGACGCACGGCAAATTCTTGAGATAACGGCGCGGGCTCGCGCCGAGGGCCGCGACGCCCTAACTGAAGTCGAGGGTCTCAGGTTGCTGGCCGCGATGGGTATTCCCACCCCGCGCCATCATTTCGTCAAGGGTTCTGTCGAACTGGCCGGGCTGGAGGTCTTAGCCGGACCGCGGGCGGTGGTTAAGGTAATTTCACCGGAAATCTTGCACAAGACCGAGATGGGCGGCGTGGCCATCGTCCCCAATGAACCGGCTTCCATTAAGGCAGCCATGGCCGAGATGGAAGGCCGCTTTGGCAAGTACCGGGTGGACGGCTACACCGTCAACGAGTTCTGCGCCTTTGAGCCCCGGCTGGGCCACGAGATCATCGTCGGCTACCGCTTTGCCAAGGATTTCGGCCCGATTATTTCCTTTGGCCCCGGCGGCATCTACACCGAATTCCTGGCCAAGCAGTTCCGCCCCGGCGCGGCTAATGTTTTCTTCAGCCCGCTGACGGCCGACCGGTCGCTGGTGGAGCGCTGCCTCAAGGAAAACGCCGTCCGAACCCTACTGTGCGGCGGCCTGCGCGGCACCAAGGCGGCCCTCGACGAGCGGCTGCTGGTGGACGCCGTCATGGCCTTCATCGGCGCCGCCGGCGCCTTGGCCGAGGCTGGCGTTTCCGAGTTTGAAGTTAATCCCTTCGTGGTCGGCAAGGACGCGGCCGGAAACGGCCGCCTGGTGGCCCTGGACGCCCTGGTCAAGCTCGACGACCTGCGTGGCGATGAGCTGGCTCTGGCCGGCGGGCATCTGGCCAACCGCAAGCAGCTGGCCAGGCCGGTCGACAAGATTGAGAAAATATTGCAACCAGCCAGCGCCGCCATCATCGGCGTGTCCGAAAAAGGCATGAATAACGGCCGCATCATCCTCAATAACCTGATCCAGGACGGCTTCGACCGTCAGCGCCTCTACGTGGTCAAGGCCGGGCTTGACAGCCTGGACGGCTGCCGCTGCGTGCCCGACCTGGCCAGCCTGCCGGAAAAGGTTGACCTGTTCGTGCTGGTCATTCCGGCCTCTCAGGCCCCTAGCTGCATCGCCGAGTTGGCCGAGCTGGACAAGGCACAGAGCGTCATCGTCATCCCCGGCGGCCTGGAGGAAAAATCGGGCACCGAGGCGCTGGTGACGCGCATGAACGCCAGCCTGGAAGCTTCCCGTTCCGGAGTTGGCCGCGGCCCGCTGCTCAACGGCGGCAACTGCCTGGGCATCCGTTCCATTCCCGGCAAGTACAACACCCTGTTTATCCCCGAGTACAAGCTGCCCATGCCCGCAGGCAGCGTCGACCCGGTGGCCGTGCTGTCCCAGTCCGGCGCCTTCGCCATTACCCGCCTGTCCAAGTGCCCGCAGGTCAATCCGAAATATATTATTACCTGCGGTAACCAGATGGACGTCACCATCGGCGACTACTTGGAGTACTTGGCGCAGGATAAGGAGCTGCAGGTCTACGCGGTCTACGTCGAGGGCTTCAAGCCGCTGGACGGCGAAAAGGTGCTGCGCGCCTGCCGGTTCATCATCGCTTCCGGACGGACCGTCATCTTCTACCGGGCCGGCCGCACCGCCGCCGGAGCGGCGGCCAGCGCCAGCCACACCGCCAGCATCGCCGGCGACTACCCGGTAACGCGCGAACTGCTGCGCCAGCTGGGCGTAGTGATGGCCGAAAGCCTGGACGAGTTCGACGACGCCGTCACCACCTTCAGCCTGCTGCGCGCCAAGCGCTACCGCGGCCTTCGCCTGGGTGCCGTCTCCAACGCCGGCTTCGAGTGCGTGGCCTTCGCCGACAACCTGGGGCGGTTGACCATCGGCCCCTTCAGCCCGGCCGCCGCGCCGCGCCTAGAGAAGACCTTCGCCGAGGCCAAGATCAGCGATATTGTCGACGTGCACAACCCGATAGACCTGACGCCGATGGCCGACGATACCGCCTACTTTGACAGCTTCAAGACCGTGCTGGACGACCAGGCCATCGACGCCGGCATCATCGGCCTGGTGCCGCTGACCGCGCGCATGAACAGCCTGGCCAAAGCGGCTGGCCACGCCGAGGACATCACTCAGCCCGATTCGCTGACCGTGCGCCTGGGCGATCTTATCAAGCAAGGTGATAAACCCTGGGTGGCGGTAGTCGACTCTGGCGAACTGTACGATCCCTATGCCCGCGCCTTGATAGCCAACGGTGTGCCGACCTTCCGCACGGCCGACCGGGCGCTGCTCATGCTGAACCTCTGGCTGGAGGCGCATCAGCCGTAGCACCGGCTGGCGTTGGAATAAAAGTGGCGCCAGCGGCGTATCCTTTGGGCCGGCGGCTTGTTTCTTATGTACTCCTCCTCTAGATGGAGCCTGAGCTGCGTTGCAGACAGGCTCCTCTTTTTTAATCTCCTCGGCTGCTTATTCCCTTTTCGGCGATATCGGGCTATAGTAGAGACGACACTCACTATCCTGGTCGCGAGGCTGTACCATGAAGACAACCAGTCTGGCCGCGGTGCTGTATTCCCAGATCGCCGGCTTTGAGCTCCTGATGAATAGCAATAACACCCTGGCGTTGCAGCTTCTGGCCCGCTACCAGGCCTTAGTGGCCGAGATACTGCCGGAACACTCCGGCGAGCTGGTCGACGTTACGGGTGACGAAGACCTGATCATATTCAATAGCGCCGTTCACGCCGTGCAATTTGCCCTGCATCTGGAGCTGGCCGTCAAAGGCTATAACCGCGGGCAGCCTGATTCGGCCGAGCGTTTCCTGCTCAGTGTCGGCGTCCACTTGGGCGAGATCTGGCGCGAGGGCCAACGCGTTTATGGCAACGGCGTCAACATCGGCGCCCGCGTCAAGCAGGCAGCCCTCCCTGGCATGATTCTGGTTTCCGAGGACGTCGAGCGCCAGGTGGCCAACAAACTGGATGTCGAGTTTTTTGAGGTCGTTGATCGGGTGCTCAAGAATATCAAGCGGCCCTTGCGTCTCTATGCCATTGGCGACTGCCAGGCCGAGCTGCGCCGCGCTGCGTCTAAAGCCGAGGCGGACAGCCTGGCCGTCGCGCTGGCTAGGGTGGAAGGTGACCAGGCGGTGCAAACAGCGGCTGATCAGCCAGTCAGCCCGGAGCCTGATAGCCGCGCCTGGCAGGCTCCGACTGACGTCACCGAGGAGCAGGCGGCAGGCGGCAGTTTCAGCCTTACCATCGGTACCGTTGAGCCAAGCCAGAAGCGCCAGCCAGCAGGCAACGGGGCGACGGGCGACGAGCGACGGTGCGACGGTGCGACGAGCGCCAGCCAAACAGCGGTCCGGTTAACGCTCGAAGAAAAAGTCGACCGGCTCAAGGCGGTTCGCATCAAGGCGTTGGTCGCGATAGCGCGGTCTTTACTGGTTGGGGCGGCCTTCGGCTGGGCTTACCTGCGCTACGAGAATGCCTGGCTGTTTGTCGGCGCCATGATTCTTGGCTTGCTGCCGCTGCTTGGCGCCACCAAGCGTTTCCTCGCCACAGGGCCAGACCTGAAACAGGCGCGCAAGGCTATAGCCGCTCCACCGCGTCGGGATTAGCCGGTCGAGGCGGATTGCCCGCGCTGGTCTGGCTAGGCCGGGCTAGGCCGGGCTGATCAGGCCTGGTCAGACCATCCACAAGCCGAGCGCCGGGTTTTTAATAAAGAAAAATTCCTCACCCTGCCGCTTGTTCCAGCCGGCGGAGCATCCTTCGATCTGGTAGTGTGCGGCCAGCGTCTGCCACTCGGCCCATTGGAAGCCGGCGGCCTCTACCGCTGCCCGATCCAGCCCGCCGGCGGCCAGACAGATGTCGAAGCGGCCTTCGCTTGAGCCGTGCATCAGGTGGGCGGCCGCCGCCAAGTGCCGGGACAGGTCGCCGCCGGCCACTAAGGATAGCACCTTGGCCGAACCGCAGTAGCCGTACTGGCGGATGATGCGGTCGATGCCGGCGTCTTCGCCGAAGCAATCGACACCCGGGGCCAGAATGATCAGGCGTCCGCCGTCGGCCATGGCCAGGCGGCTGCGGTAAATGGCCTTGTTACCCAGCCAGGTGGAGCGGAATTCGGCCGCGTCGAGCCAGACTACCATGGTCTGGACCGGTCGGCCGGTATGGCTGATGTTGACGGCGGCCGACAAGGCGGCGGCCTGCTCGAAAACCGTCCGGCCGGAGCCGATGAACAGGCCGCGCACCACATCGCCATGCCTTGCGTCGTGACCAGCGCCAGCGCCGGCAACGCCGCCGCTAACGGTGTTGTCCGGCGAGTCGACCGGGTTAACCGGCCCGACCACGGTCAAGGCGTAAACTAGCGGTAGCCCGCCGGCAAAGTGGTTTTGGGCATAATCGAGCAAGGCGCGGACCGGGGTGTCCAGTCGGCCCAGGGTGCGTTCGATACCCCAGGCCGCTCCCAACCAGTGCGACAGGGCGATGCTATCGCGGCCTCCAGTGCCGACGAAGATGTTTTTACTGTAGTTGGCCATGCCGACTACCTCGTGCGGCACCACTTGACCAAGCGACAGGATCAGGTCGAAATCGCCCTCGGTTAGCAGGCGATTGACCTGCACTGGCCACTCAAAATCGCAGTGTCCGCCGGAAATTTCCCGCACGTAAGCCGACGGGACGCGGCCGAGGGTAACCAGGTCTTCTTTCCAGCGGTGCTCGCGAAACAGGTGTTGCGGGATACCCGGAAAATGACGCTCCAGCTCGACTGCATCCATCGGCCGGTGGGTGCCGAGGGCCGGCAAGACAGCTTTCAGGGCCGGGCCATAAAAATCATAGGCGGCCTTCAACAGAATGCCGGCCCTGGCGTGGGCGCGGCTGCCATCCGGCGGCACCACCAGTACCCGCTGTCGCGGGCCGAGCCTTTCCAGGTAAGCGACAAGCTGGCTGTTCAAGTCGGATTCATCCAGGCTGGTGTCAGGACTGCCCCGGCACAGGCAGCCGGCGGGCGGGCTTGGATAGTTGGCGCTGGGCATCATTCAGTCTGCCTGCCGCTTAATATCGTTCAGGATGCGGGCGTACTCGTCGCGGCCGGTGGCGCTGAACAGGCTGGCAAAGTTGTCCAGGCAAAGCTCGCGCCAGTGGGGCTGGTCATCCGGCGGGCTGACGCTCAGGAGCTCGAGCCGGGCAAAGGCGCTCCGCTCCGGGCTGGCGCCAGGCGCCTCGGCCAATTCCAAGAGCTTGCCACGGGCCTCTGTCAGGGCTGTGGCCATCGCGCTGGTTGTTCCTGGCTGCCGGGTGTACAGGTACCAGCGCAAAGGACCGGCCCGGATGATGATATCTTCGCGTTCGTCCTCCTTGGCCTCAGCCAGGGCTTGGTCGATCGCCTCGAGGGCGGCGGCGAAATGGCTCTGGGCAGCCAAGGCTTTGCCGTAGTAATATAAGTATTCGCTGGTGTAATATTTGATGCCGATCTCGCGCCCGATGGCTAAGGCTTCCTGCAGGCGGCTGTACGCTTCGGCGCTGTCCCCCTTCTTAAGGGCGGCCGCGCCCAGGCCGCAGCGGGCGATGCTGATGCCCAGTCGGTAACCATAGCGGCCGGCTAGCTCAAGCTGGCGCTGGTAGCACTGGATCGACTCGGTCAGATTTCCCTTTTCGTCCCAGGCATAAGCCAGGTTGCCGAAGACCTTGGACAGCACCACCGGGTCGCCGGACTTCTCCAGGCGCTCGGCCAACTGCCGGAGGATGTTGATGGCATCCGTGAATTTAAATTCTCCTAAATAGACCAGCCCGATGTTGTTGAGCGAGGAGACAATGGCCGCTTCGTTGGCGCTGGTCTGGGCCAGCAGCAGCTTGTGCTGGTAGGCCTCGCGGGCGGCCGGCCAATCCTGGCGGGCGTCCAGCACCATGCCTAGCCGGCCCCAGCTGATCATGGCGGCGTCGTTGTTGCCTGTCCGTTCAGCCAGCTCGAGGGCCGCTTGCAGCAGCTCGAAAGCCTTGTCGCGCTGGCTTTGCAGGTCGGCGATATGGCCCAATCCGCTCAGCGCCCAGCATTCTTCATAGTAATTCAGCTGCTGTCGGCTGGTCTCAAGCAGTCGTTGGTAGGTTTCCTTGGCCAGGCTGATGAGGCCGGCCTGCTGGGCGCTTTCGGCCTTTTTGCGCAGCAGTTCGAAGCTGCCGTCCAGTTGCCGCTCATCCAGGTGCCGCAAGGCTTTCTCATAGTACTCGACGGCTTGGCGGTGACGGAATTCCTTGCGCGCCAGGTTGGCCGCCCGCTCGTACCAGACGGCCGCCTGGGAGCTGCCGGCCAGCTCGTAATGCCAACCTAACTCGTGGGCGTAGAAATCGGCGGCGTTGGCATAGCTCGTTTCCATCGCTTCGGCGCAGGCTAGGTTTAGCCGCCGGCGTTCGTCTTCCTCCAGGCCGGCGTAGATACTGTCCCGCCCGGCCGCCTGGTTGAAGGAGTACTCGTGGTCGACGCCGGGGTGCCAGAAACCTTCTTCGGTACCGTGTTGCAGGCAGGTTTGGGTATTGCTGCCTTCCATGTTCCAGGCCGCCAGGCAGACGCGTTCCAGCAGGTCGGCGTTAAAATGCAGACCGCAGACGCTGGCCGCCTTGATGCAACGCTGCAAGTTGGGCGGCAAGCGGGAAACGCGGCCGTTGATGATGTCAACCTCGCTGCCTGGCAGGACGGTATCGAATTCCACCTTGTCGGAATTATTGAGCAGGTTGTCCTGCAACAGTAAGGTCATCTGTTCAATCAAGTAGGGAATGCCGCCGGTTTTCTGGTGAATCACCCGGCAGACCGATTCGTTGAGGCTGAATTCGCAGCTCTGGCCGCTGCACAGTTGGTTTACCAAGCTGCGGGTTTCCTCGGCGTCCAACGGCGCCAGATCCAGGCTGTCGTCGGCTTGTTCGAGCAGGGGCTGCAGGCTGGCCGGGACGGCTAGATCCGAGCGCAGGCTGGCCATGACGATGATACCGCTGTTGGACAGGTTAACCAGGAGGCGGGTCGACTCGAAATCCAGCCATTGGCTGTTCTTGACGCACAGCGCCAACGGCTGCAGCTCGGTTTCGGCGTTTAGCAGACTGCGCAGGGCATTGGCTGCCAGGTCGTACAGCGTCTCAGGCTTCAGTTTCTGGATATGTTCCGGCTGGCTGATGCCGCTCAACCACAGCAGCCAGGCTTCGCCCGGTTCCATTTCAGCCCGCCGGCGATAGGGTAGGCTCTCCACCAGCCGGCGGTAACTGCGGCTGAAGGCCGAGGCCGGGTCATTGTATTTTAGCGACGAAGGCCCCAGGAAACGCTTGCGCAGCCATTGCCCGAACACTTGGTAGGGTTTCTGCAGACTGGCCTCGCAGTGCAGTAACACCTGGTTTATCGGATGGTCGCTATTGGTGCAGGCCGCGTCAATCAGACGGGTTTTGCCCATACCGGCCGGACCGCGTACTAACACCACGCCGTGCTTAACGGTGATGGCGGCCTTCAACCAAGCGCTGAGGTTCTTGAATTCAGTCTCTCGGCCGATCATGCTTCCTGGTCTCAATTGCATCAACGTACTCCTCAATTATAATAGCTGACATGCTAGAATCCGGCAAGGCGGCAGACCAGCAATAGTAGCTTCGGTGGCAACGATTGCTGGTAACGAAATTGGAGAAACGCAAGCGATATATCAGTTTTTTTCGGTAGTATAGCGTCAAAATTCGACAAAAAACGATGCTAAAAAGTTGCTTTTTCCCAGTAGTATGCTATATTATCAATCTTGTCGCAGTATTGTCCAATATGTGCAGTCATCCGGCAAGTGGTACTCGATAGAATGTATCAATTTCAACCAAAATACAGCGGGGGTAGGAATGGAACCGGCAACCAATCGCAAGGTCGCGGCGCGCAAACGTCGAAAACCGACTACTGTCGTTTCGGTCAAGAAAATCCACAAGGCTCCGGTTGAGGGAGAAAGCGACCCGCTGGCATTGTACCTCAAGCAGATTGCCCGGTACAATTTACTCAGTGCCGATGAAGAGCAGACTATCGGCCAGGCCATCCAGAAATCGCGGCATGCTATCGCGGCGGTAGAATTGCTTTTTCAGAACGGTTCCCTGGCCGAATCCGAATTCCAGGTTCAGAAAAAGCGTCACGAAACCGAATTGCTGGCCAGTAAAAACCGGATGATTTCCAGCAACCTGCGCCTGGTGGTCAGCATCGCCAAGAATTACCAGCATCGTGGCCTGGCGCTGCTTGACATCATCGATGAAGGCAATATCGGTCTCATCGAAGCCGTTGAACGTTTCGATTACACCCGCGGTTGCCGTTTTTCCACCTATGGAACCTGGTGGATCCGGCAGGCTATTATCAAGAGCCTAGCCGACAAGGGACGCGTCATCCGTATCCCCATCCACATGCTAAACACCATCAAAAAGTGCTATTTTGTCGCCAAACAGCTTACCCAGGACCTAGGCCGCGACCCAAATCCGGATGAACTGGGCGAAAAACTGAATATGGATCCGCGCAAGGTCAAGGAAATCATGAAGCTCTCCCAGGAAACAGCCTCGTTGGATACCACCGTCGACGAGGACAACATCACCCACCTGGCCGACCTGATTAGCGACGATTGCAATATCGAGCCTTTCGACGCCGTTTTCGCCATGACCCTGCAGGATACCTTGGGCAAGGTGCTGCAGAACCTGAACGACCGCGAAATTACCATTATCACCCTACGCTATGGCCTGAATGGCGAAGGCCCGCTCACCCTAGAAGAAACCGGCAAACTGCTCGGCATCACCCGCGAGCGCGTCCGCCAGATCCAGGAAAAGGCGCTGCATAAGCTGAAGGATCTTCAGCAACTGAACGAATACCAAGAAGTCATGTAACGCCTTTCTTTGCCAGGGTATCTACGTCGTTGGAACGGGCCAGGTGATGCTCGCCGTACAAAAGTACGGCTTCGCGTCGCCTGGCCCGTTCCGCCTTGTAGCTCCTCCTGGCAAAGAAAGGCGTCTCTTGGCTGTGGAGGCCAGGGTATCTACGCCGTTGGAACGGGCCAGGCGATCCGCTGCGGTGGGCTGGGAGCGTGTTGCCTCATAATAAAATCTAGTCCTACGAGGTGGTTGCCTCATAAGTCAAATTCTAGTCCAAGGATAAGCTTGGACTAGAGTTTCC
>MIAR01000055.1 GCA_001829185.1 Spirochaetes bacterium GWB1_60_80
AATGCATCAACCTGCTTCTCCTCGAATCCACGCATACTGCCCCTCCGCAAACAGTATACCATAGGAATGCAAATTTGAGAATTTCAACAGCCTGCTAGGGCGATGTCGTAGACCCGCGGTAGCCCAGTCGACTCGCCACCGCGCAAGCGCGGCAGTCCGCGGCTGTAGCCGCTGGGCAAATCGCGATGGCTGACACTGATTTGTTCTTCAATCAGGCAAAAGTTGTCCAACAGCCAGTCGACGGCCGGGAAAATGCGCTGTTCGGTCATGGCAGCGGCCGCCAGCAAGTCACGTACCCGCCTCCGGATCGCTTCGTTGTCCGCCGGCGGGCGATGAGTTCCTCGCGTCCGCGCTGCTTTTTGTATACCATATGCGATTTTGCCAACAACTTGCTGTGGATCTGCACCTGTTCGATGCTGAACAATTCGGCGCGTAAGGGCACTTCGATTTCCGGATGGATATTGAAACTAAGCGGATCGAGGAAGCCGTTGGCCGGTCGCTTTTTTCCTCCGGCCGCCTGTCGCGATAGACCGCAGAAACACGCCTGGTTATTTGGCTATAAAGGTAAAATAATGAATGCCCGGCTCCGGTCTGTGCGCTGGCCACCCCATAAGACTGACTGGCCGGTACTTCCTTGTGGCCAGTCATCCATGCTTTAATGCCGCTATGGATGCCGCTCAAACCCAGATTCTGGAAAAAGTGAAGAAACTGCTAGCCCTGGCCAGTTCACCCAGCGAGGCCGAGGCCGCCGCCGCCCTGGACAAGGCGACCGTGTTGTTGGCTAAACACGGCCTCAGCCTGGCCGAGGTGCAAGAGGAGGCGGAGGTGCAGGAAAGCGTCCTGCTGGAAAAGCAGCGCCTGCGTGGCTGGGAATCGGCGCTTATCTACGGTATCTGCCAGGCTACCTTCACCGAAGCCCTGCACTACCGCAGCCAGGCCGGTGGGCGCATCCTGCTCATCGGCCGCGAAGTGAACATCGTCACCGCCCGCGAACTGTTTGGTTACCTGCACCGCCTGATCCTGGTGCTCGGCCGGGCGCACAGCCCCAGTCTGGCCCACGTCGAAAGTTTCCGGCAAGGCATCGTCCACCGCATCGGCGAACGCTTGGCCGCCCGGAATGCCGCCGACAGCGCCGCCGGTCGCACCACTCGGGCCGACCCGGCCACTACCGCCCTCATTCTGCGGGCCGACGCCGCCGCCCGCACCGAAAACCAGGCCTTCATCAAGCAGAAGTACGGTTCAACCAGCACCCGCAAAAGCGGCCGCCGCGTCGAAGCCGATTCCTATCACCGCGGCCGCGCTGTGGCTGACAGCATCAGCCTGGACCAGCAGATAGATTAGCAGGTTATGGAATACTTTATGGGTTCGAGCCTGGGTCTCTATGCCGCCCTGGATATTGGCTTGCCCTTGGTTGCAATCACAATGATAACCCGCTTGACCTGTCTGTATACGACTATTCCTTCCATGTCGACGCCGTGCTCGGCCTTGGCTATAAAATTGACTTTGGCGGCCTGGACCTGGTGCTGGGATTAGGACCGTCCTATTCGACCATTATCTGCATGTCTACCGATTACCTGGTAACCGACTCTGTGACGGTCATGCTTTTTGGTGTCGGAGCAGCAGCTAGCGTCAGCTACAAGTTGAGTGAAACCATCGCCTAGACTACTTCCTTGCATGGTAGCTATAATTTCCTGGATTTATTGAATCCAAATTCTAGCGCGTCCCTCTCGGCCCTGACCATCACTCCTTCCGTAGGCTTGAGAATAATTTATTAACAGGATTCGGCAAGAGGCCAGTGGTCGCTTGCCGAGCAGCCACCCGTTATACTGCGCGCGAACGCGAGGCGATAAGCTCAGCCAAGCCCCATACCGCTGCCCTGCAGCTTGTCCAGCTGCTCGACCAGCACCTTCCATTGCTCCCGGCTGGCCAGCCGCTCCAGCTTCTGTAGCAGGCTCTTTTTTTCGTTCAGTAGGACGCGCTCGTGGCGCAGCATCTCCTGAATTTCGTGGTTGACTAGCCAAGCCGACGCCAGGTAGGCCAGCGTGATTGCGGTGATAAAATTGTCACGGTCGGCGATGTGTTCCAGGACTTGCTGGTCGGGTTCCTGGTTTGGCTCCAGGCCGATGCCGGCTTCCAGTGTCGGAATGTCGGCCAGCAGCTTGGCCATTTTGGTGGCGTAGGCGAAAAAGAGTTCCGACAACTCGTTGAGCAGGCTGACGGCTTCGCTCTCGAACTGGCTGGCGCCCTGGCCGCTGGTCTTGATGGCCAGAAAGCGGCTGATCTGCAGCACCGGCAGGATGGTTTGCAGATGGTTGATCTTGTCGATCAAGCCGATCATCCGCGAAGCCTCGTAGTCCAGGTTGTGCCGCTGCGTCTTGCTGTCGGGGTTGGCCGGCGCCCGCTTCATCAGCCGATAGGAAAGCGGTTCGGCCGTTTGCAGGAAAGCGGTAATCAAGCTGCTGGCAAAAGGCAGGATGTTGCCAGTCTCCTTCTCGAACTGCTCCAGGGCGCTGCCGGTATAGTCGCAGTAAAACTGCTTGAGCTTCTGGTAATCGACCTCGTTGGTCGGGCCGGTAGGTAGGAAATTCTTAACGCGGTTCAGTTCGTAGATTTTCTTGATTAACAGAGCCAGCTGCTTGGCGGTGTCCTCGATGGCGGCGTTGATCTCGCTCTGGATCAGCTCGCTGCAGTCGAAGTCCTCGGCGGCCAGATAAGGGCCGCCGCCGGCCGCGATCAGGTCAGCCAGGCTCAGGGCCCGGCGGCTGCGCTGGACATTCAGGGCCAGGACAAAGTCGCCGGGACCGGGCGGAGTGCGGCCGGCCTGCAGCAAAGCCTCCAGACTGGCCGTCAGGTAATCCTTTTTTTCGCGCAGCTCGGTATGCAGTTCGATAATCCGCTGGATAGCGCTGATAGCCCGCCCCGGATAGGCCGGGTCGACGGCAAACAATAACCAGGCATTTTCCAGCTCCCAGTAGCGGCTAAGCGTGGTGACGCCGGCTAAGACCGAACTTAGGCTGCCCCGGCGCAATTCCCGCAGCAGGCGGCTACAGGCCGCAACCAGATTGAATTCGGACTTGGTGAGGTACTTCCAGCCTTGGTCCAAAACATAGGTACAGGCTTCGGCCAGATCCACCAGCGGCTTCTGCCAACGAGCCTGCAGGCTGGTCAGTTCGGCGCTATTGAAGCGGATCGACACCAGCCCGCAATGCAGTAAAACACCATGCCGGGCTTGTCGAACCTGTTTACGTTCGCGGAACAAGTACTGGAAAAAACCGGCCGGATTACATTCCAGCTTCAGACGCGCCCGCTTTTTAGCGGCAGCGGCGACGCTTTTACCGGTTTTGGTGGACTTCAGGATGTTTTCGGCATCAAAGACAAATACTTTTGGCCGCGCAGCCTTGGCCTGAAGATCGAGCTCCTCGATCTGGCGAATTTTCTCGACGATAGCCAAACTGGAGTCGACAACGTCTTGAACCTTGCGCCGCTCCTCCTGGGATCGGGCCTTGGTTATCAAGTTGCCGAGTTGGATATAGCGTGAACCCTCTTCTTCGACCAGCTTTTTGTCGTCGCCCTTTGGCACCCGTTTCACCCACCTTCCGTCTGCTCCCCAAAGTCTAGCATAATTCGCGCCCCTGTCAAGCCGCAGCGCATCATTCAGGCGGCCTCTTCCGGGGACAGACCCCACGCCAGCCGCCTCCTGTGGGGCTGCCTCGCTGATTCGCAGTCCTGTACAAGGCGGCGATGATGCCCGAGACCTGAGCCTTCAGGGTTTCTTTAGGTATCGGATTCTCGCTGGTCAGCCACCACCTAAGTAGCTCGACCAAGGCGCCAGCGGACATCACCGCCAGCACGTCTGGGGCCGCGAGCATCTGGTGCCCGGCTGATTGATCGTGTTTCAGCTTGAGCCTGATGTCGGTGGCGATCTGTTCGGTGAATAGGCCGAGCAACAGGGGGAAGCGGCTGCTCTTCATGGCGGATTGGATCAGGTGGCGGTATTCTTCGATTTGGGCCAGGGCATGGTTGAAGAGCGTGGAATAGAATTCGACTGGATCCGACGACTGGCTAGGCGCAATGTAGGCATCGTCGAATTTAGCCTGGATTCCCCGGATGACGAAGGCGACGAACTCGTATTTGTCGCCAAAATGCTTGTAGAAGGTGGCCCGGCGTATCATGGCCCGCGAGCACAGTTTGTTGACCGTAATGTCCTCGAAAGGTATCTCATTCATGAGGGCCAGGAACTCGGTGGTCAGCGAGAGATAGGTTTTCGTAACCCGTAAATCTTGGGTGTGCGCCATAGGTGGCCTCCGTTCGGAAACAGTCTCCGGGAAGCTGTCAATTATCTGACAAAAACAGGAATTTGTACGCTGTTCCAAACCCGGAAAGTGCTTATACTCCAATACCGTACATTTGTCAATTAAAATACGGATGTACGAAATGGAGGAAGCGTTATGAATACCGGCATACTGTTTGAACCAATCCAGGTCGGCAACGTGGAGCTCAAGAATCGTATCGCCATGTCGCCTATGAACATGGGCTACACCGGCCCTGAAGGTTACGCCAGCGAGCAGACCAACGCCTGGTACGCCACCCGGGCCCGCGGCGGCTTTGGGTTGATCATCACCGAATGCGCGGTGGCCAATCCTTACCCCTGGCGCGGCAGCGACGGACTTAACCCGCTCTTGGCCGACAGCCAAAAGAAATACCGCCAGCTTAGCCAGATGGCTGACGTCATTCATTCGTACAAAGGCGCCAAGGTGTTCATACAGCTGTCGCCTGGTTGGGGGCGGCAAGGGCATCCCGACCTCGTCAAGGAGATGATCGCCGCCGGCGCGCCATCCGCCATCCCTCTGGAAATGGATTTACGAAATATTAACCACGGTTGGGCCCGGCAGATCAAGCGCTTGGGCGTCACGCTCCTTGAGGATTTCGGCGGTGTGGAAACCCTGCGGAAAATGTCCGACGAGGAGTATCAGGGAGTTAAGGAAATAGTCCATGGCTACCTCAGGGAAAAGCTACCCGAGTTCTATCACATCGTCCGCGGGCAGACTCCCCGGGAGCTGACGATACGCGAGATCGAGCAGCTTGAAGACTTCATGGTGGACCAAGCCTGCGCCTGCTATAAGTTGGGCTTCGACGGCGTGGAACTGCATACGCCGCACGGCTACCTGTTGCACCAATTCCTGTCGCCGCGAAGCAACGCGCGCAGCGACCGTTACGGCGGCAGTACCGAGAACCGGGCCCGGGTGGTGACCAATATACTGGAGCGTATCCGGGCGCGGATAGGGCCGGACAAGGCGCTGGGCTGCCGGCTGTCGGGCGACGAATTGATGCCGGGCGGATTGACCCACGACGAGACCTGCGCCCTGGTGAAGTTGTTCTCCGACGCCGGCGCCAATTTCTTCAATGTATCGCAGGGCAGCTACGAAAATCCCGGCGCCGCCTTCGCCCCCGACGGTGAAGACGAGTTTACCCGCTGGGCGCCGGGCATCAAGGCGGCCTCGGCCGGCCGGCCGGTCATTACCCCCGGATTCCTGAAGCCACAGACCGCGGCTGCCGCCCTGGCAGGAGGCCGGACGGACCTAATATCCCTGGGGCGGCAGGCCATCGCCGACCCGTATTGGCCGGCCAAGGTCAAGGCTGGTCGCAGCGCAGACATCGTGGCCTGCGCCCGGTGCCAGCAGTGTTACATGAACCTCTTCGAGCCGCGCTGGATACGCTGCGCGGTCAACCCCACCGCCGGTTTCGAGAAGTATTACCCGGAATTGTGGCAGGACGAAGGCCTGATGGACGTACGCGCCAAGTCCTTCATGGACAAACGCCGCGACCTGCCCCGGATCTGATGCGCGAAAGGAGAAACAGACATGAACCATAACGTCTGGGAGGACGGATTCTTTAAAATCGACCCGGAATGCCACATCATCGGGGACATGGAGCCCATCGGCTATTTCCCGGGAGTCAAGATGTGGTGGCAGGCTATCGACAACATCAGGAGACCGCTGCTGCAAGGCGCGCCGGAACAGTATACTCGGCTCCTTGAGCCTTGGGAAATGCAGAAGAGCGCTGATCCTGAAAACATCATCCGGGCCATGGATAAATACGGGGTGGACGTCGCCTGCCTCCTCCCGGAATCCATGATGGATACCACCGGCTACTCGAGTCGCTGGTGTACGAATGGCGATGCCTGGAAGGCGGTGCAGACCCATCCGGAGCGCTTCGTCATCCAACCCAATCTGTCTCCCATCAAACAGCGGGGCGTACGCAACGCGATCTGGGAGCTGGAGTATTGGGTGGAGCAGGGAGCCAGGATATTCAAGTATTACCCGCCGGAAGACACCTACATAAACGACCCGGAGCTGTGGCCTTTCTATAAGCGGGCCGAGGCGCTCGGCATTGTGCTGGATATCCACACCGGCTTCTCCTGGGTTCCGCCGGGCAAGAGCGAATATTGCTTACCAATACAGCTGGACGACGTGGCGCGGGACTTCCCGAACCTGACCCTGGTAGCTTTCCACATGGGCTATCCCTACTGCGATGACCTCAATATGGTGGCGATGGGACACCCGAATGTCCACCTTTGCCTGAGCCTGCTCGTGCCCTGGGCCATATCAGCCCCCTACAAGTTCGCCAAGATACTGGGCGAGGCCCTGCGCTTCGTCGGCCCGGATCGCATCATCTGGGGCACTGACAGCGCCGGGTATGGCGCGCAAATCGGCGCGGCGGTGATAGGCCTGGCCGACTTCCAGATTCCCGAAGAGCTGCAATGGCAATACGGTTACTTACCATTAACTGATGGCGACAAGCGCAAGATCTTTGGCGGCAACCTGGGCCGCTTACTGGGCATCGATACCAGCCGACGCCGCGGCGGCCAGGGCGCGGTCTTGGATTCGCTCAATCCGAAAATCCGGCCGCCCGTCACACTCGCAAAACCGTTAGCTCCCGCTGCCGATACGGCCCCGTCCGGCCTCGACCCCGCGTCCCCCCAAGCCGCTACTGATGGCCATTTCGACGTCCTGCTGGCCACCCCCATGGGGGAACTGCCCGGTACCGTCAGCCTGGTAATCGCCGGATCTGACCTGTCCGGGAACCTAGTCCTGCTGGGCAAGTCCAATCCGTTCAGGCACGGGACTATCGACGGCCAAGGCAATACCGCCTTCCAGGGAGAATTGCAGACGCCTTTGGGCACGATGCACTATAGTGTCACCGGGAGCCTCAGGCAGGGAAAGATCCAGGCCATCGCTAAAACGAAACTGGGAGACCTGAGGATAAGCTCCCGATAACGCTCGCCATCCTGGCAGCGTGGGGCTGCCAGGATGGCGCTGATGTTTGAACGGAGAGCGGGACGTTTGCCAAAACATTTTCCCGCTCTCTAACAGGTTGTTGAAAAAGCCGGTTGCTTTCTCAACAACCTTAACAATTCCTCGCATAGCTTGCGCTATGCTGCGTAATTGTACCGGCTTTTGAAGTGTTGAAAAGCCGCATTCGCGTTTTTCAACACCCTGCTAATTCTTCCCCCTTTATTTTCGTTCACTTCAATATCGGGAGAAAAATCTGTTTTTCAGGAATATTCCGCGGGAGCTGACACCAGCTCTCGGCCCGTCTCGCCGTGTTGAACAATCGCCGTCTGAAGCCTATAATCGCATTGAAGCGGGAGTGAAATGTATTATATCGTTTTTATTCTTATCATCGCCGCGCTCATGAGCGCAGCCGCCGTTATCGCGATGCTCGTCCTGCATTGGCATCGCGCGCGCGACGAGCTGACGGCGGCGGCTATGAAGATCGAAATCTGCCTGCTCAACGTGCTGATCGTCAATTTTATCGGCTTTCTTTTGCAATCAAGCATCCCGCAGCCGGATCGCCGTATCCTTTTTATTCTCATGAGCGTCGCCAATATCTCGATAGGCGCGGCAACTTGGCAGGTGGCGTGCGCTACCTTGGCGCTTCTCAAACGCCGGCGTTCGGTCTTGGTCGACGCGCTGAGCCTTGCCGGGATAGCCGCCGTCTACGTCGTTTCGGTCTATTTCGCGCTTTTTCACAATGCTACCGAAGCCATGCAATACGACAATCGCGTCGGATTCATGATTCCTTCCATCGTGTCCGCCGCTGGCGGTATCGCCTGCGCTGTGGGGTTCCTCAGCCGCCTGTCAGCGATCCCTCGGGGATGGCGCTCGATGGCGGCGCGTTCCGCGCTGGGGCTCGTCGCGATATCGATCTTATCCATAGCGAATGAAACCTTACCGCTGGCAGAATGGCTCGGCGTGGCGCAATTGCCCCTCTCGCCACTGTTGCTCATAGCCATGAATGGATTGCTCTTCATCCTTCTTTGGCGGCGACTCAAAGAATCCGGAACGCCAGTGCCGGAAGCCGTACCAGAAACGTTTGGCGTGTCCGCTTCACCGGACCGTATCGCGTTCGATAACAGGCTCTTTGACGAACGCGCCATCGCGGACGCGTCCTGCAGCTTGGCCAGGCGCTATGGATTATCGGGCCGAGAGGAAGAAATCGCGGGGTTCGTCATCGCTGGAGAGCTCAATTCGGCCATCGCGGAGCGTTTATTCATTTCCGTCTATACCGTCAAGAACCATATTCATAGCATTTTCGGAAAGACCGGTGCCAAGAACCGCATCGACCTCATGCGAATCGGGAACGAGGCAATCAAAACCACTACTTGAGGCCCTCGTGGCGCTTGGCTAGTTCTGCCGCTTAGGCAGAATGATACTCAAGGACTATCCGGATATACCCAGAGATTCATTCACCCGATTTCCATGGCGCGTTAACATTGGCTCATAGCAGGCTTTATTGCCGGCGGGGAGGAAGCATGAATTCGGAAAAGGGACGAAGGGGTATGGCATTCTGGCTTGTTGCGACCGCGTGCGCCATCGCCGTTATCGCCGGGGTTTTTATCGGAATTAACCGTTTGGTAGAGCGCCGTGGTGACCTGACTATACCTCTCGCCGTGCCTGAGGGCGTCGTGGAGGCTTTTAGGGAGTCGACCCCTGAAGCGCAGGGCTTTAGCTCCCGATTATTGGCCGCCGGTATCCGTTCTATAGTCGAGTCGGGCGCGTCTATGCACAGCTTCATGATGATGCGCGGCGGCGCAGTCTTTCTGGATGCTTATTTCCCTCCATATGACGGCACCGTCTACCACAAGCTAGCGTCCGTCACGAAGAGCGTGACCGCTACGCTCGTCGGAATCGCGATCGACGAGGGCTACCTGCGGCTCGATGACCCGGTACTTGAGTACTTCCCCGAGCGGACGGTCAGCGATCCCGACGGCAGGAAGGCCGGCATCACGATTCGGCATCTTCTGACTATGACTTCCGGCCTGGAAGGCGACGCTAGGGATGCCGAGCCACAGACCTTGCGCATGCGGGAAACGTCCGATTGGGTGCAGTTCGCGCTCGATCGCCAACTAGCGCGCGAACCAGGCACGGCCTTCGTATATTCGAATCTGGATATGCATCTTCTGTCGGCCTTGATCAACGCGGCGACCGGCCGGTCGGCTGAAGAGTACGGACGAGAAAAGCTTTTCGGGCCGCTTGGTATAACGGATCTTTTCTGGGATTCCGATCCGCAAGGCAATAGCCGAGGTTGGGGCGATTTGTGTCTGCTTCCACGTGATTTAGCGAAAATCGGCCTTCTCTATATGCAAGGCGGCGTCTGGCACGGCGAGCGTATTGTCTCGCAAGGATGGATCGACGAGTCCACTCGCCGCCAAGTAAGCTTATCGGGGAGCAGGCCAGAGGATTATGGCTACGGGATATGGGTCTCGAACGCTAATGAACCGTTCCGCTATTTTATCTTCAGTGGCGTCGGTGGGCAAATGCTGCGGGTTTACCCGGAGTTCGAATTTATCATCGTGACCACCGGCGGCACATTCGAATCTGCCATTGCGATGGAGGCGGTCGGCGCGGCCTTCGCCGGTCCCGGTAAGGCGTTCCGCGAGGACGCCGCTGGCGTCGCCGAGTTACGCGCCGTCGTGGCGCCTAAAGTCGCGGCTCCCGCGCCGATCCCGTTTGCGACGATGCCCGCGATCGCGGCAGAAATCAGCGGCAAGACGTACCGTTTCCCAGACAATCCGCTGAACTTGGCGACCTGCTCTTTCCGGTTCGACGGCACGGCCCAAGCCGCGTTCGAATTCAAGAATCACGGAGACGCCAATGCCCGCCAAGCCCGCGTGGGGCTGGATGGCCGGTACCGTATCAGCCTCTCCGGACTGCCTACCTACCTCAAAGGCGCATGGATCGACGCTGACAGCTTCGAGATGGTTTTTAATGAAGGACCGGATATGGAGATAATCCCGATGTCTTTCACGTTCTCCGGCGGATATATCGAGGTAAGCGTAGGTGACGCTTCCGCCGGTGGCCGGATCATTTTACGGGGCGAGTCTGATTGAGCATTGTTTGTTACTAAAACTTGCATAAATATGTACTCGTGATATAATAGCAACATGAAAGACAACGATGGACGAAGGCTAAGCCATGAAGCATTGGAACAACTC
>MIAR01000056.1 GCA_001829185.1 Spirochaetes bacterium GWB1_60_80
ATGTAATTTTCTAATTTTCTATTCAAACCAAGATTCGAATTGGCGTACACGACGAATTGATTTTGCATTGCGCGCCGCAGGCGTCCGTCCAACATGAATTGGGCTGATCCTCATATTCTCTAGCTAGTATCAGTATAAGCCGTCTGGTTATGAAGATCATGCTTCATAATTTGATACAACATTGCATAATAAATTATAAAATCATAGATTTTCCAGTATTAGGCTGTTCAGGAATTGACATTTAGTACTGTTAGCAAAATTCCCAGGAAACCAATACGCTAGAACACTTTTGAAAAAAGAGAAGTGCCTTAAATCGAATTTTCTCAAGAGAAGACAATACTTGCTCAAGAATCCGCTGGGCTACGGACACCAGCTGGCCCGCGGTTAAGAACGTGCGTGTAGATCATGGTCGTGCTAACATCCGCATGGCCGAGAAGTTCTTGAACGGTGCGAATGTCGTATCCGTTCTCGATAAGGTGGGTCGCAAAGGAATGGCGGAAACTGTGGCAACTGGCGCGTTTTTCGATACCTGCCTTGATAACTGCTTCGTGGATGCTGCGCTGCATGATCGATTCATCCATATGATGACGACCTTGTAGGCCAGTAACAGTGTCCTTCCAGCGACGATCTTGGGGAAATATCCATTGCCATAACCAATTGCTAGAACCGTGTGGGTATTTTTTGGCCAACGCGCCTGGCAAAATTACGTTCCCGAAGCCAGCAACCTTGTCTGAGGCATGGATTTTTTGGACACGGGCCAATTGGTCATGAAGCAGGGGTTTTACAGTGGTCGGCAGCATGCTACGACGATCTTTTGCGCCTTTTCCGTTGCGGATGATTATTTCGTTGTGTTCAATATCGATGTCTTGGACACGTAAGCTTAGGCATTCGCTCAAGCGTAGTCCGCTACCATACATCAGCTTGGCAGCCAGCAATTTTTCATCAGTCAAGTGTGCCATGACAGCGTGGATTTCTGACCTGGTTAGCACCACCGGTAACTTGCTGGATTTTTTGGCTCGAATCAGATTGGCCAGATCAGGGGCGGGCCTCTGTAATATTTGCTTGTAGTAGAAAACAATAGCCGCAAGTGCCTGATTTTGGGTAGACGCGCTGACTTGATCTTTGGTGGCCAGCATTGTAAGAAACGCATTGATATCGTTATCATGAAGGCCGGACGGTTCGCGGCCATTATAGAAAGCGAGGTAACGCTGGAACCAGCCATGGTAGGATTCAATGGTGCGTGGACTGTAATGGTGAGTTTTCAAGGCAGAGGAATACTCGGCAAGTAGCTTTTGAATTGCCTGAAATTTCTTTTCTGAACTTAGTTCTTCCGCGGGTCGGCTGCTAGGGCTTGGTCTAACGAGGCTTGATGACTTGATAGGACAATTGAACAAACCAGTTTCCAAGAAGACTTGTAACAGGATACGGTTGTGCCAATTGGTTGCTGGTACAAGCCATACTTTTTGATCTATATCCCAAAGACGATCAGGGACTTGCTTGATGGCTTGTTTTAGCTGGTCGTGGTCAGGGATGGAGACTACCATTAAGCCGGGAGTGCTATCCGGCCCGATTTCTATGGTCATGGGCTTACCGTTCCTTGGGAAGTAGCTTTTCCGGTAAGGCCTAGTTAGAATTCGCCTCGGGACGTGTTAAATCCAGCACTGCCTTATTGGGGCAAGGCTTGCTGCGAATGCAACATGTCAACATGTCAACATGGTCAAACCAGGCCGCCGTAACAGGCTCTAGCAGGGCCCATGTATCCTAGCCGATCGAATACATCGGTTGCCTCATGGTACGATAGCTATGCCAGCCTGTCAATATTCCCGTCTATAAATTGTACGTAAACAAGACACGTCTGGCTGGCAGAAGTGGTGAGTATAATCAAATAAAGTGGCGAGTATCCTTATGGGTCGTTTCATGCTCGGCGTTTGCTGTCAGATAGACGATCGCACCGTGAATCAAACTGTCTAGAAAAACACCGAGAGCCTGCAAAGGTAAGGCAATGGGCAAGATGAGTAGGTAACCGGATTCAAAGCCTTTGCCATAGTGTTGACTGAGAAAGGCAATGCAGGCAGCCGGCCCAAGCGCAGGAGCGGCGGCGACCAGAAGGGTGCTGAGCGGCACGAAAAGTGCTAAATAGAAGAAAGCTCTTGGTCCTAGGCCTAATGTTGAATAGGAGTTTAGAATGACGATGAAGCTGGAGGCTGCAACTAATGCCGTACCCGGTCGTCCCAACAGCATGGTCAAGGGAAGGCTAATGCTGCCAACTCGGCGCCGTACTCCAAGGCTTTCCTTGAGGTGTCGGCTGAGCACGCTGGCTGGCGCATAAGCATTGGCGCTGAAAATAGCTACTATGGCCGGCGCTATGAGGGCATAAAGTACGCGCAGGGGGGGGGTCCGGCGCCCACCAAGAAAAAGCACTAATGGTAACAAAATGACGATTATCAAGCCAGTCTCAATTCCCAGTAACTGAAACAGGCGGGCGAATTTCGAGAAGTCGATTGTGCCCCGCAACGTGGCAATCCGGGCCGCGCTGAGGGCGATTAACGGCAAGGGGAATATCTCGACGATGAAGCTGTTGATGTGCCAGACCAGGCGAGATAGGGCATCGGTCAGCTGCAATACTGGCTTGACCGCGTTCTTATCGGTAGAAAAGGCCAGCCCTAGTACAATACCGAGAATCAAGACGGGTAAAAGATATTCACTGCCCGAGAAAGCGGCCAATAAATTGGCGGGAAAACCGGTGACCAAGAGGTCATGCCAACTAGGCAGGTTAATCAGGCTACCGCTTTCGTTGCTCAGTGGTATGCGGCTGTCAGCGAAAAGAATGGCTCCGGTAGCGCCGATGATGGTCATCAGAAAGATGGCTATCAAACTATAGAGGCTGCAGCGAAGGATGGTGCGCAGCAATTTCCTTTCGCCATGCAATTCGTGGACGGCCACCGGTACCGAAAACAACAGGAGGGGAACTAAAATGACGCGCAAGATGTTGACGGCGACTGTAGCAAACGTGTCAAGAACCGCGCCGGGTATCGGCACGAATAATCCGAAAGCGACGCCAAGGATGGCGGCAATCAGATATTTGATCCAGATTTTCATGCGCTTTCTCCGTTTTTAGTTTATTGACCCGAGCGGGAATCGAACCCACGACCTGCTGCTTAGGAGGCAGCCGCTCTATCCAACTGAGCTACCGGATCTGGCGGGAAGATCGGTCAACAATTTCCGTTACCTGCTTCCGCTGGAACATTGTAGAATGAGCGGGTGGCCAGTGTCAACGTATTTCTCGTTTCGCTGGCCACCGTTTCATTTTTCTGGAGGTGGAATCGTCGCCGTGCCGTCGGATGCGGCGGCGTTTGGCTTGTCGGTGGCTGACAAGCCAGGCGGGGCGCTTAAAGTAGTCGGGGTTGATGCTGGCGCACCGGGGGCTGGCCGCAGTGTGGCAGCCCCCGGCAGGGAGCTGGCGGGAGGCAGGCGAGCCGGTTCCTGGCTGAGTCGTTCCAGCTCGGCGAAGGGATCCTCGCTAGCCTGGATATAGCCGACCTTGAGGTCTTCCAGGTAGCGAGTCAATTCATTAGCCTTGTCGCGCAGCAACTGGCCGGTCGCCGGATTGGCCGACTCGGGAATGGTCTTGAGCCTGGCCATGTCGATCTTCAGCTGCTTGAGGGCGTTGACTGAGCTGCGCATGCGCAGGGTGAGGACTTCCTTCTGATCAACCAATTCATGGCAGGCTAGTTCCTGCCGCTCAATCTCGGCGATCGACTTGCGGTACTCGACTTGCAGGCCCGGGCTGGCGGTTTCCAGGCGCTTGGCTAGGTCGACCCGGTCTTTTTCAAGCTCAGCCAGCGGTATGGTGCTGACGATTTGGTCGATTTCATTCACCGAATGGGTGAGCATCTTTACCTGCTCGACATACTGGTTAAGGGTGGGGATCATGGATTGGTCGAGGATTTCGCCGCGATCCGACTTGATGATGCGGCAAATCTCGTCCTTGGCGCGAACGGCTTCCTCATAGAAGTCCGCATACTGGCCGGCTTGCTGGCGATTTTGCCGCGAGACGCGCTTCAGCTTGAAGAGTTCGCGCCAACTGTTGACGCTGAACTTGGCCAGAATTTTTTTCATGAGGCCGTGCCGGGTTCCCGGGTAGGAGGCCAAGTGCCCCAGGTAGCTCAGGATCATGATGCCACCCGGTATGAGCGACCACCAGAAGCCGGGGGAAGTTATCATGTTGATGACGAAGAGCATGGCCGGTACGGTCAGGGTGCTGGCGGTGTGAGAGGCCATACTGTCGCGCACCCGGTTCAGCTTTTTGTAGTCATCCAGGGTGGTTCCGGTTAGTTCAGGCATTTGGGCGATTTCCGCCGCCTTGCGTTTGGCGCGCGCGGCGGCAAAGAGGTTGCTGACCAGGCCGGTGCCCCAGGCCGCGCTGACGATGGCGGCAAAGTTAAATCCGGGAACTAAACGCATATTGATGAACCACAGGAACGCATTGACACTCAAGTAGGAAATCAGATTACCAATAAAACCACCGGTGGCGCGATTGGCTTTGTCTTCCAGCTGTTCCTGGTAACGGTCGAAATCGTCGGCCAGGTCCTCGGCGCCTGGTTTGAAGTATTCGGAGTCCTTGAGCTTCTTATCCCATTTGCCGGTGGCTGATTCGGCGTCCTGCTGGCGATGCCGGGCGCGCAGGGATTGACCGTTGCCAGAACCGTTGCTGTTGACACGAACGGTAGGTCTGCCGTTTGAGCCCAGGTTGATCTCGATGGAGCTGGTTCCCGGTCCCAGGGCGGCCGTGTTGAAGGTGTGGCTGACCGTCCGGTTAACGGCCTGTTCCAGGTGCTGTTCAACCCGCTCACCAGTGGTTTTCTGGTTGGTGCGAGAATTTTGGTGTTGGCTACTCTGCCACTGGTTAACTTTGGTCTCGATAGCCCGCGCGATACCCTCGACGGCCTTGCCAATGTCGCTGGCCAGGTCAGTGCGGCCGCCGGGCACTTGGCCAAGGCTGGCCTCCTGGGCGTTTAACTGGACGATGATGCCCTTTTCGACCAGGCTGGCAATGACTTCCTTGGCTTCGACGCCATGGTGGCCGTAGCGCTTGTTGGCCTCGTCGACCGTCATGCGCCGGCCAAGGTTACGGGTGTCTTCGAGGATGGTTTGCTTGATCGATTTAAGCAAGGTAGCGCTGGCTTCCGCGCTGTAGGAACGGTCCGGCGCGGCTGGCGACAGGGGCACCAGGGCGTCGCCATCGGTCTTGTAACCGGGGCGCGGTTTATCCTTGTCAGGGTCAAATTGGGTATTGGCGCTGACTATTTCGTAGCCGTGGATTTCCTTGCCAATGTTCTTGAGAGACAGTTTCCCTAGCTTGTCGGCTCGGAAATCGAGTTTGTTAAGCACCTGGTTGTAGACGTCTTGCGAGAAGCAGATGGTGCCGGGGCGGGCAAAGGATTGCAGGCGGGCGGCGATGTTGATGCCTTCGCCCAATGCGTCGTTTTCGTAGAAGTAGATATCACCGAGGTGGACGCCGATGCGCAGCAACAAGGGCTGGTCGAGGTGTTCCTTGTTGTGTTCATAGAGCTTGTCCTGGATTTCCATGGCGCATTGCAGCGCCTCCACGGTATTGCGGAACACCACCAGGAAGGCATCACCGATCGTCTTGATGACGCTGCCGTGGCACTTGTCGGTGCTTTCGTGAACCATCTGGTTATGATACGACAGCAGCTTGAGGGTGCCGGCCTCGTCCTTTTCCATCATGCGCGAGAAACCGACGATGTCGGTATACATGATGGCGGCCAATCGGTAGTCTTTCTGTTCCATAAGTACTATAGAATAAAGTAGCCGAGCCTGATGGTCAACTGCCAAATGCCGCGTCCGCTGGCCAATCAGGCTGGCGCGAAGCGGATTTCCAGATTGGACAGGTCGGCTGATAGGAATTTGAGCGGCAGGACGCTGTTCAAGGGTAGATCCGGTAGCTTTACGCGGGTTTCCAGGCCCAGTTCGGGCAGGAAAAGGTTGCTGTCGGCGCCGCTTTGGACGACGATGCCTTCGCCGGACCACTCGGGATGCTCTAGCAGCCAGGCTATCGTCCAGTGCTGAGTGCTATCGCGCTCGGCCTTGCGCACGGCCGAAGCCTGGGCGGCAGCCAGGCCAAGACGGAGCGATAATTCGTCGGCCGGGAGCGGCGCTGGCCTAGTCAGGCCTTGTTCACTGGCCAGGGCGGCTCGAATCTGCTGATGGGCCAACAGGTCGCCGTAGCGGCGCAGTGGGCTGGAAGCCTGGGCGTACATGCTGACGCCAAGACCCTGGTGGGCGTGCGGTTGGACGCCACCCTTGCCGGCCTTCATGGTCCGGCGCTTGGCGAACTCGCCGGCCAGTCCTTCCGGCAGGCTATCACGGTTGCCAGGCGCTTCCTGGCTGTAGTAGGGAAAGGGCAGACCGCGTTGGAAAGCCCAGCGGGCGGCCGCTTCCGAGGTCAAAACCATCATTTCCCGTACGACACCCGAGGACTGGTAGCGGCTGATTGGTTCTATCCGGATTTTACCGTCGCCATCCAGCCAGACCCGCGTTTCAGGGATGTCGATATCGACGGCGCCGTTGCGGCGGCGCAGTTCCAGGCGTTGGGCCGCAATGGCGGCCATCTTGGCTAGGGGACCGCTACCGAGCAGCGGGTCGGCGCTGTCGTAGGACAGGCGCTGGACGCGCACCAGGCTGGGCATGATGGCCACTTCAGATATCTGGCCGCTGTCGTCGAGGTTAATACGGAAGGACAGGGCCGGGGATTCGGCCGACAAACCCAGGCCAAAGCGCTCCAGGGCGGCGTCCGGCAGCATGGCAATCGAGCCTTCCGGCAAGTAGAGGGTGGCGGCGCGATTGGCGGCCTCGCGGTCGGCCGGTGAATCGGGTGGGACGCCGGCCGCCGGATCGGCGATATGGATCCATAAATTCTGCCCGTCCCAGGAAATGGCGTCATCCGGGTCGTGGCTCCAGGCATTGTCGATGGCCCAGGCCTCCAACTGTCGCAGGTCGGTTCGCGGCAGGCCGTCATCGTCGACCAGGGGCAGGTCCGGCGCCCGAGCGGGGTGTTTGGCGCGGGCCGGGTGCGGGTTAAGGTACGCCGTCCAAAGGCCACAGTCCAGCAGCCAGCGCTGGGCGGCTTCCATGCTTTCGGTTTGTCCGATTTCGCGCAGGACGGTGGATTTGGCGCTATTACCCAGGGCCAGGGCTTCGATTTCGCCCCAGAAGCGCTGGTCGGTCGCTAGGGCCTGTTTTTGCCTGGCGCGGACCAGGAAGGCGGCGCGTTCGGCGCCCTCAGCCGCCTTACGGGCTTCCCGACGTTCCAGTTCCAGTCGTTCTTCGCTACTGCGCGCCCGGATACCCTGATCATCAATCAGGAACAGCTTTGAATCGTCCAATACTTGACGACTGGCCAGCAGGCTGCTGGCATCGGCCTGGCCGTAAAGCAGATCGGCCAGTTCCGCCAGGCTTAACGACTGGCCGGCGGTCATCTCCCAGGCGGTTTCCGTTTCCGGTGCGTTGGCTGGCAACTTTGGCAGGCTGGCTAAGGGGCCGGGGCAAAGCAGCTCGACGTCTTTTTCGCGTACCCTGGCCGTAGTGCGGTCGGAGAATTGGATCTCGATCCGATCCTTGTCGTTCCGGGCCAGTGCCGCCTTGCCCTTGAAATATACCAGCGCGCCATTGGGTATCATCGGCTCTCCACGTTCAGCAGGGTAATAATGCGCTTAGTATAGCCAGCGACGCGTCGGTCTGCAAGAAGCGCTCTGGCTTTTAACGACTTTACTATTGACGAAATCGGGCTTTCCGGTAATGCTGGTGGTGGTTTGCGGCGGCGGCTTTCAGTACCCGCTACAAACAGAATTCGGCTGGTTTTCTGTACGGCCAGCCTGGCGTTTTCTAAATGTCGACCGTGGAGGAAGAAATGATCGCTTTACTGGTAGGTTTGCTGTTCATCGGTTTCGCGGTGTTTGCCGTGTTGCCGGGCATGCCCCTGGCCTGGGGGGATGAGGTACTCGCGTTCTTGAAAGGCGCTTTGCCGGTACTGGCCGCCTTCATCGGCCTGATTGCCGTGTTTATCGGTATCGCCGATCTCAAGGATCGGGCCGAAGCCAAGAAGGAAGAGGCGGCCGAGGCCAAGGCAGACGTTAAGAAGGACTGATTCCATAGGCTGGTCGGAGTCCGACGTTCAAATTAAATCTGACCGGCCGTTTATCCGTTACGGCTCGTCTGCTTGTTCACGACGCTTGACAGTATCTGTCAAATATGTGAATATTATCCCAAACTGGTGTCTGTTCGACCGTTAGCCACATATCTGCCCCGTTTATGTGCAGTCGAGGCCGTTACCAGACCGCGATGTCTATTGCATCGCATGATTTGCAGGTTCAGCGCATGGTGCCGCCGGTTACGCTAAACAACCGGGACGGTTCTGGGCGCCATCTGACTCTTTAAGGTGAAGGTATAGATTCATGAAGACCCTATTCGTTAAGCCCGAGGATGCCGGTCGCAACTGGTTCGTCATAGACGCCCAGGGAAAGCGCCTTGGTCGCGTCGCCGTCAAAGTGGCGACCCTGCTGCGTGGCAAGCACAAGCCGAACTATTCGCCTCATTGGGAGACGGGTGATTTTGTGGTGATCATCAATGCCGACAAAATCGATATTTCCGGTCGCAAGCGCGAAAACAAGATTTACTACCACCACACCGGCTTTGTCGGTGGGTTGAAGGACACGACCTTTGCCAGACTGATCGATCGCAACCCGGTCCAACCTCTGGAGATCGCGATTCGTGGCATGTTGCCGAAAGGCCCGCTCGGCCGCCGCCTGTTCACCAACGTCAAGGTGTACGCCGGCCCGACTCACCCGCATGTGGCCCAGCAGCCCAAAGCCATTGAAATCTAAGAGAGGAATCCGATGATCAGAAATCTTGGTATTGGAACCGGCCGCCGCAAGACGGCAGTAGCCCGCGTGTATCTGCGCGAAGGCAAGGGCAAGGTAACCGTTAATGGTATCGAGCTCGACAAGTATTTCAACATCGCCGAAGTGGTTCAGGCCGTGCGCAAGCCGCTGGTCCTGACGGCTACCGACAACAAGTACGATGTCGTCATCAACGTCATCGGCGGCGGCCCCCATGGCCAAGCCGGTGCTTGCACCCACGGCATCGCCCGGGCCTTGGCCCAGGTCGAGCCGGATTGCCACGTTTCGCTGCGCGCCAACGGCATGTTGACCCGCGACTCGCGCATGGTTGAGCGCAAGAAATACGGCCAGCGCGGCGCCCGCCGCCGCTTTCAGTTCTCGAAGCGCTAAAGATCGCCCGCCGCACCATGGTGTGCATCGTTTCCATCAAAGAGGGAGCCAACGGTATCGTTTCGATCGGTACCGCCACTGGCTCCCTTTTTCGTTCCCGATCTGAGTACTTCAGGCTGGCCTTCCAGGCGTCTGGACTGACCGAATTGGCGGAGCTGGTTAGCGCGGGTCTACCCGCTGGCGGGCTAACGCCGCGTCCGGGTCAGATCGAGGCCCCGGAAGACGGACTTGAAGGCGCGGTCAACGCCTTGGGTGCCGAACGCGCGGCCTGCGCTTTGCTGGCCCGGGCCGAACAGTGCCGCTCTGGCTTGAACCTCAAGCTAGTCCGCCGCAAGCTGGATGCCTGGGCCGTCCAAGTCGCCCTAGACCGGCTCGAGGCGCTGGGCCTGCTGGACGACAGCCGTTATGCGGCCGCCTGGATCCGGCAGCGGGTGCGACGCCATGCCGAAGGTCCGCGCAGTCTGCAAGCCGCTCTCGGGCGGCGCGGTGTGGCGGCAATCGCGGTTCGGCAGGCCTTGGCCGAAAATCTGGCCGGTTCAGCCCGACGACAAGCCCTTCAGGTAGCCGCCGCCATCCTGGGCCGCAAACATGGCAACGGCGTTGCCCTGGATTTCCGCCTGCGCGGACTGGGCTACAGCGGTAGCGAGATCGCCGCCTGGCGTGAAGAGTCGGCCTGAGGACAGCCTTGGGGCTTCCGCGGACTACCGTAGCTTGCATGTCTTGACATATCCTTCCATATACTGCACAATAAAGGAAAATAATATCCGGAGGAAACGGTTGATTATGGATGACGATATCCTGACAATTGAAGAAGTTGCCAAGTATTTGCGTGTCTCTGAGCGGACGGTGTATGATTGGGCGCAAAAAGGCGAAATACCATCCGGCAAGATCGGTACCGTCTGGCGCTTCAAGAAATCGGAAATCGAACGTTGGGTAAACGACCGGCTTTCTACCGGCCGGACGACGCCGATCATCAACCAGATCAGCATGCGGGCCGTCCTGGCCCCGGAGCGGGTAGTCTTTCTGGAGTGCATCCGGAAGCACGATGCTCTGGCCCGCTTGGCCGACAATTTGGCCGGCGCCATCCAGGTCAAGAATAAAAACGAATTGTTGACCGAGATACTGCGCCGCGAAGAACTGATGAGCACGGCCATCGGCCGCGGCATCGCCATACCGCATGTCCGCCTGTCCAGCGTCACCGATCTGGTGGTGTCGGTCGGTATCAGCAAGACCGCCATCCAGGATTTTAACGCCTTCGACGACGAACCCGTCCAGCTCTTGTTTATGATCGCCGCCGCATACAATCAGCATGCCTATTACCTGCAGACCCTGTCCTATTTCAGCGCCAAGCTCAAGTCGCTCGACCTGCGCTCCGGGTTGCTGCAGGCGGCCAATCCGCAGCTGGCCTATGAGCTGCTGTTGTCCCAGGACAGTCTCTAAACCAAGTCTGTACTGATTACTAAACCAGCAGGGAGCGGCTCAAGGCCGCTCTTTTTATTTTAACGCTTGGTTAGCAGATGGCGGGAACCGGCATTTTCCCGTTGCCTGCTGCGCTGGCTTCGTGCTAAAGTAACGTGATGCGTTGTCCAGTCGCCACCAACCGGGGCTAGCCGAGCCGGCCATAACCGGCTGGTCGGCTCGGCTGACCGGCACGACCGGCGGTTTTTCGCCGGATCTTGAGTGCGAGGTAATGATGTTCCTAAAAAGTCTAGAAATATTCGGGTTCAAAAGCTTCGCCGACCGCACCAGGGTCGAATTCTCGGAAGGTATTTCCGCCTTGCTCGGTCCCAACGGCTGCGGCAAGTCCAATGTAGTCGACGCCATCAAGTGGGTGGTCGGCGAGCAGTCGGCCCGTTCGCTGCGGGCCGATACCATGGAGAGTATCATCTTCAACGGCACCGAAAGCCGCAAAGCCCTCAATATCGCCGAAGTCACCCTGACTATCTCCAACGAAAAAGGCGTCCTGCTCCTGGACATGCCGGAAATCGCCATCAAGCGCCGACTGTACCGCTCCGGCGAGAGTGAATATTTCATCAACAACCAGCCGGCCAAGCTCAAGGAGCTGCGCGAGCTGTTCTGGGACACCGGCATCGGCAAGAGCGCCTATTCGGTCATGGAGCAGGGCCGGATCGACCAGATCCTGTCCAGCAAGCCCGAAGAGCGCCGCTATCTGTTTGAGGAAGCCGCCGGCATCACCAAGCACAAGGCCCGCTCGCGCGAGGCCGAGATCAAGCTGGAGCGCACCGAAGAGAACATGCGCCAGGTGGACGGCATCCTAGGCGAGGTCAAGCGCAGTCACGACAGCCTGAAGTCCCAGTCCGAGAAAACCTTGGCCTACCGCTCACTGCGCGAGCAGGTCTTCAACGCCGAGCTCGACCTGCACCTGATCCGGCTGCGCGGCTTCGTCAACGACAAGGAACGGCGCGACACCGACCTGGCGGCGAAAACCAAGGATCGCGACCAGCTCAAGGCGGCCATCGACGGCATCAACTTGTCGCTCGAGGAGAATCTGGACATCGTCAACAGCATGGAAGCCAAGCTGGTCGACGTCCAGAAGACCGTCTACGGCCTGGCGGTGGAACGCGCCGGCAAGGAAAAAGAGCGCAAACTGCTTAACGAACGCGTCCAGGAGGCCAAGGCCAAGATCGACCAGGCCGGCCTCAAGCTGCGCGCCCTGGCCGAGAAGCTGGAAGGCCTGCGCGAGGACGAGGACGAAAAAAACGATATCCTGCGCAATCACAAGACCCGCCTGGCCGAGGTTGAGAAGAATATCCAGGGCTTTGAAGGCAATATCAAAGCGGCCGAACAGCGCATCCACGACAACGAGGCCGCCATCCGCAGCGCCGAGGCTGATACCCAGGCCTGCGAAGCCGACCTGTTGGCCGCCCAAGCCGACTTGGATGCCATCACCGAGGACATCGTGCGTGAGCTGGACGCCCGGCTGAAAGACAGCGCTTATTCGGCCCAGGAACGGCACGCCGCCGAAGCGACAATCGAGCAGCTAATTGACGGCATTATCACCCGGCTGAGCGGCAAGGCCGCCATTCTGGAAGATCTGGCCGGGCTGAAGGACTATGCGACCGACAAGGCCCAGGCCCTGGTGGCCAGTGCCGCCGCGGCCATGGTCGAGGCCACCGAGCAGGCCAGGCAACTGCGTGAACGCTATCTCCGTTATCGCGATACGTCGCCGACCTTCATTGACGAATTCCTGTCGCCCGAGGGCATTATCACCAAGAAGCGGCAGCTGGACGAGCGCATGGGTGCCATCAAGCTGCGTATCCAGGCCAACCGCGACGCCATCCAGGCCCGACGCGAAGAAAACCGCGAACTGGCCGTCAAGATCGACGAATATCGCCGGACGCTTGAGGAGCTGCGCGGCAACCGCATCCGATTGCAGACCCAGGCCCAGGCCGCCGAGGAATCGCTGGCCATGATCCGGCGCGAGATTGCCAGCCAGGAAGCCTACTATCGGGAACTCGACAACGAGGTGTCGATCGAAAAGCGCCGGCTGGCCGATGCCGAGGAAGACCTCGGCTCGATCGACGAGGACATCGCCGGCATCGAGAAGAAGGGCCGCGAGCTGACCGCCGAGCTGGAACGCCTGGAGAAGGACATCGCCATCAAGAACTCCGATGTCGGCAAGCGCCAGGATGAGTTGCGCAAGAAGATCGAGCGCCTAGGCGTCTTACAGACCGAGTTGGAGCGCCTGCACCTGGGCTTGGCCCAGACCGAAACCGAGATTCGCAACGTCAAGGACAATTTTAAGGAACAGTACGGCCGCGACCTGTTGGAGTTCGAGGAGCGTATGTACGAGATCCGGGTGGCCGCCGCCGAGCTGCGCGAGAAGTTGGCCGTCCACAAGCAAAAACTTAAAGACCTCGGCTCGGTCAACCTGATGGCGCCCGAGGAATTCGCCGAAGTCAAGGAACGCTACGAATTCCTGTCCGGCCAGATGGCCGACCTCCAGAAGGCCCGCGACGACTTAAAGCGCATCACCCAGGAAATCCGCGACGAGAGCGCCGAGATGTTCCTGAACACCTACAACCGCGTCAAGAAGAATTTCCACAATATGTTCCGCCGCCTGTTTGGCGGCGGCCGGGGCGAATTGCGCCTGTCCGATCCGGACCACGTCCTGGAATCCGGCATCGAGATTTACGCCCAACCGCCGGGCAAGAAGTTGGAGACCATCGGCTTGTTGTCCGGCGGCGAGAAGAGCCTAACCGCCATCGCCCTCTTGTTTGCCACCTATATGGTGCGCCCGTCGCCCTTCTGTTTCCTGGACGAGATCGACGCCGCCCTGGACGAACAAAACGTTATCCGCTTCGTCAACCTGCTGCGCGAGTTCGGCAAGTCCAGCCAGTTCATCGTTATTACCCACAACAAGAAGACGGTGACCGGCGCCGACGCCCTGCTGGGCGTGACCATGGAGGAATCCGGCATTACCAAGGTCATCGCGGTGCGCCTGACCCGCTCCGACGGCGAGGCCATCCACGTCCAGGAACCGCTGCCGGATTTGGACGACGAGGAGGTCGAAATCGAGACCGGTCGCGAGTTGCCGCCAACGCTGGCGGCGGAAACGGCCGCCGCCGCTGCGGCTGTTGAGCCGTCTGTAGCCATGGCGGAGGAGCTAGACCAGTCATGAACTTGCCGGAGGTTTGGCAGGGGCTGACGCCGTGGAAGCGTCGCCTGGTGGCGACCGCGGTCGCGATTCTGGCGGCTAGTCTGCTTATGTTGCTGATTGCGGCGCTGTCGAGCCGGCTGTCAGTCCGTCGACCCGGCCGAGCGGCCGGACAGCCGGCGCTTGAGCCCGTTGCCCGATCCAGCGACCAGCCAGAGCTGGTGCCGCCGCGCGGTCCAGCTCTGATGCGGCTGCTGCTGCCGCCGAAACTCGGCTTGTGGGATCAGACATTTCCTACAGTCCGCGAGCCAAAAACGCGATATACTGAGGAGGATGTGGCGGCCAACCTGCCGGCCATCCCCCTGGACGTGATCGAGAGCCTGCGGGCGAAAAGGAAGGAACAGCTTGAGACCATCCTGTCTGCGGTTGATTAGTCGAAGCGCTTGCCTCGTGCTTCTGGCCGGGAGCCTCCTGGCTTGCCTGTCCAGCCCGCCGGTCGCTGCCGACCCGTCGGTAGCTGACGAGACTGCTGCCGACGGGTCGGCAGCCGCCGGCGCTGAAGCGGCGGTTGCCGACTTTTTCCGGTTGCCGGACTTGGCCAGTTTTCAAGTAGCGCTCCCGGAACCGGTTTTAAACTCTCCGCCCGCGTCACTTCCGGACGCCGACTATTCAGTAGACTTGATCGCGCCTGACCTGTCAGGCCCCGATATAACCGTCTTGGCGCCAAGCCTGTCGCTGACGGCGGTGTTGCCGGAACCGGTCCAGGCCGCGCCTTTGCCAATAGCGCCAGTCACGCCGCCAGCGGCTGCGACGGCTAGCCGTCCGGCCCCAGCCCTTACCCGGCCCGTGGCGCCGGCTTCAGCGCCGGTGGTAAGCGCCCCAGTTTCAGAGTCAGCTAGCGCTACGACCACGCACCCACCGGCCAGCACTGTGGTGCCGCCCCCCGTGGCTAGTGAAGCCGCTCCGACTCCGCCGCTCTCTCAATTACCGGCGCCGCCGGCCTCCAGCGCCCGTACCGAGACGGCGGTCGAGGCTCCCCAAGCCTTCGTGGCGCTGGAGGCGACGCGGGGGCAAGCCTTCGACATCCGCTTCCGCGGCGCGGGCTGGACCTACCTGGGCGACGAGGAGGGACGGCCGGGCATACGGTTTGAAGGCCGGCTCTATGACAACAATGAGGTTTTCTTCACGCTTGATCCCGAGCAGGTCGGCGAATATATGCTGCGTTTCCGGCGCCAGAATCCGCTCAACCAGCAGATGGAATCCAGCCTGGTTCAGGTGAAGGTCATCGCCCCCGGCCCGCAAGTGGCCGCTGTCCGGCGTCTGGATGGCGATGACGATATCGACGTGGCGGTATTTCCAGCCGGAGAGTGGCCTCGCATCTACGCGGCGGCGGCGGCGGCCAGCGGCAGTTCAAGTCCGGCTGGGCCGACAACCGCGGCGGCCAGCGCCCGCCCGCCGGTTGAGCGGTCCAGTACCGCGGCGGCCGTTCCGCAAACATCACCGACAGCGGGCGCGCCAGCCGCCAACGCCACCACGTCGAGTCCCGTTGCCGCTGCGCCGGCCGCCAGTAGCGCCATGCCGGCCCCGACCACCACCAATACGGCTGCGCCAGCCAGCCCGGTCGTAGCTCCGGTGGCGGGAACGACGGAAATGACGCCGGCGACCCAGTCGGCCAATCAACCAGTTGCCATGCCGGATAATGACCCAGCCGGGCTGTTAGGCTACGCCCGTACCGAGCTGGCTAGCGGGCGGGTCCAGAATTCGCTGGCCGCCCTGGACCGTTACGTGGCCGCCGACTACGCCGCCAGCGACGAGTTATTTTTCCTTTACGGTCTGGCCTACGAACAAGATACTCCCTTCCGTAATATTAGGCTGGCCCACCAAAACTATAAGCGGCTGCGCGACGAGTATCCACGCAGCCAGTTTCGCCAGCAGGCCATCGAACGCATCGCCTGGATGGAACGGCATTTCTTTGGCTTGAGGTGACCCAGAATGGAACGATTGTATTACGATCAACCGGAGCTCGCCGAGGTGGAGGCCGTTATCACGGCCGCCGCGTCGGTCGATGGTGGTCGCTGGGCTCTGGAGCTAGACCGGCAGCTATTCTATCCGGCCGGCGGCGGGCAACCGGCTGATGGTGGCAGCATCGACGGCCGGGAACTGCTGGCCGTCGAGACGGCCGCGGCGGACCGGATAGTGCATTATGTGGCTGATCCGGGGGCTAGGTCCGCCGTCTGGCAGCCGGGACGGAAAGTGCTCTGCCGTCTGAACCTAGCCCGACGCCTCGACCACAGTTGCCAGCACAGCGCCCAGCATTTGCTCAGCGCCACGGTGCTGCGCCTGCTGGACGGGCCGACCCGTTCCTTCCACCTCGGGGAAGACTATTGCAGCATCGATGTCGCCTTGGAAAGCCTTTCCAGCGATGACGCCAACCTGGTCGAGGCCGAGGTGCAGCGCCTGATAGACGCCGACTACCGGCTGACGACGCATGTCTGCCAACCCGGCGAGGTGGAAAAATTCACGCTGCGGCGCCGACCGCCGACCGGCGAGGAAGTGCTGCGCATTGTCGAGATTGACGGCTATGACTTCACGCCTTGCTGCGGCACCCACATGGCCAGTACGGCCGCGCTGCGTTTGTTCCGCCTGCTGCGCCATGAAAAGTATAAGGGTATGACCAGGCTTTACTTTCTGGCCGGTCAACGGGCGCTGACCAATTACCGGCGACTGGCCGAGACGGCCCGGTCGGCGGCCGCGAGGCTGGGCTGCGCCGAGCTAGATCTGGCCACCGAGGCGGGGCGCTTGGTCGACAAGGCCAGGGCGCTGGAGTCCAACCTGAGCGCCCTGGCGCTGGCCGCCGCCGAGTTGCGGGCCGGCGCGCTGCTCAATCTGGCCGCGGCCGCCCCCTGTACCATCCTGGACTGGCCGACGTCCTCAGCGGCCGCCCCGGCTGAGGCCAGCCACGGTGTTGCCGACGGCGCAGCGGCCAGCCCGCTTTTGGTGCTGGCTCGCCTGGACGGACTGGACCTGTCGCAATGCCAGGCTACCGCCAAGGCCTGCGCCGCCCATGGCTGCCTGGCCGCCTTACTGTGCCGCGACGCTACTACCTTGGTATGCGCCGGCAACGCGCCCTCCTGGCAGCTGGGGCGCCGGCTGAGCCCGCTATTACCGGCCGTCGGCGGCAAGGGCGGCGGCGGACCGATGTCCTTCCAGGTGGCCTTCCCGGACCTGGCGACGGCCGAAGCCTTCCTGCAGCGCCTACCGGCCTTGTTTGCCCCGCCATGAAACTGCTGCTCTGCGCCATCAACGCCCGCTATACCCACCTGTCGCCGGCCCTGCGCTGCCTGCGCCAGCAGCTGCCGGACGGTTTTGAAGTGGTACTGCGTGAATATGTCATAACCCAACCCCTGCTGGAAATCTGCCAGGCTATCGCCCTGGAATCGCCAGACGTGCTCTTGTGCTCGGTCTACGTCTGGAATTCGCGTCATTTTACAGCGCTGCTGCCCGACTTGCGTCAGCTACTGCCGGATTGCCGCCTCATCCTGGGCGGGCCAGAGGTGAGCTGGAATGCCGACCAGTGGCTGAAGCGCCTGCCAATGGTCGACCTGATCGTCTGCGGCGCCGGCGAGTTGGCCATCCGTCAGTTGGCCGCCGCCGGCTTTGACCTGACCGCCTGGCCGGGGCGCCAACTACTGGCCGAGACGCCCGACTTCTGCCAGCTGCCGCAGCCTTACACCGTTGCCGACGTACCGGAATTCGCGACGCGCTACGTTTATTATGAGTCGGCGCGGGGCTGCCCCTTCGCCTGTAGTTACTGCCTGTCGGCCAATGCCGCGCACGCCCTGCAGCTGAAACCAGTCGAGCTGGTGTGCCGCGAACTGGACTGGCTGGCCGCCGGACAGCCCCGCCTGGTCAAATTCGTCGACCGAACCTTCAATGCCAACCCCGGCCGGGCCCGGGCTATCTGGTGTCATCTGGCGGAGCGCCACCCCAACGCCGGCATCCGCTTCCATTTCGAAGTGCATCCGGCGCTGCTGGAGGACGACGATTTCAGCCTCCTCGGCCAGTCGCCGGCCGGCTTGTTCCAGTTCGAACTGGGAGTGCAGACCATCCATGCCGACACGCGGCGCGAGGTCGGGCGCTGGGGCGACTGGCCGACGGAGCGGGCCGCCTTGGCGCGCCTGGTCGCCCTGAAGACTATCCCTACGCATGTCGACCTGATAGCCGGCCTGCCGGGCGACGACCTGACGCGGCTGGCCGCCAGTCTCGACGAGCTAGCGGCGTTGGGGGCCGACCATCTGCAGCTCGGTTTCCTGAAAGTACTGCCCGGCACGCCGATGGCCGGGCGCGCGGCTGCCTACGGCCTGTGCCACCAGTCGGCTGCCCCCTACGAGCTGTTCAGCAACCGCTGGCTGACCGTGGCCGAATTGTACTTGGTTCGGCAGCTAGCCGAATTGATCGAGAACGTTGGCAATACCCATTTTTACGATGAACTGTTCCAATCCGGCGTCAGGGCTTGCGGCGGAACCTTTGGCGCCTACCAGAGCCTGCTGGCTTACTGCCTGGCCAGCGGCTTCGACATCCACACCCGTAACCGCGAGAAGGTCCGGCCGCAGTTGGAGGCCTGGCTGGCCAGCCTGCGCCTCAGCCACCCGGACTAAGCCGGCAAGGCGCGCCAGGTCAACCCAGTTCGAGCGGCCGGCGGTTGTCGGCCAGGCGGCGGCTGACGTAGTCGCGGTCCAGCCCCAGATCCTGGCAGAGCTGGCGCACCTGGTCGGCCGACAAGAGGTTCTGCTCGGCGTACAGAAAACAGATGGCTTTCTCGGCGATGCACGGCACCCGCAGGGCGTTCAGCATCGTCTCGTCCGACTGATCGCTGTAGGCCTGGACACGGCGCAGGCTGGCGTGCAGGCGCGAGGTCTCGATGTTACCGGCGATGGCGGCCAGCTCCGACAGCAGGGGCTTGAGGTCGCCGCGGCCAGCGCTTTCGCCCAGCGGTTTGAGCGTGAAATAGGTGTATTCCTTGGCCGGCAGGTAATGGTGCTGGTCGCAGCGAGTGCAATAATCCGGCTCGCGCGGGTCGGCCTTGTGGCGGTCGCCGCCAATGATAATCAGCGGGTCGAAGTAGAGGGCCGGGCACTCCAGCCCGTCGACGGTGTAATAGCGGTAGGTGAACAGCGAATCGGCGATACAGTCCGGGTGCTCGCAGTAGGCGGTCAGCGGAAAGACGTCGGTGGCCTGCTCGAGCAGCAGCCGGGCGGTGTTGTTGAAAATCTCGCGCCGAAAGTTGAGCACCAGGGTGGGAAGGATGAAGACCAGGCCACGTTTGTCGGCCTCGTTGCGGATCAGATAGGCGATGCGCTCGTCGTAGAAGGCCGCCTCGTCGATGATGAAAGTGCCGGCGCCGGGGTTGCAGGCCAGGATCGACTCCAGCGAGAAGGAGTCGACGGCGTTGGAGACATTGTCGCCACAGCGCTCGTAGCCGCCACGGTAGGCCAGGGCATCGTCCGGGTAATCCGGGAAGCGTGCCTTGTCGATATGGAAGCGCACGAAGTGCGGCTGACGGCGGTCGGCGCCGTCGGTGGTGGTCAGCGTGGCCAGGGCCGGGCTCTTGCGCAGCGCCACTTGCGAATCGCGCCACACCCGGGCGGCGAACTCCGTCTTGCCGGAACCCATCGGGCCGATGACCAGAATGCGGCGGTTCGCGCGCCTAAAGTCGAAATGGTCGTAGGAATGATGCACCAGTATCTCGGGGAATCCCAGGTTTTTTAAGAAGGAATGAGCGGTCGGCGGCATCGTCACTCGCCGTCGTCTTCGGCGGACGGTACGAAGCGGACGGCCAGCAAGGCGGTAGCCGCCACCACGCAGACCAAGCCGCTATAAAGGAAGCCGGCCAGCAATTTCTGGCTGACGAATTTGAAGTAGAGCAACAGCTCGGGGACATTGCCGGACAGGTTGGCGAAGCGCGATAGGAAAACGGACGGGTTGATCAGGCGGGGCAGGACGCCTAGCACCAGTACCAGCATGCTAGGAACCATAATCATGCCGCCAAGGCTGATGGCTCGCTTACGCCAGTTGCTTTCCTTGATGAAAGCGGCCGCAATCATGAACATCAAGGCGCTCAGGCCGACCAGTAGGCAGGCCCTGCCATAGGATTGTCGCAGGCTGGCCAGGCTGAAGCCGGTCGGCAGGGCCAGGTCGTAGTGGGTCGGCAAGGCGGCCAGGAACTGCTCGGTTTGCGGTCTAAGGGTCGCCGCCATATCCGGATTGGCTTGAACCTGGGCGGCTACGGCCGACAGATCGAGGGCGCCGCTCTGGCCTTGGCTCAATTCAGTGTTGATTTCGGTCAACATTTTTGCTGGGATGATATTCTCCAGCTTGGCGTAAAGTTCCCAGAAGTCGCCGCTGTTAGCCTGAAGATGGCTGCGCAGCTCGCTGATGTCCAGCCGGAAAACGTCGCCGGCTACAGCCGCTTGGCTGGCTTGACTAAAGAAGGCTTGGATATTGCTGTCCAGGCTGCGGACTACCAGGGCCGGCGGCAGGATATCGCGGAGGGCGATAAGCAAGGCCGGGTCAAGTCGGGTGGTGGTGGACGCCTCGGCGGGCACCTGGTAGTTTTCCACGAACTGGATCATGTCGGCCGTGCGCTGGTCATGCAGGATCGAGCTATACAGCTGCGGTCCGCTGACCAGCGGCCGGAGCGCTATCAGGCTGAGGCCAGCCAAGCCCAGGGGGAGGCCGGCGAAAAGGAACAACAGTGTTGCCAAGAGGCCGCGAAATGCTTTCATGTCAATCTCCTTGAGTTTCGGCCCGAGCCAGGAAGGGCGGTTCCTGGATGGTGCCATAATAGAGCGCTTTGAGGGGATGGGTATCGAGCGGATTGATGAACCAGCCGCGCAGCAGCTCGGTGTCTACCAGGTTGATGGATGGCAGGTGGTTGGTCGGCATCACCACCGCTTCCTGCAACAGGATGGTTTCGGCCTGAGCCAGGGTAGCCAGCCGGGCGCTACCGGCCTGGAGCATGGAAGCGGCTATCAGGGCATCGTACTCGCCGCCGCGGTAGCCGGCGGCATTCAGCGCTGAATCGCTGGTCCACATCATCAGAAAGGCCGCTGGGTCGGCGAAATCGCCGATCCAACTGGTGGCGGCCAGCGTATAATCGGCCTGGCGGACCGCTCTTGCAAACTGGTTAGCCGGCAAGACCTGGATACTGACCTCCAGGCCGAGCCGCTGCCAGGCCTCGGCCATCAGGCCAGCGTTGCTGCGGTGCTGCGGGTTGTCGGGCACCAGCATGGTGAGGGCTGGCAGCAGCGCCGGCTCGGCAAAGCCGGCGGCCTGCAACAGGGCACGGGCCTCAGTCTGGTCGGCGCTGGCCAGGCCGCGGCTGTCGCGGTAGCCACCGAAGGGCAACACCAGCCGATCGGTCGGCGTCAGGTAATTGTCGCCGTTGCGAATCTCCGGCCAGGGCACCACCAAGGCCAGCGCCCGCCGCACCCGGGCGTCACTCCATGGCGCGAAACGGCAGTTCCAGTAGTAGTAGCCGGTGCCGAACATGGCTGCGTACTGGATGCCCTCGCGCCGGGTGAGCGAGTCACTATCAATCATGTCGGTCAGCCAGAGCAGCTCGCCGGAGTTGAATCGGGCGGTGGCGATCACCTCGTCGTCCAGGAAACGAAAGATTATCTCGCCGATGGCGACGTGCGCCTGGTCCCAGTAGGCCGGATTCCGGACCAGGTGCAAAGCCTCCGCGTCCAACCGATCCAGCCGGTAAGGGCCGTTCCCGATCAGGTCTCCCGCAGACCCGGCAGCGCCAGCGCGCTGGCTGACGTGGATGGGCACGAAGGCGCTGTGGCAGAGCAGCCGGGTAAAATAGGCGGCCGGCGCGTTTAGCTCAATCTGCAGGGTGCGCTCGTCGAGAGCCACGATGCCGAGACCGTCGGGCGCAGCGACTTGTCCGCTGCGGTAGGCGCGGGCGCCGACGATGATGTCAAAAAAGCCGGCAAATTCGGACGCGGTAGACGGGAGCAGCATGTAGCGCCAGGACTCGACATAGTCGGCGGCCGTCAGGCGCGAACCGTCCGACCAGCGCAGCCCGCCGCGCAGCCGAAAGGTCCAGCGCCGGCCATCGGCCGATTGGGTATACGATTCGGCCTGGGCGGGTAGGGGTTCCAGCGTTTCCGGATGATAGGAAAACAAGCCTTCGTACAGTCCGGACAGAACCAGCATTTCGTGCGCATACAAAGCGCGGTAGGGACGCAGCTCAAGTGGATACGGGCCGAGGCCAATGTTGAGCGGTCGGTCGGCGGCGGAAAGATATAGGCCGGAACAACCGAACAGCAGCGCAATCAACCAGTAGCGACGCATACACACTCCTTGGCAGGCTGGCATGAAATATACTGTATAATGGGTTTTTCGGGAACAAGCCTTTTTTGCAGCCTGGCTGGCTGCCACAGCCCGGATCGGCCTGGCGGGCTCAGGCGTCCTTGATACCCAGCCGCTTCATCTGTTCTTCTTCTTCTTTCTGAGCGATGTATTCGTGCCGTTTTTGGTTCGATTTGACGATAACGTTTTTAAGCGAGGTCATTTCTATTTTTATATTTCGGAATTTGGATCGTACTTCCTGGGTGTTGAGGCTTTCCTGGAAAAACTCGTCCAGAGCCACCATATTTCGGTAGTAGACCTGGAGGTCTTCTAGGCTTTTTTCGAGGAACTTGTACACTTGATCCTCGCTAGCCGCTTCGAGTCGCTTATAGGCCGTGGCGTTGCGGTTGCTCATGGCCATGAACAGCTGTGATTTCTTGGTGGCGGTATCGATGAAGGCGATGAAGTCGATGCTCTCGGCCTTGCGCTCGCTGGTGATGGGATCTAGGTACTCCACCTCGTGGACTACCGCTTTGGCATTTTTATTGAACATTTCACGCAGGGCGCGCTTGATCTTGCTGAAAAAGGAATTATCCATGCTATCCAGGATAGCCTGGTTGTCGGTTAGCTTGCGCAAGGCGTCTTCCAGTTGGAAGGCGACGCCGATTAGCTGACGGGCGCCGTCCAGCAGCATGGCTTTATAGTTTTTTTCGGCTTTTTGGCTGGTGGATTCGGTTGGTTTGACTTGCAGTTTCTTGAGTAGTTCGTCACGCAGGCCTTGCGCTTCGGCCGAATAATCCTCGAGCAGGATTTCCTCGACCAACTCGGGATAAAAGGGCCGCTCGGCGCTTGATTCGCCAAAGTGTTGCCGTACCTTGCGGATGGCTTCGTCGCGGTGGGTTACCACCCAATCACGGTCCAGGTTCAAGTTGGGCATGATGGTCAGCCGAATAACCAGTTTGTACTGTTCCTTGTGGATGAGCGTTAGTTCCTTGAGTACCTGGAAAATCTTACGGCTAGCCTTGTCGAGCTGCATCAGGCCTTCATTGATGATGCCACCGGATAGCGGGTCGCTACCCTTACGAACCATGCCGACCATTTCGGCCAGGAAGCGGGTGTTGGTATGCGGGCTGTTTTCCGAAAAACTGGTGAAGGCAAAGTATTTGGTCAGAGCAGCCAGACGCTTGAGCCGGCCCATATTCAAGAAATCGATACTGAACTGGTAATAGTTGTTCAGAAAATCCAGATATGACTCGAACTGGGAGACGCGAATGCTCATCTGGTCGTTTTTTTCGCTTTCGGCGAACGGTGCTTCCGATGGCGTCGTCACTTCGGAAATCTTGAGTTCATACTTGTAGGGATCTTCCTGGATCATGCCTTTACGCATTAGAACGCTGGCAATGCCCTGGAAGGCCGATTGAAATAGCTTAAAATCGTCGCGCAGCGTCTTTAGGCCAGTGGCATCCAGGTACTCGACTTTTTCCTGCAAGACAGCCTCGAGCTGACGGGCAAAATTGGTACTTTCTTCCATACGGTTACAGTATGCCGCAAAACTGGCCGGCAAACAAGCCGGCATTTCGAAAAAAAATCACGGGTCGAATAGGCTGACCAGGCCGGCTTTTAGGGCGTAGCCAGGTTATGCCTAAACTCGGTCTTATAACACTGTGCCTATTGTCCGCCTGTACACTCGCCCCAGACTATCCGGTTGAAGTGCTAGCGCCGCCGTTGCCAGCAGCTTGGCCAGCCGCCGGTGCCTACGAGTTAAGCTGGGTGGATAACCGGGGGCGGACGGGCGGCTTGGATTTGCCGGTAGGCGCCAGCTGTTGGCTGTGGTTGCCACGGGGCGGCGAAGCGCTGGTCGAGCTGACGTTGGCTGTGCCGAGCGCCGACGGATCTACCTGGCGCAGCCAGCCGCTGGGCGCCTTATATCCGGCGGACCTGGCGGCTGATGGCCGCTTGCGACCCGATGTGGCCGGGGGCTGGTGCAGCCGTCTGGCCTTGCCACTGCTGCGCTCGGGTTGGAGGCTGGCGAACTTCAATTGGCGGCGCCTGCGGCAGGAGTTACAGGACCGGTTACCGGATCCCTGGGTGCTGGAGCCTAGCTTGTTCAGCGCCGTTTTGGCTAGCGGACGCTGGCGGGCCGATTATTTGCGGCCGCCCTCGGCCCTGTTTACTATACTGTTGCCCGTTTGGCTGAACGGTCTAGCCGGTGGTGAGGCTGGCGACCGCGCCTACCCAGCCTCACCAGGAGCCCAGCCCTGGTCACTCGAGGCGGCCGCAGTCAGTGGGCTGCTCCTACCCGCAGGCTCCTGGCATTGGTTTTGGGCCGGTCACAGCCTGCAGGTCGAGGTTCGCGTTGACGGGCAGGCCAGTTGGACCTGCCGTTAGGAGTTACAAGCCTAATAGTGCGCCGAGGTAGGGGATGCCGACAAAGGTACCGATGCTGCCACCGATGCTGGACAACAAGAACACTAAGAGGGCATGCGTGAAACGGTTACGGTAAAAACCGGGCAAACTCTCGATATCGCCATGCAGATTCTCGAAATCGATGACGCGCGGCTTGCGCAGGATGGCCTGCAACGGACCGGTGAAGAAGCCGATGCCGATGAAGGGGTTTAAAGTGGTGATGGGCGCCCCCAGGAAGCTAACCAGGATGACCAGGGGATGGGCCAGCGCCAACAGGCTGCCGACGGCCGAGAAGCCGCCGGTAATAAGCGCCCACTTGAAGAGCATGGTCAGCGTGTCTTCCCAACCGTTGAGAAAAAAACCGGCGGCAAACAGGCCGAGGATCAACACCGGGAACAGGAAGGGCAGCATCCGTCCGAGTCGGCTGGGCGGTGGGACGCTGGAAATCTCGGTCAGATCGGCCACGACTTCGCCGGCCTGCAGCTTCTGCAGCCAAGCGATGATACCGTTGGCATGGCCGGCGCCGACTACGGCCACGATTTTAGCGCCTGGTGCCTGGTACAGGCTAGTGGCCAGGAACTGGTCGCGCTCGTCGATCAAGACCCGTTTTACCGACGGCAGATAGGACGCCAGTTCGTCCATCATGCCTTCGACGGCGTTTTTTTTCTTGAGGGCCTCGATTTCGTCGACGCTGAGCTTTTCTTTGGAAAAGGCGGCCGAGATCAGGGCGGCCAGCAGCTTGTTCTTGTTCCAGAAACTAGACAGCGCCCAGGCTCGGCGCAGGGTGACCGATACTTCCCGGTCAATGAAGCTGAAGGGGATGCCTTGGCGCTCGGCTACGGCGATGGCCTGCTTGAGCTCTGCCCCCGGCGTGATGCCCAGGTCGACGCCCATGCGGCGCTGGAAGGACGACAGCACCAGATTGGCCATCAGGAGGAACCCTTTTTTCTGCTTGAGGACGGCGCCGATGTTCAGATTGGACCAGTTTTGGCCCTGTTGCATGGTGGCATAACGGCCGGCGTCGATTTCAACGCAGACCCGATCCGGCTTCTCGGCCAGGATGGTCTGCTCGACTTCCTCCACCGAGCCGTGCGAGATGTGGGCGGTGCCGATCAGGATGATTTCCCGTTCGCCCAATTGCAGGCGGGTGACGGTGTCGGATGTTCTGGTTATCATCATTTTTCCTTCACTATAAAGTTGACGAGTAGCTATTCATACTTTCAGTAGTCGCTTGATTTCGGTAACGCTGGACAGGTGATTAGCCTCCAGCCAAGGAGCCAGCCCATCCAGGATCTCGAGGGCGCATTCCGGCCGCCGGAACAAAGCCGTGCCGATTTGGATGGCGCTGGCGCCGGCCAAGAAGTATTGCAAAGCATCGTCCAGGCAGCCGATGCCGCCCAGGCCAATGATCGGGATGCCAACCGCCCGACTAACCTTGTAGACGCAGGCCACGCCGACCGGTCGGATGGCCGGGCCAGACAAGCCGCCGGTGCCCATGGCCAAGACTGGTCGCTGTTTCTGGACATCGATGACCATGCCGACCAGGGTATTGATACAGGATACGGCGTCCGCCCCTCCGGCTTCAGCCGCCCGGGCAATCTCGGCGATATCGGTGACATTCGGTGACAGCTTGACGATCAACGGCCGCTCCGGCCGCTGCCGACAGTCGCGCAGTCGCCGGGTTAGGCTTTCCACCAGCTTAAGATCGGTGCCCAGGGCCAGGCCGCCGGCCTTGACGTTAGGGCAGCTGATATTTATTTCGTAGCCGGCCAAGCCTTCGACCGTTTCCAGCCGCTCCACGACGGCCTGATACTCTTCGGGGCAAGTGCCGGCGACGTTGACGATGACCGCGCAGCGCCGTTGGCGTAAGGCCGGCAGTTTGTCGGTAATGAAGCTGTCGAGCCCCGGATTGGCCAAGCCGATGCTGTTGAGCATGCCGGCCGGGGTGTCGGCCAGGCGCGGCGTCCGGTTGCCGGCCCGCGCTTCGGGGGTGACGGCCTTGGTATAAAGAGCGCCCAAGCGGTCAATATCGAACAGTCCGGCGTATTCGTCGCCGTAACCGAACGTGCCGGAGGCGACTCCGACCGGGTTGGCCAGGGTCAAGCCGCCGATGTTGACGCGTAAATCCATATTCACTCCTGCAGCCCGACCCAGTCGACCATGCGGCCGTTGAAGACCGGTCCGTCGGCGCAGCAGCGCTTGAAGCCGCCGTCCTTAAAGGGGATGACGCAGCCCTGGCAGGCGCCGACGCCGCAGGCCATCCATTGTTCAGTGGCGGCTTGCCAATCAGCCTGGCCGGCGCGGGCGGCCGCCAAACGGTCGATGGCGGCCATCATGGCCACTGGCCCGCAGGCGTAATAGTAAGGCGGTAGGGCGTCCGCCAATTGGTCGAGATAGGCCACGGCGCTACCATGGAAGCCGCGCATGCCATCATCGGTACAAATCACGCTGCCAGGCGGCAAGTCGACCGACGGCGCCTGGCTGGCTGAACGGTAACCGAGCACCAGGATAGGCACCTCGTTGCGGCCGGCAGCGGCCGTCTGGTGCAGCTGCCTGGCTAGGAACAGCATCGGTCCCAGGCCAATGCCGCCGGCGACCAGCACCGGCCGGGCGCCGCTCGGCGGCGCGCGGAAGCCTGCGCCTAGCGGCCCCAGCACGTCCAGGCTGTCGCCCGGCCGCCGCTCGGCCAGCCAGGCCGTGCCCCGCCCCCGGCGCTGGAAGATAAAAGCGGCCGTTCCGCGCGCCGGATCGACATCCGAAAAGGCGAACGGCCGGCGTAGCGCCGGATCGAAGCCCGAACCGGCGCTCACCGTCAGGAAGCAGCCGGGCTGGGGAAGGGGCAAGGTTACAGGCCACTGGAAAGTGATGCGAAAGTAATCGCTGGCGACTGGTTGGAGTTCGGTTACGGTGCTGTCGAAACGTTTCATGTCGCTTAGCAGACTAGCCTCAAGCGACTGGCAAGGTCAATAACACGGGCCGTGGCCTGACCACTCCTAAATGAAGCAGCCCCAGCGTTAACCGGGGCGGCCATATTAGATGGAACAGTAATTACGGAGAGGGGATCAGACCGGGGACGGCGGCGTTGGCGACGATGTCGATCAACTCCACCTCGAAGATCAGGGTCTGGTAGGGGCCGATGGCGCCATCGGGAGTGCCTTCCGGGCCGTAGGCCAGGCTGGACGGCATGAAAATACGGTACTTGCTGCCGATGGGCATCAGCTGGATGCCTTCTGCAAAACCGTCGATCACTTGGTCAAGCGGGAACTCGACCGGCTCGCCACGATCCACTGAGCTATCGAAAACCGTGCCGTCGGGCTTGGTGCCGTGGTAGTGGATACGGACGGTGTCGGTGGCGCCGGGGCGGGCGCCAGTGCCTTCGGACAGTACCTCGTACTGCAATCCGCTAGCCGTAGTCACAATGCCCGGTTTCTGGCCATTGGCGGCCAGGTACTCAGTCTCCACGGTGGTCAGGCCGGAATTCTGAAGCTCGGTCTGGGCGGCGATAGCCGTCTGGATAACTTCATAGGCTTCCTCAGCGGTGACATCGGTTTCGGCGCCTTCGAGCAGGTTGGCGATACCGCGGATCATTTCATTGTAGTTGAACTGCAGACCGGTCTGTTTGAGGCTCTCGCCCAAGGCTATACCGAAGGCGTAGCTGACCTGGGCGTCAGCTTCGTCGTGAACCGGCAGCTTGGCCGCTTGGCCTTTACAGCCGAAAGTGAAAAGAATAGCCAGGATGAGCACAACAAGGGATAATTTGCGCATAAACCTTCCAAAAAACGTGTATTTTGAAACAAACCAGCCCAAAGCCGTTGCTGCCAACGCCGCCGAGCCAGCTGAATCAAGCTGTTTGAGCCTCGATAATAGCTGTTTTAACTGATTAATACAACCGGGGATCGAGCCATTAGCACCAGCCTTTACATGATGAAGGTGGCGGATTATCATGGGCAGCGTCGGGTCGGCTGCCGCATAAACTGGTTACCGTCCGGCTAAAAACGGGAAAGGCACACGACATGAATACCTTGTTCCAAATCGTGATTTTAACCGGTTTTCTGCTGGCCGGCGGGTTGATCTGGCGCTTGCGGCTGGCTCCTCCGGCCCGCTATACTGACCAAATCATTAAGTTGGTCCTGCGAGCCCTCCTGGCCCTGATGGGCTTCCGGCTGGGCAATTCCCGGGCGCTGTTCGCGCGCCTACCGGAGATCGGACTGATGGCCACGATAACAGCCGCCGGTGCCTTGCTGGGCACCATCCTGCTAATCAATCTGGCCTACAGCCTGTTTGCCCGCCAAGCGCGCCAAGCCGACCAGGCAGCCAGGTCAGCTGACCGAAGCGTGCCGACGGCGGCGCGGCGGCTGACTCAGCTGCGCGATCCGGGCTTATTGCTGCTGATGGTAGTGCTTGGCGCGGCCGTTGGCCTGCTGCTGCCGGAATTCCAGCGGCTAGATTATGGCCTAGTGACGGGATGGGTACTGAATGCCTTGCTGTTCATGATCGGCATCCAGTTCGCGCAGTCCGGCTTGTCGCTGAAGACGGCCTTCGTGCGCCTCGACACGCTGTTGGTGCCCCTGGCCACGGTGGTCGGCACCTTACTAGGCAGCCTGCCGGTGGCCTGGATCTTCGGCCTGACGGTCGGCAAAGCCTTATCGCTCGGTGCCGGCTTCGGCTGGTACAGCCTGTCCGGCGTCATCATCAGTAACCTGGGCGACCCGCTGCTGGGGGCGGCGGCCTTCCTGGCTAACCTGGTGCGCGAAGCCGCCGCCTTGCTGCTGATCCCCTTCCTGGCCGCCGGCCGCTATCCCTATACGGCCATCGGGGCGGGCGGCGCGACGGCGATGGACGTGACTTCAGTTCTTATATGTCAAACAGTAGGTTTAGAGGCTTTGCCAGTTGCTATGGCTTCGGGTGCTATCCTATCGCTACTAGTGCCAATTTTAGTGCCACTATGCTATGCATTACCGTTTTGATTGATATTGTCTGCTAAAAAGTCTTATTGTCCTCTATGAGTTTTCAGATTATTAAAATTTCAATACAGCCCCATCCTAACATAATCATCCTCGTTATCTGGAAAGTGATCTGATTCCTTCCAGCCATCCATTTTCACTTGCGGAATATTGCAGGCTGCAAGCAAAACCATCACTTGGATTCGTCGAGGGACTCAATAACAAGATTCGCGTCATCCAACGGCGTGCTTACGGTATCCGCGACGAAAAGTATCTTCGCCTCAAGATACTTACATCGATGCTTCGATGCTAATAAATTATCATTTATTCACCCACGCGATTCCGCGAAGACCCTAAAAACAAAACA
>MIAR01000057.1 GCA_001829185.1 Spirochaetes bacterium GWB1_60_80
TCCGACCCCGGCAGTAACCGGAATTTCCTCATCTGTAACACAGTTTCAGCACTTAGCTTTTCGAACATATGAAAAGCGCCTTTTACGTGGCGCACTGGGCCGGGAGGGAAACCGCAGGGTTGCCCTCCCGGACTGCTTCAATTAATCAAACTATTTTTATAGAATCTCGCGGGCGTGAGCGCGCTCCAGCAGCTGGCCGAGGGTGGCGGCTGGGTCTTGGCGCTTGCCAAGCAGGATCATGGCGGCGATGATGTAGGGTTTGTAGCTGGCTTCGCGGTAGGTATCGTCGCGGTAGCGGTCGAAGACCGACTCGGCCACCTCGCCGGCCTTGCAGGAGACGCCGGTGATGTCGGCCGGCAGGCAGTGCATGTAGAGCGCCTTGCCGCCCTTGGTCAGCTTCATCTTGGCCTCGGTGCATTCCCAGTCCAGGAACTTGGCGTTGTTGGCCAGGCACTGCTTCTCCAGGTCCTTAAGGCCGGCCTGGTCGTTGGCGTGCAGCAGGGGTACGCGCTGCTGCATGACGTGGTAGGGCGCCCAGCTCTTGGGGTAGACGATGTCGGCGTCCTGGAAGGCTTCCTCCATGCTGTTGACGTGCTGGAAGGAGCCGCCGGAGGTTGTAGCCTGCTTCTTGGACAGCTCGACTACTTCCGGTATCAGGCCGTAGCCTTCCGGGTGGGCCAGGCTGACCTGCATGCCGAAGCGCGAGGCCAGGCCGATGATGCCCTGCGGGACGGACAGCGGCTTGCCGTAGGACGGCGAGTAGGCCCAGGTCATGGCGATCTTCTTGCCCTTCAGTTTGTCCAGGCCGCCGAAGTGGTGCGCCAGGTGCAAGAGGTCGGCCATCGACTGGGTGGGATGGTCGATGTCGCTCTGCAGGTTGACGACGGTGGGGCGGTCGGGCAGGACGCCGGAAGCGACGCCTTCGTCCAGGCTCTTGGCCACCTCGCGCTGGTACTTGTCGCCTTCCCCGAGGTACATGTCGTCGCGGATGCCGATGGCCTCGGACAGGAAGCTGATCATGTTGGCCGTCTCGCGCACCGTCTCGCCGTGGGCGATCTGGCTCTTGCCTTCGTCCAGGTCCTGGACGTAAAGACCCAACAGGTCGCAGGCTGACGCGTACGAGAAGCGGGTGCGGGTGGAGTTGTCGCGGAAGTTGGACACGGCGATGCCGGAGTGCCACAGCCGCGGGCTGACGTTCTCCACTCTCATGGCGCGCAGGATGTCGGCCACCAGGAAGGTGGCCTGCAATTCGTCGGCCGACTTCTCCCAGGTGAGCAGGAAGTCCTTGTGGAACATGCCGATTTTCTTGCTGGACAGGTCGGCGATCATTTTCTTGATTTCGGGTATACCCATAATTTCCTCCGTAGTGTGGCCGGCTGTACCGGCTGGCCGGACAAGCCGGCCTTGCAAATATACCCGCCGCGCTCACCGCCAAAGCGGCTGCGCGACGGGCGCATAATCAAATCTTGCCGAGCGCTTTCAGCACCCGTTCCGGGGTGAAGGGCCACTCCCGGCACCAGACGCCGACGGCGTCGTGGATGGCGATGGCGATGGCCGGGGCAGCCCCATTCAGGCTGATCTCGGACACGCTCTTGCCGCCGAAGGGTCCGACCTCGTCGGCCACCGGCACCAGCTCGATGTGGAAATCCTCCGGCACCTCGAAGACCGACGGGATCTTGTAGTCCAGGAAGCCGGTATTGAGCGGCTTGCCGTTTGGATCATACAGCATTTCCTCGTACAGCGAATGGCCGACCGCCTTCATGACGCCGCCGTAGATCTGGCCCAGGGCCAGCGCCGGGTTGATGGGCGTGCCGCAATCCTGGTAGGCGTGGTAGCGCTTGAGGACGACCTGGCCGCTGCGCTCGTTGACGGCCACCTGCGCGAAGTGGGCGCCGTAGGGGAAAGCGGCGTGGTCGGTCTTGAAGTTGCCGTAGCCGCATAGCTCGTGGTGCCCTTCTCCCTGGATGGACAGGTGCGCCAGTTTGGCCAGGCTGATCTCGCCTTGCTTGCCGCGGACGATGCCGCGCGGCACCAGGCGCAGGTCTTCCACCGGCTCGCCCAGCAGGCCGGCCGCGACGGCCAGGCACTTGGCGCGCAGGTCCTCGGCGGCGCGCACCGCGGCGTTGCCCGAGAAATAAGTCCCCGAGCTGGCGTAGGCGCCTTTGTCAAAGGGCGTTATATCGGTATCACCGGAGATGACGGCCACGTCCTCCATATCCAGCCCCATGATCTCGGCGGCCGCCTTGGCGGTGACGGTGTCCAGGCCGGTACCGAGGTCGGCGCCGCCGGACAAGAGCAGCAGCGTACCGTCGGCCAGGAGCCGCAGTTCGGCGTTGGCCGCGTCCAGGCCAGGCAGGCCGGAGCCTTGCTGGATGATAACGGCGCCCTGTCCGGACTTCCAGCCGGGCTCGGCGGCCGGCCTGGGCATTGACCACTTGAAGGCCTCGCGGCCGCGCCGGATCATTTCGCCCAGGCCGCACTCGCCCAGCGTCACGGCCGCGCCGGGCCGTCCCTCGCCCAGGCTGCGCAATATCTCGATGGTCGAGCCGGAACGGACCCGGTTCTTTTCCAACAGGTCGAGCTGGTCCATGCCCAGTTCGGCGGCCAGCTCGGCCAGGGCCGTCTGCAGGGCGAAGGAGCCCTTGGGCGCCCCGTAACCCTGGTAGGCGCCGGCCGGCGACAGGTTGGTATAGTAGCTCTTGACCTCGAAGCGGGCGTTGTCGCACAGCACCAGCGGCAGGCTCTTGCTGATGGCGTTCATCGGCACGGTCAGGCAGTGCTGGCCGTAGGGGCCGGTGTCGGCGTCCAGTACCATCTGCACCGCCGTCAGCCGGCCGTCTTGCTTGGCGCCCAGCTTGACGCTGATCTCCATGACGTGGCGGGTGCGGCTGGCGCTGAATTCCTGGGCCCGGTCGTAGCGGAAGAAGACCGGGCGGCCGGTGGTCCAGGCCAGCCAGCCGGCCAGGTCCTCGACCACGATGTCCTGCTTGGCGCCAAAGCCGCCGCCGACCCGCTCCTTGATGATGCGGACCTTGTTCTCGCTGATGCCGATGACCCGCGAGACGATGCGGCGGACGTGCCACGGTACCTGGGTGGAGGCGTGGATGACCAGCCGGCCGCCATCGACCTTGGCATAGACGACATGCGGCTCCAGCGGCGTGCACTGGACGCGGTTGCCCTTGTAGCTTCTCTCGATGACCACGTCGGCCTCGGCGAAGCCTTTTTCGACGTCGCCGATGCCGTCGGCCACGCTGGCCGCCAGGTTGCGGTGCGGGTCGGCATGTAAGGGGAACTGGTATATTATCGGATCATCGCGGCCGTCGCCCTTGACGGAGCTGCCAGCCGGCGGATTGCCGACCACGTAGCTGACCTCGCCGTGGTGCACGATCGGCGCGCCGCTCGCCTTGGCCGCGGCGATGGACAGGACGGGCTGGAGGACCTCGTACTCCACCTTGATGGCGGCCAGGGCGGCGCGGGCCTCGTCCAGGCTCTCGGCCAGCACCGCCGCCACGCGGTCGCCGACGTAGCGCAGCTTGCGCGGGAACATGCGCTGGTCGTGGGGACTGGGTTCGGGAAAGCCCTGGCCGGCCGTGGTGTAGACCTGGTCGGGGCAATTCTGGTGCGTGACGATTGATACCACGCCGGGCATGGCCTCGGCTGCCGCCGTATCAATCGACTTGACCCAGGCGTGGGCGTGGGGGCTGGGCAAGACTAAGAGGTGGCAAGCCGTGGCGTCCACTCGGTCCTCGACGAAGGCCCGCTCGCCGCGGGCCAGGCCGGCGGCGTCGACCTTGTCGCGGTCCTTGCCGACATGTACCAGGTCGGGCCGGAATTCCGGCCCGGCCGGTTCAACGTAGGCCGGATCTAGCAGACGGGCGGCGGCGATGCGGGCGGCGGCATAAAACTGCTCGTAGCCGGTGCAGCGGCAAAGCGTGCCGGACAAGGCGTCCCGCACCTCGGCCTTGGTCGGCCGCGCGCTGCGTTCCAGCAGTTCGTGCAGGGCCAAGACCACGGCTGGGGTGCAATAGCCGCACTGCACGCAGGCGGCGTCGATCAAGGCGCGCTGGACGATGGACAGGCCACGGTCCTGGCCGTAATGCTCGACGGTGTAGACGCGGCTGCCGTCGACTTGTAGGGCCAAGAGCTGGCAGGAGTTGACCAGCCGGCCTTCCAGCAGCACGGCGCACAGGCCGCAGCTGCCTTCGCCGTCGCAGCCGTTGCGCACCGAGACGAGGCCCTTGCGCCGCAGGACGGCCAGCAGCGTTTCGGCCGGCTCGACTTCCCAGGCCACGGTCCGTCCGTTAAGAATAAATGACGTTTTCATGGCAGCACCTCCGCGGACAGCAGCGCCTGCAGGCAATCAGCCACCAGGGCCGCGCCTTGCTGGCGCTTGAAGGCGCTACTGCCGCGCTGGTCGTCGATGGCCGACAAGAGCGGCCGGATCGCCGCCTCGGTGGCGGCCAGGTCGTCTAGGTCGCGGCCGTCGAACAGCGCCTCGATATCGAGACGGCGTAGGGCGTGCAGGCTAAAACCGCCGACCACCAGGCACAGCTCAAGCAGCCGGCGGCCTTTGACGGTAGCGACGGCGGCCACGGTGGCGGTGGAGACATCGCAGGCGGTGCGGCTGGAGCGGGCGAAGGCGGCGCTCCGCCCTCCCCCGGCCGGCAGGATGAGGTTCAGGAGCAGGCCGGCCGGCTTGATTAACCACTTGGCCAGGGGCAGCGTCTGGTTGGCCGGGCCGCCGCCGGCGCATTCCACGGCCGCGTCGAGCGCCAGGCAGAGCGGCACCAGGCTGGCGCAGCTTTTGTTGAAGGCCAGGTTGCCGCCGACCGTGGCCCGATTGCGGATGTTGCGGTTGGCCATGCTGCGCGCCGACGCCTGGAGGGCCGAGAAGGCCAGCGGGCTTTCCAGCACTTCCTGGAAGGTGGTGCCGGCGCCGATGACCAGGCCGGCCGCCGTCTGGTTCAAGCCGCGCGGCAGGATGCGGCCGACGTCGATCAGGAGTTCCGGGAAGTCGGCGGCGGTGCGGTTGCCGGCCACCGAGGGCGAGGCGGTCGACAAGAGGGCTGTACCGCCGGCCAGCCAGGCTGCGCCACCAATAGTGGCTGCGCCACCAATAGTGGCTGCGCCACCAATAGTGGCTGCGCCACCAATAGTGGCTGCGCCACCAATAGTGGCGGCGCCACCAATAGTGGCGGCGCCACCAATAGTGGCGGCGCCACCAGAGGTGGCGGCGCGCTTGGCCAGGGCCTGTTCCATCAAGGCGACGGCCTCGGCCGCGTCCTTGGGTCGTACATATTCCTTTACCATCCGGTTTTGATCCCTTCTTTTTCGAGCAGGCGCTTGGCGCAGCGGTTGGCCTCGGTCCGGATCAGCTCCTCGTCGGCGCCGCATAGCCGCCGGTCGCGCACCACGAATTCGCCGTTGACGATCAGATGGTCGACGCCGTGGTTATAGCCCGAGAACAGCAAGGCGGCGGCGGGGTCGGACAAGGCGCCGGAGTACTCCAGCTTCATGACGTCGAACAAGGCCAGGTCGGCCAGGGCGCCTTCTTCCAGCCGGCCGGCTTCCTCGTAGCCCAGGAGGCGGGCGCCGCCTGTGGTAGCCAGACCGAGCACCTCGCGGGCGTTGATACCGGCCGCGCCGTAGCGCACCCGTTGCAGCAGCAAGGCCTGGCGAGCCTCGCCCAGCATGTCCGAGGCGTCGTTGGAGGCCGATCCGTCGACCGCCAAGCCGACCGGCACGCCCAGGTCGAGCATCTCGCGCACTCTGGCGATGCCGGAGCCGAGCCGCATGTTGGACGACGGGCAGTGCGCCACGCCGGTCTTGGTGGCGGCTAGCAGTTTGAGTTCCTGGTCGTTAAAATGGATGCCGTGGGCGTACCAGACGTCCGGGCCGATAAAGCCGCAGTCTTCCATCACCCTAAGCGGGCGGCGGCCGTACATCCGGACGCAGAACTCATCCTCGTCCAGGGTCTCGGCCAAATGGGTATGCAGTCGGGCGCCGTAGCGGCGGGCCAGGGCGGCCGCGTCCTTCAGGGACTGCTCGGAGACCGAGAAGGGCGAACAGGGCGCCAGAGCCAGCTTGCGCATGGCGTCAGGCGACTTGTCGTGATACTTTTGTAAAGCCGCTTCGCTGGCCGAGAGTATGAAGTCCTCGTCCTGCACCACGCTGTCCGGCGGCAGGCCGCCGTCCTTCTTGGAGCGCGACATCGAGCCGCGGGTCGGTGCGAAGCGCAGGCCGATCTGGGCGGCGGCCTTGAATTGCAGGCCGGGCAGGTCTTCCTTGAAGGACTGGGGGTACAGGTAATGGTGGTCGGTGGTCAACGTACAGCCGGTCTTGGCCAGCTCGGCCAGGGCCAGCATGCTGGACCAGTAGACCGCCTCCTCGTCGACATGCTTCCAGACCTCGTACAGGTAGACCAACCACTTAAAGAGCTTGGCGTCCTGCACGGCCGGGATGTTGCGCGTCAGGGTCTGGTAGAAATGGTGATGGGTGTTGACCAGGCCCGGCATGACGACGTGGCGCGAGGCGTCGAGCGTCGGGCAGCCGGCCGGAACGGCCAACCCCTGGCCGATCTGCTTGATGCGCTTGCCGTCCACCAGGATGTCGACGCCGGACAGGTCGTCCGCCTGAGTACCGGCCTGCGGACCGCTACCGTAGCGCGGACGAACCACCCGGAAGCAGTTCTGCAGGAGTATCACTTCAGTACCTCGGCGTTGAACTCGGTGATCATCTTGTCGATGACCGCCGCTTGGGCGTGCAGGCCGTCCCAGTACACGTGGTGGTCGTCCCACTGGGCGCGCAGTTCCGTCAGGTCCTTGCCCAGCTGCTCGATCCAGGTGTAGTACTTGAGGTTGTGGACGCGGCGGCGCTCGGCGTGGGTCATGTCCAAGACGTAATCGACAGAAAGATTCTGTAACATATCCAGGTCGCGGTCGGCGTCGCGCTGGGTGTAGGGGCCGCGTTCCTTGGTCAATTCCACCAGGCGGGAACCGTACATGGCCAGCGAATCGGTGAAGACGGTCAGGGCGACGTCGGTTTCGGTCAGCTCGTAGTACTTGGCGGCCTTGATGGTGGCCACCAGGTTGCCGATGCCGGAGATGCCCATCAGCTCCAGCCGGTCCAGGACCGCCTGGCTGACGCCATGCTCAAACAGAACCTTCTGGCCGGCCGGCTCGTTGAAGAGGCGCAGCAGGCGGATGGTGATCTCGTCATCGACGGCCACGGCCACGTCGGTGTCGCGCAGGTTGTGGATCCAGGGGATGTGCTTGTCGCCGATGCCCTCGATGCGGTGGTCGCCATAGCCGTTCTCGTAGACGGTGGGGCACTGCAGGGCCTCGCCGACGCCGACGCGGGTGCCGAAATGCTTGGTTTTAAGGTAGCTGCCGGCGCCCAGGGTGCCGGCTGAACCGGAACTGAAAATGCTCAAGGCCAGATGGCTCTTCGGGCCGGCCAATTTGCAGTAGACTTCTTCCATGGCCGGTCCGGTGACGCTGAAATGCCACAGGTGGTTGGGCAGCTGGTCGAACTGGTTGAAGATGACGCACTCGGGGCGGGTCTTCTCGATCTCGATGCACTTGTCAAATATTTCCTTAACATTAGATTCGCAGCCCGGCGTGGCGATGACTTCCTCGGCCATGGTCCTGAGCCACTCGAAGCGCTCCTTGCTCATGCCGGCCGGCAGAATGGCCACCGACGGGCAGGACAGCAGGCGCGAGATATAGGCGCCGCCGCGGCAATAGTTGCCGGTGCTCGGCCAGACGGCCTTCTTGGAGGAGGGATCGAAGCGGCCGGTGACCAGCTCCGAGATCAGGCAGGAATAAGCCGCGCCGACCTTATGAGCGCCGGTCGGGAACCACTTGCCGGCGATGCCGGCAATCTTGGCCTTGGTATTGGTCAACTCGCGCGGTAGCTCAAGGTAGTTGACGTCGCCGAACTGGCCGCCTTTTTCCTTGGGCTCGTTCTTCCAGGTAACGCGGAACAGGTTGCTGGTGTGCACGTCCCACAGGCCGACATTTTTAAGTTCGTCCTTGATGCGCTGCGGCGTCTTGGACGGGTCGCGCATTTGCTCGTAGGTGGGCAGCAGGATGCCCTTTTGCTTGCAGCGTTCGATATTTCGTTTGCGTCCAGCTTCGTCAATCTTAAGATCGATCATTAGTAACTCCTTGTCAGCATTGTCCGGCGCGCCAGGCGCTCCGTCGTTACGGCTACAGGGCCAGCGCCTTCATCGCGCCGGCGATATCCTTGAGGCCCGAGCCGGTCAACATCACCACCACCCGCGCTTCGTGGTCGAGCAGCTCCTTGACCTTGCGGAAGGCCGCCCAGGCCGCGCTCGAGCTCGGCTCGGCGAACAGCCCGGACTTGGCGGCCAGCTCACGCTGGGCCCGCAGTATCTCGGTATCGTTGACGATGACGGCGCGGCCATTGTACTTCTGCAACTTGCGCAGGGCATGGTGGCCGTTGCTGGGCACGTCGACGGCGATGGAGTCGGCCAGCGTGGAGCTGGGCACGGCCGGGCCGAAGCCACCCTGCTCCAGGGCGCGGGCGATAGCGCTCGAGCCCTCGGCCTGGCAGGCCCAGATCATTGGCACCTGCCGGATGCGGCCGAGGCGCACCAGGTCCTCGAAGCCCTTGTAGACGCCGGCGATGATGACGCCGTCGCCGACCGGCACGAAGACGTGGTCCGGCGCCACGAAGGCCGGCGCCGGCTCATCAACCCCGGCGGCGTGCAAGGCCCAGGCCAGGTCGCGGCACATTTCAAAGGACACTGTTTTCTTGCCCTCGATGGTCAGCGGGTTGAAGGCGGTGTTGCGCGACAGCACGCCGTTGGCCGAGGTGTAGGCCAGCGACTCGCCCAGGGCGTCGTCGTAGGTACCGTCCACCTCGACCAGCTTGGCGCCGTACTGCAGCACCTGGACCCGCTTGGCCTGCGGGGCGGCCTTGGGCAGGAAGACGGTGATGTCCAGGCCGGCGGCGGCGCCGACGCAGGCCATGCTGGAGGCGGCGTTGCCGGTACTAGCCAGGGCGATTTCCTTGATGCCGTGCTGGCGGGCGAAGGCCGCCACCAGAACGGACGCCCGGTCCTTGAATGAACCGCTCGGCTCGCAGCAGTCGTCCTTGAGGAACAGAAAGGGAAAACCGGTTTCGGCGCGCAGCCGCTGTGGCTCCCACAGCGGCGTGTTCCCGACCGGCAGGCTGGGGAAAAATTCGCCGGGCACCGGCAGGGGGATGTCGTCGGCCCCGCCGTCGTAGTCGCCCTCCCAGACGCATTCCAGGACGCCGTCCAGCGGCCGGACGGCCATGGCCAGCGGATCATTCCGCCCCAGCCGCCGAGCGCACTCCGGACAGAGGTAAAGCCCCGGTTTCAGCGGGAAACGCTTCCGGCAGGTACTGCATTCATAGAGCCAAGTCAGTTCAACCATGTTATTTTCCGATCTTCATACCGTCCAGCACGTACGGCAGGGCGGCGTAAAACGCGGCGGCCTTCCAGAGGTCGTCTACCCGGGTAATCTCGTTCGGGGCGTGAGCCTGGTTCTCGTCGCCGGGGCCGAAGCCGATGCTCGGGATGCCATGCTCGCCGGCCACCGCGACGGCGTTGGTCGAGAAGGTCCACTTGTCGACCACCGGGGCGGCGCCGAAGACGGCCTGGTGGGCGGCGACGCCGGCCTTGACCACCGGATGGTCGGCCGGGAATTTCCAGGTCGGGAAATACAGCTCCTGGCCGAAGTCCATGCCGGTCCAGCTGGGGATAGTGTAGCTGGGCATGACCACTTCGGCGTCCGGCACGCCGGCGGCCGCGCAGGCGTCCTTGACCTGCTTGATGGCCAGGTCCTTGGTCTCGCCCCAGGTCAGGCGGCGATCCAGGTAAAGCATGGCCTGGTCGGGGACGGCGCACTGCGACGGGCCGTGCACGTCGATCTTGGACACCACGACGGTGCCCTTGCCGAGGAAGCCGTCTTCGTCCGGCTGGAGGGCGTCGTTGAGGGCTTCCATGGCCAGGGCGGCGCGGGCGGCCTTGTAGGCGGCCGAAATGCCGCGTTCCGGCGCCGAGCCGTGGCAGGACTTGCCCTTGAGGTGGACTTCCATCTCCATGCGGCCGCGGTGGCCGCGGTAAAGGCGCAGGCTGGTCGGCTCGGTAGACACGAAGACGTCCGGAATGAACTTTTCTTTATGGATCAGGTATTTCCAGCACAGGCCGTCGCAGTCTTCCTCGATGATGGTGAAGGCGAACCAGACGGCGTACTCGCCGGAATAATTCATTTCCTTGAGGATGCGGCCGGCCGTGATCATGGCGGCGGCGCCGCCGGTCTGGTCGCTGGTGCCGCGGCCGTGCACCAGTCCGCCTTCGATGTCGCCGGAGAAGGGATCCTTCTTCCACTGGCTCTTGTCGCCGATGCCGACGGTGTCGATATGGGCGTCGATCACCAGCTTCTTGGGGCCGCTGCCGACCCTGGCCAGCAGGTTGCCCAAGCCGTCAATGCGCACTTCGTCGAAGCCGGCCTTCTCGCACATTTCTTTCAAGAACAGGATGCGGTCCTTTTCCTTGTTGCTCATGGCCGGCACCTTGATGATGTCCGACAGGTTCTTTGCCGTCCAGTCCTTGTAGGCTTCCGCCTTGGCCTTGATTTCCTTGCCGTTGAAATTCATTCGATTTCCTCCATCCGCTTCCATAATCGTATAGTTTGTTCGCGCCCGCGCGCCATGATGGCCGCGGCGTCAAAATTCGGGGTCCGGTCCTTAATGACGAATTTTCCGGCCACCATCACCGAGCGCACCATGCGGCTGCCCATGCCGAAGGCGGCGTGTCCGGCCAGGTTGCCGGGCAGGAGCGGCGTCGGCGGGTCGTAGTCCCAGAAACAGAGGTCGGCGGCATGTCCTGGCTCGACCCGGCCGAAACGCTGGCCAACGAAGTAACGATTCAATAACTCGTTGCCGTTCTGGAGGAAGCCGAGGAAGGCGTCCATCCAGAGCGGCCCGCCTGAGTCGCGATGCTTGTAGAAGGCGAAGTTGGCCGAGTTAAGCATGTCCGAGCCGATGCCGTCAGTGCCCAGCACCACGTTGCGCAGCTGCGGCAGGCTGCCGTTGTAGCCGACGGCGTTGTTCATGTTCGACTGGGCGTTGTGGGCCAGGAAGCAGTCGCGGGCCTTGAGGGTCTCAATCTCGCTGGCCGAAAGGTAGAGGCCGTGGGCGACGATGCTGCGGCTATCCAGCAGCCCGGCCCGGTCCAGCCGTTCCACCAGGTCCAGGTTGTGTTCATGGCGGCTGTGCACGGCGTCGAACTTGTCCTCGGCGGCGTGAATATGCAGGCCGCGGCCGCTAGAGCGGCAGGCCTCGGCTAGGCCGGCCAGGGTGTCGTCGCCGACCGTGAAGGGGGCGTGGGCGCCGATGGCGGCTTCCACCATAACCGGCCGGCCGGCGGCTCGCAGCGCGTCCACTGTTGTAGCGAAACGAACGTTCTCGGCCAGGCCGGCGCGGGCTCCGTCCAAGCCGTTGCGGTCGGTGGTCTCGTAGCACAGGATGCCACGCAGACCGGTGGCGTCAAAGCCTTCTTTAAGTACGTCCAACGAGCCGTCAATGAAGGACGGGCTGGCGTGGTGGTCGACCACCGAGGTCACGCCGGCGGCCAGCGCTTCGGCCGCGCCGGTCAGGCCGCTAGCCCGGACGATGTCCTGGTCGAGGGCGCGGTCCAGCCGCCACCAGAGGTGGCGCAGTTGCTGGGCAAAATCCTTGCTGGGCTTGATGGCCACATTGAGGCCGCGCGCCAGCATACTGTAGAAATGGTTGTGGCCACAGACCAGGCCCGGCGTGACGAAGCCGCCGGGGGCGTGGCGCTCGGCCTGCGGATACTTGGCGCCTTCGCCGCGGCCGACCGCGAGGATGGTACCGCCCTCGATTACGATGTCGACCGGCTCGCTGACCTGGCCGGGGCTGAAGTGCAGCACCGGCACGCGTTCGATGACGATCATGACAAAACCTCCGGGCGCAGATAAGCGTGTTTGCTGTCAATCTCGCGCGCCAGGGCCAGCAAACCGGTTGCCTTGGCCAGGCCGGCCTCCAGCTCGGGTTTGGTGCCGACCGGCAGTTTCCCGAGCCAGGCCCGGGCGGCGACGGGCTCGGACCAATCGGCCCAGGCGGCGCGCAGCACCGGCTGCTCCTGGCCGGGCGACAGCCGCAACAGCAGCTCGGGTCGGACCGTGGCGGCGCTGTACAAGAAAGCGAAGCCGGCGTTGGCGCTGTGCCGCAGGTCGGCCTCGAGCGCGAACAGGGTCGGCTTGTGCAGGTACGGTTGGCCCTCCCAGGGGCAGAAGAAGCCGCAGTTGCCGCACTCGTTGCACAGGTCGTCGACGTGGACGATCTGGATGGACTGGGTCAGGCCGTCGCCGGCCGTAACCGGCAGGGCGAAGTTGGCCCGGTTGGGGCAGACCTCGACGCAGCGCAGGCAGGCCGACCCGCAGGACAGGCAGCGCTGCTCGGCCTCGGTCTGGACGAAGGCGGCGTCGTGGAGGGCGCAGGACTCGAGCAGCTCGCCGCGGCGCGACAGGGCCTCGCGGTCGGCTGGGGGTGGCGCCATGGCTGGCTGCTGGATGGGCAGGCCGGCCAGCTCCAGGATGGCATAAGCCGCCTGGCGGCCGTCGGCGGCGGCGGCGATGATGCTGGCCGGGCCGCGCCGGGCGTCGCCGGCCACGTACAGGCCGGGCACGTTGCTGGCCATGGTGCGGGGGTCGACTTCCGGCCGGCCGCCTGGGCCGACCTTGACGCCGAGGGCTTCCAGCGCCGCCCGGTCGGGCAATTCGCCGACGGCGGCGATTAAAAGATCACAGGGCTGAACGCGGGTGGCGGCCGCCGGCAGCGGCGAGCGCCGACCGGACTGGTCGGGTTCACCCAGTTGCATCTCGCGCACCGTCAGCCGCGGCAGCTCTACCCCGGCAGCCGGCGCGGCACTTTCCGGCAGCGACAGGCTGCGGTAGGCCACCCCGTCGGCCAGGGCGGCCTCGTACTCCTCGCGGTCGGCCGGCATCTCGGCCAAGGTGCGCCGGTAGAGCAGGCTGACGCTTGGCCGGCCGGACAGGCGGACGGCGGCGCGGGCGGCGTCCATGGCGGTATTGCCGCCGCCGCAGACCACCACCGCCTGGCGGTCGGCCCAGGCGGCCGGGTCATGGTGGACCGCCTCCAGGAAGTCGAGCGCGTCGACTGTCGTGATGCCGGCGCCGGCCAGCTCGAGCGGACGCGGCGATGGGGCGCCGGCCGCGAAGACGAAGGAAGTATAACCTTCGGCCTTGAGAGCCGGCAGATCGATGGTGCCGGACCAGCCGAAGGCGAAGCGGGCGCCGAGCTGCTCGATGCGCCGCACGTCCTTGGCGATGTCGGCCGGGTCGATGCGGAAGCCGGGGATAACGTTGGCCGGCACGCCGCCGGCTTGTAGCGCGGTATCGAAGAGGCTGACCGGGTAGCCGTGCAGGGCCAGGTAGTGGGCGCAAGCCAGGCCGGCCGGACCGGCGCCGAAAACGGCCGTCTTTCCCTTGCCATTCACGGGCGCGGCCGGCGCGGCCGGCAGGCTGGCGGCGCGGGCGCAGGCCAGCTTCATGGCCCGGATCTCGACCGGGCCCTCGTAGTCGACCCGGGCGCAAACGGACATGCACTGGTGGTCGCACAAGAGGCCGGTGATGTGCGGCAGCGGGTTGTCGGCCAGGATGATGGACAGGGCGCGCGCCGCCTCGCCCTTGGCCAGGGCCTTCATGTAGGCCGGCGGCTTCTGCCCGGCCGGGCAAGCGGCCACGCAAGGCGCGGCGAAGCAATCCGTCAGCGGCAGCGGGCCGGCGATGGCGGTACTGCCCCGCTTCCAGTCGCCGCGATAGTGCTTGGCACTCAGGGCGGCTTCGGCCAGCTGGCGCAGGCGGGCCTTGTCCGGGCCGCCCGGTAGGCCGGCCTTCAGGGCGCGGACCGCTTCGCGGGCCATCGGCTCCAGGCGCAGGTAGCCGCCCGGCTTGAGGATGTCGGTGGCCACGGTCAGCGGCCCCAAGCCGGCTTGCAGGCAGTCGTAGACGTTGAAGGCGCTGACGCCGCCGCAATACGAGAAGGCCGGCGGCTGCGGCAGGGCGGCCGCCAGGTCGGCCGCCAGCCGGGCCGTGATCGGGAACAGGGCTCGGCCGGACATGTAGCGCTCGGCGCCGGGCAGGCGCGGTTCGTCGTTGACGTTGGCCAGGGTATTGGACAGCTTGACGCCGAAGTGCCGGCCGGCCGCGGCCGCCTTGGCGCGCAGCGTCGCTACCAGGCGCAGGGCGGCCTCGAACTGCAGGTCGTGCTCGAAATTCGGCCGGGTCAGCCGCACCTTCTGCCAGCCGCAGGTATCGAGGATGCCGCGCACGGTGTCGTAGCCGAGCAGGGTCGGGTTCAGCTTGATGTAGGTATCAAAATGTTTACTATCGATCAGGTAGGCGCCGATGCGCTCGATCTCCTCGGGCGGGCAGCCGTGCATGGTGGACAGGGTGACCGAGTGGATCGGATTGGCCGGCATGGCAGCCAGGGCGGCCAGCGCCTGGTCCTGGCCGGCCTTACCGAAGGCCTGCGCGAAGCTCGCCGCGCCGACGGACAGCCGGGCCTCGGCCAGGGCCGTCTCCCAGATGGCCGTCCCGGACGGATTACGCATGCCCTCGATAAAGCCGTCGACCTTCGGGCCCTTGATGCCGTCCAGGGTGTAGCCGACCGACATGTTGAACAGGACGCCCGGTTGCCCGCTCAGGCTGGCCGGCGAGCCCTTGCCAGCCAGGGCGGCGCGCAGCAGGTGGATGGCCAGCCAGCCGCGCAGGTACTCGGCCCGGGCCTCCTCGAGCAGCAGCTCGGTCGACCACTCGACGTTGTGCCCCTCGTCGAGGGCGTCGATACAGGGCTTGGCGATCTCCAGGCGGTCGTTTTCCTGCACCGTCTTGAGCTCGAAGACGCGCGACCCGGCCAGCCAGGCGGCCACCAGGTTGGGCGCGATCTGGCTGTGCGGACCGGCGGCCGGCCCGACCGGCAGGCTGACTTTCAGGCCGTTGACGGCGAAGCCTGTTGAAGCCGCCTCCAGGTCCAGGACGCGGCGTACCAGCTCGGCCGGTATATCGTAGATCGATTGCCGGGCGGCCCACTCGCCACAGATGCGCCGGAGCAGGTCCGCCATCGGCAAGGCTTTCATCAATTTGCTCACAAATTCCCCCATCGTAGTTGTTTCCCCCAACCGGGCGCTACCACGATGCCGGCATCGGGCCGCTCGTCAGTGGCGCGCTGTCCATCCCAGACCGTCCGGCCGCGCACCATGGTCAAGACCACGTCGCCGGCCAGGGTCATGCCTTCAAAAGGCGTTATCGTTCCTTTACTGAGTAGCGCGTCGCCGCGCACCGTCCTGGTCGCGGCCGGGTCGACCAGCGCCAGGTCGGCGTCCTTGCCGACGGCCAGGCTGCCCTTGGCAGAGACCAGGCCGTAGCGGGCGGCGGCCGCGCCACAGCTGGCCCGCAGCAGGGCTGACAGGCCAAGGCGGCCGCGGCGGAAGCCTTCCGAATACAGCAACGGGAACAGGGTGCCGCTGCCGGGAATGCCGCCGTAGTCGGTCCAAACCGAGCCGCTGTTCTTCTCCGCCGCCGGGGCCGGGGCGTGGTCGCTGGCCGCGAAGGCGATGCGTCCGTCGGCCAGCTGCTGCCAGAGGCGCTCGGCGTTGCCGGCTTCCTTGACCGGCGGCGCCGTCTTGAGCGCCGATCCGAGCGTAACAAAATCATCACGCGAAAAGACCAGGTACTGCGGGCAGGTTTCGCAGCTGGCGCCCTGGCCAAAGCCGGCCAGCAGCTCGACGGCGTCGGCCGTGCCGACGTGCACGATGTGCAGCCAGGGCCGCAGGTCGGCCTGTACTTGTCCGCCGTTCCGGCTGCCGGGCCGGGCGTAACTGATGGCCGCCGCGATGGCCGCCAGCTCGGCGCCCATCGGCCGCGATTCGACATAATCGTCCCAGGTGGCGGTTTGGCCGCCGCTGACGGAACGCGCCTTGCATGCCACCGTGGCGGCGTTGACGTACGAAGGGTCCTCGGCGTGCAATAGCAGCGGCCGGCCCAGGCGGGCGGCCGTGTTCAGGGCGCGGGCCAGGCCGAAATGGTCGACGGCCGTGAAGCTGTCCATGCCCGAAATCAGGTAGCACTTGAAACCCAGCACCTCGGGCGCCAGCTCGGCCATATCGCGTTCCAGCGCTTCCTCGATACGGTGGCCGGAAACGCCGCCGAACAGGCCGAAGTCGACGACGCTGCGCTGGCCCATGGCCGCCAGCTTAATGCGCAGCTTGGCTAGGCTGGTGACCGGCGGCAGCGAAGTGCAGGGCATGTCGATGACCGTGGTGACGCCGCCGCGGGCCGCGGCCATGCTGCCGTGGAGGAAATCTTCACGCTGCGTGAAGCCGGGCTCGTCGAAATGGACGTGCGGATCGATGGCGCCGGGGAAGACCTGCAGGCCGGCGGCGTCGATCGTTTCCTCGCCGGCCTCCGGCTCCAGGGCCGGCTCAAGGGCGACGATGCGGCCATCAACGACGCGGATGTCCAGGCGGCGGAATTCGTCGGCGCCGGGCAAGGCGCAGGCGCCATGCTGAATGATCATCGCCCGGCCTCCCCGCCGGACGGCCCGGCCGGAACCAAGTCGCCAGTCAGCAGGCCCAGCACCTTCTCGCAGGTCATGGGCAGGTCGTAGGCCAGTTCGAGACCCGGCCGGGCGGCGCGCAGGGCGTCGGCGATGGCGAACCAGCCGGCGATGCCATACATCAGCGGCGGCTCACCGACGGCCTTGGAATTGGCCACCGCCTTCGGGTTGGGCCGCTGCAGCATCTCGACGTCCAGCCGGGGCATGAAATGGCCGTCCGGAAGCTTATACGTCGATAACGTATCGGCCAATAGCCGGCCTTTGTCGTCGAAGCGCAGGTCCTCCAGGGCGGCCCAGCCCAGGCCCTGGGCGAAGGCGCCCTCGATCTGGCCCAGGTCGACCAGCGGGTCGATCGACACTCCGGTATCGTGCACCATGATGGCGTCGTCGAACTGGTAACGGCCACGCAGGGTGTCGACCGTCACGGTCAGCAAGGCGCAGCCGTAGACGTGGTAGGCGAAGGGACAACCCCGCTCGGTGGCCAGGTCGTAGTGCAGACCCGGTGTGGCGAAGAAAGCGTGGGCCGACAAGTCGACGCGCCCTTCGTAGGCCTTGGCCACCAGGGCGGCGAAGGACAATAACGGGCCGGCCGCCGGTTCGGGATCGGCGAACAGTTGGCCGTCGCGCAAAGTCAGGCTGGCCGGATCGAGCTGGAGCGAAGCGGCGGCGAAGGCCAGCAAGCGCTGGCGGATTTCGGTGGCGGCCAGCTGGGCGGCCATGCCGTTGATGTCGGCGCCGGTACTGGCCGCCGTCGGCATGGTGTTGGCCACGGTGGTGGTGCGGGTGCTCTCCACCCGCACCGCCGTCTGGCTGACGCCCAGGGCGCGCGCCACTATCAGGGCCAGCTTGCGGCTAACGCCCTGCCCCATCTCGGTGGCGCCGGTGCTGACGCCGACCGAACCGTCATTGTAGACGTGGATCAGGGCGCCGCCCTGGTTCATCATCATTTTGGTGAAGCTGATGCCGAAGCAGACCGGCATCACCGCCAGGCCGCGCTTGCTGGCCGGGTTGGTCCGGTTATATTCCTGTATCGCGGCGCGGCGCTCAGGATAGCCGGCCCTGGCCAGGCAGCGCTCGAAAGTCTCGGTCGCCAGCACGCCCTCATGCGGCATGCCGTAATGGCTGACGTCGCCCTCGCGCAAGAGGTTGCGCCGGCGCAGTTCCACCGGGTCGAGACCGAGGGCGGCGGCGGCCTTGTCCAGCGCCGCCTCGATGACGAAGAAGCCCTGCGGCCCGCCGAAGCCGCGGAAGGCTGTGAACGGCACCAGGTTGGTGCGGCACAGGTAGCCAGTGACGCGCACGTTGGGTATGTGGTAGGCGCCGGCGGCGTGGAACAAAGTGCGCGGGATGATGGCCGGCGACAGGTCGCAGGCCGCGCCGGAGTTCTGGTAATAGTCGGCCTCGAAGGCCAGGATCTTGCCGTCCTTATCCAGGCCGATGCGGAAGTCCGACGAATACGGATGGCGCTTGCCGGTCGAAGTCATGTCGTCGCGGCGCGATAAATATATTTTTACCGGACGCTGGGTGGCGAAGGCGCCCAGGGCGGCCAACGCCGCCCAGCCGGAGGCCTGGTCTTCCTTGCCGCCGAAGGCTCCGCCCATGCGGCGCGTCTCCACCTCCACCAGGTTCATCGGCAGCCCCAGGACGCGGGCCACGATCTTCTGCACGCCGGACGGCCCCTGGGTGCCGGACATCAGGCGCACGCCGCCCGAGTCGTCCGGCAAGGCGATGGCGCCCTGGGTTTCCAGGTAGACGTGCTCCTGGCCGGCCGAGTCGGCCCGGCCGCTGACCACCAGGTGGCAGAGCGCGAAGGCGGCCGCCGAGTCGCCCCAGCGCTGGGTGCGCGGCTTCAGGATCAAGTCGCCCCGGGCGAAGGCGACGCGCGGATCGGTCACCGCCGGCCGGTCGGCGGCGCCGACCAGCTTGATGGCGGCGGCGGCCCGCCGGGCCAGCGAGCGGCTTCCGGCCAGCACCAGGGCGATCACCTGGCCGCGGAAGTGCCAGACGCCTTCGGCCAGCATCGGCTCGTCCAGGACGGCCGTACCCAGCTGGTTCTGGCCGGGAATATCGGCCGCCGTCAGGACGCGCACGGTCGGATCGAGGGCCAGGGCGGCGCTGAGGTCCAAGCCGGCGAAACTGCCGTGGGCCGATGGCGAAGTGAATACGGCGGCGTGCAACAAGTTGGCCGGCTCGGGCAGGTCGTCGATATAGACCGTCCGGCCCAGTAGGTTCTGGATGAAATCGAAATTGTGCTTCATGAGAAGAGCGCCTTCTCCAGCTTCAGCTGGGGCCAGAGCCGGATGGCATGCGCCCACATGAAGCGCTCCAGCAGGCGGCGGCGGTAGACGCTACTGCCGCGGACGTCGTCTTGGGGCGTGCCGGCGGCGGCGGCCAGGCGGCCGGCCTCCCGGAACAGCTCGACGCTGGGGAGGGCGTCGGTCAGCAGGGCCTCGACCTCGGCCAGGCGCAGCGGCACGGCGGCGATACCGCCGGCGCTGCAGACGGCTTGCCGGATGCGCCCCTCCCCGTCCAGGCGGACGGCCAGAGCCGAATTGGCGCTGGCAATGTCCAGGCGGGCCCGCCGCGCCACCTTCTCGAAGTTGAACCGCACCGGCTCGGCCGGCAGGCGGATGGCGGCGATGGCCTCGCCGGGTTGAAGATCGATTTTCTTGTAAGCCAGGAAGAACTGGTCCAGCCGCAGCAGGCGCCGCGCCCCGGCTGGGCCGACCAGCACCAGGCAGGCGTCGAGGGCCAGCAGCATGGCCGTCAGGTCGGCGATGGGCGAGGCGTTGGCGATGTTGCCGGCCAGGGTGGCCCGGTTGCGGATCGGCGGCGAGGCGATTTCGTCGGCGAAGCGCTCGATGCCGGGGACCAGAGCCTGGACGGCCGCCGAGGCGAAGAATTGGCTGGTGGTGACGGCCGCGCCCAGTTCCAGCCAGTCGGCGCCATCGGCCTGGAGGCTCTCGATGCGGCGGGCGGCCGGCGTCTGGTCGACCAGGACGGTCTGGAGGCCCGGTTCCGGGTCGGGGTGGCGCACGAAGTAGTCGGTGCCGCCGCCGATGACGGTAGCAGCGCTGGCGGCGGTGGCGGCGGTGGCGGCGCCCGGCGTGGACGGCGACGGCGGCCGGGCAGCCGGCGGCGGCGCGGCCAGCATCAGGGCGGCCAGGCTGGGCGGCAGCACGCCGCGTCGGCCCAGCTCGGCCAGGCGCCCGGGCAAGTCGTCCGGCAAGTCGGCGAACTCTAGTGCCAGGCGCACGGCGGCGCGGCGGATGCTGCCGTAGCCGGTGCAGCGGCAGAGGTTACCCTCCACGGCGGTCATGGCGGCTACCGGGTCGATGTGGCGGCCGCTGACCAGGAAGCCGGTCAAGGCCAGCACGAAGCCCGGCGAGCAGAAGCCGCACTGGCTGGCGCCCTCATCCAACATGGCGGACATCACCGGCGTCAGGCCGGCTTGGGCCAATCCCTCGATGGTGATTACGTGGCGGCCGTCCAGGTCGCTCAGTGCCAGCGTGCAGGCCGTGGCGCTGTACCACTCCATGCCGCCACCGGCCTCCGGCGCGGACGCCCCGGCTGGGCCGGTCAAGCCGCCCAGCAACACTAGGCAGGCGCCGCAGTCGCCCTCGCGGCAACCTTCCTTGGTGCCTTTCAGGCCGGCCTCGCCCCGGATCCAGTCCAGAGCCAGGCGTTCGCCGGACAGCCTGATTTCGTGCAGGGTTTCATTCAATCGAAAGCGGATACTTCGTTCCATAAACGTCCTTCACAGGCTGGATACCGGCAAGCCGGACAGAGTCCGGCCGTGTTGCGATCCATAGTGCTGTTCCCGGTTGTTTCCGGCCTGGCGCCAGCGCAGCGGGAGTGTCGCCCCTTGCGCTGGTCACCCGACCTTTCGTTTAATCGGAAGTTACTCAAACAGTGGCACAGCGCTGAAGCTGTCCACGTCGACGAGGCCCTTGTCGGTTATTTTCAATGATGGGATCACCGGCAGCGCCATGAATGACAGGGTCATCAAGGGCGAACCGCCGGGCATGGCTTCCCGCTCGAAGTATTGACTGAATTGGGCCAGTTTTTCAAGCACCTCGGCGGCCGGCCGGTCGCTCATCAAACCGCCGACCGGCAAGGCCAGTTCGGCGATGATTTCCTCACCGTCGGTAATGACGAAACCGCCCTTGATGGCGTTCAGGCGCTTGACGGCCTTGAAGATGGAAACGTCGTCGGCGCCGGCCACGATCATGTTGTGCGAGTCGTGGCTGACGGTGGAGCCGATGGCGCCGCGCTTCAGCTTGAGGCCGCGGATGAAAGCCTTGCCGACCAGGCCCGACCCGGTGTGCCGCTCGATGACGAACAGCTTGATCAGGTCGCGGGCCACGTCGGATACGCACAGGCCGTCCACCACCGTCGGCCGTTCCCGGCTCTGAGCGGTGATGATCGAGCCCGGCGTGGCCTCGATGACGCGTACCCGGCCGCCCTCGTCCGGGATGCGAAAAGCCGCCGCCTCCAGCCACTTGACGTTGACCGAGTCGCGCACCGCCGGAGTACGCCGGTCGTCGGAGCGGAAACCGTCCCACTCGGCCGACGGTTTACCGCCGCGGGCCACTACCACGCCGGCCTTGAGCACCAGTTCGGCCTGGAAGTCGGCCGGATCGCCGAAGGCTAAAAGGTCGGCCTTATAGCCAGGCGCGATGGCGCCAGAGCGGCGCAAGCCGTAGTATTGGGCCGGGTTGTAGCAGGCCATGCGCAGGGCATCGACCAGCGGAATGCCGTTGGCCAACAAAATACGCAGGGCGGCGTCGATATGCCCCTCGGCGACGATGTCGTTGGGGTGCCGGTCGTCGGTGCAGAGCAGCATGCGGTGGCGGGCCTCGCCCTCCATGGCCGGAATCAGGTGCTCCAGATCGCGCGCGCCGGAGCCGAAACGGGCCATCACCCACATGCCCTTGCTGATCTTCTCCAGCGCCTCGGCCGGGCTGGTGGCCTCGTGGTCGCTGCGTATGCCGCTCAGCACGTAGGCCGACAGGTCGCGTCCCGACAAGCCGGGGGCGTGCCCGTCAATCGGCCGGCCGGCCTCCCAGAACAGCGACAGCTTGTCGAGCACCCGCGGGTCGCCATTGAGGACGCCGGGGTAATTCATCATCTCGCCCAAGCCCAGCACCCGTGCCTCGCGTAGGAAGGGCGCCAGGTCGGAGGCATAGAGGGCCGCGCCGGCGGTGTCGAAATCGGTGGCCGGCACGCAAGACGGCGCCATGATGTAGACATCGAGCGGCAGGCCCTCCGAGGCGCGCAGCATCCAGTTGATGCCGTCGTAGCCAAGGACGTTGGCGATTTCGTGCGGGTCGGCAATCACCGACGTAGTGCCGCGCGGCGTAACCAGGCGGGCGAATTCGGCCGGCGCCAGCAAGCTGGACTCGATGTGGACGTGGGCGTCGACCAGGCCGGGGCAGACATGGCAGCCGGCCAAATCGAGGATCTGACGCGCCGGCAGCTCCTCGCCGACGCCGACGATATAGCCCTTGTAGATCGATACGCTGCAATTATCGACCACCCGCCCCCGGAAAAAGTCGACTACCCGGCAGTTGACGAGCTGGAGATCAACCGGCACCTGCCCACGGGCGGCCGCGATATATTCATACTTGAGCGTAACAACCTCCCGCTGTTGGGTAATGGGTGACCAAAAACCGCCGCCGTACCCGGCAGTAGCGGCCATTGTAAGCCATTCTACGGATTTGTCAAACCAATTTTGGGGCTGAAAACGACCATTTTTAACGTCATAAAACGATTACCGGTTAGTCGTCGGCGAAGCAGTCCAATACCACTTGGCTGAATTCCGGCTCGGCCCGCTCTTCCTTGCGCCGGTACATATCCTTGTCCGATTCCTCGAGCAAGGTATTGATATCCAGGTCGGTGCCGGCATGGACTCCAAAGCTGACGCTGAAGGGACAAGGGTCGTCATCGGCCGCCTTGGAGGCCACCAGCTGTTCCAAGCGTTCCCGCACTAGCCTAGCCTCGTCCAGACCGGCTTCCGGCAGGATGATCAGGAACTCGTCGCCACCGTATCGGGCGATCAATTCACCCTGGCGGCAAGCCTCGGTCAGAGCCTCGGCCACGAGGCGCAACACCTGATCGCCAGCGGCGTGGCCAAGATTGTCGTTAATCTGCTTGAAGTGATCGATATCGGCCAGGATGAAGGCCATCCGGCCGCCGGTACGTTCCACCCGTTGCTGTTCGCGCTGCAGAACCCGGCCCAGCCCGCGCCGATTGAGGAGCCCGGTCAAGGCATCGGTCATGGCCAGGCGCTTGATACGGTTCAGGTAAACCGCTTTCTCGATGGCGATAGCCGCAAAATCGGCGATGGTAGACAGAATGTGCATCTCAAGGGCCGAGAATCGGCTGTCGTCCAGCTTGTTGATCAATTCAATGACGCCGAACACCCGGTCGTCGGTCTTGAGCGGCACGGCGATGATCGAGCGAGTGGTAAAACCGGACAGGCTGTCGATGCGCTCGCTGAAGCGGGGGTCGCTGCTGACATCCTCGACGATCAGCTCCCGGCCGTAGGCGACCACCCAGCCGGCGATGCCCTCGAAGGCCGGAATGCGTCGGCCCAACAACCAGTCGCTGTTGCGCCCGGTAACCAACTTGAACTCCAGCTGGTCGGCACGGCGATCCAGTAACAAGATCGAACAATTCTCCGGCCCAAACAGCTCCACCAGCGTATCCATCAACCGGGACAGGATGCCCTGGATGCTCACCTCGCGCACGATGGCCTTGGCCAAGCGGCTGAAGGAGGACAAGCGGACCACTTCCTGCAATTCATCCATCGCGCACCTCGCTGGTGGTCGGGCCGTCCAACGAAACCCTCAATCCACTAATTAACCATAATAGAGCAGGTTGGCCTTGTCAAATGTTATGGCGAGCTTCGCGACCCTGCTATGGCATCTGTTTCTGGAAAGCCGAGCTGGCACAGCCGGAAGTCCACCTGATTCCAAAGTCGAGCTACGCCGAGGCCGCCGAGCTGGCCTATTTCCTGTTCGAAAAAGGCGACCAGGCGGCCATCCACCATCCCTGGCTCGAACAAAAAAACCGCCACCCGGACAGTGTCCCGAGCGGCGGTTCGGCTGGTCGGACCAGCGGCCTATCGAGAGGAACGCTATCGAGCCGGAGCCAGCGGGATGATGGCCTGGATAGTAAAGCTCTCGAAGCTAAGCAGGTTGCCGTTGAGGATGGCCTCAAAGCGGACACCGTTCTCCAGCGGCAGGAAGATGCCGATGTAGTGGGACTCGCTCAAGTTGTAGCTGACGGAAGCGGTGGTCGTCGAGCTGGGGAGGGTGGTATTGATGACTGTCGCCGTCGTAACAGTCGCCAGAATGGTATCGGTGGTTTCTACCGCGGTCTCAGCGCTCGAGGTGTAGGAAGTAATGGTTGAGCTAAATTGCGGGGTGGCACCGGCCAGGAAGCCGAATTTCCACTCGCGCGGCTGGAAGACCAGGCCCATCGGCAGCGCGGCTCCAAGCGTGACGGTAGTGGTCGAGGCGCCTTCCCCGCTGTAGGTGGTGGTAATCCGGTTGTAGGCAATGGCCGGATCGATCGTGCCGTCGGCCAGGTAGGTCGGGCTCTGACTGACCGTATTGGTCAACTGCGGATCTCCAGCCAGGCTGAAATTGAAACTGGCGCCTGGACTAAAGCGGAACTGCAGCTCGGGCAGTGGGTTGAAGCTGAAAAGGCGGCTACCGCTCAGGCCGGCGCTGAAATCGACCGCCGCGGCGAAGGTCTCGGTCAGGGAATCGCGGCTACCGCCGTCGACAGCGGTCTTCGCGGCGAGAACCGACAGGTCGTACGGGGTAATGGTGTCCTCAAAGGCATATTCGCTTGAATCAATGTCCACCCCGAGCGACAGGCCCGCGATCCAGACATTGCCCTCGCCGCCAGCCGGCAGGCGCAGGCCATAGTCCAAGGAAACGGTGGTCGTCGTGTCGCGATCCGTGATGGTTAGAGTCTCGTCGTCGACCGCGGCGCCACCGACGTTGAGGGCGCGGGCGCTGTTCACGATCGAGTAGGCGCCTGACTGGTCGCTGGTAACCATCCGCAGGCCGAGCGTGGCCCGGTGCTCCAGATTGCCGGTCATCATGGCGAAGGGGACGCCGACATAGACGCTAACCGGCCGGACATACAGGCCGCTAGAGCCGGCGGCAACCGGAGCGGTCAGGTTGTCGAGCTCCGTCGTGACGGTATAGTCCAACTGAACCACCGGCACGGCGCCGAGGACGGCAGTGTTGTCGTTGGTGGTCGCGACAATGGATCGGAAGGCATTGTTGGCCGCGAAGGCGTCGGCGGCCGAATTGTCCACGTCCATGAAGAAATACAAGCCGGTTACGGCCGGTCCGACGCGGGTCAAGGCTCGCAGGCTGGCATTCCAGGTACGGGCCAGGATGGCGTCGTTGTAGGTGATGGCCTGGTTCGAGCTCAGCCACTCGTGGTTGGTGGTAGTCGTACCGCTGACCACTGACACGGTGGCATAGCTGGGCGTGTTCTCGGTACCGCTCTTAATCGGGCGCGCGGACAAGCCGTTGACGTCGACCGAGGCAAAGAACGACAGCGGCATGGCGCCGTGCTGGTAGTAACCAAGCTCCAGGTTCCCGCTCAAGCTGGTGTCCAAGGCCTGCTCAAAGCCCGGGTTGCCCAGGCCGGCAAAGAGCAAATCGGCTTCGGTACCGCCAAAGGTAGCTGTCGGCTGAAACTCCAGATCAAACAAATTCTGAAACAGACCACCAGTATACGCATATAGGATGGACATCGGGTTGGCTTGACTGAAAACCGGCAGCACCAGCAGTACCGCCAGAATGAAAAGCATCACTTTCTTCATTGTAACCTTCCTTGTCGAGAAAACTTGTTAAACGGGAGCAACGCCCCCGACCGGAACGGTGCCGCAAGCACCAGAACCATAATGTAATGCGCAATAAAGGAAAAATCAAATTCCCGGCCGGCGGCGAGCTGCTGGCGAATCGTCGGATTGTCCGGATACCGGTGGTCAAGCTTGCCCGGCACCATTATTTGCGCTATGCTAGGGGTGGGCGCTTGTTTACCATATCCAAGCGGCCCGGCAGTGAAAAGGGAGCTACAAGGAGCGGGTAATGACACGAAAAAAACGGCTTTGGCTGATCGGGCTAGGCGTGCTGCTGTTGGCGGCCTGCCAGACCCAAGCGCCGGTTGTGGAAGAAGAGCCACCGGTAATAGTCGAGGAGACGCCACCAATTGAAGAAGAGCCGGTAGTAGTTGAGGAACCGGTGGTTGTGGATACCACGGCTGAACTGCGAGCCGAAGTTCAAGCCCTCCACGACCAGGTCCTGGCCCTGCGCGCCCGGGCGGTAGAAATCCAGGCCAACGAGCAGTTGCCCGACCAGTACGACGCCGCCGACCAGCTCTACCTGGCCGGCAAGACCGCCCTGGACAGTGAGGCTTGGGAGACCGCTAAAACCGCCCTAACCGGGGCTCGGCCGCTGTTTGAGCAAGTGCTTGAAAATAGCTACCGGCTATCCATAAACCAACAAAAAGACCTGATCGAGCAATTGCACCGCGCCGCCGAGGCGGCAGACGCCTACAACCTAGCGCCTGGCCTGCTGGCCAATGCCGCCAGCCGGTTGGAGGCGGCCGCCAGCGCCGAAGACGAAGGCCGCCTGGCCGATGCCTTAGCTCTCTACAACGAGGCCCGCCAGTGGTACGACGGCGCCGTGAAACGCGCCCGCGCCTTGTCCGTCAAAGCCCGCATCGACGAGCTGGACTACGCGACGGCCGATCCGGGCAATTACGCCCTGGCCGGCGAGAAACTGGCCACGGCCGATAGCCGCTGGCAGGAACTGGATCTGACTGCCGCCACCGATGCCATCGAGGAAGCCTTGCTGCGCTACAACCTGGCGCTGGCCCGCGGTTGGGAATTGTTAGCCGGTACCCAGCGCTCGCGCGCCGAGGCTAACAAGCAGCTGGCTGACGACATCAAAGCCAACATCGCCGTGGCCGAACAGTATGACACCGCCAAGCTGGTATGGGACAATGCCGTCGAAGCGGCCGCTGGCGGTAACAATGAATACGCCGCCGGCTTGTTTGAACAGGCCGAAGAACTGTTCGCCGTCGTCTACCAGACCGCCGCCGACAAGCGCAGCGCCGCCGAGGCCGCTATGGCCGCCGCCCGCAACCGCCAGGGCCAGAGCCTGAGTACCGCCCAGGAAGCCGACCAGACCCTCGGCCTGACACCTGAAAACAGCGAAACTATCATCGAGCTGGAACCGACCACCGACGACAGCATCAACGTGGAAGTCCTCGAAGGTGACGCCGCGGCCGATGGGAGCGCCACGACAACCGAAACCGGTACGGGCGAAGGAGAATGACGACCATGCGCAAGATAGTTGTACTGATCGCGGTGGCCTGCGCCGCCGTCTTTGCCCTGGTCGGCCAGAGCCTGACCGGTCAAGCTCTGACCGGTCAGAGCTTGACCACCAATGAATATTACCTGCGCAGCCTGGAACTGGAGCGGCTGGCCAGCCAGGCCTTCGAGTACGGCGACTACGACGCCGCCGCCGATTACGCCGCCCAAGCCCAGGAATACGCCGAGATGTCCGACCTGTACGTCGCCACCAGGCTGCTCAAAGAGGCCGCCACCGACCGCCTAGCCCAGGCCCAGACGCGTTACGTTTGGGCGGCTAGCGAGGAAGTCGCCGCCGCGTTGCGTTACCCCGACCAGTTCACGGCCGCCACCCTGGCCCTGGAGGAAGCCAAGCTGGAGTTTTCCTACGAAAGCTTCCAGAAGACTATCGACCAGGCCAGCCGGGTGCTGGAACTGCTGGCCGCCCTGACGCCGGTGCCGGTTTTCCCGGCCTACTACGTGGTACAGCGCCAGTCCAGCCTGACCGACTGCCTGTGGCGGATCGCCGCCTTGCCCTCTGTCTATAACGACCCGCTACGTTGGCCGGAACTGTACCGCGCCAACCGCGCCATCATGCCCCAGCCGGGCAATCCGGACTTGATCCTGCCAGGCATGATATTGCGCATCCCGGCGCTGCGAGGCGAGAAACGCGAAGGCACCTGGCGAGACGGCGAAACCTACCCGGTCTTCGGCCAGACCGAAACGCCCGCTCCCAATACCCAACAATAAGCTCTCCAGCGCGCCTTAAACGACGCGCCTAGAAGAAAGGCCGGCCCCTCCTCAGGGAACCGGCCTTTTCTCTTGTGAGTCGGACAGCCGCTCAGTCAGCCACCGCCGGCCCTTCCATATAGGCGGCCTGGAGCAGGGCGATCAGGCTATCGTGGTCCACCGTGCCGGCGGTCTCGCGGACGGAGTGCATGGCCAGCATCGGCAGGCCAATGTCGATGGTGCGGATGCCGGTGTTAGCGCTGGTCATGGGGCCGATAGTCGAGCCGGGCGACAAGTCGGCGCGCATCACAAAGCGCTGGCAGGGCAGCTGGTGCCGGGTGCAGAGCGACCGGATGTAGGCCTCGCCCTTGGCCTCGGTGGCATAGCGGATATTGGCGTTCAGCTTGATAGCCGGTCCCTTGTTCAGCACCGGCGCGTAGTCCGGGTCAAACTTATCGGCGTAGCCGGGATGGAAGGCCTGGGCGCCGTCCACCGACAGCAGTAAGGACGAAGCCGCCGCCCGGTAGAAATCCTGGGCGGTGCTGGCCTGAGCCAGGACGATGCGCTCCAAAACGTCGCGCAACAAAGCCGAATTGGCGCCGCGGGTGCTGGTCGAACCGATTTCTTCATTGTCGAACAGTACTGCCACCTGGGTATGGGCCGTGGCGCGGCAGGCGCAAAAGGCGCTCAGGATGGCATGGCAGCCCTCCAGATTGTCGATGCGCGAGGCGGCCAACAGCTCGTCGTGCTCGCCGAAAATGACGGACGGCGCCGCTTCATAGAACGTCAGCTCGGCCGACAGGATAGCGGCCGGATCCACCGCCAATTCGCGGGCGAGGGCACTCAGTAGCCACGAGCCCTGAACGCCCTCGCCCGCCGGCGCGGCCCCATTGGCCGCTACCAAGGGCAACATGGCGGTGTGCATCGGATACTCGAAGCCCTTGTTCAGGTCGCGGTTCAGGTGAATAGCCAGATTGGGTATGATGGCCAGCGGCCGGGAAAAATTGACCAGGCGGCTGACCACCCGGCCAGCGGCGGCCTGCAGCAACACCCGGCCAGCCAGGGACAGCGGCCGATCCAGCCAGGTAGCGTTGATCGGGCCGCCATAAACCTCGACGGCTACCCGCTCCAAGCCCTTGGCGGCGACGGCCTTGTCGATCCGGGCGCGCAGACCAGGCGCATCGGTATGGGCGCCGGCCAACAGAAAGCCGGCCGTGGCCAGCGGCGCGGTGCCCAGCCGAAAGGCTATCAGGCTAGCGTCGTCGCGAACCAAGTAATACAGCTGCTGCGGCTGGAGGTCCCAGACCTCTTTCTCGGACAGGCGCTGGCCACCCCAGGCCTTGAGCATGGCTTCGGCCGAATCGACGGCATGAAAGGCAGTGGGAGAGGCATCGATGAATTCACACAGGGCACGGCCATGTTGGGTCGGCATGTTCTTCCTCCAGAATGATGAGCTTGCCAGGCGACCATGCCCGCTGGCTGGCCAATCGATGGCGTATTTTACTTTTAGTTTTCTCCATTATAACCAAAGAATCGATTATGGCAAGCATAAAATGCGGTCAGCCGCTGGCGTATCGATATTATAGGCTTCACTTTCCTGATAGTACCATACGCGGCCATCGATAACCCCCAGCTTCAATTCCTTGACTAGCAGGTTGTTGAAAAAGCCGGTTGCTTTCTCAACAACCTTAACAATTCCTCGCATAGCTTGCGCTATGCTGCGTAATTGTACCGGCTTTTGAAGTGTTGAAAAGCCGCATCCGCGTTTTTCAACACCCTGCTAGGAGGGCGCTAGGGTAAAAATCATCGTTCAGACAAATGTTGAATTTTTTACAGCTCTTGAAGAGAGCGCCAATATAATTACTCGGATTTCCAACTTTTTCCAGGACGAAGTCCAGTTCCGGGATAAAATCAGGCGGCCCGCGCAATACATGCACCAGATAATGTTCGTTACAGCCTGGGACATGCACATTCCAGAAGGCCTTGCGGGTTAGCTCTTCCACCGGCCGGAAATCGGAGACGTTTTCCGGCCGGATAACATAATCCATTTCCCCTCCTTCGCCGTCGGGTTTCCCCTGGAACGAGCAGCTTGCTAGCCAGAATCGCCCACCTGCGACACACCAACTATCGGCGATACCGGCTACCGGCGCAAGGCGGAAACCGCCGCCAACAGGTACCCTTGGTATATAGCCCCCATGAACGTGGTTGACATGGTCAGCGAACTCAGGCCGGATACCTGATATTTCAGGACCACTTTCATAGCGCCGACCAGGGTAGTAGCCTATAATTCAACTGACCGTTAGACGGAGGTTCGATTGAAAAACCCGAGCCGAGTACCGAATAACCCCAGCCTGAAAGCTACCGGCCGGGCCATATTGTTGTCCTCAGTCGGCATCGCCCTGATCCTAGCCACCTTGGCAATCCCCCTCCTGATTCTGTCCCAACGCATCATGCGTATCTCAACCATACTGATCGTTGGCGCGATCCTGGCGATCATCTATCTCAGTCTGCGCATCTGGCGGCTTTCCAAGCGGATTCACTTCATCACCAACGGGGTCGAAAAGGTCCTGGCATCGATCGAGCGCGCCGTCGTGAAGGATATCAAGCCGATCGGGGCGGTTTCTGGCACCTGGCTCGAGCTCCGGAAAATCGTCAACCACGCCAACACCATAATTGGCGACCTGTCCTTTAGCCGTGGCTTGAGCGCCGCTACCCAGAACGAGCCGGATCTAATCTCGGCGCTGACCGCCCTGTTCCCGCTGCTGGCATGCAAAATCCCCTGCGAACGCCTGGCCGTGGCTTTTGTCGACCAGGTCGGCGGCGTGGCTGCCGAGCACGCTATCAGCCTACAACCGACCATTCTGCTCGGCGAAGGGTATCACCAGTTCCTGGCTGAATCCACCTTGTCTGACGTGGCCAGGGAACTGAAGCCGCGTATCATACCGGATCTGGAAGCCTACTATTCCCAGAAGCCCTCGGAACCAACCGGCCGGCTCCTGACTGAAGGGTTTCGCTCCTCGCTTACGATTCCGCTAGCCTATGGCCACCGTTGCGTTGGCTTTCTGTTTGTGAATTCGAGTAAGAGGAACGCCTACCGCGGTGACCACATTCCGGTAGTCGAGCACATCCTGCATTCGCTGACCGGAACCATCTACCACCATTACTTGGTGCAGCTGATGCTCGCCGAGGCCGCTCGGGCCTTTATCAAGTCCATGGAGAAGAAAGACAACGAGACCAGCGAACACATCTCCCGGATGAGCCGCTATTCGCATGCCATCGCCAGGCATTTATCCAAAAACGACCAATACGCCAGCCATTTGAAGCCCAAAACCGTCCGTGACATCCTGTGGTACTCACCCTTGCACGACATCGGCAAAATCGGCATCCCGGATCATATCCTGTTCAAACCAGGCCCCTTGGACAAGCCGGAGTGGGAAATCATGAAGACCCATGTCAGCCAAGGCGTCGATATCATCCGCACTCTGGACGACGGCTTGGCGCGTTTCTTCCCGCAGCCGCCCTTCGCCACGGCCATCGACATAATCTACGGCCACCATGAACGCTGGGACGGCACTGGCTACCCGCGGAAGATCGCCGGAGAGGCCATCCCGGTACCGGCCCGGATCGCCGCCGCCGCCGACATCCTAGACGCCTTGACCTCCGATCGGCCCTACAAGAAGGCTTGGTCATTTGACACGGCGTTCGAGCACATGGCAGCGTTGAGCGGGAATCATCTGGACCCGATGGTGTACCATTCACTGGTTGAGTGCCGGCCGGAAATCGAGGCGATAGCGGAGGAGAATCGGCTGGGTGAAGCAGAACTGGAGATTTCGGTAGGATGAACAAACGCTTTTCACTGGCAAAGGCGCCCACTATGCCATCCCGATGCCAGAACTGCCCGGTTCGCGCCACAACAGATTGGCTAACGCCTATTCAGTTTGAGCTTTCCACCCATTTTCCATGCAATGGTGCAGAATAGCGGCTTGGACGTGCAGTAAATCCCGCTTGAAGGCATAGCCGACAAAACTGGCGGAGTCTATCGCGTCGGCCGATACCTCCTCGCCTCGCTGGAAAGGCGGGCAAGGATTCAGCAGAGCCCGACTTTTGGCCTGGCTCATCAATTTTTGGGTGATTTGGTATTTCTGATAATACGCTTCGTTTCGCAATTCCGCCGGCAGGGGGTCCGTTAGGATAACATCAGCGGCCGCGATTATTTCGTGTATATCAGCATGAAACGAGTAGTGCTCACTATCGTCAGCCAATCTGTATTTTTCAGGCGAGACATGATGGATTCGAAAGCCGAGATACCTGGCGGCCTCAATCCATGAAAATAAGATATTACCAGGCGCTCCGACAAATACGTAAACCAGATCGCTATAGGAGCCTTTCTGCGAATTGATCGCGTATAGATCGGATAAAATTTCACAAGGGTGATTGCTGGACGTCATGGCATTGATTATCGGAACGCTTGACGATTCCCCCATCCGCTTCAAGACTGAGAAATCACGATGCCGGATAACGCACAGGTCGGCCCAATTCTGGATATATCCGACGAGGTCCTTATGGTCTTCGCGTTTATCCAGGGTAGTGCTTGGAAACAGGATAAAGTCACCACCCAGATTCTTGACCGCCTTCTCGAAACTGATCCTGGTCCTGACGCTGGATTCCGGAAAAAATGCGATGCAGGTCTTTCTGCCCAAGGTATGCAAGGCATGCCCAGCCTTGAATCGATCGACAAGTCTGAAAACGCTGGCTATCTGGGCATGAGAAAAATCGCTGATTGACAGAAAATTCAAGCTATTCCCCTTCAGCTATTTTAAAACAAAAACCATTCACCTTTCCTAACCAAAAAGAACCAGCGCTCTTAAAACCGGCTTTTTCCAATACTTCCTCATAACGTGCGATCATAAATACTCCATTAAAATTTGACGGCATTAACAGGGTGTTGAAAAACGCGGATGCGGCTTTTCAACACTTCAAAAGCCGGTACAATTACGCAGCATAGCGCAAGCTATGCGAGGAATTGTTAAGGTTGTTGAGAAAGCAACCGGCTTTTTCAACAACCTGTTAAGCGTCAACCAAACGCTTTGGCGCGAAAACCCACCGACTCCCCTAGGGGCTAAACGAAACGCCCACCCTAGCGGGTGGGCGTTTCGTTTAGCCCCTAGGGGAGTCGGACCCCTCTTTAAAGATTGAGAATCTTTTGTCCTAACCGATAGACGAAGGGGCCAGAAAGATAGTTCCCCAGGGAGGATTTGAACCCCCACAAACAGATCCAGAATCTGTGGTGCTACCATTACACTACCGGGGAATGTCTAACGCTCGGTTACAATATAAAAAATCGGCCGCTTTGTCAAGCCGGAATTCAGGCCAGTTTCTGGATTTATCCCGTACTGGCCAACGGCCACCCGATCGCGCCAAGCGGGGGCGGCACAAAAACAACAAGCTGACCGTCGGTTGACGATCAGCTTCATAGATAAGCCCACGCTAACTCCGACAGCCAAAGCGACTGCCGGAGCGCCTGATTCAGACCCTTACCACCAGCCGAAGGCAGTGCCGCAACGGGTCAGATACCACACCAGGATGATAGCGACCACACCGGCGTAGACGAAGAACCAGGTGGCCAGGACCGAGCCTTCGACGCGCGCCAGCGCGCCATTGAAGATGGAGCCGGCGATGCCAAAGATGAAGCCAAAGAGGGCCAACACACCGAACAGAACGCTGGCCGGCTGCGTCAGGGCAAACAGGCAAAAGACGAAGGAAAAAACGAACAACAGGATAAAGAGCGCGAAGTTGATCAAGCCGTTTCGACTGTCCATATCGGATGACTCCTTTTCAGTTTCAATTACTAGCCGTCCGTAGTATACTGTCTGAAATGCAGTTTGTCCATCCAAAATTTGTCATTATATTGACGTTGACCGATTAGCCAAGGGAGGTTCCATGATCAAGGCTTGCATTATTCTGGCCGACGGCTTCGAGGAAGTCGAAGCGATTACGCCGATCGACTATCTACGCCGCGCCGGTTTCGACCTGACGGTGGCCGGGCTGACCGGCACGGCCGTGACCGGCGCCCATGGCATTGCCTTGCACTGCGACCGCAGCCTGGCCAGCCTGGACTGCGGCAGCTTCGATGTCATTATCCTGCCAGGCGGCCTGAAAGGCGCCGAAGCGCTGGCTGCCGACAGTCGGGTGCGGCTAGCCGTCCGGGATCAGCTAGACCAGGGCAGGCATGTCGCGGCTATCTGCGCGGCACCGGCTCTGGTGCTGGGCAAAGCCTGCGGAGTGCTGCATGGCCGCCGCTATACCTGCTTTCCGGGCATGGAACGGGAGGTCCCGGCCGGGGGGCACTATACGGGAGAAGCCGCCACGGTGGACGGTCGGCTGATTACCGGGGCCGGACCGGCCTGCGCCCAAACCTTCGCTCTGACCATTGTGGCTGAATTGGCCGACCAGGCGGCGGCCGACAAGCTGGCAACCAGCCTGCTGGTCAACCTGGCGCGGCAAGGCTAACAGGCTGCTGAAGGCTCCTCAGTCCAGCCGCGCAATTACCCGGGGGCGGGCATTCAGGCGGCCGCGCCGGCTGGCGAAGACCGCCAACAGCAGGCCGGCAGCCAGGCCGCCGATGCCAGCCAGAGCGGCCGGCCCCTCGCCACTGCCGGAGGTCAGGCGCTGTACCAGCAAATAGGCGCCGCCAAAAAGCACCACTGGCAGCACGATGAGCCAGAACAGCCCCAGCAGATGGGCCGAATTAGGCACCTCGACGCAGACCTTGTCGCCCACTTTTATGGATAAACCGGCCTGAATCTCGGCCTGCAACTCCCGGCCGGTGCCGGAGGCGCAACCTTCCTTCGAGCTGCAGCCATGGCAGCCCTCGCCCATGATGAAGCGTACCGAGGCTCGCTTTTCTTCGATTTTAGTTACCAGGGCCGTCTCAGTCATTAAAGGCCTCCTTGCACGGCAGGCGCAGGCTCCGGATGGCGCTGGCGCGCCCGTCTACTTCCAAGGTAATCAAAACGGCCTGGACTTCCAACTGGTTGCTGGAATCCTTGGCCCAGGACGGGATGCCGCTCAGGTACTCGGCAATGCGGGTGCCGGCGTCCAGACCGCCGACGCTGCACAGGCTGCCACAGCGGCCGGCGTCGGTGATGACGGCGGTGCCAGGGCTCAGGATGCGGGCGTCGGCCGTCTGGGTGCGGGCATTGGAGCCGATGACGGCCGCCGCCCGCCCGGCTACATGCTGGAAAAAGCTGTTCTTCTCGGCGGTGGTGGCGGCGTGGAAATCGACCAGGATGGCATCGCAAGCCGCCTTGAGACGCGGATACAGCTCGTCGAACAGGCGAAACGGGTTGGCCAGGTGGACGCGGCTGAAGCCGGACTGGCCAAGGAGCTGCATGACGGCCAGCCGGAAGCCGCCCAGGTCGACGATGCGGACGCCGCGTCCCGGCACCTCAGTCGGGTAATTTTCCGGCCGCAGCAGCCAGTGCGACTTGGGAAAAACCTCGAGGATGTCCTTCTTGAAGAAGGCCGCCTCGCCCGTGGTGACCACGTCGATGCCGAGCTTGCGCAGATAAAGGGCGTGGGCTTTGCCGAGACCGGCCCCGCCGGTGGCGCCGTTGGCGTTAGCGATGACGGCCGCGGCGCCAAACTCGGCCTTCAAGCCGGGCAACAGCCGCTTGACCGCGAAGATGCCGCCTTTGCCGACTATTTCGGCCAGGTACAGGATGTTTACACTCACCCGGCCAGCCTACCCGATAACGCCCGCCCTATCAAGGCCGGCCACGGTTCACTGATTATCATAGCGCTCCACGACCGGGTCGACATACTCGATAGTCACGCCGGCCCCGCCGAACATGGCCTCGCTCTCGGCGCCTTCATGGTACTTGCGCTCGCAGACCACGCGCTGGATGCCGCAATTGATAATCATCATGGCGCAGGCCCGGCACGGCGTCATCTTGCAGTAGAGGGTGGCGCCCCCGATGGCCGCGCCGCGCCGGGCGGCCTGGCAAATGGCGTTCTGTTCGGCGTGGACGGTGCGCACGCAATGCTTGCTGACGCTGCCGTCCTCGTGGACGAGCTGCTTGAGCTGATGCCCGGCCTCGTCGCAGTGCGGCAGTCCGGCCGGGGCGCCGACGTAACCGGTGGCCAAGATCTGGTGGTCACGGGCGATGACGCAACCGGAGCGGCCGCGGTCGCAGGTGGCCCGCTTGGCGATGGCCCGGCAGACTTCCATGAAATATTCGTCCCAACTCGGCCGCTGGTAGGCTTCGTCCATTGTGGCTGTCCTCTCCGCCCGTCGACCGCACCGTCCGGGCTTGGCTCAGGTTTCTGGAACCTAGCCGGCTGGCGGAAAGTATACACCAGCCGGCCGCTTCGAGAAAAGCTTGTACCCCGGCGACTTTTATGCTACCATCAGCCGCCCGCAGCCCGGCCCGGCTTCAACCCCCGGCTAGGGCAGCGGCCACGGCGCGCCTTCGGCGCGTCTCCAGCTTTTCGGGAGGATTTATGAAACCTGTTGTCCACACCATCCGCCGCGGTGGATTCGCCATACTGTTGCTGGCCCTGACCTTCACCTTGGCGGCTTGCCTGGAAAGCGCCAGCAGCCGCGGTTTGCTGCCCGGGCTCTATGCCCGCCTCGAAACCAGCCGCGGCACCATCATCGTCCATCTCGACTACGACAAGGCGCCGCTGGCGGTGGCCAATTTCGTCGGCCTGGCCGAAGGCACCCTGGACGCTTCCTGGAACAAGCCCTTCTACGACAGCCTCACCTTTCATAAAATCATGCCCGGCCTGCTTGTCCAGAGCGGCTGTCCCTACGGGGACGGCACCGGCACCGCCGGCTACATCTTCCCCGACGAGTACCATCCTAGCTTGCGCCACGACGCCGCCGGCGTCATGGGCTACGCCCAGGGCAATTCCAACGACACCAACAGCTCCCAATTCTACATCACCATGGCCCCCCTGCCCTTCTTGGACGACAAGTACACCATCTTCGGCCGCGTGGTCGTCGGCCTCGACTTATTGGAAAAAATCGCCCTGGGCGATGTTCTGGAGAGCGTCATTATTGAACGCGTTGGCCAGGCCGCCGTCGATTTCCGCTGCGACCAGGAAGCCTGGCAGGAATATTTCGACATCGCCCTGGAAGGCGCCCGCATCCGGATGCAGATGCAGCGCCAGACGGCCCTGGCCGGCATCCAGCGGCTCTGGCCGGAAATGCGACCTGGCCTGTTCGATATCCTGACCGCCAGCCTGCAGGAAGGCAGCGGTCCCAAACCGGAGGTCGGCGCCGCCGTCAAGGTCCACTACAAGGGCATGCTGGCCGATGGCACCGTCTTTGACCAGACCAACCCGGCCGGCGACCCCTACAGCTTCGAACTGGGTGTCGGCCAGGTTATCGAAGGCTGGGACGTCGTCGTCGGCAACATGCGCCAGGGCGAGAAGCTGCGCGTGGCCATCCCGCCGGAAATGGCCTACGGCTCGGAAGGCTACGCCGACATCATTCCCGGCAACAGCTTCCTGGTCTTCGAGATCGAGCTGGTCGATTTTTAACTGATCCATGGCGACAAGCTAAGCAGCGACCGGGGTTTTCCACCCCGGTCGCTTTTTTTTAGCGCCGGTAGCCGCGCCGGGCCAGCTCCAGCTCCACCCTGGCCGGGCGCTCGGCCAGCGACAGCGCCCGCAGGAACATGGTGCGGGCGGCCTGGTCGCGGCCGGCTTTCTCCAGACAAAGCGCCGCCTCCAGATAATAGCCCGCCGCGCCGCGCGGCTGCCCACCGGCCTTGAGCAGCGCGGCCACCGCCTCGAAGTCGGCCGCGGCCTGGACTAGCTTGCCGAAAACCGCCTCGGGCACGGCGGCCGCCACATTGGCCCGGTTCAGCAAGGCCGCCTGGCGGGCGCCTTCCGGACCGCTCGCGGCGGACAGGGCCACCGCCCGGTCGAGCAACTGGAAAGCCGCCTGCACCAGAGCCACGGCCTGGGCCGGGTTGGTCTGGCCGCCCCGCATCGCCATCAGCGAACCCTTGTAGGCCAGGGCTTCGGCCGCGTCCGGATCGGCCTGCAATAGGCTGTCGAAGGCCGCCTCGGCCTCAGCCGACCGGCCGGCACCGAACAGGGCGACGGCCCGAGTCAGCCGATCGGCCGAGGCCAGGTCAAGCGCCTGCTGCGCCTGCCAGGCTGCCTGGTCGGCTTCCGACTCGGCGGCCGCCGCTAGGCGCAGCTCCTCGAGCCGCTGGGCGGCGGCCGAGCGGCTGGCCTGGGCGCGGGGAGAGCGGTAGCTGACCAGGGGATCGAAGCCCGGCACCTCCAGCGGCGGCAGGACGACCAGGCCGCTGACCGGGTCAGGCGCCGCGGCCAGCAACTCGGCCTGGCTGCGGCCATCCGGCGCTATCAGGTCGTAGACCCGGCTGGCGTCCAGGCTGGCGGCGCCGCCGCCGGAACGCAGGCCGGCCGCTTCGCGCACCGCCATGATGCCGCCGGGCGCCAGCGGGTCGGCCAGGCAGCACAGCACCCAGTGCCGGGTCGGCCGGCCGTCCAGCACCGGCTTGGTTTCGGCCAGGTCCAAAGGAATGCGCACCGCCAGGGTGGCCGTCTGGGTCACCACGAAGCAGGTCAGCGGCTGGCGCTGGCCGGCGACCGTGATCAACTCGGCGCCGCCAGGCAGGCTGCCGTCCAGCCGGACCATGAAGTCCCAAGCCGCCTCCAGCGGGAAGGCTACGTACTCGCCGCGCGCCGCCTCTGTCTGGCTGGAACCGCTGGGGCCGTCGATATCGATATAAATAGAAACCACGATGCCGGAAAAACCGCTGGCCAGGCTAAAAGGATTGGCCAGCTGGCTGAGGGTGACGTCGAGTTGCCAAAAATCGGCCGGCTCGCTCCAGGCGGCATTGACCAGCGGCCGGCGCACCTCGTAGACGGCCAGGTCGGCCAAACCGCCGCCGGCAAAAGCCTCATGCAAGGGGTAACTCAGGCCGCCAGAACCGGCGTCGTCACCCAGGGCATCACAGTACGTGGCCAGCAGCGGGCCGCCGGCGAAGGCCGGGTCGACCCGCACCTGCAGGGCGGCGTGCAGGCGCGGATAGATGGCGCCGCCAAAAATGAAGGACAGCGGAATTAGAACCAAGCTGGCCTTGGCCAACAGGCGCAGAATCGGCGACAGCCAGTATGAAAGCTTCATGGCAATGCTCCTCAATTAAACAGGAAGGAACCGTGCAGCACCAAGTTGAGCAGGCGGGTGACGGTATTGACGGCAAAGCCGCCCATGATGATGCAGCCGAACAGCCAGCCGGAAAAGGGCAACAGGGCCTTGGGATCGGACAGCTCGACGGTCAGAGACAGGCCCGCGGCCAATGCCCGCGCCAGGCGCTTACCCGAACGCAGCCGGGCAATGGTGGGCTCAAAGCGGCCGGGCCGCGGCGTGCAGGGCTGCCAGGTGAACTCGTAGCGGATAGCCTGCCGCGAGCAGGCCGCCATGCACAGGCCGCACTTGGTGCAGGTCAGCAGCACCTTGCCTTGGGCCTGATGCTGGCCGCCGGACAGGCAATCCTCATGGATGGACAGGGTCGGGCAGACCCGCAGGCAAGCCTGGCAGCCGTTGCACAGGGTCGGGTCGATGCGCACCCGGTAGAGCGACAGCTTGTCGGCCAGCGACTGGAAGGCGCCGAAGGGGCAGAAGCTCATGCACTGCGCCCGCTTTTTGGTCAACAGGGGCAGCACCACCACGAAGCCGAAGAAGGTCAGCACCAGGAGCACGAAGGCGATCAGGCTCGGGCCGTTGGTCACCTGATCGAATTCGGTGATCAGCTTGAAGGGGCACAGCCAGGCGCAGTAGACGGCCGTAAAGGTGGCCAGGGCGGCCAGCGCCACGAAGAGCAACATGCTGAAGTTAAAGTAACGGATTTTCTTGTCCGGGTCCTTTACCGGCAGCATGGCCTTGCGTGGCAGGGCGGCCAGGCCTTCGTCCCAGCCGCCGTAGAAGCAGACCCAGGAGCACCAGCCGCGGCCGAGGGTGAAGGTGGCCACCAACCAGATCAACAGCATCGGGTAGAAGGCGGCGTAGTGGTTGCTGAGCTGGGCCGGGAAGATCAGCACGCCCTCCAGCAGATACGGCAGGATGGTCATCGGCAGCACGATGTGGCAGAACGGCGTCTCGGTCGCGAAGATATCGCTTGCGGTCAGGAACATGCTGCCGCGCGCCTCCAGCAAGTTGGCGATGAACGAAGGGAAGAAGAACAGGGCCCCGGCCACGAACATCAAGCGGCGGTACTTACCGGTCTGGCCGGTGACCAGCAGGCGCCAGAAGGCGGCGCCGGAGGCGACGGTCAACAAGGCGGCGGCCGGCAGACTGAGGCCGCGGGCATTATAGAGAAAGAAGAAGGCCAGCATCAGCAGCATCAGGCCGCCTAGGACCAGGCTGGCCGGTAAGGACAGGGCATTTCTAAAACGTCCGGATTGAATCATGACCAGCCTCCGGTCAGGATCTTGAGCAGACCCTCAAAGAACAGAAAATAGACGCCCAGCAGCAGCATGGCGCCGCGCGCCACCGGTTTGAGACCGCTCCTGAGGTTGGCCAAGCGCGGGCTGGCCAGCCAGCCGCCGGCGAAGAGGGGAATCAGCCAGACGCTGGTTCCCAGGTAAAAGCTGAAGAAGTACCAGACGCCAGCCAGCGGTCCGCCGGCGGTAGCAGCGCCATCCGCGCCGCCGGCCAGGCTGGGGGCGACTAGCCCGGCGCCGAACAAACGGGCGGCGGCGGCCACGAAGGGCGGGCAGATACTCAGGCCGGCGGCCAGACCCAACAGGAAGAGACCGCGCCCCGGCCGCCACCAGCGGGCCGTCAACTGGCAGAGCTTGAGGCGCGGAAAGTGGTACAACAAGCCGCCCAGGCTGAGGACGGCGCCGGACAGGAGCCAGCTGGCGATCTGCAGGCGGCGGGCGTGCAGCGGGTCGAGGAAGCCGGCGGCGTAGGTGCCCAGGCCGCCCAGCAGTAGGCCGACGGCCAGGTAGGCCAGCAGGCGCCCGAGCATGAACAGCCCGACCCGGGCGGCGTTGGCGCGGTGGCCGGCCGGCTCGGCCAGGATCGACGGCAGGGCCAGCGGCAGGCAGGTCATGACGCAGTAGCTGCCAGTACTGAGGCCGAGTAAGAAGCCTTCGAAGTTCATGCTATTCCTCCAGCCTAGCCAAAAGCTGCCGGGCTTGGCGGCCGGCGGCGGATTGCGGCGCGCAGTCAATGGCCCGGTACAGGCAGGCCAAGGCCGCGGCCGCCTGGCGCTGTAGCAGCTTGAGGCGGGCGCAGGCCAAGTAGTAGAGGGCCCGTGACGCGGGGTCTAGGCTGGCCTCGGCCAAGCCGATGGCCTGTAGGTCGGCCGTGATGGCGGGCTGGCGGCTGAAGGGTGTCGTCTCGCTGATGGCCAAGCCGTTCTCCAGGCGCAGGAAGCGGATGGCCAGATCCTGCCCATCGAGCAGGACGGCCTGATCCATCAGGGCAAAGCCGCTGTTCAGCCGGCTAGAAGCCGCCACCACGTTGCCGCGCTGATTATCAACGCTGGCCAGCAGGGTGACGGCGCTGCCGCGGTAGGCCAGGGCCAGGGCGGCATAACGGCCGCCGCGGTAGGCGGCCAAGCTGGCCACGGCCGACTCGGCCCAGCGGGCGGCGTCCTGGATGGCCAGATTGTGCAGAATCAGGCCGGCATAAAAGGCGGCGTCCGGGTCGCTCGAGGCCTGCCAGGCAGCCAGCAGCGACTGCAGCCGGGCCGGGTCGGCCGCGGACTGGATGGCCTGGACCGGGTCGGCAGCCTGGGCGGCGGCCGGAGCGGCCAGCCCGGCGACGTTACAGGCCAGCAGACAAGCCAGCGCCAGGCCGGCGAAATTAGTCAACTTCATGGTATCCTCCTCATGATTATAGGAAATTAAGCCAGCGGTCAGGCAGGCCGCCGGCGTCAATCGAAGCCGCCGCTGCCCACCAGGCCGATACCCCACACGCCGGACCGGTTGACGCCGGCGTGGAGCGTGAAATGGGTGTTGACCGGCGCGTCGAAACCGAAGCGCAGGCCACCCCCAAAGGCTTCCAGGAAATAGGCGCCGGCCGTCTCCGGCGCGGCATTGAGGCGGAGCGCCTCCGGCAAGGCCGCCGGATCGAGCGTTTGGCGCTCGGCCAGGGCCAGGTCGGCGAACAGGAAAAGCTTGAGGTAGGTATTGAAAAAGGGCGGTATAAAAAAGCGCAGGGCCGGGCCGCGCAGTTCGATATTGGCCAGCAGGAAACGGTCTGGGCTGGCCTGGCTGAAGGACAGCGCCGAGCGCACCGCGGCGTCCGCCGTACTGGCCAGGTCAAAACGGCGGTTCAGCGGCAAGCTTCCGGCCGACCATCCGGCGCTGGCCTGCAGAGCCAGCGCGAAGAATTCATTACCGACGATGGCGGCCAGGCGGCCGCTCGCCTGGGCTTGGACCGCCGCCAGCCAATCCAATTCGGCGGCCACCGGCCAAGCGGCCAGGCTGAGGCCGGCCGAGCCATTTCCCGCCAGGTTGAGGCTAAAGGCTTGGCCGGGGAAACGGAAGCGGGCGGCTAGCGTGGCCGCCAGGCCGGGCGACAGCCAGCTGCCGGCTGGGAACCAGGCCGCCGCCGGCTGGTCGGGCAGCAGATCCATGTAGCGGGCGTCCAGGTTAATACCCAGCCGCCAGTCGGGATGGGGCCGCCAGGCCAGGCTGGCTTCAGCCTCGAAGCGATGGAAGGGCAGCAAGCCGCCCAGCAGGCTGTTGCTGTACAGGGCGCTGCCGGCCGCCTCCAGGGGCAGGCCGAAAAGCAAGCCGTCGGCATACTCGGCGCCAGCCAGATTGGCCCCGGCGTACAGCCGCCAAGAACGGCGCAGCCCGCCAAAGTTGTCCAGACCGACCAGACCGAAGGCGTTACCGCCGCCAAAGCGCCAGCGGAAGCCTTCGCGCAGGCTGATGACCACTAGGCGGGCTTGCGGGTCGCGGTTGGAGGGTAGTACCAGCACGCTGGGGGCATAAAAGCAGCCGCTGCCGGCCAAGCGGGCCTCGGCGGCGCCGGCCCGGCGCCGCAGGTCGGCCTCGGCCAGCTGGTCGCCTGGCCGAAAATCGAGAAAGCTGGCCACCATGGCCGGATGGCTCAAGCCGTTGGCCTCGCGTTCCGGCATGGCGGCCGGATCACGCCAATTGTAGACGCTATCGTCGATGATGAAACGCACCAGGCTGATGTTTATTTTTGCCGCCGGATCGGCCGACCCGATCGCCGCCGGCTGGCCCGGTGCCTGGCCAAACGTGGCCCACGCCACCAGCCAGAGTAAGACAAGCCCACCAATTTTTCCGCGAAATGGCATACCGCCCCCCTTCTGTTGACGCGACACCGTCCCTTGGCAGGCGAGGGCGCGCGCCTGGCCGGCAAAATTCTTTCGGCGGCCCGGTCAGGAGGATACAGCGCCAAGCGCGCGGCGGCTTGTCGGGAAAAGGGTGATTCGGCCTGGAATCGCGTCAACCTTGCGGTTGACAAGCCGACGCCAGAGCGGCCGGCGGGTCGTCGGCATTGACTAAACGGCCGTCAGGAACCGCGCAGCTTGTTGATGACGTCGATCTTGGAAGCGGCGCCCAGCTTGGCGTAGAGGCGGATGATGTAGGTCTTGATGGTGGCCACCGACAGGTCGAGGGCAGCGGCAATTTCTTTATAACTACGGCCAGCGCATAGCTGGCGGGCCATCTCGCGTTCGCGTTCCGACAGGCCATGGCTGGCCATACAGGCTTCGTCTAGGCCGCGACAGGCCCCGGCCGACGGAACCGGCTGCCCGGGCGGCGGCGCGGCCGGCAGGGGTAGCAGGCTGCAGGCCATCTGGCGCAGCACGTTGGCCAGATAGACTAGGCACCAGCTGACGAAAAACAGCGGGAAGAAGCGGAAGCCGGCAGTTGATAGCTTGGTGACCGGCGGCAAAAGATCGAAGAATACGAAGGCCGGCAGATAGGCCAGGGTCAGCCAGCTGGCCAATGTGGAGACATTCTGCCAGAACGGAGAAATCCTGTCGGCCAGCGGCTGGCGGCGCCGGCGGCTAGCCCCGATACCGCTGATCACGATACCGCTGACCGAAATGCCGCCGATGGTCAGCGCGTAGCTGCCGAAGACCAGCAGCGACAGGTAATAGTTCCAAGGGCCGCTCCACAGGATGGCGTTGGCCAGCCATAGGGCGGCGGCCAGGCCGGCCAGCAGCCCGAGCAGGCGCCGGGCATGGCGGAACCGGGGCATCAGGGCCAGGGCGAAGGCCGGCGTAGCCCACAAACCCAGGCAGACGCCGCTGATGGTCACAAAGCTGAGGATGGACTGGGCACTGTTGAAGCGGAGAATAGTTGGATCAGCCGGCGCCGCCTCCGGCCAAAGGATGGCCAGCGTGGCGCCGGCCATGATGAAGGAAAAGGAGAGTACCAGCAAAAAATGGGCTTTTTCGGCGTTGAGGGCCGTCCAGTCGACGGCGGCGCTGTCGGCCGGCAGGAGCTTCCGGTAGCGGCCGAAGAAAAGACTGCGCGCCAAGGCCACTACCACGGTGACCAGCATGACGGAGTAGCAAAAAAACCAGTAGATGAACAGTAAAGCCCTCATCAAACCTCCGGACCGGCCGACCGCCCCCAGCATAGACCTTCCGGCCGAAGAATTCCAGCCTGGCCAGTATGTCGAAGGCAGTCTGCTTCCAGGCCAACCTGGTTAAAAGAGCGCCGATAAGCAACATTTGACGTTGGTAAAACAGTCCCAATACGCTATAATGGCAGCATGCCACTGCGCTTTTGAGGATGTACCATGCTGCCTACCAGTCTGTCATTTTGGTTATCCAGAGCCTCCGCGGTCATTGTCCCGATTTACCTGTATGCGGCCTACCGCTCGCTGCGGCTCAACCCGCGCGGCACCGCCAACCGCCTCTCGGCCCTCTTCAACGCCGTCTTTGCCGTTTGGGCCGGCGCGGCGGTATTCTGGTACTCGGCCGAATCCGCCAGCCAAGCTGACTCCTGGTACCGGGCCTTCAGCTGGACCTGGTGCCTCTTCCCGCCGCTGGTGCTGCACTTCAATCTGACCATTTCCGGTTCCAGCCTGCGTAAGCGGCGCTGGCTCCGTTATCTCGTCCTGGTAGCGATCTACGCGCCGGCCGCCTTGCTAATCTACTTGACTCCAACTCGTATTCTGTCTACCCCGGTTTACCGTCTCGGCCACTGGATGCTGACGGTCAACTACGCCTGGCCGTACTATTTCTTCGTCGCCCATTTCATTCTCTACAGCCTTATCGGCATCCTGGCGGTCAACTTCGCCCGTGTTAAGTCGCGCAACGGCAACGAACGCTCCCGCCTAGCCGTCATTGTGGCCACCTTGATCCTGGCCATCAGCTTCGGCTTCCTGACCGACGGCATCTTCATCATGACCCAGGCCGACGTGCCCAACCTGGCTATCTTCTGGGCGCTGATCGTGTCACTGGGCCTTTTAATGGCCATCAACCGCTTCGGCTTCCTATCGCCGTTGCCGATAGCCGAGACGCCCCGCATCCTCAACGCCCTGGCCGACATAGTGGTGTTCCTGGACAGCACCGGCAGTATCGCCTGGGCCAATAAAAGCGCCCTGGAAAGCGCCGGCCTGACCAACCTGGAAGCCGTCAAGGGCAAAGGCATCGACCTGTTTGTTGACGAGGCCGACGCGCGTTCTATTGGTGACACGGCCCGTGGCCTGATCGACTTCTATACCGGGCGTTCGCACTGGGGCCAGCGCCGGCTGCCGGTCAGCCTGCGTTCCCGGGCCATCGTCGACCTCAACCAGGTACAGGGGGCCATCGTCACCGCGCTGGACATGAGTACGGCCTTCGCCCTGGAGAAAGCCGAGCAGACCGCCGCCGACTCAGGACTGTTATTCAACGAGTTCATCGAACATTCGCTGGACGGCATCATCTTAACCGACGCCGACGGCAACATCACGGTCTGGAACGCGCCCATGGTCAGCCAGACCGGCCTGGCGACCAGCGAGGTTCTGGGCACCAAGATCTGGGATACCATGGCCCGGCTGCTTCCGGCCAACAAGCGCAACCAGCAGGACTCCATCGGGCTCAAGCGCAGCATCATCACCGCCATGCTCGGTTCCAGCTCGCCTTGGACCAGCAAGATTATCGAACAGCCCATAACCCGGACGGACGGCGAGGAACGCATTCTGCAGAGCAGCTCCTTCATCATACCGCTACGCACCGGCGCCATCTCGGCCACCATCATCCGCGACATCACCGAAAGCCGGCGGGCGTCGGAAGAAATGATCGAACGCATCCGCAAGCTCGACCACGCCCAGAAAATGGACGCCGTCGGCTCGCTATCCGGCGGCATCGCCCACGACTTTAACAACACCCTGGGCGGCATCGTCGGCGCCATCTCGCTCATCAAGATGGGCGTGGAGGATGGCACCTACACCAAACTGTCGGACATCGAAAAGGAAATCAGCATCATCGACCGCTCGGCCGCCCGGGCCAGCGCCTCGGTAGCCCGGCTGCTGGCCCTAACCAAGAAGCGCCTGCCGGAAAACAATATCTTCAAATTCAAGGAGGCCCTCAAGCGGGTATGCGACTTTGCCATGCGCGGCATGGACAACGCGGTGCTCATTGAATTCCCGAAGAACAGCCGTGAGGCCTATATCAACGGCGATCCTGGCCTCATCGAGCAGATGCTGCTCAACCTGTTCATCAACGCCGAGCACGCCATGACCATCATGCGGCCGAAAGGCCAGAAACGCGGCGGGCACATCGTCGTCGGCCTGGAACGCTTCAAGCCGACCCAGAATTTCCTGGCCATCAATCCGGCCGCCAGAAAGCAGGACTACTGGTGCGTTAGCATCCAGGACGAAGGCGTCGGCATTCCGCACCACATCCTGCCGCACATCTTTAACCCTTTCTATAGCACCAAAAATTCGGAAAAATCGAACGGCCTGGGTCTGTCCATGGTTCACTCCATCGTCGCCCAGCACGGCGGCTTCGTCGATGTGGCCAGCCAGCTCAATAAAGGCAGCACCTTCTTCATCTACTTGCCGGCGGCCGACATCGCCGACGCTAAAACTAGCCAGCGCCAGCAAATTCTGCGTGGCACGGGCAGCATCCTGCTGGTGGATGACGACGAGGTGGTGCGCGACACCGGCATGGCCATGCTCGGCGCCCTAGGCTACAGCTCGGAGGCGGCCGTCTCCGGCGAGGAAGCCATTGAGTTGTTCAAGCAGGAACCAGAGCGCTGGGCGGCCGTCATCATGGACTTGCGCATGAACGGCATGAGCGGCGACGAGGCCACCATGATACTACGCGGCATCCGCTCCGACCTGCCGGTAATACTGGCCTCCGGCTTTGCCAGCGAAGAAGCCATCCGCCTATCCGAAGACCAGCCGGCCATGACCTTCATCCAGAAGCCCTATTCCATCAACACCCTCAGCCTGGCCTTGATGGAAGTCCAGGGCAAGGGTTCGGCTGGCAATTCGACCCGGTAGGAGTTCAAGACAGGGTGGCGGTCAAGGCGTGGCCGGCGGCCAGCCGGCTCATGAAGCTCCGGCCAGGGCGTTGCGCAGCAGTTGAATGTGCTTGGCCGGGTAGACAGCCTGCGGACAAACCTTCGAACAGGCCAAGTGGCGCTGGCAGACACCTGCCCCGTCCGGCCCGGCGGCCAGGGCCAGCCAGGCGGCGGCCTGCTCGGGCCGTTTCTGGCGCTGGCAGTTGAAGGCAGCCAGGGCGGCCGGCCCCATGAAGGGGGCTTTGACCGGGCAGGCCGCCCGACACAAACCGCACTCAATGCAGGCCTCAAAGCGCACACCCAGACGGGCGGTTCGCCGCTCGTCTGGCCAGGCGGCGGCCGGGGCGCTGGCTGGCGTCGCGCCGGCCGCGAGGGTCGGGTCGGCCGGCAAGGCGGCCTTACCGACCCGGTCAACCGTGGTCAGGTAATCCAGGCCGGGCGGCAGGCTGGCAAACAGGTCGCCAGGGTGGACGGCGATGCCGGCGACGACTGTAGCGCCGGGTAACGGCGACAGGCGCAGGACAGCCGGGACAGTCGCCGCAGCGCTCGGGTCGGCCGGATCCAGCGCCATGGCCACCGTCGTCAGACAGAGCAGGGCCGGCCGGCCGCCGATCAGAGCACCGCAGGTGCCGCAAGAGCCGTGGTGGCAGGAATGGCGATAGGCCGGAAAATCCTCGGCCGTTTGGCCGGCGCGCAGGGTTTCTAGTAGGTCCAGCACCGTACTGGCCGGGTCGACCGCCAGCTCGAACAGCTTGAGACGCGGCGCATCGCCGCCCACAGCGCCGAGGTTGATTTCCAGAAGCAGCTTAACAGGGTGTTGAAAAACGCGGATGCGGCTTTTCAACACTTCAAAAGCCGGTACAATTACGCAGCATAGCGCAAGCTATGCGAGGAATTGTTAACATGGCGCGAGCTCCAAGCCCGGCTCGGCCGGCGTGAAGCTGCCGGCCGGCAGGGGTTGGTAGAATTCCCGCCAGGACGGCAGGCGGTAGTTGGCGGAGCGGCAGGCGCCGCTCAAGCCCAGGTAGCGGCAAGCCTGGTCGGCGGCCCGCTCGGCCATGGCGCGCAGCACGGTAGCCTTGCCGCCGACGATGGACAGCAGCCCGGCGGCGCCTTCGGCCGCATGGTCAATCAGGGCCAGGTCGCGGCTGATGGCGCGGCCGTCGCCGTCGGCCAGGCCGGCCAGGGGACGGACGGCGGCCCAGGCGGCCTGACGCGGCTGGGCGGAGAAAGCCGGCAGCAGCTCGTCGGCTCGGCGCAACAAGAAATCCAACTCCTCGGGTAGCGGCAGAAGGCCGTCCGGCGAATCAGCCCGGCGTTGGGTGCTGCCGATGATGGACAGCCCGCGTTGCGGCACGATGATGTCGCCGTCGCCGGGCGGCGCCAGGCGGCTGATGACCAGGTCGCTCAGGCGGCCACGCACCGCCAGCATGGCGCCGGCGGCCGGCGTCAGCGGCACGCGCCCGCCGGCCAGAGCCGCCACGCTATCGGCCCAGGCGCCGGCGGCGTTGATGACGCAGTCGAAGGCGGCGCGCCGCTCGACGCCGTCAGCCCTGCGCCAGCTCAGGCCGGCGACGCGGCCGGCGCGCAGGTCGATGGCGCTGACCGAGGCGAAGGGATGCAGTGACGCCCCCAGGCGCCGGGCCGCCGCCAGGAAGGACAGGGGCAGACGGAAGGTATCAAAGGTCCCGTCCGGCACCCAAACCGCCCGCCGAACCGACGGCGTCAAGCCCGGCTCCACCCGCCTGGCTTCAAGCGGCGGCAGATCGCGGGCCGGAATGCCGGCCGCCAGGCAGGCACTGATAAAAACATCACCGTAGGCGGCCTCGTCGTCCGTCACGGCCACGAAGAAGCCGCCGTTGTACTCGATTGTCTCCGGCGCGATGCGGCGCAGGGTGAGGCTTTCCCGCAGGCACTCAGCGGCGATGCGGCGGTCGCGGACTGCGTAGCGGGCGCCGCAATGCAGCTGGCCGTGGTGTCGCCCGGTGGTACCGGAAGTGAACTCGCCCTGCTCGAACAGGCTAACGCGGCAGCCGCGCAGGGCCAAGTCCCAGGCCAGGGCACAGCCGGTGCCGCCGCCGCCGATGATGGCCACCGCCGGGTTGTCTTGAGTCGCCTGGGTCATAGGGGTGGCAAGGAGGTGCGGAAACGACTGACGCCGTCCTGAAAACTGATGCCGAAGGTCCAGCGCACGTCCGGCGCCGGCAACGGTCCAACCGGCCGGCCATCGCTGGCCACCTCGATGGCGGCGCGGGCGATGGCGGCGTCGGCCGCCGAATACTCGGTGGCGCCAGCGGCAAACAGGTGGCGCAGGCAACTGCCCACCGCGGGTTCGCGGTAGCGGGCGGCCAGCTGGTCGATAGTGCGGCGTAACTCCAGCCACTGTTCGTCGTTGCAATAGAGGCTGAGGTCGTACAGGAAGCTGCCGGGGTCCTTGGTGGCCTGCACCGTCGGGCCGGTGGTGCGTTCCAGGAAGACTTTCAAGCCATCCTTAAAGCGCTGGGTAATCAGGCGGGCCACCTCGTCGCGCAGGCTCTGGTCGCTGGCGCTGCCCAGGCTGGCGGCTTGCACCCGAAAGCGGGCGGCGGCCGGCTGATAGTAGCGGGCAATGATGCCGTTGACCGTTTCGGTATGGGACAGCACCACGATGCCGGCGCTCTCCAGGATGCGCATGTGGTAATGAACCTTGCCCGGGCCGTCGCCGAGAGCTCGGGCCACCTCGGTGGCGGTAGCCGGCTTGTGCAATTCCTTGAGCACGTGCAAGAGCTTCATGCGGTAGGGGTGGGTGAAGGCCTTGACCTTATCTTCGCTGTCCAGTTCGAGTTCGTCGAGCATACGCCGACCAGTGTCCTGCAAAATGCGGAAAAATGCAAGGGTTAACGAGGCAAAGGGCTCGACCAGGCAGCCGCGGCTGCGACCGCCTAGTTGGACTCTACGGAATCAGCGGCTGTTTATTCGGCCGGCTTGTCGGGGCGCTTGCCGCCCTTGTAGGGCTTGTCGCCGTACTTGCCGGCCGGTTTCCCGGCATAGCCGCCTGTCGGCTTGCCAGCATAGCCGCCTGTCGGCTTGCCAGCATAGCCACCGCCCGGCTTGCCGGCGGAGCCGCCACCAGCCGGCTTGCCGCCGTAGCGGCTGCCGCGATCCTGGTAGGGAGTGCGCGGCCGGGCGCCAGGGCCGTCCTTCGGTATGGCGATCTTGACGAAGGGCGCGCCGCGCTGCTTGCGGGCTTCCTGGATGGCGCGCTCGGCGGCATCGAAGGGCACGGTGGCGAACGAAAAGTTCTCCAGCACTTCGATGGCATCGACCATGCGATCCGGCAGGCCGGTCAGCCGCTTGACGGCCTCAGCGATGTCCTTCGGCCAAACGCCGTCGCGCTTGCCCAGGCCGATATACAGCCGGGCGGTGCCGGTGCTGTCTACCGACACGTCGCGCACCTCGCCGTAGCGCCGCGGATCCAGGTCACCGGCGTAGGCCGCCGCCGCCAGAGCCGCCACGGCGTCGCGCGGGCTCAGGCTGACCAGCAGCTCGTCGGCCAGCTCGTAGAAAGCCTTGGTGAAGCGGGCCACCTTGGCCGGGCCAGCTTCTTCTTTGGCGTCACCGGCCTTGGCCGCTGTGTCGGCAACGACGGCGGCTTCGATCCCGACGGCCGGGCTGCCGGGCTCAGCGTCGGCCACAGCCACCTCGTTACCCTCGCCAGCCTCACTGGGCTCGGCGATGGCCGCATCGATTTCGGGACTTTCTTCGCCCTCCACCGGCGGCAGTACCAGGCCGAGGATGTCGCGCGCCGCTTCGGCGGCCTTGAGCCGGATACGGGTCCGCTTGGCCTGGATAACCGCGCCGATGGTCGGCACGGCGCCTTTGCGCAGGCCGTCGCCGGAGGCCTTCTTGAGGGCGAAGAGGCGGCGGTACTCCTCGGGCGTCACGAAGGTGATGGCCGTGCCCTTGTTGCCGGCTCGGCCGGTGCGGCCGATGCGGTGGGTATACGATTCGGTGTCAAACGGCAGGTTGAAGTTGACGACGTGGGTCAGGCGGTCGATGTCGATGCCGCGCGCCGCCACGTCGGTGGCCACCAGGATGAGCGTCTTGCGCTCGCGGAAACGTCCCAGGATGCGCTCGCGCAGGTCCTGGGAAACGTCGCCATGCAGAGCTTCGGCGGCGTAACCGCGTTCGGACAAGGCGCGGGCCACGGAATCGGTCTCCACCTTGGTGTGGCAGAAGACCAGGCCGTAGAACTCGTCCTCCGAGTCGACGATGCGGCAGAGCGCCTCCAGCTTGTCGCGGGCCCGCACCTCCAGCCAGATCTGGTCGGTCAGGCCGGCCTGGACCGGGCTGGTGTTGTCCTCGACCGTCTCGAACTCGCCCAGGTAGTTGCGGGCGATGCGCAGGATGGCCGACGGCATGGTGGCCGAGAACAGCATGACGCGGCGCAGCGGATTGGCTTCCTTGATGACCAGCTCGATGTCCTCGATGAAGCCCATGTCGAGCATCTCGTCGGCCTCGTCGAGCACCAGCCATTCCAGGGCCGACAGATCCAGGGTCTTGCGGCCGATATGGTCGATAACGCGACCAGGCGTGCCGACGACGATGTCGACGCCGCGCGCCAGGCGGCGCAGCTGCTCGCCCATCGAGGCGCCGCCGTAGACCGTGGCGATGCGCGGGCAGCCGCCGGTCGAGAAGCTGGACAATTCCTCGGCCACCTGCACCGCCAGCTCACGGGTCGGCACTAAAATCAGGGCACGCACCTTTTCGCCCGGCACGGCCAGACGGTCGACCAGCGGCAGGCCAAAGGCGGCCGTCTTGCCGGTACCGGTGCGGGCCCGCGCTACCAGGTTGGGACCAGGCTGCAGCATGCGCGGGATGGCTAGGGACTGGATGGGAGTCGGTTCTTCGAAGCCCTTGCGCTCCAGGGCTTGCATGACCGCGGCACAGAGGCCGAAGTCGGCAAAAGACAGTAAATTCATGGTTTTCCTTGTCATGTCGTTTGGGACTGGCCAAAGCGCGGTTTCGACCGTCGACAAGGGCTGGTCCATCCGGTTGCCTATAGCGTACCGGAGCCAAGGCGCAAAATCGCCAGATTTCGGAATATCCCGCTAAAGCGGGGCCCGATTGCGCCGAAATTTCAAGTAGAGGGGCGCGGAAATCCGCGACGGCTCCGGCCGGCGAGGCCCAATGCCCCATCCTGCCGCATTGAGGAGAGGAACATGAAACAGTTCGCCATCAAGAGCACGGATACATCGCCCTCGGTCATGGAATTACTCGATGAAATCGAAAGCGGCTTCGTGGTGCGCATCGTCCGCAAGCGCGAGGACTGGGAAGACATCAGTGAAGAATTCATCACCCGGGAATTGTTCGAGACCTGCGTCAGGACCGGTTACCTCGCCGAGCTTTCGGCCTGATCCTTCCCGGACACTGTAAAAAAGTCAAGCCTGGCAAGCCCCGCCGATGGCCCTCGCCACGGCAGCCACCAGTTCCTGCGGCGTGAACGGCTTGGCCAGCGAACAGACCACGCCGAAATGGCCCGAGAAGTTCCGGATGGAGTCGGTCTCGACCGGCACCCGGCCGGACATCAGCACGATGGCCAGGCTCTTCTTATGCTGGTGCAGCTCCATGGCTAGTTCCAGACCGTTCTTGTCCGGCATGAAGACATCCATCAAGACGACCGCCGGATCGTGAGCGGCTACCATGCGGACGGCCTCGCCGGCCGAAGCCGCGCAGACTACTTTGTAGCCGGCCTTGTTGAGCATCAAGGTTACCACCTCGCGGATCTCGCTCTCGTCGTCGACAACTAAAATAGTCTGCATGGTATTCGCTGCCTCTCCTCGTCCCGGATAGTATAATGTGTTACCGTTTATGATGCAACCATGGCGGCGCGCCGGCTTGACCAGAGGCCCGTATCCCGCTATCATGGCAGCCGTTGCCCAGGCAACCGAGCCAATCCGCGCCGGGGTGGTGGAATGGTAGACACCAGGGACTTAAAATCCCTTACTGCGCAAGCGGTGTGCGAGTTCAAGTCTCGTCCCCGGCAAATCGGTATCTTTGGCTGACGGGCCACCCTTCATGAGTGGCTTTTTTTTATTCCCGGCCGGCCCAACTGGGCCAAGCGGCGGCTTTCCAACACTTCAAAAGCTGTTAATCCTCCGGCAGTTCCTTGTCGGGCGCGCCGGAGCGACCCGGGGAACGCGGTTTGCTCGACGCCGAGCGGTAACTACCAGTGGCGGCGGCTACGGCTTTCTGGATGGCCGACAGCGACTGGGGGTTGACCAGGTGCTGTCCGCGCCCGGCCGATCTTCCCTGGCCGCCACCGCGGGCGGGGCGGTCACCACTCGGGCGGTCGCTGGCGGGACGCGGACCACTACCGCCAGCCGGGCGATCCGGCCGGCCGGCGGCGGGGCGGCCATGGCCGTCAGGCGAACCACGGTTGCCGCGCTGGGCGTCGGACGGCCGCTCAGAGGTTGGCCGCTCGCCGCGTTCGGAACGCGGCGAGCGGTCCTGGCTGGGGGCTTGGCCGGCGCGCGGCGCACGGTCGGTACGGGCGGGGCGATCAGCGCGCGGGGCGCGGTCTTCACGGCGGACCGGCGGCCGGACGCCGTCGGGGCGACCGCCCCGGCCAAAGCGCTGTTCGCCCGGCTCGCGGTGGTCTTCACCCTGGACGCCGGCGTAGCGATGCTCGCGCACCACCGGTATGCCGCGGCCCAACAGGTGTTCCACCTGGCGCAGCAGTTTCTTTTCCTCGGTATCGCAGAACGAGATGGCGGCGCCGGAAGCGCCGGCCCGGGCGGTTCGCCCGATGCGATGGACGTAGGTTTCCGGCTCGGTCGGCAGATCGAAGTTAAACACGTGGCTGATGTCGTCGACATCGATACCGCGGGCGGCGATATCGGTGGCCACCAGGATGCGGGTCTCGCCGCCACGGAAGGCCTCCATGGTGCGGGTACGGTTCCCCTGCCCCTTGTTGGCGTGGATGACGCCAGCCTGGATGCCGGCGGCGTGCAGGCCGCGGGCGATGCGGTCGGCGCCATGCTTGGTGCGCGAGAAGACGATGGCCCGGAAAACGTTCAGTTCCTCGACCAGATGCGCCAGCAACTCGCGCTTGGCGCCCTTCTCGACATAGTAGAGGGTCTGGGCGATGCTCTCGACGGCCGGCTTGTCCGGTTCGATGGACACCCGCACCGGCTTGTTGAGCAGGCCGGTGGCCAGGCCCTCGATCTCGGTAGGCATAGTGGCCGAAAAAAGCAGGGTCTGGCGCTGCTTGGGCAGCAAGGCGATGATCTTGCGGACGTCGTGGATGAAACCCATGTCCAGCATGCGGTCGGCCTCGTCGAAAACGACGATCTCGACCGCCGCCAGGCTGAGCGCGCCGTCATGATGCAGGTCGAGCAGGCGGCCGGGCGTGGCTACCAGGACATCGACGCCGCGGGACAGGGCCCGCACCTGCGGCACCTTGCCGACGCCGCCGTAGACACAGGCGCGGGACAGGCCACTGTGCCGGCCATAGGCGGCGAAGCTGGCGTCGATCTGGGCGGCCAGCTCGCGGGTCGGCGCCACCACCAGGGAACGCACCTGGCGAGGCTGCAGCTTGCGGTGGTCGGCGGACAGGCGCTGGATGATGGGCAGGGCGAAGGCCGCGGTCTTGCCGGTGCCGGTCTGGGCACAGCCCAGCAAGTCGCGACCTTCCAGGAGGGAGGGAATGGATTGTTGCTGGATGGGGGTCGGCTTGGCATAGCCCTCGTGCAGCAGGGCCTTGAGACAGTCGGGCGACAAGCCCAACATCTCGAAACTAGGGTCTATCATCAATTTCCTTTTTCTAGAGTATGTCGGCAGGCACTGACAACCGGATCCGCCAGCCAAAACTGCCGGCAGCCGATCGCTCAGTCGGTTGTAACCTGGAGGCCTGACGCTCGATCCGGCAGCCGCTCGCGGCGGCGGGAGGTGGCATTCGAAACGCGCAGACTGGACACAATGTCTCCACTGGCTTCAAATATACCGAAAAAGGGCCGCTCTGCATAGTAGGTCAACCGTTTCTAGCCGTTTCCATCCGTTTCTAACTGTTTCCACCCATTTCCAGCCGCATCAGGCTCAGCCAGATACCCGTTTAGCCAGGCGGGAGCGTCGCGGCCGAGTAGGAGTCTGTCAGGCTTTGGGTTTTGGCCCAGCGAAAGTGAGCCACGAGTGGAAAATTGGTGAGGATTGAGGGTCATACTTCCGGTATGGCCCGATTGACGAACCGATTTTACGCTGTGGGGCGCTGAGCTCGGCTAAAAAGTGTGAAAAGCTCTTCCGAGTTTCTGGATTCTTCAGATTTGTTTCCTAATTTTTCTTGATAATCATTCTTCGCTTTCCATAGCCCGACAGGCTCCTAGCCAGCCAGGCACCGACGCCCCACCCATAACCGGCCAAGGCGAGCAGCAGCAGCGTCCGGATGAGGGACCGGTACCAGGGCTGCAACAAGCGCTCAGGCAGATAGCGCAGCGCGACGTAGCCGTAGAGGACCCCATCCCGCCAGTAGGCCCGGCGGTATTCGAGTAGCCCGCCCTGACTGATGAAGCGGGACCGGAAGAAGACATTGTCCGCGGCCACCAGGCGGCCGGGGCCAGCTACGGCCGCCGCGCTGGGGTCATTACCGGCCGGAGCGGTGGGAGCGGTCGGTTCCGGCGCGGTGCCTAGGCCATTGGCGATGACCAGGGCAGCCGGCGGGGCATTGAAGGCTGCGGCCGGGGCTGGCCGGCGCAGGGCTACCAGCGCCAGGTTGGTGCTGGCCTGCAGGATGAAGGTATCGTCCTGCCAGCCAGGCTGCCACCAGCTGACGTCAACCGGCGCCAGCGGACTGTCCCGCCAACTGGTGGCCAGGGCGGCAAACCAGGTAGCCAGCTCGGGTCGCGTCGGTTGGCTGGAGAGACGAGTCGCTAAACGCTGACAGAGACGCTCGGCATCGCGGCGAGCCAAATCAAGCAGGCTGTCGGCCTGCTGCCAGAGCTGAAAAAGGTTAAACAGAATCAGCGCCAGAGCGAACGGCCAGGCCGCCGGCCGCCGCCAGCGGGGCGTTTGATTCGACCGGCCGACCAATCCGGTTCCGCTGAGGCTGGCCGGCGCCAGAGCCACTCCGGACTGGGCCGCGGCCAGCCGCCGGGACAGCGCCAGCCGATACCAGGCCCAAGCATGCCAGAGCACTGCCAGCCCGGCCAGGCACCAGCTTAGCCAACCGACGTAGCGGAAATAATCAGGGCCGCCGGCAAACAGCCAGACATGGGCCAAGTGGCTGCCAACCAGCAAGCCGCTCAGGCTAACGGCCGCGGCCAGCGACAGTCGGCCGTCCAGGCGCAAGGCCAGCGGCAGGCGCCCACCCAGCCAACCGGCCAGCGCCTGCCACAGCGCGTACAGGAAGCCCAGGTAGACCGCGGCCAGCAAGGCCAGCGCCAGCCCCCAAGCCACCGGCCCGGTTGGCGCGCTCTGCCGTCCCGGCCAGCTGGCGGCCAGTGTGGGCGGGTCGAGGTAGCTAGTCCAGTGCAAAGGTTGTAAGGCCCGGTCGGGCGGCCAGCCCACCAGCAGCGGCAGAAACAGCCAGGCTAGGCAAAACAGCGGTACAGCCCAGGCCAGGATGAGCCTCAAGCGCGACTGGCGCCGATACCGGGCTTCCGGCGATGAACCCAAAACTGTGCGCATGGCGGCCTCTCCGTGTTGCCTCATAATAAAATCTAGTCCTACGAGGTGGTTGCCTCATAAGTCAAATTCTAGTCCAAGGATAAGCTTGGACTAGAGTTTCCTG
>MIAR01000058.1 GCA_001829185.1 Spirochaetes bacterium GWB1_60_80
CATAAATCACCCCATGGTAGAGTCTACTCACAGGGCTAGATTTTACTTATGAGTCAACCACTTTTTTTCGGCTAGATTAATTATGAGTCAATGCGGGGAGTTGCCATTTTTTATGCTGTGGCATATAATCGTCGCAAGGTCTCGGGAACGTGGAACGCAGTGCGAATCTGCGGCGGACCCGCCACTGTAAGCGTTACGGAACAGGCGGACGAAGCTGCGTTGGCAGTTTTCGTCGACCATTGGGAGCATGCTCCTGAGAAGGTGCCTGGCAGGCTGTTTATGCAGCGTCCGGTTAGATGCGCGAGCCAGGATACCGTTCGAGATCCAGTTCCGCCTTGAGCGGAATCTTCCGCTGTAGGCGGGGGCCCGCTGCGGCGGGAATCCTTCGTGGATCGAGGAATTTTCATGTTCACCTATTACAAAGCGGTTTTGCCCTGCCTTGTCCGGTAACGATGGCCGGCGGGGTAACACCTTTATACTGCAGAGCTTATGGCATCAAAAGTGTCGTTTCTTCCGCCAGCCCATGGAATTTCACGATCCTGTTTTTCGCGCCTACCGGGCGCAGAAAGGAACAGGATATGCGATCAAAGCATACCAGATTCATCACGGTATTCGCGGCTTTCTTTGTCTGGGCGGCTTCGGCCATCGCCCAGGCGACCTTGGTCGACCTAGGAACCGCCGCCGTCCAACCGGGCTCTTGGGGGCCGGAGCAACTTGCCGCGCCTGCGACCGTTCTCGTTTATTCCGAAGCAGACATCGTCGCCTCAGGGACGGCCAATTTGGCGGAGTTAGTCGACCAGGTCAGCGGCCTGGATGCCAGGGATTATGGCTATTCGGGCTCGGTGCGGACGGCTTCCATCCGCGGTTCATCAGGCGCCCATGTAGTGGTCGTGGTGGACGGGGTTAGGCTGAATGATCCGCGCGTCGGCGCGGTCGACCTAGCTGCCATTTCCATGGCTGGTGTTGAGAGCGTTCAGATCATCAGGAACGGAGCCTCCGCGCTCTATGGCGCCGATGCCATCGCCGGGGTCATCTATATCACCACAAAGCGACAAGGTCAGCCTTGGTTCAATGCCCGGCTCGGTACGGGTTTGCATCCGCTGGCTACAGCACTCGGCCTTTCCGGCCTGATGCCGACCCAGAGTCTGTCTATCGAAGCAGGCCGCAACTTGGCTGGTTTAGACCTCAGTCTGGCAACTACGGTGGACAGAGCCTCCGGGCAGTTCCCGGTATTGCAGACTGGCAGCCTGGTGGCCTTGGAAAATTCCGGCTTACTGTCGTTAGGGCTCGATCTCGGGGCGCGGGCTGGATTTCTGACCGGCATTGCCACGCTGACGCTACACGGCAGCTATGCCGACCGTGGTATACCGGGCAGCCTAAGCTACCCAACGCCAGAGGCGGCACAGCAAAATAGCGGTGGCCGCGTTAGCCTGGCGTGGACGAAGGACGATATCCTCGACGGCGCCTTGGCGGTCGAGACCCTGGTATTCGGCCGCTGGGATCGGGTCGACTATTCTGCCGCTACCGGCGCGACGTTGGACCGGCACGATGCTGCCACAGCCGGTATCGACCTGCGCGCCTCTGGCCTGGCCGGTCCGGTATTGCTGCGTGGTGGCTTGTCGGGCGAGCTGACCGGCGTAGAAAGCACCAGTATTGGCACAGTCGGCCGGATCGGCTTTGGCGTTTACGCTGTGCCGGAGTTGCAGCTTGGCGACTTCACGGTTAGCCTAAACGGGCGGCTGGATTTTACTGACGATTTTGGCCTTGGCTTCGGTGGCGGCTTTGGGTTTTCCTGGCGAGATGATTTTTTTTCGCTAGCCCTGAATGGCGCTCAAGCCTACCGGGCACCCAGTTTTAACGATTTGTATTGGCCGGATGAAGGTTGGGGGCGTGGCAATCCCGCGCTTCGGCCGGAGACGGCTTGGTCTGCCGAATTCGTGGCCGCCTTCGGGCTGCCTTTCCTAAAAGCCAGCGCTACGCCCAATGTCCGCTTCGTGAAGGACTTGATCAATTGGGTTGACGCCGATGGCTGGTTAGGGCCCGAGCCGATGTTGCCGGTCAATCTGGGAGCCGCCTTGTATTATGGCGGCGAGGCCCGGTTAGAATTCGACCAGGGGGTCATCGCGGCCGAGTTGGGCTATGTTTGGCTAGAGGCCCGGAACCTGACCGATAGCGTTGACATAATTAACGCGCCACGCCTGCCCTTACTGCCCAGACATAGCCTGAATGGTTCTGTCTGGTTCCGCCAGGTCAGCTGGCGGATAGGGTTGACTGGCGCTTGGAAGGGCGGTCGGGTGGATTCATCCGCTTTTTCACTGGACGATATCTTCCTTTTGGGCGCGGCTTGCCGGGTTTCTCTTGGCCAGGGCTGGAGCCTGGCGCTCGATGCCGATAACCTGTTGAATGCCGAGTATCAGGAAAATCCAGGCTACCCTCAGTCCGGGCTGAAACTGGATCTAGCCTTGGCCTGTCGCCTCTGACAGAGTGGTTAAAAGCCGCGAATGCGGCTTTTAATGCTCCACTAAACTACCGGCCGGCGCAATTTCAGAAAAGCTTGATAGTGCCAGCCGCGAATACGACCTGGACGATCAGTTCCAGGTCGTGCTCTGGCGCCGGAAAGGGTTGGCTGGCCGACAAGGCTGCCGCCACGGCTGTCCCGTCGAGCAAGCGGCTGCCTGAGCTCTGTCTGACAATGGCAGCAGCGATGCTTCCATTCTTGTCCATGAATACTGCCAGCCCAACACTGCCGCTGATGCCTCGGCGTAAGGCCGCTGACGGATAGATCAGGCACCCGATGAGGTAGTCCTTGAAGGCTAAGGCGCTGGTCATGAGCGGATCCAGCCTACTGGATTGGGCGGCGACCGTCGGTTCCGACAACGGGCTGCCACGGTTGGCTCCCTCGCTAGCCGTCAATAGCTCCGCGCTAACCAGTGGGAGCAGCGTTTCCGCGATCGCGCTAACTGTCGCCGCCGCCGGCGCCGCGGCGACCGGAAGGGTTGATGCGCTTGGCTCCAACTGGTTTTGGATTGGATTTGGGACTGCATCGTGACTGTTTGGTTGGGCGGCGACGGGCTTGTGCTCCGGCGCTGGCGCCCTGAATGGCGTTTCCGCCCTATAAGCGGGCGCCTGACTAGGCTCCACCCGGGATGGGACCAGCCGGGCGACGAGTCTTTCCGTTTGGCGAGGGGCCGGAGAGTAGTATTCCGCGCGGCGTTCCCTGATCAGCCAGTCGGCGACGAATAGCAGGCAGAGATGGAAGAGTATAGACAATAGTGTGGCGCTTGGCCACAAGGAGCGCGCCTTTAGCCTCATTAAGGGTACTGTATCAAAAAATAGCGGCCGTGGGAACGTCATCCAGCGGCGCTCCATATTCTGCCTTGCTTTTTTGGGTCTTTTTCGCATAAGATGAGACATGGTGGCAGGCTGGTCTGGCAAGGGCTGGCTTGACCGATAAGGAGTGTTTATGAGTCAGGAACAGGCAGCCCCCGAGGGGCAGAATCCGGCGGCCGATGAGGCTGGGCGGGCATTGAGCGAGCAGCAACTGGTTCGCCGCCAGAAGCTGGCAAAATTGCAGGCTGAGGGCTGTGATCCGTTCGCCACGCTGACCTGGAAGCAGAGCCACCACTCCAAACAGATTAAGGACGATTTCGAGGCGATGGAAAACCAGACGGTGTCGCTGGCTGGCCGCATTATGAGTTTTCGCGATATCGGCAAGGCGGCCTTCGTCGACCTGCAGGACCGCGATGGCCGTATCCAGCTTTATGTCAACGCCGAGGACCTGGGCGCCGAGCGCTATGCCCATATCAAGACCTGGGACGTCGGCGATATCGTCGGCGTGGAGGGCTTTGTCTTCAAGACTCGCCGCGGCGAGATTTCGGTCCATGCCAAGCGCCTGGAACTGCTGGCCAAGGCGCTTGAGCCGCTACCTGAGAAATTCCACGGCCTCAAGGACCCGGAGATCCGCTACCGGCGGCGCTACCTCGACTTGATCATGAACAATCAGGTGATGGATACCTTCAAGAAGCGCACTGCCATCATCAAGGCCATCCGGCGTTACCTGGACGAGCGCGAATACATCGAAGTGGATACGCCCATTCTGTCGACTATCGCCTCCGGCGCAGCCGCGCGTCCCTTTGTCACCAAGAGCAACGCCCTCAACCTGCAGCTCTACTTGCGCATCGCCACTGAGCTGTACCTGAAGCGCTGTATCGTCGGCGGCATGGAGCGCGTCTACGACATGGGCAAGAATTTCCGCAACGAGGGCATCGACATCCGCCACAATCCCGAGTTCACCATGATCGAGCTGTACCAGGCATTTGCCGACTACAATGACATGATGAGCCTGCTTGAGAACCTGGTGGCCTATTGCGCGCAGGAAGTCTGCGGTTCCGCCAAGGTAGTCTACCAGGGTACCGAGATCGACTTTACGCCGCCCTGGCGCCGCCTGACCATGATGGACGCGGTCAAGGAATACGGCCAGCTCGACTTCTCGGCCGTCAAGACCGACCTTGAAGCCCAAGCCATCGCCAAGCAGCACGGCCTGGAACACGAGCTCAAGAAGAAACTCAAAGACTGCACCAAGGGCGACATCCTGAACGCCGCCTTCGAGAAGTTCGCCGAGGAGCACTTGATCCAGCCGACCTTCATCTGCGACTATCCGACCGACATCTCGCCGTTGACCAAGCAGAAACCGGGTGACCCGACCATGACCGAGCGCTTTGAGGCTTTCGTCTATGCCCGCGAGATTGCCAACGCCTACAGCGAGCTGAACGATCCGATCATCCAGCTGGAGCGCTTCCAGCAGCAGGCGCGCGAGCGCGAGCTGGGCGACGACGAGGCGTACATGTTCGACGAGGATTTCATCGCTAGCCTGGAAGTGGGCATGCCGCCGACCGGGGGCATGGGTATCGGCATCGACCGGGTCATCATGTTCCTGACCGATGCCTACAGCATCCGCGACGTCATCCTGTTCCCTACCATGAAGCCGCAGGCCTGAGGCCCGGAGACTGGCGGTGAAACGGCTGGACGTACCGTACAGCGGCGTGGTCGCTCTCCTGCAGCGGGCGGAGTTTTTCTCCCGCCTGCTGCCGGATGACCTCTACTGGCTGGCGTCCCATTCCGGCGTCTACGGCTACAAGGCCGGCGACAGCGTTTTTGCGCCGGGCGAACCGGCCAGCCGTTTCTATATCGTCCACCAGGGCAGTGTCGAGGTCTGCCGCCAGGGCGCTGACGGCTCCCTGGAGCCAATGGCTACCTTCATTGACGGCGACGTCCTGGGCGACTTCGACTTTGCCCGGCAGGCCAGCCACGACGTGCGCGCCGTGGCCGGGGCGGCTACCGAGCTGCTGCTGTTTCCCGACCTCGGCCAATCCATCGACTCCATCGCCGCCGCCCGGCCGGACATTAGCGCCCGCCTGCTACTGCGCGCCGTGTCGATGATTTCGTCGCGGGTGCGTTCCACCCAGATGCTGATCTCGGAGAACGCGCCCTGGGTGCGCGAGTTGCGCAAGCAGATGTACACCGACGCCGCCACCGGGCTCTGGCAGCGCAGTTACCTCGACGAGGAACTGCCGCGCAAGCTGCTGCGCGCCACGCCGGTGGCCTTGCTGTTCATGAAACCCGACCGTTTCAAGGATCTGTGCGACCATTGGGGCCACGCCGCCGGCGACTTGGCTATGGCCCGCATTGCCGAACTGCTGCAGGCCGAAGCCGGCCGCGAAGGCGGTTGGGCCATTCGTCTGCGCAGTAACGAAACCGCCTTGGTTATTCCGCGCTGCACGGCTGAGAAGGCCGGCTGGCTGGCCGGGCGCCTGGTGCGGGCTTTTGCGGCCTTGCGGCTGGACGATAGCCTGGCTGGCAGCGTCGGCGGTTTTACCGTCAGCATGGCGCTGGGCTTCTGGCCGCTCGACTACGCCTCCTTCCGGCCCTTGGTCGAGCGGACCCACGCCTGCCTGATGAGCGCCTGGCAGGATGGCGGCGACCGCATCTACCGCACGGGCGGCCGGGCATGACCTATACCGAAGAGCTGGTTGCCGTTTTGGCTGCCTGCGAGTTATTCGCCGGCCTGGACCGGTCGATGCTGGCCGTCGTGGCCGGCCTGGTCCGCCAGGAAACCCTACCGGCCGGAGCCATCATTTTCCACCAGGGCGATACCGGCGCCTCGATGTACTTCGTCAAGTCGGGCCATGTTGTTTCCATGGCCCGCGACGTAGACGGCAATGAGCGCGAAGTATACGAATTCGGACCTGGGCGCTTTTTCGGCGAGATGTCGATCATCGACAACGCTCCGCGCTCCGCGACCTGCGAGGTGCTGGAGGAAGCCGAACTGCTGATCCTCGACGCCATTGATTTTTACCGTATCGTCTGGGAACACGCCGACATCGGGGTGCTCATGCTGGTGCGCATGGCCAAGATCATGGCTGGCTGGCTGGACGAGGCGTCGATTTTCCTGCAAGACATCGTGCGCTGGGGCGAAACCGCCCGCAAGCGCGCCGTGATCGACGAGATGTCCGGTCTCTTCAACCGCCGCTTCCTGGAGGAGGCGATGCGCAGCCGCTTGTCGCGCCACGCCGGCCGCGTGCCGGTCAGCGCCTTGTTGATGCTCGATATCGACAACTTCCATGAGATCAACAACCGGCTGGGCAGCGAAGCTGGCGACGCTGTCATCGCCAGCGCCGGCGCCATCTACAGCACTTTGATGCCCGAGAACGGCGTGGCAGCCCGCTTGGCTGGCGACGAGTTTGCCTTTTTCTTGCCAGGGCTGGATTGTGCGGCCGCCTTCGAGCTGGCCGAGGTCATCCGCGCCGCCAGCGAGCAGCTGTTCCTGGAATTCCGGCCCGGCCCCGAAGCGGCTCCGGTCAAGGCTAGCCTGAGCGTCAGCCTGGGCGTCGCCGCCGCGCCAGCCCACGCCGGTGATGCCAAGGGGCTCTACCAGGCGGCCGACAAGGCCCTGTTTATGGCCAAGGAATCGGGGCGCAACCGCGTGGTGGTTTTCCCAGATTCAAACAAAACTTAAAGACGGCAGATGTGGCGGTCGGCGTTGCGTCTGGCGCAACCGCGTGGTGGTTTATCCCGATTCAAACAAAACTTAAAATGCATATCCACAATAATGAAGTATACTAATCATATTGGGGGATTTTATGCTTGGTGATGACTTTCCGACAAATTTGATCGAGTTTGAAAAA
>MIAR01000059.1 GCA_001829185.1 Spirochaetes bacterium GWB1_60_80
TGGGAGCGGTAAGGTCGCCAACAGCGAGGCCGGTAACCGGTTCGCTGAAGGTGATGGTCACCAAGCTACTTGGCCCGGCGACAGTCAGGCTGTCGTCGGCGAAAACGATGGAGGCTACCGTCGGGGCGACGGTGTCAATACTGTATGTAGTGCTGTTAGCGTTACCACTATTGCCGACGGCATCGCTGTAGTCAGAGCCGACCTGGAAGCTGTTGCTGGCCGCTTCGGTATTGGCCGTGGCGGTAAAGGTGACGGTGTAGCTAGCGCCGGAACCACTGAAAGCACTGAGCGCGCCATTGGGAGCGGAAATGTCGCCGACAGTGAAGCCAGTAACCGGCTCGCTGAAGGTGATGGTCACCAGGCTGCTTGGCCCGGCGACATTCAGGCTGTTATCGGTAAAAACGATGGAGGCTACCGATGGGGTCTTGGTGTCTACACTGTAAGTGGAGCTGCCGACGCTGCCGCTATTGCCGGCGGCATCGATGTAAGCTGAGCCGACCTGGAAGCTGTTGCTGGCCGCCTCGGTATTAGCACTGGCGGTAAAGGTGACGGTGTAGGTGGCGCCGGAACCACTGAAAGCACTGAGCGCGCCATTGGGAGCGGAAATGTCGCCAACAGTGAAGCCAGTAACGTCTTGGCTGAAGATGATTGTTACCAAGCTGCTTGGCCCGGCGACATTCAGATTGCTGTCGTCGAAAAGGACTGAGGTTACCGTCGGGGCTTTGGTGTCAATACTATAGGCGGCGCTGCCCACGCTGCCGCTATTGCCGGCGGCATCGATGTAAGCTGAGCCGACCTGGAAGCCGTTGCTGGCCGCCTCAGTATTAGCACTGGCGGTAAAGGTGACGGTGTAGGTGGCGCCGGAACCAGCGAAAGTACTGAGCGTGCCATTGTCCACGGCAAGATCCGCGATAGTAAAGCCAGTAACCGGCTCGCTGAAGGTGATGGTCACCAGGCTGCTTGGCCCGGCGACAGTCAGGCTGTCGTCGACAAAAACGACCGAGGCTACGGTTGGGCCCACGATATCCTTAGTGAAACTGGCGCTTGTGATTCCGATGTTGCCGGCATTGTCGGCACTCTGAATGTCAACAGTGAAGGTTTCGTCTTGAATAACGGCTGCCCAACCTTCGATAGTGTTTATGGCCGCGCCATCAGTGAAGCTGGAGAAGTCGGCTGGGCCGATTTTTGCTTGGAGGGTCGCTTCCTCTCCGTTAATGGTCATAGTCTGAGTACCATTAACCGGGATTCCGGTGGTGGAGCCTACAGAGATGATTGGCAGGGTTGCGTCAATACCGGGAGAGGCTGCCGCCGCTGGTGTAGTGGTGAATTCACTTGAGCTATTAAGGGCCAGGTCATTTAAAATAACGCTGATCGGAATTGTATCGGTTATAGTTCTGTTAGTATGCCCTTCTAATACAAGGTAGTCCACGAGGTATGTGTTGCCAGCACCAGAGCGGAAATTTGTAGCAGCCACGCCATTGATAGTGATGGTTCCGGCCGCCAGCCCGGGTTCGCCGGCATTTATGGTCATGGTTATTGTATCACCGATCTTTCTCCAGCCACTGCTCGGTTCGAAAGATACATTAGAGATGGTCGGAGGTATTGCGTCAATTGCTGGAGACGATGTTGCGGCTGGAGCTGTTGTAAAGGTTGGTGATGAATTGCCAAGTGCGTCTATCAATACTACACTGACAGGTATCTGTTGGGCTTCTGTAATGGTTGTGTTGCCAGAAGCTATGGTGTAGGTAACGGTGTAGGTTCCATCGCCAACATCGGTGAATCCAGTTGCCATTACGCCATTTACTGTGATAACACCTGCAGACAAGCCTGCTTCACCGGTGTTGATAGTCACGGTGACAGTATCGCCAACTTTTTGCCAACCGCTGCTTGGGTTGAAGGAAACACCAGTGATGCTAGGCGGAGTAGTATCAAGATCTACAAAGACGGTATTGCTCGCATCTTCGACATCGACGCTAGACCAATTGCCGGTATTGTCTGCAACCATTACCTGAATTTTACTCCATCCATCCACCGTACGCCGAATATAATTACTTTCCGGCAAATAATCGAGTATGTCTGAGGTTATAATTCCACCAGTTGCGCTTCCTGTGCCAAGTCCCGTGCTCCATGGTGTTTCTATGATTTTCATTTGGGTTACATCACCCAGATCATCCTCGGCTGTTATGGATATCGCCACGGTCGAATTATTTGTCCTCAGGCTGTTGGCTTGATCGTTGATCCTAAAGCTGGATATTTCCGGTGCAGTTTCGTCTTTTCCGTTGCCGGTTTCAAAGAACCAGGTAAAATCACCGGTCATTGTATTGCCGGCCAGATCGGTAAGCGTTGACGCGAGTGTTATTGAGATAGTGCTGAAAATATCGAGATATTCGCCTTCGAGCAGTTGCAATGTTAGAGAACTACCTATAACTGAAGCAGTGAAACGCGATTCTATATGCTGTGGTTCGGCAGTCGTTACGTTTGCGCTTTTTACGGTTGTAATTTGTATTATTTTACCTTCACCTAGCTCAGTTGAAAGATCAATAATTGGCTCATTAAAGGTGGCGATAATTTTTTTATTGATGAGGTTTTGCGGTGACCCGGAATATGGTGTCCAGGTAGCCACATATGGTCGCCGGTCGAAGAGCGGTATAATCTGGAGGTCGTTTTTATCGACATTTATCATGACTTTCGTGCTGTTCTTTGCCGGATCCTCAAAAGTTATATCGCCGGGTTCGCCATCGTGCGTCCAACCCAAAAAAGAATAATCGGTACCTACCGTCGTGGATATATTGTAATTTATGCCAATTTTCCAGGTTTGTTCCCCATAGGGGCTTGGTACACCCATGGAATCGTTGTACGCTTGCAGTTTTATCGTAACTGGAGGGGCGTTGGCCGCAATCACATCCTGTCTGATAATATCTTTTATATCGTCACTGCCGAAAAAATCGTCACAGGTTGAGATTATCGAAACGCTTAGGACTAGGCATCCGAGGTGGATGAGCCGTTTGATGAGCTGTGATGCGTTTTTTCGTGCTTTCATAATTATCCTCCGTAAACTATCTATTACTAATGGGCTGGATGCTGACATCCGAAAATTCCGCCCGGTTGATCGAGCGCAAGGCGGCATAGTCAAAGGACTGGGCGTTCCGTGGCAGACTGAAAGTCAGCCTGGAAATATCGTTGACAAATACCTGAATGTGGCCGGTGGCTGGGTCGTATTCGATGCGGATGCGGTTCGTCTGGAAGACCGATTCGGGAATAACCACCGACGTCAGCAACACCATCCGCACTTCGTCGAAGGAGCGGTAGATTTGCAGTCGGGTCGCCGTGTCCCCATGGTGTTCCGGGTCGCTGGTAAACCAGACCAGAAGGGAGTCGCCGCCGCCGTAGTTTTCGAGTCGCCAGGCGCCTTGTCCATGGATGTGCAGGCCAAAGCCTACCCAGTCGTTGCCCAGGGAGCGGGCGCTGAACTCGTAGGCAGTCGGACCGTCGAAGCCTGTTATTGGGATGAGGAGCTTGGCGGCCATGGCCAGGCTGTTCGTCATGACGGCGTCGCTGGCGGTAAGCCGCCAGATGCCGTTGGTGCGACGGATGGCAGGGCTGGTAAAGTCGACGCTGGTGAAGGTCATGGCAGGAGCGGTGTGCGGGCCGGGAATCAGCTCGGCGCCGTCGGCGCCGTCGCTTGGGGTGGTTATTGTTTCTTCGCTTGGCTGGCTTGGCGCCGTGACGATGGCCGTTTCGGGCTTTGCCTGGGCGTTTGGTTCGGCGACGGCCACTAATTCCGGCTCTTCGACCGCCGTTACGATACCGTCACGCATGTCCTCTGCACTGCTCTCCGGCTGCCAGCCGCGCGGCAGACGCGCAAAGGGGGCTGCCGCGAGTAGCGGGCGGGCGGGGGCCGCTGGCGGAGCGCTGGGCTGCTCGGCCAGGCGGATCGATTCCTCCGGCTGGGATTGAACCGCGATCGGCGCGGCTGGCGCAGGTTCGATGGCTAGCGGTGGCGTTTGGGTCGGTGTCGGAGCGGGCGTCGGTACCGGAACGGTCACCGCTACCGGCGTCGGTACAGGAACGGTCATCGCTACCGGCGACGGCACAGGAACGGTCACCGCTACCGGCGACGGCACAGGAAGCGTAATCGGCGCCGGCGTGGCCTCTGGCGTCGCAGGTGTGATTACCGGAGCCGGCGTAGGTACTGGCAGCGCCACCGCTGCCGGCGGCGGCACAGGAAGCGAGATCGATGCCGGCGCGGCGGCAGGGGCTGGCGTCGTCATTGCGGCGGCTGGAACTGGCGCCGGGGCGGGCGTTGGCGCCGGCACGAGTATTTGGGCCGGCGCGACAATGGGTGCTGGCGGCGCCAGGCTTTGAGCGGCGGCAGGTACCGGCAGGCTAATCGGCGTTTGGGTTGGTACCGGTACCGGGGCGGCTGGAGTGTTGGCCACCGGCGCAGCTACAGCTGGCGCGGCAACAACCGGTGCAGCCTGGGTAGCCGCTACGGCTTGGGCTGTTGTCAGGCTGGTATCGCTTGGAGCGCTCTGGCCGACGGTCGGCGCGACGACGCGGGCGGCGGCAATGGTGGCGTCGACCGGTGCTTGCCTGACGATGGCTGGCGGGGCGATGCGAACCGGTTCAGGAGCCGGGGGCGTGACTGGCACTGCGACAGGCACGGCTGGTGTCGGCGGAGCCAAGGCGATAGCGAGAGTCGCTGGAGTCGTTGGGGCAACAGGGATAGCCGGCGCCGGCGGGGTGGGTTCCGCAGTAGGTGTCGCTACGGGTACGGGTGCGGTAACTGGCTCAAGTGCCGGTGTAGGGGGAGGCGGAGTCGGAGCTGCCACCGCGACGGTCGGGCTTGTCGATTCAAGTGAGGTTGTCAAAGGCTCTGGCGCCATGATTGGCTCTATGATTGGGGCTGCTTCAGCCATCGGTATGGCCGCGATACGGGGATTCTTTCCGGCGGCGGGCAGGGCGGTCGGACTTGTCGTCTCGTCGGTCTGCCCCGGCGGCGCCTCGACTAGGGTAACCGGTGAAGATTCGATTACAGCCACGGGCGCCGCATCGGCTACTTCTGCCGGCACTACTTCTGCTATATCCTCGGGTACTGATTCGGCTACGTTCAATGGCAGTGCTTCGACTGCGGCAGCCAGCGTTTGCGGCTGGCTGGCCACTGTTTGGGTTGGGATGGTTTCAGGCGCGGTCACCGTTGGCGAGTTGTCGAGGGCTGGCTCCGCGACGCTGGCGGCGAGGGCTGTCGGTGCGGGGACGGGGATAGCGACTGGTTCAGTCGCCGTAGCCGGCGTCGCGGCAATGGGCTGGCTGGTCGGGTCGGCGGTCTGGCGGCGGGGCTGCGTGTCAAAGCTTAGGCCAGGACGGGACCAGATGGTGCCTTTCAGCCGGTCGGCCAGCGACCAGGCCCGGCCGGTGCCGCCGTATACCGAGGCCAGGTAACCAAAGCGGGCGGTCAGGTCAGGCGCGCCGCTGTCCAGCGCGTCGTGCAGTTCGCGCGATTCGGCGTAACGGTCGAGCTCGTAGGCGCAGCGCGCCTTGCCGAGGGTGGCCAGCGGGTCGTCCGGTATCAGCGAGAGGGCCCAATCATAATAGGAATAGGCCAGCTCGTAATCCTGGCGGATAAAGGCGATGTTGGCCAGGTTGTTCCAGGCCCAGGTATAATCGGCCTCGGCGGCTTCGCTGAAGCGGCTCCAGGCCTCGTCGAGCAGGCCGGCCTGGGCCAGTACCACGCCGTACTCGTTGAGGGTTTGGCCATTGCGCCCCGTGGTCAGCTGAGTCTCGAATTGGCGCATGGCGGGGGTGAGTTCGCGGACGATGAAGCGGTTGACGGCGGTGTCGAAGGCCAGCATGGCTTCGGCCTCGTCGGGTAGGTCGAAGCGTGAGGCGTTTTGGATGCCGGTCGAGGGGTACTGCCGCCAATTTTCGTACATGGGGAAAAAGCCGGTGGCGCCGATCCGGTCGTTGTCCATCCATTGCTTGGCGCCGATGCGCCAGGCCTTGACGAAGCCGTCGCGCACCATGGTGATTTCCAGCGGCGCCCAAACCCGGCCGTCGCGCGCGAAGAGTAGGTCGGGGTCGAAGAATTGCTCGCGCGCCTCGGCTTCGCCGATGCCGGCGTCGAAAGCGATAAAAATATGCCCGGGTATGGTGATGAAGGCCGAGTCGATGCCAACCGATTCCATCAGCGAGCAGAAGAGGATGGACAAGTCGTCGCAATCGCCGCCGCGGTACATCAGCGATTCGCCCGGGTATTGCAGGTAGTCGACGGACAGCGCGTTTTCGGCCATGTCGGTGTAGGCGCTGTTGGGGTCGATGACGTAGTTGAGGCCGTAGAGTTGGAGTGCCTCGAAGATGCCGAGCGCGTATTGGACGTTGGCCGGCAGGTCGGCGCGCATGCGGTCGCGCACGATGCGCGAGGCGTAGCGCGCAAACCACAGGGCGGCCGGGTCGGTCGGCGAAACGAAGGCGGCGGCGCGGCGGTCGTCTTCCCAGGTCATGGCGTTGCGGTGGTGCAGGCTCAGGTTGACGTTTTCGGCCTTGTGCTTGCGCGCGCCGAAGAACGAGTAATCGGCGGTGATCTCGGCCGAGGTGACGCTGTTCTGGGTAAGCTGCAGCACGCGCTCGTCGAAGATGGCGTTCAGGTTGACGCTGGCCGTCTCGCCCGGAGCCAGCCGCGGGATGGTGGCGCACAGCTGCGGGCTGCCCATGTACTCGGCAGCGAAGAAATAAATCTTTACGTTGGCGATGGGGCCGTCCTCGTCGTTGCGGACCTCCACGACGCCGAACGGTTCCTTGGCGTACCAGGAGCGCAGCACGGGAAAGACCGTGTCCAGTTGAACGCGCGAGAAGGTGAAGGCCGTCTGCGTATCGAACAGGTCTGACGGAACCATTCGCAGGCTGAGGCCGGCGCTGAGGGCGTCGATGAAGCTGTAGGCCGGGGTGGCCAGCCGTTGGTAGCCGACGTTGAAGCCGAGGTTAAGCGCGCCGGTCAGACGCAGGCTGGCTTCGGCCCTGGCGCCGACCTCGTACAGGCCGTAGCGTTGCGGGTCATCCGGATTGTTGGCGGTATCGGGAATCTCGCCGAGGCCGGCGAAGGCGCTCAGGTTGAGGGAAAAGTAGTCGGAGAGCTTGAGGCGGAAGCCGATGCCGGCAGCGCCGCCATAATAAATCATGTTAGTGCCTGCGGTCGGTTGAACCGAATTGAGGCTAACCCGACCCAATAAATCCAGTTGCGGCAGGATTGACCAGGCCAGTTGGAAGGTGCTGCCAAAGACCAGGCCGATATCGGAATCGCCCGCCAGCAGGGTCGGGAACCAAGCCTCGACACTCTGGGTGATGGCCAAGCGCGACGGCGGGGCGGCTTGCTGGGGCGTTATGGCGGATGCTGGGGCGGCTTGGAGAGGAGGGCTCGAGGCGATACCGTCTTGGCCAAACGCGAAGACCGCCCCCAGGCCGGCGAGAGTGGCGCATGTTAAGAACTTATTTAAGTTCGTACGCATTTATAACTCTCTTCGAGCCGCCGCCGCTTATTCATCTTCCCATATCATGTCGCCAAGGCGATCCATGGCGGCCGAAGCGCGGGCGGTCGTGCCGGACAGGCGGGCGGACAGGTAGCCGTAGCGCTCGGCTAGCTCGGGCCGGAGGGCGGCGGCGCGGCGGAAGTATTCGTCGGCCTTGTCGTAAATATCCAGCTCGTAATAGGAGCGGGCCAGGCCGATTAGCGGCGTGACATCGTCGGGCATGGTTTGCAGGGCGCTTTCGTACCAGGCGACGGCGGTCTCGAATTCGCCGAGCAGGAAGGCCACGTTGCCGATGTTGATGGCCGCCCGGCGTTCGCCGCGGGCCGCCGCTTCCTGGAAGGCGGCGAGGGCTTCGCGGTACATGCCGTAGCGGGCGTAGAGTATGCCTAGTGCGTTGTGTTGGCGGGCCGTGCCGCCGGAAGGACCGAAAGCGTTCCGCATGGCGGCGGCGCGCGGCTCGACCTCGCGGGAGATGACCAGGCTGACGACGGCGTTGAAGGCCGTGCGGACCTGTTCCTCGGCCGGCTTGCGGGTTTGCGCCGAGACGCCGGGAACGCCGGCCGGCGGGAAATCGCCCCAGGCGTCGGCCAGCGCGAAGAAGCCGGTCGGGGCTCCTTCGGCGCCGGCCCGGTTGAGGGTCAGGACGGCCTCGCTCCAGGCCCGGAGGAAACCTTCGCGGATCAGGCTGACCTTGACGGGCACCCAGGCTTCGTCGTTGATGAAGATGAAGTTTTCTTGACTGGCGAACATGGTGCGCGTGATGGCGGTGGTCGAGCTCATGCGGAAGGCGACGAGTACCTCGTCGTCGAGGGCGATGAGGGCGGCTGGGACGCCGACCGACTCCAGGGCCGCGGCGTAGAGCACGGCCAGGTCGTCGGAGTCGCCGGAGCGGTAGGCGATGGTCTGGTGCGGGAACTGGACGTAATCGACGCTGTCGCTGTTGGCCCGGGTGGCGGCGTAAGGGGTTTGCGGGTCGGCCGCCCAGGCGATGCCGGATAGCCGGAAGCCCTCGAACAGTCCCAGCGCGTACTGGAGATTGTTATCGAGGTCCGCCTGAATATTGGACCGGACCACGCCGGCCAGGAATTTGGTGGTATCGAGCAAGGCGGGGTCGTTGGGACTGGCGAAGGCGGCCAGCACCCGCTCATCCTGCCAGGTGAGGGCATTGCGGTTCATGATTGAAATGGAGGTTTCAGCGGTGGCGACGCGGCGCTCGCCGAGCAGTTCGTAGTTGACGATGATAGTGCCGTTGAGGCGCAGGGTCTCGGTGACGCCCATGATCTGGTCGGAGAAGGCCGCCGTCAGCGGGACGGTGACGCTGGCCCCGCGCTGGATCTGGCGTAGCGAGGCGCAGAGCACCGGCGCGGAGGTGTAGGGGTCGGCCTGAAACCAGATTTCCACCTGCCTGATCTCGGCGCTCTCGGCGTTGCGGAGGCCGAGGCTACCGAAGGGTGACTCGAGGTAGTCGCCGGCCAGGGTCGGGAAGACCGGGGTGCTATCGGCGCCTTGAGCCACGACGCGGCCCTCGCTGTTTCGGGTATTCAGGCCGATGTCGGCCAGCAGGGAGACTGATAAGCCCTGGAAAAGGGATTCCTGGCGCATGCGAAAATCGATATACGAGGCCGAGGCCGAAACCGTCAGGCTGGGGGAGATGCGGAAGCCGGCCTCGACGCCGGCCCGCCAGTTAAGGTTGCCGGTGGGGATGGGTTCGCCGGACGCCTGCTGCCAGCTGCCGATATAGATGCCAGGACCGGCTGATAGGCCGAGTTTGACGCGCGGTAGTGGATAGAGGTAGAGCCCGAGGCCGGCACCGGCCGAGACCAGTGTCAGGGAAGACTGTAATTGGCTGGACTGTGGGCCGATGAAGATAAAATCAGCGCTGGCGTAAGGAGCTAGGAAGCCGAATAAATCGAAGGTCAGTAGGGCTCCGCCGCCAAAGCCGAGGCCGTAAACATCCGCTTCCGCCAGAGGCACCATGATTACGGGCGAGACCTGCACCCGGACATCCTGGGCGAAGATCGGCAACGCCAGGCTGACGATAGCCAACAAGCACAAGACGTCGCGTACCGTTCTGCTTTTCATGATGTCCTCCTGTAGCGATTTATTAATCCAATGTCTCCAGTATGCATAAAAAATAAATTAACCTGCGATCTGGAGAAAAGCCTTATACTGGCGAGTCTATCACATTGCGCCTCGAATTGCCAGATATATAGTCGTAGAATGTCGATTTTTTGCGCGCGGGTGCTGGTTTTTTTCGGGTAGTGGCTATATAATAGGATCAAGCTTTCAGTATTCCGCCCAGGAGGAGTTGGTAATGTTAAATCGAAAAAAATCTATGATGGTTCTGGCCTTGATGTTCGCTGTCGCCTTAATGGCTTGGGCTGTTCCCGTAACCGTCGATTTTGTCGACGGGACTGTGCAGGTTCAGGCTTCGTCAGGCTGGGTGGCGCTTGATTTCGGCGATGTTTTCGATTCCAGCCGCACTATTCGGCTAGCTGCGCGCTCCATCGTCGAGTTGTCGGCTCAGAATGGCACGAAGGTCGTCCTCAGCACCGCCGGCAATTATATAGTCGACAGTTTGCTGCAGGCCAGGCCGGTTTCCAATGTTATCACCAACCTGACCGATAAGCTCGAGCAGATGGCCAACCAGGCGACGGGATCCCAGGAATCGACGGTGGCCGGCGTCCGCGCTTCGGCGGCAGTCGAAGAGGAGGGGCAGATATGGGCTGGCCCCGCCCAAGATGCCCAGCACGCCATGAATGAAGGCTTGTTGGCCATGGACGCCGAGGATCCGGCCAGCGCTTGGAACCATTTCAACTTGGCCCAAGAATACTTCATTGAGGCCGGTGATCCGATCGGCCAGGCTTCGGCCGCTTACCACGCCGCCCAGGCCGGCTTGGCGATGGGTTCGCCCGCCCGGGCTCTGTTTGCCCTGCGCTCCGGCGATCCGGAAAACGCCGGCGAGTTCAGAGCCACCTATACGCTAATGCTGGCCACCCTGAACGCTCGTTATGGCGATCCGGCCGCCGCCAAGGCCTTGTTGACCAGGGCACTGGCCGCAGCCTGGTTTAGCAATGCCGACCAGACTACCGACGCCCGGGCCTTGCTGACCACCTTACCCTGATCCGGTCGACAGACTCCTAGCCGACCGTCTGATCCCCCAGACAATAAAAAAGCAAGCGCATCGGCGCCTGCTTTTTTTTGAGTGCGCCGGGTTTGAAGCTGGCGGGTGACCTCGGCGGCAGCCCAGCGCCTGGTTTCATGACCGGCGGCGGGTGTGTTATGATCCAGGCGGTGGAGGTGCCGGTGTGTCTAAGCGTTTTTCCGGCTTTCCGTTGATCAGGCTATGCCTGGCCGCGCTGTTTGGCTTGGTTGGCGCCGGCCTGGCGCTTGGTCAAACCAGCCGCGAGTCGGTCCTGGAGACGGTTGCCGCCCAGAGCGGTCCGCTGATCTACGAAGCGGCCGAGGTTCTGTTTCGCTTTCCGGCAGGTGGTCTTATCACCTACGGGCCGACGGCGGCTCAGGGTTTGCTCTGGTTTTTATCCGACAGTCGCGTCCTGCATATCGTGTCCGAAGACGGGGTAGCCCTGGGGATGCGCAGTTTGCCCCAGCGTCAGCTGCCGTTTATCGTCTGCGATCCGTTTGGCCGGGCTCTGGTTATGGAAGGCCCCTCCCAGTTATCGCTGGTTAACCGGGCCGGCCAGGCAGTGTGGTCGGTTAATATCGGCCAGCCGTTGCAGCTGGAGCCGGTTGTCGATAGCGGGGGGCGCGTTTACCTGGTGGCCGGCGCGGTGGCCCAGGCCCGGCTGCCCAATGGCCGCCTGCTGTGGCAGCAGACCCTGTCGGCAGCGGCCGCCTTGGGGCCGGTGCTCGGCCCCGCTGACACGGTGTTATACACCCTAGCGGGAGGCGCATTGCAGCTGCGCTCGACAGCCGGCGAGTTGTTGGCCGCTCCGGCAGCGCTGGCCGCCGCCCCGATGGTCGCCAGAGCTGGTCCGGATGGTTTTTATATAGCTCTGGCCGATGGCAACGTCGTTCGGCTGGACGCCCAGGGCCAACGCCTGGCTGAGCTTTCCGGTACCGGCCGGGCTTTGCTGGCTATGCAGCCGACCGCTAGTCGCCTGTACCTTCTGGATGCCTCCGGCCAGTTGTCGGCCCACAGCGCCAGCGGGGAGCTGTTGTGGGCTACCGCCACCGCCGTCCGCCAGGCTGCCCGCCTGCAGGTCTATCCTGACCGGATTGTGGCGCTGTCGGCCGCCGTGGCTGCCAGCTATAACCTGGATGGGGAGTTGTTGCGCGAACTGCGCCTCAGCAATAGCGCGACGCCAGCCCTGGCCGGCCAGAGCGGCGCGGTGTTTTCCAGCGGCCGCGACTGGATCCTGTATGCCTACCGTTTTGAGCGGCCCTTCGACGCACCGGCGGCAGAACGGCCCCGCCTGACGCTGGCGGCGGCAGCCCGGCTGCTCGATGAAGAGCTGTTCTGGGTGCCAGGCGGGCTGGCCAACGAAGATTCCTTGCGCAATCGACTGTTTGATATTGAAAAATCCGTAAAATCTGGTACTATTGGGGTAGAGCTGGAACGCTCTCTGCTGTTGGCTCTGGCTTTGGCGACTGGCGTGAGCGATTCTGGCGCCGGCAGTACCCGCTCTGGCTTGTCGCCACTCGGCTTGCCGACCCGGGTGCAGGCCTGTGCGGTCGTTGGCCTGTTCGCCGAGCCGGAAACGGTGGCCATCCTGGCGACCATCTTCCGGCAGGAACGCGATCCGGTGCTGTTGGCCGCCGTCGCCGACGCTATTGCGGCCATCGGCCTGGATCCGGCTGGCGCGGCCTTGGCGGCCTTCGCCGCGGTCGGTAGAGCCTACCTGGATAATCGGGTAGCCCTGGCCGTGATCGGCGCTATTGAGGCCGTCTACCGGGGCGGTGGCAATCTGGATCGGCCGGCTGGCGCCGCCGCGCTGGTGCGTTTTTTGGGACCGGCGTGGTCGCGGGTGGTTCGGCAACGGGCCGAGACCGCGCTCCGGAATATCAGTGCTGTCCGCTAAGGAGTACCTACTATGATAAAAAGGCTTTGCCTCGCGCTAGCCGGATTGTTGCTGCTCACCGCAGGCGCCTGGACGCAGGACGTTGCGCAGGACGAGTTGCGCTCGGTCAGCGCTCAGACCATCGAGTTCATCAACTATGTCGGGCCGCAATCGCAGGCCGTGGTCAGCACCATCGCCGACCTGCGCGATGTCGGCGGCAGCCTGGGCCGGGCCGTGGCCGCCGGCGCCCGCCAAACCGGCGACCGTAACCGTTACTTTGTCATCCATGCCGTCGATCCGGCCACCCGGGAAGGCTTCGACGCCGACATCCTGTTTCTGGGGCCGGGTGTGACAGTTGACCATATCGCCAACCTGCGGCGTATCATTTCTGGCTACCTGGTCGGCGCCTATGGCTACAGCCAAGCCGACGCCGATACCCTGGCCGTCTTTATCACTATCTACAATGCCGTCTACCGCTCGCGGATGGATTATTTCTCCGCCAACTATAAAGCGGTGGTCACCGCTGAGTTGACTGCCGCCAACGCCGGCCTGGCCCTGCGTTGGGACCAGTGGGCCGGCCGCTCGCGCATCGTCATCCCGCTGGGCCGGCGGGCCGGACCGGGCGTCATCGGCTCGGTGTCCACCACGCCCATCACCGATCCGGCCGTCATCGAGAACCTGCGCCAGGAGACTGACGACCGGGCCATCGAGGATAGGCAGAACATCGTCGACATCATGGAACGCGACGTCGAGCAGGAACAAGCCGCCATCGACGCCGAACGGGCGCGCATCGCCGAGGAGCAGCGCCGCCTGGAGGAAGCCAACCGCGCCGCCCAGGAGGGCACGATCACACCGCCAGGCGACACCGCTCAGGTCGATACCACTGTCCAGACTACTACCGAGCCAGGCGATACCCAGACCGGCGGCATCGCCGAGACCGACGCGGCCCGCGCGGCGGATCAGGCGGCGCGCGACGCCGAGGCCGCCCGCCTGGCCGAGGAAGCGGCCGCCCTGGACGAGCGTCAGGCCGAGGTCGACGCCCAACAGGAGAATATCGCCGAGCAGCGCGACGAGATCGCCGACGACCAGCAAGCCGAGATCATCGAGCAGATCGAGGCCGCCGGCGGCGACGCCGAGAACGGTACCCTGTTGTTCGAGCTGATGAACCCGCTGATGCCGCTGTCCCGCCTGGTGCTGGTGGACATGACCACCGGCCTGCGCATCCGCCGCAGCGAGCTCAATACCATCTGGGCGGCCACGGCCATCGACACCGGCCAGGCCATCGTCGCCGTGGCCGGCATGGCTACCGCATCAGGCGGCGTCATCCGCCTGGTACGCGTCGACCGGGCCGATTTCTCGACCATTATCCAGGCCCAGGAGGAAGTCTTCGCCGATACCATGCTCTGGTATTACGACGAGGCGGTTTTCGCGGTCATCCGCCAGGACGGCAAGTGGGTCATCGGCCGCTACGATCCGGTTAGCCTGGAACTGCGGGCTTCCTCGGATGCCGTCAGCCAGTGGACCTTCCTGAGCCGGGCAGAAGGGCAGCTGGTGGCCCAGTCGCCCTCCGGGGCCTTCATCGTCATGGATGCCGTGACGTTAAAAACGGCCAAGGAACTGACACCGTGATTACGGGGCGAAGGGGCAACAGGCCGCTTCGCCCTTTTTTTTAGGAGGAGACACCATGACCAGAAACGGACCGTTCAAGGGCAGGACCATCGCCGTGGTAAACGACCTGTCGGTGGATGAGCAGCGCTATCTGTACCGGCAGGCGCGCTCTCTCAAGGAAGAGTTGCGCTCAGGCGGACAGGCCGACCGCTTTCGCATCGCCGACGCCGACTTTTCGGCCTACTTGATCTTCCTGGAAAACTCGACCCGTACCCGGGAATCGTTCCGCAACGCCGCCGAGTTCCACGGTTCGCGCGTCAACCTGTTTGACACGGCCACCTCGTCGTTCGCCAAGAACGAAAGCATCACCGATACCATCAAGATGCTGGTCGGCTACGCGGCCGAGTCGCTGTTCGTCATCCGCTCCAAGCAGGAGGGCGTCTGCCGCTGGCTGGCCGATTCGCTTGGGCCTTGGGCCGACCGCAACGGCTATCCCCGGCCGTCGTTCATCAACGCCGGCGACGGCAAGCACGAGCATCCGACCCAGGAGTTCCTGGACGAGTTCAGCTTCCTCGAGCAGCTGGACTGGAACGAGGACCGCATCCACCTGGCCCTGATCGGCGACCTGTACCATGGCCGGACGGTGCACTCCAAGGCCGACGGCCTGCGAGTTTTCAAGCACGCCATCGTCGACCTGATCGCGCCGCCGGAATTGGGCATGCCTGAATTTTACATCGACAAGATGCGCCGCAACGGCTTCGAGGTGCGGATTTACGGTAGCCTGGACGAGTACTTGGCCGCGGGCAAGGTCTCGCCGATCTGGTACTTTACGCGCCTGCAGCTGGAGCGGATGGGCGAGAAGGTGCTGGACAAGGCGCCGGCCCTGCGCAAGGCGGTCACCTTCCGCAAGGACATGTTGGACAAAGTCGCCGCCGGCACCCGCTTCTACCATCCCCTGCCGCGCGACCGCTTCAACCCGACCATCCCGACCTTTCTGGACGACACGCCGCTCAACGCCTGGGACCAGCAGTCGGCCAACGGCTACTATACCCGTATCGTCGAGATGGCGATGTGCGCCGGCGTCATCGGCCAGGATTTTACGGGGCAGGGGCTGACGCCGGCGTCGGCCGACGAGGAGTTCGTGCTGGAAGTGCCGGTGGCGCGGCACAACAAGCCGGAGTACAAGGTCGGCATCAAGCCGGTCGACATGGGCCTCGTTATCGACCACATCGCCTCCGGCCAGAGCCTGCAGGCCATCTGGGATCAGATCGACAAGATCCGCCGGGTGCTGGGATTGAACCTGCGTTCCTCGCACGGCGTCTATCATTCCAACCAGGGGCCGGAAGTCTTCAAGGGCCTCATCTCGGTGCCCGACGTGCTGTCGTTCGGCGAGAAGGACCTCAAGAAACTCGGCGCGGTATCGCCGGGCTGCACCCTGAACCTGATTACCGGCCATGAGGTAATAAAAAAATATCGACTCGGCATGCCGCCGCGGATCTACCACTTCGACGAGATAGCCTGCCGCAACGAGAACTGCCTGTCCAACCCGGAACACGGCGAATCGATCGAGGCTTTCTTTATCCGCAAGACCGACGCGGCCGGTCGGCACAGCTTTGTCTGCCGTTGGTGCGAGAAGGAACACGAGTACTCGGAAATCTGGAACTTCTAATAAATAAATAACATGGCGCGTGCCGTCGCGTTGCGACGGCACCGGGCTATCCGCTGCAAGCCGTCGGCTTGCGCCGCCGGTCTTTCCGCTCTATCCCTCGCGCGTTGCGTCCGCCGGCAGTCCGGTCGCGGCCTTGAGGCCAGCCGGGCTGCGGCTGTTGCGGCGCGGGTTGCGGCAGACGGCGGCCGCCCGGATCTGCAGGTCCTGCATGGCGTGGAAGCTGGCCAGCAAGCGCTGCTTGTCCGGGTAGCTGTCCAGGCCGGCCCGTTCAAAAGCCAGCAGAATCTCGTGGACCGTTTCCAGGGTGGACAGGCAGAAGGGTTTGGGCTGGCGCTTGATGCGGTAGCGGCTGGGCTCCAGCGGCGTCAAGCGCAGTTGGGTTAGTTCCTTTAGGCGCGGGTTGTCGCGCAGCAGCTTGTGGGCCAGGCTCCAGGTGGCGTCGACCAGGAACAGCACCAGCCGCCGCTCCGGGTTGAAGCCGGGCAGCTGGCTGGCCGTGAAATCGGTGGCGCTGATGTCGATGGCGGCCGGCCCTGGATAGAGCACCAGGCAGTAGTTGGCCGGATCGTCGATCAGCGACCGGACGCGGGGATGGTTGTCCATGTCCATGGCGAAAATATATTCACTGTTGGCCAGGTGGAGGCAGGTCAGGATGCCGGTGTTCGACTTCCGCTTCTTGAATTCGTGGGGATGCATCAACAGGACGACCCGGCAGCGTGTGGCCATGGCTGGCAGGGACGGGCAGAGGCAGTGCTCGAGCGGCCGCCGGCAACGCAGACAGCTTGGCCGGAAGCTTTCCCCCGCCGAGGCGGACCCCTCGCTGTCGGCCGCCTGGCCGCTGCTGGTTGCCGGCTGACCGGGTCGACCCGTGATCACCTTCGGCTGCGCCGGGCCGCCGCGCCGCCGCCGCCGCCCAAGCCCGCGATGGCCAAGAAGAAGCCGAGGTCGTACCACCAGCCGGAGTTGGCCGTCTCGTAGATGCGGATGTGGGGTTGGAAGAGGCCGCGGATCAGGGAGACGATGGCGATTAGGCCATGCCAGAAGCCGGTGAAGAAGCCAGCCGGGTTGGCGGCCGTGTTCTTGCCGTCGCCGGGCATGCAGCCGGACAGGCTGGCGGCCAAGAGTAGCAGGAACAAGGCGATAAAGAGGGTTCTTTTCATCAGGTTGTCCTTTCGTGGATAGCGTGGCTCAGTATAGCATGCGCCGCTAGGTCCGGCCAGCGGGCCGGTGGGCCAGCGAACCGGGCTGGCTGGGTGCGCCCCCAAGCCGCCGGCTTTTGACTCAAACCAGCGCGGTGGCGATGCTCTCTCCCCAGACCAGCAATTCTTCATCGCTGCCGAAGGCGGTGGCCAGTTGCAGCCCCAGCGGCAGGCCGTTGGCGGCGAAGCCGGCCGGGATGACCAGACTAGGCAGGCCGGCGTGGGTCCAGGGCAGGTTCAAGAGCGGGCTGCCGGTGGCCTGGATACCGGCTGGGGCCGGACCGGGGGCGGCCGGGCTGAGCCAGCAGTCGGCGTCGTTGACCGCCAGCAGGCGCTGCAGCTCGCCGCGCAGCTCCAGTTGGCCGGTCAGGTCGTCGCGCAGTTGAACCGCGCTGATGGCCAGGCCCTTCTCGATCAACTCGGCGGTGGTAGCCGAGTACAGGCTGCGGTGGGCCGGATACCAGTCGCGGTGGGTGATGGCCAGCTCGGCGGCGGCGATGCGGCGGTGGCGCTCGTTGATGGCGGCGATGTCCGGCATGGCCGCCAGCCGCTTGATCGGGTAGCCGGCGTTGGCCAGCCAGGCCAGGCTGGCTTCGAAGGCGGCCAGGGCGGCCGGCTCGGTCTGCTCCAGGTAGGGGCCGGTCGGGATGGCCAAGACCGGCAAGCCGGCCATCGGTTGGCCGTCATGGACCTTGGCCAGGGTGGAGCGGCTGCCCAGAACGGCTTCCGGTCGCCAGTTGGCGGCCACCAGGCTGGCGGCCAGGGTCAGGCCGGCCACGTCGGCGGCGAACAGGCCGACGTGGTCCAGCGACGGGCTGAAGGGCACCAGGCCGGCGGCGGCGGTGCGGCCGTAGCTGGGCTTCCAGCCGCAGACGCCGCAGAAGGCGGCCGGCCGGCCGATGCTGCCGATGGTCTGGGTGCCGAGGGCCAGCGAGCACAGGCCGGCGGCGATGCTCGCGGCCGAGCCGGAGCTGGAACCGCCGGGGGTATGCTCTATCTGGTGCGGATTGCGCGTCGGCCCGGGCGAGAAATAGGCGAACTCGGTGGTCACGGTTTTGCCGAGCACCAGGGCGCCGGCCGCCTGGAGGGCGGTCACTACCGGGCTTTGCGCCATGGCGAACAGCGCCGGCGGTAGGTTGGAACCGGCCCGGGTCTCGAAGCCGTCGACCGCGAACAGGTCCTTGACGCCCAAGAGCACGCCGTAGAGCGGCGGCCGGCCGGCCGGGTTCGGCCACCGGCTCTCTAGCGCGGCGGCTTCGGCCAGCAGGCGTTCCCGCCGGCCGCTTTCCGGCAGCAGGCAATGCAGCCGCGGCTCCACTAGGTCCAGGCGCTCCAGGCTGTCCTCGATATAGCGACGCAGCGGCAGCTGTCCGGAACGCAGCTCGGCGGCCAGAGGGGCCAACGGGCGCGGCGCGACTAGCTGCGGGGACTCGCCAGTGTGTGATGTTTTTATCATGTAGGCCTTCAGGTTTCGTCGATGGCATAGCCGGTTGCGGCGGAGGCGACGACGCCTTCAAGCTTGAGGCCGGCGATTGTGCTCGCGTCCAAGCCCAGGATTTCGGCTAGTACCCGGTCGGTATGTTGGCCGATGGCCGGCGCGCTCGCTCTAGTGTCGCATTCCGGGACGCTTTCCATCTTGATCGGGTTGCCGGGAATGGTGACGGTGCCGGCGCGCTCGTCCTCGACGGTCACGAACATGTGGCGGGCGGCCAGCTGTGGCTCCTGCATGACATGCTCGATATCGTTGACCGGCGCGGCCGGGATGCCGTTGGCTTCCATCAACTCCAGCCAGTGGCGGCTGGGCTGGGCGATAAATATTTTTTCCAGCTGCGGGACTAGGTCGGCGTAATGTTTGGTGCGCTCGCCATTGGTGGCATAATCTAGGTTGCCGGCCAGGTCGGGACGCTGCAGCGCGGCGCAGAAACTCTTCCACAGGGCGTCGTTGCCGACCGCCACCACGAACCAGGCATCACTGCCCTTGAAGGCCTGGAAGGGCGTAATGGTGGGGTGTCGGGTGCCCAGGGGCTCAGGCGAGTGCCCGTCCACCTGGTAGCGCACCAGGGCGTTTTCCAGGATGGATAGCTGGCAGTCGAGCATGGCTACGTCGATTTTCTGGCCCAGGCCAGTGCGCTCGCGTTGGTAGAGGGCGGTGGCGATGCCGGTGGCGCCGAAGACGGCGGCGGTGATGTCGCCCATCGACAGGCCGACGCGGGTCGGCGGCGCGTCCGGCCAGCCGGTGATGCTCATGACGCCGCCCATGGCCTGCACCAGGATGTCGTAGGCCGGGCGGCCGGAAGCCGGGCCGGTGTGCCCGAAGCCGGAGATGGCGGCGTAGATCAGGCGCGGATTGACAGCCTTGAGCCGGTCCCAGCCCAGGCCGAGTTTTTCCATGGTGCCGGGGCGGAAATTTTCCACCAGGATATCCGACTTGGTCACCAGGTCCTCGAGCAGTTTCTTGCCGCGCTCGGACTTGAGGTTGATGGCGATGCTTTCCTTGCCGCGGTTGATGGTGACGAAGTACAGGCTCTGGCCGTTCCTGAACGGGCCGAAGGCCCGCGAGTCGTCGCCTGAGCCAGGGACTTCGACCTTGATAACCTCGGCGCCCAGGTCGGACAGCATCATGGTGCAGAAGGGGCCGGCCAGCACCCGGGTCAGGTCGAGGACGCGCAGGCCCTCCAGCGGTTTGTTCATGTTTGTCTCCTGTGGCGCGGCCGGACTCAGCGCGGCCGCGCGCTCCAAAACTACTCGACTTGTTTGCCCATGGCCGGGGCGGGGGCCGGATGCTTGCCCGCTTCCTGGTGCAGCCAGGCGGCCTTGGCGCCGGCGATGTCGCCGAACTTGGTCAGCTCGCACTTGGCCTTCTTGGCTATCAGTTTTTCATAACGGTCGTCCTCGACCATGGCCACGATGCGCGCCACCGACGATTCGCCGTCCACCAGGCGCCAGGGGAAGCAGCCGATCAGGGCCCGCTGGTTGAGCAAGAGGTCGATGTCGCCGCCCATGCACTCGGCGTGGATGATGTGCTCGTGGAACATCTCCAGATGCATCAGCTGGTACTTGTCCTCGCTGAAGACCTCGTCGAGGCTCTTGCCGTACTTGGCCTTGAAGTGGCGGTCGCATTCGGCGGCCTGCTTAGGCATCCAGTCGCGGATCTTGGTGTTCATCGGGTGGTCGGCGCTGCCGCAGTCGACGCCGATCCAGCGCAGTTTCTTGCGCTTGGCCCACTCGGCGAACTCGCGGTCCGGGCCGGGATGCTTGATCATGTAGCGGATCTCGTCGCCGGTCGGCTGGTCCCAGCCGTAGTGGTGGAAGCCGGTATGGATGATTAAAATGTCACCAGGCTTGACCTCGACGCGGTCTTCGACCATCTTGGAGGTGTAGACGTCGTACTCGCCGGCGCAGTCCGACAGGTCGACTATCGCGCCCTCGTGGACCAGGAAGTCCATGTCCAGGCTGGCGATGTCCTTGCCGGGGGTGTAGAAGTGGATCTCGCCGTCCAGGTGGGTGCCGATGTGGTTGGAATGGGTCAGGATCTGGCCGTTGGCGCCGTTGGGCGCCAGGCGCTTGAAGTACTTCATCTCGAGCGGCTCATAGGTCGGCCAGGGCGGGGTGCCGATGCCCAGGGGAATGGTCAGGTCGATCATCTTCATGCTACTACCTCCAAAGTTAGGTGCGCGGCCCAGGGCCGCGGCGCAATAATAAAATCATCACGAGGCGCGGCGCCGCTTAGCAGGTTGTTGAAAAAGCCGGTTGCTTTCCCAACAACCTTAACAATTCCTCGCATAGCTTGCGCTATGCTGCGTAATTGTACTAGTTATTGAAGTGTTGAAAAGCCGCATTCGCGTTTTTCAACACCCTGTTAGGCGCGTCGCCAGGATCGTCATTTCGCGTACTTTTCAGAAAAGGCCACCAGGGCGTCGCGGAAGGCGTTCTCCGGCAGGCTTGCCGTCGTCCGTGACGATGCGGAGACAAGCTCCGCAGGCTTTTCGCGCGCGCCTCCATGCGCGCCAAGCCGCCGGAAACATTATCCGTCATCGGGCGTATTTCTCCGCGAAAGCGATCAGGGCGTCCCTAAAGGCGTTCTCCGGCGGCTTGACCAACCCGGCGCCGACCATGCCGATGCCGGGGGTCTTGTGGGCGATGCCGGTGTTGATGGCCGGCAGGATGCCGGTCTCGACCACCTTGCGCACGTCGATGCCGGTGGGGGTGCCGCGGAAATCGAGCACCGGAATCTGGTAGACGTTGTTCTCGCCGACGCAGATCTCGTACATCCGCTTGGTGATGTCGATGGCGTCCTGGGGCGATCCGCCGACGAACTTGACGATGGCCGGGGCGGCCGCCATGGCGAAGCCGCCGATGCCGGAGGTCTCGGTGATGACCGAGTCGCCGATGTCGCGGGCGGCGTCGGCGGCGCCGAAGCCGGGCAGGTAGAGGCCGTCGACCACGCCGGCCGGCCCGGTGAACCAGCGACCGCTCAGGCCGGACAGGCGGATGCCGAACTCGGTGCCGTTGCGGGCCATGGTGGTGATCAGGCTGCAACCCTCGATGCCGGCGGCGGCGTCGACGGTGCACTTGGCGCTGGGCATGGTCAGGTTGAGGAAGAAGTGGTCGTTGGCGTTCAGGAAGCTGAGCACCTTGGCGATTTTTTCCTTCGGGTAATCGAGCATCACCAGGTAGGGCGCCAGTTCGCGGATGATGAGCGAGGTGCCGGCCCGGTTGCGGTTGTGGCCCTCGTCGCCCATCTGCAGTACCTGGGCGATGATCGACTTCATGTCGATCGGGCCCTTGGCCTGGAGCGCGTCGGATAGGATGGGGGCCAGGTCGGAGGCCATCCAGCGCAGCCGCTCCAACACCTCCTCGGAGTAGGCACCGTAGCGCAGCACTTTGCCCAAGCCCTCGTTGAGGGTGCAGTAGGCGCGGTTGCCGAAGGTCTGGTTCTCGATGATCCAGACCGGCATGCTGGCGGTCATGACGCCGGCCATCGGTCCGACCGCGTCGTGGTGGTGGCAGGGGTCGAAGCGGATCTGGCCCGAGGCGGCCAAGGCTTCAGCTTCGGCCGGGGTCTTAGCCAGGCCTTCGTAGATCAGGCCGCCGATGACCGCGCCGCGCAGCGGGCCGCACATCTTTTCCCAGCTGACCGGCGGGCCGGCGTGCAGAATGAGATCCTGGGCCATGCCGGGCACCACGTCGCGGGCCAGGCCGATGCCGACGATGGTCGGCTTGGCGGCCAGGATGCGGCGCAGGCCTTCGGCGTTGGCCGCCTCGATGTCGACCTTCGCGCCGGCCGCCAGCTTGTCGAGGGCGGCCACGGCGCGCTGGTCGCCGCCGGCCGGCAGGCGCCAGTCGACCTGGACGGCGCTGGCGCCCGAAGCGGCCGCGTTGGCCGCGAAGTTTTCGAGGCCAAGGTTGATGATGCGGCTGTCGGAGCCGAATAGGCCGTGCAGTGCTGTCTGGTCGCTCATGCTGTCCTCCTGGCGTGGGCGGCCGCCTGGATGATGGCGATGGCCAGGCGGGCGGCGCGGTAATTCGACGGCATGACGATGACGCCGGCCGCTTCCAGCGTGCGCACTTGCTGGCCGAAATCCTGCGGGTCGTTGCGGGTGCCGGTCACCGAGGCCACTACCGGCAGGTAGCCGCCGCGTTTGGCCGCGGCCGCCTTGGCCGTCTGGATGGCTTCGACGCAGGCGCCGGCCGGGTCAGCGTGCGAGCCGTAGCCGAGCACCACGTCCAGGAGCAGCACGGCGCAGGCCGGGTCGGCCCCTTCCTGCGCGATGCGGTCGGCGCGGGCGGCCGGATCGATCATGGGGTGCGGCTTGCCGACCGTGAAGATATCGTCACCCAGGTCGACAATCGTGTGGCCGACGGATTTGAGCGGGTCGGCCAGTTGCCAGGCCGGGTCGGTCTGGTTGTTGGAGCGGGCGCCGCCGAGGGCGGCATGGGCCAGGAAGAGCGTCTCGTCGGCCAGGGTGCCGCCGGTGTAGAGGCCGCGCAGGTATTTCTGCTGCGGGCTCAGGCGGGCGGCTTCAGCGGCCGCCAAAGTGTCGATGCGCTGAAGGCTCGGGCGGCGGAAGCGGTCGTCGCCGGGGCCTTCCGCTAGGGCTGCGCGGGCGGCGCGCAGGTCGTGGCGGCCGTCGGCCAGGAGCGTGGCCAGCACGGCGCACTCTTCTAGGTTGGCGGCGAAGGCCACGTTGCCTTCGTCCGGAGAGGGGGGCAGGCCGAGGAAGTGGGCCACGGCCGGCTTGCCGGAGGCGCGCAGGGCGGCCACCACTCGTTTGGCCACGTCTGGGGCCGGCGGCTTGCTGACCACCACGATAACGGACGTATCCGGGTCTAGTGCCAGGGCCTTGATGGCCAGAAGGCTGGTCATGCCGCCGACGGCGGCGTTCTTGAGGTCGCGGCCGCCGGTGCCGATGGCCTGGCTGATGCCCGCGCCGTAGTCGTCGATCAGGCAGCTGACTTCCTGCAGGCCGGTGCCTGAGGCGGCCACCAGGCCGATGGCGCCGCGCTGCACCCGGTTGGCGAAGCAGAGCGGGATGCCGTTGATGATGGCGGTGCCGCAGTCCGGCCCCATCAGCAACAGGTCTTTGGAGACGGCGTACTTCTTGAGGGCGATCTCGTCCTCCAGGCTGACGTTATCGGAAAAAACAAGCGTGTGCAGGCCGGCCTCGAGGCATTTACGGGCCTCGCGCGCCGCCCAGGCGCCCGGTACCGACACCAGGGCCAGGTTGGCGTCTGGCAGCAGGCGGCGGGCGGCACCTAGGCTGGGGACGCGCGGCAGGCCGTTGCCCTGGGCCGTGTCGGCCTTCTTGCGGTTCAGGCCGGCCAGGGCTTCCTGGGCGGCGGCCGTGGCCTGCGCTTCGTCGTCGGCGTCGATGGCCACGATCAGGTCGTTGGGCGTCAACCCGGCCAGGCTGGCGGGGTCGAAGCCCAGGTCGCCCAAAAGGTCGAGGTTCATCGGCGTGGCCATGGCCACGATGGCCTCGGTCACGCCCGGCAGCTTCTGGACGCCGCGCGAGGCCAGCATCAGGAAGACCGAGTCGTAGTAACTGTCCTTGCGGACCTGGACAAGTTTCATGTTTCCTCCCGGCAAGCGATGCCGGCCAGCAGACCCTGGACGGTATCCTCACCCGAGGTGGCACCGTGAGCCAGCGCCACCTGCAATGTTTCTAAAAGATTCCGGCGCGCGGCCTCCAGCGCCGCCATCGCCGCCGCCGGCTCAGCCGGCGGCGGCCAAGTGGATGCGTTGCCGCTACCAGCCGCCAGGGCGACTGACTCGGCCAGTCCGGCCAAGGCACCAACCAGGCCGGTCAGCCAGGCGGCGGGTTGGCCAGCTAGGCTGCCGAGCAACAGAGTGCGGCCGGCCGGGCTGGTATCAAGCAGCCTGGCCCGTATATCGTTACGCAGGTCGACAGCGTATTTTCTGCCGCCAGCCGCGTTCATCTCCAAGCTAACAAGAAAACCGGCCAGCCAATCGTCGCCGGCCGGGGTGCTGCCCGGCCCGAAGCCGACCAGGCCGGCCGGCCAGTCGGGCCGGGCCATCAGCCGCCGGAACTGGCGGTTCCAGACCGTGTCGCCATGTAGGCCCTCGTAGGGCCGGCCGGCGGCATGGCTATCGTTCACGGCGGCGCGCAGGGCGGCGCTGGCGCCGTGGCGAGCGGCAGCGCCGGCCGCCTGCCAGCGTACGGCCGCCGCAGCGATGGCCGCGCGGCTGTCAGTAGTGTGCCCGGTTTGGGGTCGGATGGTCAACAGCGGACCGCCCACCGACGCCAACAGCCAGCTGCGTGCCTGGCGGGTCAGGAAAACCGGGCCGCCTTTGGCCGCCGCGGCCACCAGGCGGCTGACTATCGGCCAGATATCGGGAAAGTATAGCGCCCGGGCTTCGTGGTCGGCTTCGTCGCGCAGCCACGAAACCAGGGCGCCGTCGGGATGCAGGAAGGCCAGCGCCCGGCCGAATTGCCCCGACAGGGGCGCCGTCCAGGGCGCGGCCGGCACCAGCGGGCCACACAGGCAGCCCGCCGGATTCAGGTTATTCAATCGTTGGTGTCAGTGGTCTTCGGGCGCAGGATGACGTTCAGGACGATGCCGAAGATGGCGGCCAGGCCAAGGCCGGACAGGTTGATGTTGCCGAACTTGAAGGCCGCGCCGCCCAGGCCGAGTACTAGCATGGCGGCGGTGATGATCAGGATCTTCGGGTTGCCGAGGTTGACCTTGGCGTCGACCATGTTCTTGACGCCGATGGATGAGATCATGCCGAACAGCAGGATGGAGATGCCGCCGATAACCGGGCCGGGAATGGTGCCGATGATGGCGGTAAACTTCGGGATCATGGCCAGGACGATGGCGAAACAGGCCGCGATACGCATGATCCAGGGATTGAAGGCCCCAGTCAAGGCCACGGCGCCGGTGTTCTCGGAGTAGGTGGTGTTGGCCGGGCCGCCGATCAGGGCGGACAGGGAGGTGGCGAGGCCGTCGCCGATTAGGGTGCGGTGGATGCCCGGATCCTTGATGAAGTCGCGGTTGACGACGTTGCCGATGGCCAGGACGTCGCCGAAGTGCTCGACCATGGTGACGATGGCGATCGGCACCATCACGGTGATGGCTTCCAGCGAGAACTTGGGCAGGGTGAAGTGGGGAATGCCGATCCAGGCGGCTTCGCGCACGGCGGTGAAGTCGACCAGGCCGAGGGCGATAGCCAGGGCGTAGCCGGCCACCAGGGAGATCAGGACGGGCAGGTTGGACAGGAATTTCCAGCCGAATTTCTTGAAGGCGATCTTGACGAAGATGCCGACGGCGAAGGTGAAGAGGGCCAGGCCCCAGCAGCCGTTGACGCCGATGGCTTCGACCAGCGGGGCCGAGTAGGTGCCGTTGGCGTTCTGGATGGCGACCGGCGCCAGGATCAGGCCGATCAAGATGATCATCGGTCCGGTGACGTGGGTGGGCAGGATCTTGTGCAGGTTTTCATAGGAAATGAACTTGAAAATGATGGCGACCACGACGTAGAGGAGGCCGGCCACCACGATGCCGCCCAGGGCATAGGGCAGGCCCTGGCTGGCGCCTACGGCCACCAGGCCCGGGATGAAGGCGAAGGAACTGCCCAGGAAGACCGGTACCTTGAACTTGGTGATGATGTGGAACAGCCAGGTGCCGATACCGGCCGCGAACAGCGTGACGCTGATGTCCAGTCCGGTCAGGATTGGCACCAGCACGGTGGCACCGAACATCACGAAGGTGTGTTGCAGTCCGAGCACGACAGTTTTGCCGTTGATCGGTTCGTTCAGGGATTCAGCCATGTAAGCCTCCTCGAAGCGCTGGGCTGCCCGGTCAAAAGCCGGGCGGCCCTCTCTATCATTTGCCGGACACAGGATCCGGTCCATGAACAATTCCAGCCGCGGGCCGGCCAGGCGGCCAGTCCACTGGTGTCTGTCAACGGCCGCCGCCCGGGCGGGCCTCCGGCGCCGAACGGCAGGAGCCGATGGGCGATTTGGTGATCCAGTTGTCGATCGGTTCCTTGTGGTTGAGGGCGCGCCAGACATCCTCGCTGCGCATCGGCATGTGCATCAGCTCGGCGCCGGTGGCTTTCTGGATGGCGTTGCCCAGGGCCGGCGCCACCGAGATCATGGAATGCTCGCCGACGCCGCGGGCGCCGTAGGGGCCGTCGACCTGCGGCGTCTCCACCACGTAGCACTCGATCTCCAGCGGCAGGTCCTTGGCGGTGGGTATCTTGTTGTCGGTGAAGCTGGGGTTCAAGAGGCGGCCCTGCTGGTCGTAGATGTAACCCTCGCAGATGGCCGTGCCCAGGCCCTGCAGCATGCCGCCGATGGCCTGGCCGCGCACGATATCCGGGTGGATGGCCCGGCCGACGTCGTAGACGCTGGCGATTTTGAGGACGTGGTACTCGCCAGTTTCTTCATTGACCTCGACGATGATGCCGTGGGCGCCGAAGGTCCAGTCGATGGCCGGGAAGCCCTCGCCGTTGTCCTTGTTCAGGTTGGTCAGGCCCTGGGCGATGTAGCGGCCGACGCCGATCAGCGGGCCGCCGATGCCGTTGCCGTTGGGCAGGGCCAGGCCAACCGCCATGCTCGAGAAGTTGACCGATTTTTTGGGGTGGTGCTTCAGGAAGACCTTGTCGCCATCGTGCCCCAGGTCGCAGGGGTTGGCGTGCAGGGCCTCGGCGGCCACGGCGTAGGCCTTGTGCAGCAAGTCCTCGGCGGCCAGGATAGCGGCGTTGCCGGACAAGAGCAGGCCCTTGGAAGCCACCGTCTGCCAGTCGTAGGGGTCGCGGTCGGTGTCGCTTTCAAAAGCCACCTTGATCTTGTGCAGCGGGAAGCCGAGGCGCTCGGCCACGATCTGGCGGATGGAGGTGTAGGTGCCCTGGCCATAGTCGGTCAGGGCCAGGTTGACCAGGACGGAGCCGTCCTCGTTCATCTTGAGTATCACCGAGGTGGCGGTGAAGGGCGGCATGGCCGGCGCCTTCTGCAGGGCGGCGACACCCTTGCCGATTTTCCAGCCGGTGGCGGCCTGGCGCGCCTTCTCTTCGTTGGTCAGGTCGCCGTAATGGATGGCGCCGGCGGCCGTTTCCAGGCACTTGAGGACGTTGCCGGAGTGCGCGGTGATTTCCTCGCCGGTCATGGTTAGGCTGCCGGGGCGCAGGGCGTTGCGCAGGCGGAACAGGAAGGGGTCCATGCCGATGGCCTCGGCCACCAGTTCCATGTGGCGCTCCACCGCCCAGTGGAATTCGACGTGGCCGAAGCCGCGGTAGGCGGTGCCGTACGGCTTGTTGGTATAGATGGTGTAGGCGTCCAGCCAGGCGTTGGGAATCTCGTAGGGACCGCTGGCCGAGAAGCCGGAGGCCCGCGTCACGTTGACGGCGTAGTCGGCGTAGGCGCCGGAATCCCAGTACATGGTCATGTGCTGGCCGACGATCTTGCCGGCGGCGTCGACGCCGGTCTTGATGCGGTAGGTGAGCGCCGAGCGGCAGGGCAGCAGGCTGAACTCTTCCTCGCGGCTGGCCTGGAACTTGACGGCCCGGCCGCCGGCCTGGCGCGACAGCACGGCGCAGAGCGGCTCGATGCCGATGCCGGCCTTGCCGCCGAAGCCGCCGCCGACGTAGGGAATCTGGACCCGCACCTGGTTGTGCGACAGGCCGAAGGCGTGGCAGAACAGGTTGCGCACCGTGAAGGGCGACTGGGCGGACGACCAGATGCTGACCTTGTCGCCCTTGCCCCATTCGACGATGGCCACGTGGGTTTCCAGCGGCACATGCTGCACCGACGGGCAGGAATATTCGCGTTCCACCACCCATTCCGCTTCGGCGAAGGCCTTTTCGACGTCGCCTTTGCGCAGTTTGGTGTGGTTGGCGATATTGGTGCCGGGCTGGGGCGTGAAGGCCGCGGCCATGTAACTGTAGCTGCCCAGGTCGGGGTGCACCAGCGGCGCGTCCGGCTGGAGGGCATCCATGTGGTGCAGGACGGGTTTCAGGACTTCGTACTGGACGTCGATGGCCTCGACGGCGGCCCGGGCTTGCTCGATGGTATCGGCCGCCACCGCCACCACGGCCTCGCCGTAATGGCGCACCTCGTCGCGGGCCAGGATGCGCTTGTCGACCACGTACAGGCCCAGCCGGTAGTCCAGCTCGTCGCCGGTGACGATGGCCCGGACGCCGGGCAGGGCCGCGGCCCGGCTGGTATCGATGGCCACGATGCGGGCCCGGGCATGCGGGCTTTTTTTGAGCTGGGCGTGCAGCAGGCCCGGGAAGGTCATGTCGGAAACGTAGGTGGCCTCGCCGGTCAGCTTCTCGAGGCTGTCATCGCGCTTGCCGTTGTGGCCGACCTGGGACAGCTGGCTGCTTGGAACGTCGTCAAACATGCTTGAGCTCCCCTTTCTCGGCCGAACGGCCGGTCAAGTCGAGGATGGCTTCGATGATCTGGACATAGCCGGTGCAGCGGCAAAAATTACCCTCGATGGCTTCCTTCATCTCGTCGATGGTGGGTTTGGGCTTGTCGCGCAGTAATTCCTTGATGGACATGACCATGCCAGGCGTGCAGAAGCCGCACTGCGCCGAATTGTTGCGCTCCAGGGCGGTCTGGATCTCGGACAGGCCGGGGCCGGTGGCTTCGCCCTCGATGGTTTCGATGGTGGCGCCATTGGCCTCGACGGCCAGGATCATGCAGGCGTTGACCACCCGGCCGTTGAAGATGATGGTGCAGGCGCCGCACTCGCCCATGCCGCAGCCTTCCTTGGTGCCGGTCAGGCCGAGGTCTTCGCGCAGGCAGCGCAGCAAGGTTTTATGTTCGGCCACGTCTACCGTGTAGCGCTGGCCGTTGACGGTCAGGGATATTCTCATGTCAGCGCACCTCCTGGAGCAGTTGCCGCGCGTAGACGGCGATCATGTGGCGGCGGTATTCCTGGCTGGCCCGCACGTCGCTGATGGGCGACACGGCTGCCAGCACCCGGCGTTCGACGTCTTCGGGGCCGTCACCGGCGCTGAAACCGTCGACCAGCACCGGGGTGGGCGCGGCCGAGCTGACCGCATAACGGCGGCGCCCCTGGTGCAGGGTGCACAGCACGCCGACGATGCCCAGGTCGTGCCCGGCGATGCGCTTCAGCTTGAGATAGCGGCCGCTGGCGTTGCTACTAGCCGCCGGCACGATGATCTTTTCCAGGAATTCACCCGGCAAGAGGGCGGTTTTCTTGACGCCGGTGAAGAATTGGCTGAAAGGCAGCTGGCGCTGGCCGGCGGCGGAGCGGATCACCGCCACCGCGTCCAGGCAGAGCAGGGCCGGCGCCATGTCCGAACAGGGCGAGGCGTTGACGACGTTGCCGGCCACGGTGGCCCGGTTGCGGATCTGGTGACTGGCCAGCTGGTGGGCGCAGTCGCATAGTACCGGATAGAGGCGGCGGACGCTGCGCTGGCGCAAGAGGTCGTTGATGGTCACGGCCGGTCCAATAATCAAGCCATCAACCTGGCTGTACTGCAGCTTGGCGGCGCCGGGCAGCAGTTTAAGATCAATAACGTAATCCGGCTTGAAGACGCCGTTGCGGATATTGGGTAGAAGATCAGTACCGCCGGCCAGGAGCTTGGCCGCGCCCGCGTGCTCGGTCAGGGCGGCGCAAAGCCTGCCGACGCTCTTGGGAGCCAGGTAGCGGAATTCGTAAACCATGTATCAACCGCCTTTCACAGGTGCGAGTATCATTTGAATCGGCCGGCTTGAAGACTGGCGGCCGACCGGAGCATACAACATTGCCAAGAGGCAGGTCTATCATTATAAATCAGATATTTTTTTTGGCAAGAAAAAACGGACGCCCGCGCCGGTGATATCCGTCCGCCTGGATCAAAAAACCGGTTGACCTGCCCATCGCCCCTGATTATAATCTTCTCTGGACGTCGTCCGCCAGCGAATTTCCCGATATTTCGCTGCGCTCCAACCCGTAGTCAGGAGAAACCGCGCATGCCACATTCCGACGTTGACTCAAGTCAGCCTCCGGAACCTCACCCACCGAGTTTCGGTTGGCGCGCCAAACGGCGCGACTGGCGCGGGACCGGGCGGCGACACGCTCCGTAACGGGAGTCGGGCAGCCCCTGCGACCGCGCCCCCTTTGCAGGAGGTCCTATGCTCGACCGATTGATCGCTCCCGACATCAAAGCCGCCATCGATTCAGGCGACCTGAGCCAGATTCTCGATTTTTTCCGCGCCGCCCACGCCGCCGATGCCGCCGAGATCCTGGCCGGTCTGGCGGTCGACGACGACCTGGCCATCCTCAAGCTGCTGGAACCCGAGCTGGTAGCCGACATTTTTAGCGAATTGCCCGATACCCTCCAGACCGAGCTGGCCGGCTTGCTGACGCCGGCCGAGCTGACCGGCCTGGCCTCCGACCTGTCGCCCGATGACCGGGTCGACTTGCTCAAGACCATGCCCGAAGAGCGCATGGCCGAGGTCATGCAGGGCCTGGACAAGCCGGAGCGCGACGAGGTTAAGGCGCTCGTGCTCTGGCCGGAAGGCACGGCCGGCTCGCTGATGACCACCGAATTCATCGCCCTGCCGGCCAGCCTGACCGTCACCCAGGCCATGGCGCGTATCCGTAAGGAGGCGGTCGACAAGGAGTCGGTCTACAACTCGTACGTGGTGGACGCGGCCGGCCGGCCCTTGGGCGTGGTCAACCTGCGCGACCTGATCCTGGCCGAGCCGGAAGCCACGCTGCGCCAGATCATGGACGACCAGTTGCCCACGGTGGCCGCCTCGGCCGACGACGAGGAGTCGACCTGGAAGCTGGCCCGCTACGACCTGGTCGACCTGGCGGTGGTGGACGAGGCCGGCGTCCTGGTCGGCCTGGTCACCCACGACGACGCCATGGACAACATGGAGCGCGAGCACACCGAGGACATGGAACGCTTCATGGGCATCACCGGCACGGCCGACGATACCAGCTACCTGCGCACCCCGGTCTGGACGCATTTCCGGCACCGCGTTGGCTGGCTGGTGGTACTAACCGTGCTCGGCCTGGTTTCCGGCCTGATCCTGGAGGGCTTCGAGGACTTGCTGACCGGCCTGATGGTGCTGGCCTTTTACATGCCGATGCTGGTGGCCACCGGCGGCAATACCGGCAGCCAGGCCGCCACCATGGTGGTGCGTTCGCTGGCCTTGAAGGAGTTGGCGCCGCGCGATGCCCTACGGGTGCTCTGGAAGGAACTGCGCATCGCCCTGCTCTTGTGCCTGGTGCTCGGCGCTCTGGCCTTCGGCCGTGTCTGGCTGTTTACCGGCGCGGGCGACCTGCCGGCCGGCATCACGGTGGTTTCGGTCGGGCTGACCATCACCCTGGCCTTGGTGGTGCAGGTCATCTCGGCCGGCCTGATTGGCGCCCTGCTGCCCCTGACCGTGGCCCGCTTCGGCCTGGACCCGGCGCTGGTGGCCAGCCCGGCCTTGGCCACGGTGGTGGACATTACCGGCTTGCTGATATATTTTAGCATCGCCCGGCTGGTGCTGGGCTTATAGCTGGAACTTTATTATGGAGGAGAAGTATGACCAAGCGGATTTCCCTGGTCCTGGTGCGTTTCAGCCTAGGCGCTTTTTTCGTGATTCTCGGCCTCTATGGCATCCTGCCGAGCCTTGAGGAAAGCATTTTCACCTTTCCCGGCAATTACCGGACCCTGGAAGTAGTCTTCGGCATCGCCGAGCTGCTGTGCGGTATTTACATTCTGTCGGGCGTCTTCATCCGCATCAAGCAGAACACTACCTTCATCGCCACCTTGGCGGTCTTGTTGGTCTGGCTGGCGCGCATCGCCTTGACCAAGGTGGTCTGGGGCATCGTCATCAATGATTCAGGCGTCTTTTTCCGGCCGTCGTTCTCGATCTGGCTGCTCGGCCTGGCTTGCGAGCTGGTCATTGTCAGCGCCGTCCATGCCCTCATGAAGGCCTACGACAAGTAATAAAAAATTCTTGGTTGTGGCCAGGGATTCGGCGACCGCACTGTCTGTGCGGCGCGGCCGCTTTATTTCCCGGCGGCCAGTTCGGTCTTGCTGATGGCTTCCAGAATCTCCCATTCAGCCTGCAGGGCAGCCGGCCGGCGACGTACCCGAACCGGCTAGCGGCGCGGCGTCCGCCTCCGCCGGTCGGGCAAACTCGATGGTAAAGGAAGTGCCGCCGCTACCAGTTACCGACAGGCGGGCGCCGAGCTGGTTGCACAGCATGCGCACCAGCATCAGGCCGAAGCCCGTGGTCGTTTCCGGGTTAAAATCGGACGGCAGCCCGACTCCATTGTCGCAGACCCGGAGAACCAGACGGCCGGAGTGTTCGGTGAGTTTCAGCTCGAGGCGGCCGCCCGGCTGGTCGGCAAAGGCATGCTTAACAGGTTGTTGAAAAAGCCGGTTGCTTTCTCAACAACCTTAACAATTCCTCGCATAGCTTGCGCTATGCTGCGTAATTGTACCGGCTTTTGAAGTGTTGAAAAGCCGCATCCGCGTTTTTCAACACCCTGTTAAGGACGTTGGTCATCAGTTCGTTGATGATGCTACCCAGCGGAAAAAGCTGTTTGGCTCCCAGCTCCACCGGGTCAAATTCCATGACCAGCTCCACCCGGCCGCTGGCGCCGAAGAGCTGCAGCACGGCGTTGGCCAAGTCACTGAGGTAGTCGCCGGCCTTAAGGAAACGCATGTCATCGGCTACCATCATTTTCTTGTACAATTCCTGCATACTGGCCAGGCGCGAGAGGGCTTGCTGGAGGGCGGCGCTGACCGCCGGGTCGTCCGAGTCGCCGGCCTGCAGCGACAGCAGGCTGCCGATAGTGGCGATATTGTTCTTGATGCGGTGGTGTGTCTCCTTGAGTAGGATGGTTTTCTCCTGTAGTTGCCGCTCCAGGCCGGCCTCGTACAGCCGGCGTTGGCTGAAGTCCTCGATGGTGACCATGACCAGTTCCAGTCGCCCGGCCGGTGGGTCCGGGGCGTGGTCGTCGGCCTGCATCGGGAAGGCGTTGATGTTGATCCAGCGGTATTCGTTGCGTCCCGGATCGAGTACCCCCATCACGGCGTTGCGTACTGGCTGGCCAGTTTGCAATACCAGCATTGCCGGGTGGGTGTTGCCGGGGTAGGGGCTGCCGTCTTCATGGATGGACTGCCAACGCGGATCCAGGGAAGTCGTGCCGTAGAGTTGTTCGAGGCTCAGGCCCAGAATGGCGGCTGCGGCCGGGTTGGCGTAGACGATTTTACCGTCCCGTCCGTGATAGACGACGCCTTGGCTCATGTGGTCGAGCAGGAAGCGTTGACGGGACTCGCTGCTCCGCAACGCCTGCTCGGCCAGCTTGCGGTCGGTGATGTCCTCGCCTGAGCAGAAGCAGCCCGTGATGTGCCCTTGCTGGTCACGCAGGACGTTATTGTGCCAAGCGATGGTACGGAGATCGCCGCAGGTAGTTCGAATTTGGTTTTCGTGGAATTCGGCTGGATCCAGCTCCCCGCTGTGGATGCGGCGCAACACGGCGCGCACCGCGTCAGCCTGGTCGGCCGGCACGTAGCTGTCCACCCAATTTTGGCCGAGGGCCGTGGCCTGGTCGATGCCGAGGATGGCGCAGCCGCGTTGGTTAATCAGGCTGATGCGGCCGTCCATATCCAAGGCCAACAAGATGACGCCGGCCATGTCCAGGTAGAATTGGGCGCGATCAACCGCGCCAGCGGCGTGCTGGGCGCTGAACAAGCGCCAGGCCAGCTGGAGGGAGGCTTGGATAATGGCGTCGCTGGAACCTTTTGGGATAAAGCCGTAGGCTGGAAGCTGGGCGCCGCGGGCGAAGATGTCCGGTTCGGTATGCGCCGAAATGAAGACCACCGGCAACTCCCGGCTGGCCAGAATGCGGCGGGCGGTTTCGGCGCCATCGATACCCGCTCCCAGATCGATATCCATCAGCACCAGGTCGAACAATGTTTCGCTTTGGGCCACGGCGATGGCCGCTGGGCCGTCTTTGGCCATCAGAACGCGGTAGCCGTAGCCCTCTAGCAGGTTGTTGAAAAAGCCGGTTGCTTTCTCAACAACCTTAACAATTCCTCGCATAGCTTGCGCTATGCTGCGTAATTGTACCGGCTTTTGAAGTGTTGAAAAGCCGCATCCGCGTTTTTCAACACCCTGCTAGGCTTCGCTTCCCGGCCAAGGCGACGAGTACGTCGTCTTCGACGAGGAGTATAGTCTGACCAATCGCGTTCGCCATGTGTCGCTCTAGTGGGCGGAGGCGTCGTGAGCGGTCCGCGACTGGCACCCCGTCCAATGATAGTGGATGGGGTGGCTGTTTACAAGACGCGCCAGGTTTTTAGGTCGGCCGGCGCGAATGGCGTCAGCGCGGCGCTGAGCGATCCGGTTTATACCAGCTTGAAGCGCTCGGTCTCGTCGGCGATCATCCGGAACTGGTCCGCGAAGCGGCTGTTCATGTCGCGCAATAATTGCATGGCGTCGCGGATTTCGCTGGTGCCCTGGGCAATCTCGGTGATACCGTTGTTGATTTCACCGGACAGGGTGGCGATGGTGTCGAATTCGCGGTGGACGCTGTGGCCGCCGTCGGTCAGGGCGGTGGCGGCGGCGCGCACCTCGCCGGTGAAGGAATTCAGCCGGTTCATGGCCACCATGATATGGTCGCCGCCGATGGCGATCTCGCCGAGCGCGCCTACCATCTCGCTGAAGGTCTGGCCGACGCTGGTTACCTCGCCGTCGATGGCGCTGAAGGCCTCCATGGTGCCGTGGACGCTGCCGGATGTCTTGTCGATTCCCTTCTGCATGCCGCCGATGATGTTCGAGATGTTGGCGGCATTCTCGGCGGTGGCCTCGGCCAGGCGGCGGATTTCCTCGGCTACCACGGCGAAGCCCTTGCCTGAGTCGCCGGCGTGGGCGGCCTCGATGGCGGCGTTCATGGCCAGCAGGTTGGTCTGGGAAGCGACCTGGGCCACGATCTGGTTCATCTCGATGATGGAGTTCATCTTGTCGGCGATTTCCTTGCTGAAGATCGTCTCGGTCTCCTCAAGGGAGCGGCCGCCGTCCTTGGAGATGCTGTTCAGGTTCTGGACCAGGATCATGCGCTTTTGGGCCATCTCCGAAATGTTGACCAGCGAAGCCTTCATTTCAACGATGGCGGCGGTCGATTCCTCCACCATGCCGGCCTGTTCGTCGATACGCCCGTCCAGCACGTCGATGGCGCCGAACATGGTCCGGAAAGTGTCCTCGGAGCGTTTGACCACCGCATCGAGGGCGTTAACCTGATGGCTGATCGAGTCGATATTGGCCGAGATTTCGGTTACCGCGGCGCTCGATTCCTGCGACGAAGACACCAGTTCCAGGTTCAGGCCCATACTGCGGTCAATGGCCTCCTTCACCTTGCTGATGATCTGGCGCAGGTTGCCGATGAACAGGTTGAAATCTTTTGAAACGGCGCCCACCTCGTCGTGGCCTTCGTCCAGGCAGGCGGTCAAGTCGCCCTCGCCGCAGGCGATGCCGGAGAAAGCCACGCTCATGTGCTTGAGGGAGCCCAGGGCCGCCCGCACGATGAAAATGCTGGCAAGGCCGATGCCCAGGCTGAATACCAGGGTGAAGATAATGGAACGCCCGCCGATGTCCCAGAAGGACGGCACGAAGTCGGCTATCCTGGCGCGCAGGATAATCTGGTAGTCGGTGGTCCAGACCGGCATGGTGGTGGTCAGGTACAGCTCGCCGCCGCTGGAGAATTGTCGCAGGCTAGTGTCGGGCAGGAGGCTGGCGTCAGCCGGAATATACAGGCCGATGTCGTTGGCGTTGGCCGCGGCGTCGGACGAGACCAGCACCTTGCCGGCCGGATCAATCAGGTAGAGGTCGCTGCCGGCGCTTGGCTTGGCGGCGATGAAGTCCTCGATAACCTGGTCGATGGAAATGCCAATGCCGGCCACGCCGATGACCCGCGCGTCGGCGAACACCAGGGCATTGAACCAGAGGTTCGTTTCCTGCGAAGAAGCGTTGTAGTCCAGGTTGAGCTGCAGCTCCTGGCTACTCTGGAGCGTCCCGAAGAACCAGCCGTCGTCCGGGTCGGTGGTGGCCAGGGTGTCCATCAGGGTGTGCCCCACCCAGTAATGGTTGGTGTAAGAATTGGCCGCGAAGGATGTCTTGAAGCCGGTACGTCCGGCCAACTCGACCATCGTGTCCTTGAGCTTGATGCCGAGCTCTTCGTCGGCTTCGCCGCCGGTAAACCAATCGATCAGGCCGAAGTGCCGGGCCAGGCTGAGCGAAGCTTCCCAGCCGCGGGCGATCTCCACCTCGACGCCGCCCTTGGCGGCCGTCAGGATGTCCTCTACCTCGGTGAAGAAGCGTTGTTGCATATAGCTGCGTAGCGGTATGATGCCGAGTAGCAGGGAGGCGCTGACGCCAACCAGGATGGCCACAAATATCAGAAGGGAAAAAGAAGTACGCAGTTTCATCGACAATTCCTCCGGTCTACGATCATTCCTGGCTGAGCGCCATCACATTAAAATGCACTCAGGTAATAGTAATGGAGAAATCAGTTATTTGACAGCGTTTTTTTGAATGATGTTAGGAGCCTGTCGGGCTTTGGAACGCGAAGAATGATTATCAGGAAAAATTGGGAGATAAATCTGATGAATCCAGTATCTCGGGAGATTTTTCACGCTTTTTGGCCGATCTCAGCGCCCCACGGCGTAAAATCGGTTCGTCAATCGGGCTATACAGGAAGTATGACCCTCAATCCTCACCAATTTTCCACTCGTGGCTCGCTTTCGCTGGGCCAAAATCCAAAGCCCGACAGACTCCCAGTTGTATTATGAAAAAAAGACCGTCGCGCGCCAGGCGTGACGGTCGTGGAGCGGCCTGTGACGGCTTACTTGAGTAGCTCCATACCCTCGAATTTTCGATACAGGGTGAACTCGTCCAGCAGATCCTGGTGTTCCGTCCCGCGGCCGGCCAGGCGTTCGGCCAACAGCTTGCCCAGACCCGGGCCAAGCATGAAACCCTGGCCGCACATCCCCACCGCCAACACCAGGTTGGAGATTTCCTGCGGTTCGGCGATGATCGGCAGGCCGTCTGGCGTCATCGGATAGAGGCCGCGCCAGCTGCGGCGTACCTTGAGGTTGCGCAGGCGCGGGTAGAGGGCCGTCATGCGCTTCAGCACCAGCGGCAGGAAGCTGGAGGTGTTGTCGGTGTCGACGCTCCAGATTTGCGGCTTGGGCGTGATGCAGAATACCACCTGGCCGGTGACGGCCTGGTAGAAGTAGTAGTTGCCGGAATGCTCGTCCGGGCAGATGTCCACTAGCATCGGCTCCATGAAGCGGGCCACCGGGTCGGTGACGCCGGCTTCGTGGGCGTCCGGGTGGACTGGAATCTCCAGGTTGACCAGGCTGGCCAGCTCGGCGCTACTGGCGCCGGCGGCGTTGACCACCCGCCCGGCCGCGTAGTCGCCCTGGGTGGTCTGGACGCTGGCGATGTGGCCGCCGTCCAGCCGCATCGCCTGGACGGTCTCGTTAAAACGGAAGTCGGCGCCAGCCTGCCAGGCCAGGCGGTGGAAGGCGGTGCTGGTCATCATCGGCGAGCAGTAGCCGTCCTCCGGGCTGTAGGTGCCGCCGCGCAGGCCATCAAGCCGGATGCCGGGCGACAGCTGCCGCACCCGCTCCGGGCTGATCCAGTCGATGTTCAGGCCGGCCGCCTTTTGGGTTTGCAGCAACTGGCGGAAGGCCGACTCGCGGGCCTCGTCGTAGGCTACGAACAGGTAGCCGCCGGAGCGCCATTCCACGTCCAGGCCGTGGTCGCGCTCCAGGCCGGACAGGATGCGGATCGACTCCTGGCAGATCTTGATCTTGCCGGGGTCGGAGTGGGTGGCGCGGACGCCGCCGATGGCGGCCCGGTTCTGGCCGCGGCCCCAGGAAGCCTCTTGCTCGATGACGATGGTTTTCAGGCCGGCCTGGGCGCAGTAGTAGGCCAGCGGCAGGCCGATGGAGCCGGCGCCGAGGATCAGGACGTCGCAGCTGGTCATTTCAGGCCTCCCTTGCTGGTGGTGGTAGCGCTGGCGGCGGTAGCGGTGCCGGCGGCGGCGCCGCCGGAGCCGGCCAGGATTTCACCCAAGCCCACTTCCAGCATCAGCGGCCGGATGGTGCCGGCCGTTACGGTGGCCGGGTCGACTCCGGCCTTGCGGAAAATTTGGGGCAGTAGCACCGCGCAGGTCTTGGAGCCGCAAGCGCCCATGCCGACGCGCAGGCTCTTCAGCTGATTAACGTCGGTGACGGCGTTTTCTTGGATAAAGCGGACGATCTGGCCGACGCTGACCCGTTCGCAGCGGCAGACGATGGCCTCGTCCGGTAGGTACTCGAAGCGGGCCGCGGCCAGAGGAGCGGTGGCCGTTGGCTGCTGGATGCGCACGCCGATGACCCGAGTCGCCAGGTTCAGACTGACTTTGCAGGTCAGGATCCAGGTACGGTATTTCTTGTTGTGGAATTTCTTGACCAGCGGCGCGTCCTCCAGGAACTGGCCGTACTGGTCTAATAGCGGCAGGCGGTCGCCGATGGCGAAGCGGTCGGCCGGGTACTCGAAGGGTATTTGTACCTCGGCGAAGTCCTCGTCCAGAGCGCGCACCAGCGACACGGCCAGTCCGGGGCAGGCCGCTACGCAGGCCGAGCAGCCGCGGCAGTCGTGGCCCTCGAAGTAGGGCAGGTCCATGATCGAGCCCAGCTTGGGCTTCAGTTTGATGCTGTGCGTCGGGCAGACGGTAGTGCAGGGGTTGCAGGGGATTTCCTCGTCGCAGAAGAAAATTGGCTGCCAGCTTGTACTCGGCTGTATCGGCAGACGCGGAATGATCGCCCCTGGCTTGGATTTGAGCACCTCGCGCTTATCCAGCCAGGCCTGGTCGATAGACACGTTGCGGCCCATCACCTTGGCCAGCGACAGGGCGGCGATGCGGCCGCCAAAGATGGCGCTGGAGGCTTCGGCGATCTCCTCGGCGTCGCCGGCCCGGACGGCTGTGAAGCCGAACTTGACGGCCTGCTTGTAGAATTCGTCACAAGGCGACAAGCCGGCCGCCACCAGCACCGTGTCGACCTCAAAGCTGCGCGCCGTATCCAGCAACGGTTGCCAGTTCTTGTCCACCTCGGCGATGGTGACGCGTTCCACCTTGCCGTTGCCCTCCACCGCCACGACGGTGGTGTTCAGGTAGACCGGCACGCCCATGCGGATGATCTTGTCGGCGTGCACCTTGTAGCCGTTGATCTTGGGCAGAATCTCGCAGATGCCCACCACCGCGATGCCGGCCTGCAGGGCGTGGTAGGAGCCGATCAGGCCGACGTTGCCGGAGCCGATGACGAAGACGCGCTGGGCGGCCTTGACCAGGTCGCGGTTGACCAAAGTCTGAAAGGCGCCGGCGCCGTAGACGCCGGGCAGGTCGTTGCCCTTGAACAGGATGGAGCGCTCGCGGGCGCCTGAGGCCACCACGATGGCCTCGAAATCGACCAGCTGGTAGCTGGCGTAGTCGACATAGACGGCCGCCTTCTTGTCCTTGTAGAGGCCGCAGACCGGCGAGTTGGCCAGGATGGCGGCGTTGGGAAAGGCGCGCAGCTTGGCTTCCAGCTTTTTGGCGATATCGTAGCCACGGGTGCCGGCGTAGCAATCGGCCTCGGAACCGAAGAACTTGTGTGTCTGCAGCACCAGCTTGCCGCCCAGCTCGGCCTTGTCGTCCACCAGTAGCACCTTAAAATCGCGCTCGGCCAGCTCCACCGCGGCGGCCAGGCCGGACGGTCCGCCGCCGATGACCAATACTTCGCATGACAGGCTTTGGGGTGGCTGGGCGGTGAAGGCCTGGTCTTCGGCCGGCAGCTCGGGCAGGCCGTGGATGGTGCGCACGTCCAGGCCCGCCGCCAGTGGCGTGACGCAGGATTTGCGCGTCACCCCATCGATCAGCACCGAGCACTGGCTGCATTGGCCGTTGGCGCAGAAGATACCCTGGGGCGCGTCGTCCTTGGGGTGGGCCGAAAAAGTCCTGATGCCGTTGGCGAACAGGGCGGTGGAGACGGCCTCGCCAGCCAAGCCGCGCAGGCTCTGGCCGTCGAAGGTAAAACTGACTTCGGGTTTGGCGGGCCGTTGGTCGGCCACCGGGTGTTCGCTGATACGCTGCACACTGGACTCCAGGAAGACGGATGGCTCCGCGGGCGGAGCACGATATATCCAATATATAAGCATACCTTTGGTGTGATGTCAAGCTGATATATCAGTTGCGTTTCAGCAATTACGCTGGCCGATGCTTGTTTGGCGTATTTGCTTGACAAACGGTGGCGCCTATACTATTCGCGTCAATGACGCGGACGGCAATTACCGGTAGTCTGATTCGGATACTTACACCATGGATGAGCGTGGCAAGGCCTACGGCATCACGCTGTATAACCCTTGCCTGCCCTGTAGTGATTGAACCGGCCGGAGCATTATAACGATTTAATTCCATTTCCGGCTTGAAGATATGGTATATCATGGCTATAATGACCTCATGAAAGACTTGAAAGTTGGCATCGGTTTCGTTACCGGACGCCGCGGTTTCCGTCATTTATTCCGCACCTACGTCAATAATTGGACCGAGTTCGGCTTCGTGGCCGACCCAAGCACCCAGCTGCGCCTCTTCGTGGCCTATGACCTGTCTTACTTCGGGACCCACCCCTCGGACTTTAAAAAGGTCGATCCGTTGCTGGCCGGCAAGCTCGACGGGCTATGCTGGTTTGGCACGACCCGCATCGCCCAGGAAAAGCAGCAACTGGTACGCGAAGGGGTGGTCGGCAAGGCCGAGGCCGAGCTGTTGTTCGGCGACGGTTATGGCCGTAAGCGCAACGCCGTGGTCTGGTTCGCGCTGCGCGCCGGCATGGATCGCTTGCTGTTCATCGACGACGACGAGTACCCGCTGGCCGTGCAGCGCGGTCAACCGCCCCTGTGGTGCGGCCAATCGATACTGGGCCGGCATCTGGCCGCTTCGGCCGAGGCCGACATCACCCACGGCCGGCATTGTGGCTACATCTCTCCCATCCCGCGGCTGGACTTTACGGCTGACTTGCCCGAGGCCGACTTTGCCGCCTTTATCGACGCCCTGTCCAACGATATCGTTTCCTGGGACACCATTCGCCGGGTGGTCATTGGCGACGGCGGTGTCACCTACGCCGACCCGGACATACTAAGCCACAATCAGCCGGTCGAGGTGCCAGCCGTCAAGGGCATGAAGTTTATCAGCGGCGCCAACCTTTGCCTGAATCTGGAGCGTGGTGGCGCTGACGCTCCTTTCTTCAATCCGCCGGGGGCGCGCGGTGAGGATACCTTCCTGTCCACCTGCCTCTTGGAGCGGCGCGTGCTGCGGGTCAGCGCGTATACCTTTCATGACGCCTTCCTGCGCTACAAGGCGCTTTTGCATGGCGTGCTGCCGCGCCGCCTGGAAGCGGTCGAGGCCACCGATGCGGCGGTGGCGCAACGCTTCGCCAAGGCGGCCGTCGGCTGGGTGCGCTACAAGCCGCTGTTAACCTACATTACCGACCGCTCGGCCTACCAGGCTACTATCGAGTCGATGTCTGCCACCTTCCGGCGCTTGGGACCTAGCCTGCAGCGCTATTTCAAGGCCGCCGAATTCCTGAGTCTGGGACAGGAGTTGAAACGCTACGACCGGCAGGTGGTTGAGCATTATGATATGTTCGAACGTACCAAGCTAGCCTGGCGGAAAGCCCTGCCCTGGGCACGGGCCAATTCCAACCGGGAACGGCCGGCATGAGTGCGCCTACGGTGCGGGACTGGCTGGCTAGTGGTCGCCATGAATTTACCCAGAATCTCACTTCGGCCCGTTTTCGGGCTTATTTGATTAAATCGGCCTTAGGGGTAGCTTTTTGTTATGGAATGCGCCTGCTGATACCCAATCGGGAGACCCTGTGGAGCATCGTCTCGGTGGTGTTGGTGCTGGCGCCGGACGACAAGGATGCCATCAAGCTAGCCTTTGACCGCATGAAGGCCAACTGGACTGGGGCCCTGATCGGCTGGCTGGCGGCGCTGACCGGTTGGCCGGGCTTGGTCGCGCTGCCGCTGGCCGTGCCGCTGGCCATCCTGGTCTGTCTGTGGCTGCGGCTGGGAACGGCCACGCGTAGCGCCCTGGCCGGTTTGGTCATCGTCTACGTGCGCGATCCCGGCATGGCGGCCGGGGCGGCGGCCTTCGACCGCGCTTTCTTTGTGATGCTCGGTTGCCTGGTTGGCCTGCTCATTACCATCGGCGCTCGTGGCCTGGCGGCTTTGGGCACCTGGCTGGGCCGGCGGCGAAAATGAACTGCGCTTAGCAGGGTGTTGAAAAACGCGGATGCGGCTTTTCAACACTTCAAAAGCCGGTACAATTACGCAGCATAGCGCAAGCTATGCGAGGAATTGTTAAGGTTGCTGCCGCACATGGTCAATAGGGTGATAGCCGCGAAGTTCCGAAGATTCATCAGGTGAGCACTCCTGCAGAGTCGGGGAGTCAAGCATAGTATACGTCTGGTGACAATCGAATTGCCAGAAGGGGGATCGGGTAACCCTCTGCCGGCTCAGCCGGCGGCCGCTATTCTGCCCGCCCGGACTGCGCGTCCGGGCGACCGGCTGCACCTGGTTGCCTTACAGGCTCAGCCAGAGGCCGCTATTCTGCCCGCCCGGACTGCGCGTCCGGGCGACCGGCTGCACCTGGTCGCCTTATAGGATCAGCCAGAGGCCGCTATTCTGTCCGCCCGGACGCGATAAAGTCGGCCAGGTTGCGGCGCAGTCGAGGATGCCAGAGCTGGAGTTCGGCCGCGTCGTCCTGGTTGACGATACGGGCCAAGAGGGCGCGAACCTGGTCGTTCCATACGTCGCCCAGGAGCAGCGCGGTTTCCGCCTCGGTCAGGGGGGCCAGGGGCAGCGGCTTGGCCCAGGCGACGGCGTTGATCGGGCACTGCCGCTGGCACAGGACACAGCCCATCAGGGCATTGGCCGCCGTGGCCGGAATGTCGGCCGGCAGGTCGCGGTCGGTTTCATTCCATAACGGCAGGCAGCGCTCCACCTTGATTTGGCCGAAGGGGTCGGGAATCGCTCTGGTTGGACAGGCCGCCAGGCAGCGTCGGCAGATCTGGCAGGCTGCGTGCAAAGCCGGTCCGGGATAGGCCGCTTGGTGTAGGGGCGCGGTGGCGTCTGCCGTCGGGACCGCCGCCGGCTGGAGTATGGAACGGGTTTTTCCCTGCCAGACAAAGGGCAGGCGGCGCGGCGGGAAGGCGGTGGCCGCCACGACTATGGATTGAGCCCAGGCCTGTCCGGTCGGTACGGCCAGGCTATGTTCCTTGATATAGCCGCGGAAGGTGGCGTCTGGCGAGGCGCGGTCGCGGTTATCCTCCCGCCAGCCCGTCAGCTTGGTTAAAGCCGCGGTCGGTAGCGTCGTCCAGACAGCGTCGCGATCCTCAATATTCATTTGGTTTAGCATCGTTAACAGGTTGTTGAAAAAGCCGGTTGCTTTCTCAACAACCTTAACAATTCCTCGCATAGCTTGCGCTATGCTGCGTAATTGTACCGGCTTTTGAAGTGTTGAAAAGCCGCATCCGCGTTTTTCAACACCCTGTTAGGAGTCTATCGGGCCATACAGGAAGTATGACCCTCAATCCTCACCAATTTTCCACTCGTGGCTCGCTTTCGCTGGGTCAAAATCCAAAGCCCGACAGACTCCTAGCCTCCTGTTTGCGCAGCTGTGCTTTTAAGTTATTGATCACCTGGTCCAGTAGGCTTACCAGGGTATTGCGGTCTTCGTCGGGCATGTCGCCCCAGGTCGCCTCCAGCAGGCGGCCGGAAATGTTGTCGAAAGCCGGCCGTAGATGCCAGGCTTTGTCGGTCAGAACCAGTATGACGCCGCGGGCATCGGCCGGATCGTTTTCGCGGTTCAGATAACCGCGCTTGGTCAGGGCGTTGGCCATTTCGGTCAGGGTAGACTTGCGCTTGCCCGAGGCCGCCACCAGCTCTTTCATGCTGGCCCGGTCGATTTACTTGACCGTCATGCGGAAGACGCCGTCCCAGTCGGCGGCCGGCGGTTGGGCCTGGAAGTGGGCGATGCGATCCAGGTAGACGCGCGCCGCCTCGTCCTTGAACTGGCCTGCCAGTTTCTGGAAGGCTTTTCCGGCCACCTCCCATTTGCGCTGGCGGTAGGCGGCGATGGCTTTCTCGAAGTACTGGCAGAACTTCTCGGCATCGCCATCGGCCTTGACGCCGCCGGGGGCATCAAGCTGGCCGCGTTCGCGCATGATCTCGTAGATGCGTACCGGCTGGCTTTTGCCTTTGACGGTCATCAGATCAATCTCGCGGCAGATGAAGTGCTCTTTGACTCGTTCCCACACGGCCTCGGAGATCAGCGAACGCGTGCCGTAGGCCTTGTTGGCGCCTTCCAGGCGGGCAGCCAGGTTCACGGTGTCGCCGATGGAGGTGAAGTCCATGCGGTCGCGGGCGCCGACCGAGCCGAAAACCACGCTGCCTGAATTGACGCCGATGCCGATGTTGACTATCGGCTGGCCGGCGGCGGTGCGCGTCTCGGCCTCGGCCGTCATGGCCTTGACTAGCTGCATGGCGGCCCGGCAGGCGTTCAGTTCGCGTTCCGGCCCTTCAAAGAAGGCCATCAGCTCGTCGCCGACGAACTTGTCGATGTCGCCGTGGTTGTTAAGAATTATTTCGGTCTCTAGATCGAGGTAGCGGTTGAGTACCGAGACCACTTCCTCGGCGGCCAGGCCTTCGCAGAGCGTGGTGAAGCCCCGGATGTCGGTGAACAGGAAGGCCAACTCCTTCTTGACGCTCGAGGTGCTGCCCTTCTCGGCCTGCTTGAGGGTGGAGGCGGAGATGTAGGGGATGATGCCCTTGATGACGGTGACCATCTCGCCGATCTCGCCGGACAGCTGCTTGATCTCGTCGCGGCTCTTGACGTGGTCGACATAGACCAGCGAGGCGCTGGAGACCCGGCTCTGGCCGCGGATCATGGTGGTTAGGCTATCCGAGATCTTGCGCACGTTCATGCGCAGGAATAGTAGGGGATTGACGATGTAGTTGCCCACCAGGTAGGTCAGGATGACCGACAGGTAAAGGAATAATAATGTAAAGGCGATGACGGTGTTGCGCGTCATGAAGTAAGGCCGCATGATGATGTCGGCGTCGAAGGTCATGACGGCCAGGCCCAGCAGGCGCTCGCGGCGGATGCGGTCGTCGCCGCTGCGGATGGTGTCGATCTTGATGATCGGGGCGCTGAAGCCGATGGTGCCAGCGTCGGCGTTTTCCTGGCGGATGATGCGCTCGCCTGAGGCCAGGCGCGGCAGCAGGGCGGCGACGGCTTCGGCCGCCAATGCTGGCTGGCCGGGATAGCGCTCGTTAGGCGCTTGGGTGGAGAATTCGGCGGCGTAGGCCACTACGTCCGGCTCAAGCTCGTCCAGGTAAAGCTCCTCACGCAGGTGGCTGTAAATGGTCAAAGACTCCCAGGGGAAACCGGCGCGCGCGTTCATCTCCAGTTGGCGGTTCATGTACTCATGGATGGCGATGACGTCGCCCAGATTGACGCGGTAGATGGCGGCCGCCTGTTCCACCTGGCTGGAGGCGCCGTCGGTGACGGCGTCCATGATGGTCTGCCGGTAATTGTTCAGTAACAGACCGCTGAGGGTCAGCAGGATGAAGGCGATGATGCCGACGAAGGCCAGGAACAGCTTGGTGCGGATGCGCAGCAGGAAATCGACCAGCACCGGCAGGGCGGTGCTGGTCGCGCGGCGTTCTTCGCCGCTGTAGACGGGCTTGGGCACCAGCTTGCGCGCCCGTCGCTCGACGCCGGGCCGAGTAGATAGCCCCTTGTATTCCTTGTACTCGCGCCAGGCCGGGTTGAGCTGGTTGAGCTGGTTGAGAAAGAAGATGACCGACAGGACATGCATAATCAGGATGAGCGGCAGGCCAACCAGGAAGAAAACCGGCAGCTGGGCAAACCAGGCCGGCCGATCGGCTAGGGCCAGCAGTGGCAGCACCGCGGCCAGGCCGGCCGCCACGGTGATGGCGATGCGCAAGGTGGCCGCCTGCCAGCCGGCCGGTTGGCCGAAGCCGCGCAACTTGTCGCCCAGGAAGATGGTCAGCAGTTTCCACAGGAAGTAGAGCGGCACCAGGTAGACACCGAAGAGCAGGATGGCAGTCAGGCTGCCGGGAAAGGCCAGGCGATAGAGCCAGGGCAGGCGGAACGGCTGGACGGCGGCTGCCGCTGCATCGGTACTCGTGGTGTCGTCAGTTACAGCGCCATCGGCTGCGACGGCGGGCGCTGGCGCGGCCGCGACGTCTGTCAGCCCAACCGAAGGCAGCTGCGGTGACAGGAACCAGGCCAGCAGTAGGGCCGCAAACAAGCAGTCCAGAATGCGCTGAACCTTGATGGAAAGTGTCATGGAAATCCTCCCCTAGTATATGTTATTTATTGAACGGCCAGGCGTTTGCCGCCTGGCCGTCCGCCGCCGCTCAACCGCCGCTCAGCGCGCGCAGCTTGTCATTCAAGCGGTCTAGATAGGCCTGGGCTTGCTCGTAATCCGGGGCGATGCGCACCACGATGAGCAGCTTGGCGCGGGCCGCCTCGTAATCCTCTTCGTTGTATAGCGCCAAGCCTTCCTGGTAAATGACGCGCAGCCGTTCCATAATGACAGGCTGTTTAGCGCGCAGCCGATCGCGGTTGGCCTGGACTCGCAGGCGTGGCAAATTGGCCTGGATGGTTTCCCAGGCATTGGTCAGGTTGCCGCGGTTGATCAGCGAGTCCACTGAAGCCAGGATATCGTTGATTTCAGCGTCATAGTCGCGGGTGGCGGCAGCCTGGGCGATGCGGTTTTTGAGGTTTTGGGCTTCGGTGGTCTGGCGGATGGCCAGCGCCAGGTTGACTTTCTCGGTGGCTAGCTGGTAGCGCCGGGCGGTCAGGGCCTCATTGGCCCAGGCGATGTACAGGCGGTATTTGAGGTCATCGATAGTCTGGTTCCGTTCGCGGGTGATGGCGGCGACGGTCCGTTCGGCGGCCAGGAGGATGGCTTCGGCGTCGGCGAAGCGCTTGGCCTCGATAGCGGTCTGGGCGCTGGCGATATCGGCGCTAACCAAACCGGCCACGTGGCCATCCAGGCTGTGGCGGCTATCTCGCACTACCCGGTTGCGCGGATCGATGGCCGTCAACTCGGCCAGCACGCCATTGATGGTAGCCAGGGGGCGTACCAGGCGCTGGCGGTTGGTTTCGGCCAGCACGGCCGGCTGCAGCTCGCGGATACGGGTCTCACGCAGGATGATTTGTTCCTTACGGATGTCGCCAGTACCTAGGCTGAGTATAATGACCGCCGGGTGGAAGGCATTGATGTCGGCCGCTAGCTTGATGTTTAGCACCAGACGGTAATCCTCGGCGCTGGTACGGGTTTCCTTGGCCTTCAAGTCCTGGGCCGCCTTCAGGTAGCCGTCGAAGCGGCGTTGCACTAGGGTAGTCATCTCTTCGAGGTACTGTCCGGCTCGGGGGTGGCCGGGATCGAGCGTCAGGGCATCCTGGAAGCGGGCTCGGATGGCTGGAATGGCCTGCAGGTTGTTGTTCTGTATCAATTCTACATTATACATGGCCAAGCCATCGCGGAAAAGCAACTCGGCCTTCTCTTCATTGGAAAAGCTTTCGACCAGCAGTTGGTTGGCATTGAAGGTGGCGCAGCCGCCCAGCAGAAAGCTAACGCACACCAGGCCCAGGATATTTCTGAATATCGTCATGCGAACCTCCGCGAATTACGTTTGATGCTCGGAATAATATACTACTTTTTAGCAAGATTTTCAGCCATCCGCCGCCGTATCAAATTGGGAATCGGGGAGCTTGTCGCTGACGGGAGAAGTGGCAAGGGCCAGCCGCGATAGGCCGGCTTGACGCCAGCCGGCTGGGAAGCGAGACTGGATGCATGAAGCTCAAGACGAAAATTTGGCTGTCCTTCGCGGCCGCCTTCACCGTTTTCGTGGTCGTACTCTATTTTGGCCTGGTTGGGGTGCTTGACGCCGTTTCCGGCAAGCTGATGCGCAAGCAAGCCGAGGATATTACCATGCTGCTCGAGCATCAGATTGCCGATTCGGCTTCAGCCGGCGGCCAGCTGGATCTGGCGGCGGTCACGGCCATCCTCGGTCAGGTCAAGCATGTGGCCGACCAGGGGGCGTCGTTCGACATTGCTAAGATACTGCTCATCGACCAGGCCTATCGGGCAGTGGCGGCCTTTCCAGAATCGGAAACCGGCGTCGATTACTCGGCCCACGCCGATATCCGCGAGGCCATGCTGGGCCAGACGCGCCTAGTGGCTATCGAAGAGGCTTCGACGGTTACCGGCGTCAGCCGGCGCGAGATTGACGTGGTGTCCTGGTTCCAGACAGCGGCCGGCGAGGCCTACGCCGTCGAGTTGAAGCTCGATTTCGCGCGCAGCACCATGCTGCTGGAGGACCAATACCGCTTCATCGAGACCTCTGCCGTGGCTATCGCCTTTGTGCTGTTGGCTGCCCTCTTGCTGGCTTTGCTGGTGCTGGTCAGCCGGTCGGCCATCCGCCCGGTAGCCGAAGTGACCAAGGCGATGCAGCGGGTTGGCGGGGGCGACCTGTCGGTTTCCCTGGACCGGGTCGGCCTTGACGAATTCGGACTGATGGCCGTTCGCTTCAACGAGATGGTGCGCGGGCTCAAAGAGCGGTCCAAGTTGTCGCAATACGTGTCACGCAGCACGGTTGCGGCCGTGCAGGACGCGGTCGGCAGCGGCAGTTCCAGCCACCAGGTAGAACGGCGGCACTTAACCATGTTTTTTTCGGATATCCGCGGCTTTACGCCGTATTCTGAGAGCCGCGACCCGGGCCAGGTGGTCACCACCCTCAATACGGTGTTGTCCCTGCAGGCCGAGATAATCCGGCAGGCTGGCGGAGACGTCGATAAATTTATAGGCGACGAGGTCATGGCCGTCTTCCCGGATGTTTTGCCGGCGGTCGAGGCGGCTTTCTCCATTCAGAAAGCCATGTCCGCCCGGCGCGGCGAAGTGGACGGCTTGGGCTTGGGTATCGGCATCCACGACGGCGACGTCGTACAGGGTGATGTCGGCTCGCAGGATATCCGCAATTACACGGTCATCGGCGACGCCGTCAACACGGCGGCCCGCCTCGAGGCCATCGCCCGTCCCGGCGAGATTCTGCTGTCGGAGAGCGCCAATGGCGCCGCCGGGGTGCAGTCCCACTTCGCTGTCGTCATGCGTGGCGAACTCAAGCTCAAGGGCAAGGAAATTCCCATCCGGACCTATTCAGTCCAGGGGCGCCACCGGGTTTGAGGCCGTCGCCACCGGCCGGCGAGAGCTTTCTATCGGGCAGGCGCCTGGTTATTCGGCGCGCGCCGTTTTCCCAGCCAGAAAATCCAGAACAGGACGCTGGACAAGGCGTACAGGATGGCCGTCAGGGTAAAGCTGGGCGCAAAGCCGTGGGTGGCGATGATCCAGCCGGAAATCTTGGCCGAGACCATCCAGGAGCCGGTCCAGTTGAGCATCTTGCAGGCATTCATGAAGTGTTGCTGACTCGGTGGCACCTGCTCCAGCGAGAAGGTGTCGGAGATGGGGCTGCTCAGGTTCATCAGGGCCTGGCGGACCAGGAAGGCTAGCACCACCAGTGGCAGCCACCGTAGGTAGGTTAATACCAGGATGAAGGGCACCGAAATGGCCTGGGTAAAGAAAATGGCCATCGGTTTACCCAGACGCTTGGCGATGGGCGGGCCGGAAACCATGCCCAGGAAGGTGACTACCTGCCCGAGGGCGAAAATGACGCCGATCAGGCTGTCGCCCAGGCCGAATTCGTTCTTGAAGTACAGGTTCAAGTAGGGGATAGTCAGGCCGGCGCCCATGCCCACAAAGAATCCGGGCAGCAAAAGCTTGATGAATAGGCCGACGTCGATTCGACCCAGGGCGACGCTCGGCTGGCGGGCCGGGCGGCCGGTAAGGCGGCCCGGGTTGGCGTCGCCGTCGCCGATGCCGGAAAAGGGTAGCAAGGCGGCCAGCACGAAGGCCGCGCCCAGGATCAAGGCCAAGCGGTAGGCCAGTATTTCGTCGGCGCTGACTTGGAAGACCAGTTCCTTGAAGCCGCCGCCAAACAGCGAACCCAGCACGCCGGTGCCCATACCCAGGGCGCCGTTCAGGCTGAACAGGTGCACCCGTTCCTTGGCACCGGAGTTTTTCATGAAGAAGGGCCCGGCGGCCACCTGGTAGAGGCTGGCGAAGGCCCCGGAAAAGAAGACGCTGCTGGCTAGTGGGCCGAAGCTGGTAAACAGGCCCTGGCCGATGAAGCCGGCAGTGGTCAAAACGGTAGCGGCCATCAAAAGCAGGCGAGAGTTGAGGCGAGCCACCACGAAGCTGGCCGGCAGGGCTATCAGGAAGGAACCAAAGGCCCGCAAGGCCAGCACGGTGCCGATGTCGTTTTCGCCAATGCCCAATTTTTGCATGTACAAATTTAGAAGCAACTGCACCAGGTTGGCGCCGATACCCAGCAGGAAATTGCCCAACAGGAAGAGGCGGGCGTTGCGGGAAAAGGATTTGAAGGCATCCTGGTACTCGGCGGCCAGCCGGCCGAAAAAGCTCATATTTTTAGTTCCTTCTGGCGTCCGGAGCCGTCCGGCGGCCGCCTCAGAGCTCGTTGTTCAGGATGGTCTTGATGAAGGAGACCAGCATGTTGAGCGAATTCTCGTTGACGCCGCCCTCGGGGATGATAATGTCGGCGAAATTCTTGGTCGGCTCGGTGAACTGGAAGTGTCCGGGGCGGACCACCTTCAGGTACTGCTCGATGACCGAGTCGACCGTCCGGCCGCGTTCCTTGATATCGCGCGACAGGCGGCGAATAAAGCGGATGTCGTCCGGCGTGTCCACGTAGATTTTTAAGTCGATCAGGTCGCGGATGGCCGGGTCGGTGAAGATCATGATGCCTTCGAAGATGATCAGCTTGCGCGGCTTGACCTTGATGGACTGCTCGGCCCGGCGGTGGTGCACGAAGTCGTAGGTGGGCATCTCGATGGGCTGCATGTGCTTGAGGGCGTGCAGCTGTTCGTGCATCAGCTCGTTGTCGAAGGCCTCGGGGTGGTCGAAGTTGAAGGCCGTGATGTTGGCGTTGGACAGGTATTCGGCCGACTTGTAGTAGTTGTCCTGGGGGATGAACACGAAGTCGGATACCAGTTCCGATATCTTGCGGACGATGGTCGTCTTGCCTGAGCCAGAGCCGCCGGTGATGCCGATGATGCGCGCTGTTTCCATGGAAACGCAGCATAGCACGGCTGGGGATGGACGACAAGTGTCGCGCCGGGGCCAAGCCGGCGCTGGCCGGCCGCTCAGGTTTGCCAGGCCGCCGGCCAGGCCTCAAAGGCGACTGTCGTATCAACCGGCCGCCGTTCGCGCTGGCCGCTTTCAGCCGCCCGCTGCCAATCGGTCAGGCTATTCGATTCGCCGCGTCGGCCCAGGATAATCAGGTTGATCAGGACATAGTCCTTGGGTATACCCAGGGCTTTTTTGGCCTTGGCCGGGCTGTAGCCGGCGATGGGGTGGGCGACCAGGCCCAGGGCGGTGGCTTGGAGTATCATGTTCATGGCGCACAGGCCGGCGTCGTAGAAGGCGTAGTCGCGGCCGTCTTCCAGGCGGCAGTCGTCGCAAGCCCGTACCGCCATAGCGATGATGGCCGGCGCGACTTGGGCCCAGGCATTGCCTTCGGCCAGGCTGGTCTTGAGGGCCGTCAGGCGCTCGCCCCGCGCCACAATGATGCGCCAGGGTTGGTTGTTGTAACAGGACGGCGCCAGACAGCCAGCCTGGGTAATTTCGGTCAGCACTTCGTCGGCGATGGGTTCGGCGCTGAGGGCGCGGAAGGCGTGACGTTGAGTAATGGTCTCGAGCACTGGCATGTTCATACCTCCTGGTATAGCGGACGCTTAGAATATAGTCTTTCCGCGCCATGACGGCAAATCCGGCTGCCCTGGTTGCGTCACGCCAGGTTATTGCCTACAATTCGGGACGGCAGACGCTCCGGTCGCGTCGCGGGGAAAGGACCAAGCATGAGTTTTACCAGGACCTATGAAGATATCAACCGCCGCCTGGCCGCCGGCGAGGCGGTGGTGTTTACGGCCGACCAGTTCAAGGCCCTGGCCGATACCGAGCCGTCCGACGAGGCCCTGGCCCGCCGGGTGGACGTGGTGACGGTGGCCACCTACGCGCCGATGTGCTCCAGCGGGGTGTTCATCAATTTCGGGCACGGCGCCCCGCCCATCCGCCTGGAGACGCTGACTTTGAACGGCGTGCCGGCCTACGGCGGCGTGGCGGCGGTCGACGCCTATCTGGGAGCCACCGCCGAGCTGCCGGGCGACCCGTCTTACGGCGGCGCGCATGTTATAGAAGATTTAGTGGCTGGCCGCTCGGTGCTGCTGGAGGCCGAGGGCAAGGGCACCGACTGCTATCCGGGGCGCCGGGTGCGTACCTGGCTGTCCAAGGCCGACCTGAATGATTTCTGGTTCTTCAATCCGCGCAACGCCTACCAGAACTACGGCGCGGCCGTCAATTCCGGCGCGAACCGCCTGCGCACCTATCTGGGCGTGCTCGAACCGCGCGGCGCTTCCGTTTCCTACGCCACCGCAGGGGAACTGAGCCCCTTGCTCAATGACCCAGAGCTGCGCAGTATCGGTATTGGCACGCCGGTGCTGCTGGGCGGCGCTCCCGGTTACGTGGCGCGCGCCGGCACCCAGCATAACCCCGGCGTGAAGCGCAACCCGGCCGGCCTGCCGGTAAACGGCTCGCGCACCCTGGCGCTCTACGCCGACGCCAAGTTGGCCAGTCCCGACCAGGTGGCCGCCGCCCGGGTGGACGGCTACGGCGTCTCGATATTCCTGGGCGTGGCCTTCGCGCTGCCGGTGCTCGATGCGGAAATGGCGCGCGCCTTGCGCATCCGCGACCGCGATATCACGGTTCAGGTAAAGGATTACGGCCGGCCGGAGCGTCCGATTGTATTGGAGACCAATTACGGCGCCTTGCGCTCTGGCCGGGTGGAATTGCCGGCGCTCTGGTCGGGGGAGGGCGCGGCGCCGCTGTCCGCGCCGACGGCGGTCTCCTCGTCGCTGGCTGCCGCCCGCCGCATCTGCGCTGACCTGCGCGGCCGGGTGCTGGGCGGAACTTTCCGGCTGCGGCCCTTCATTGAAGCCCTGCCATCCGCGGCGGCGGTGCGCCCCCTAGCGCGGCATACCGAACCGGCGCCGGAAGCGCCGGCGACTTCTGGTCTGCCGCCAACGTTGCGACGTGGCCAGGCCGGTTACGCCCGCGCCCTGTGCGTCGATTGCGGGGCCTGTGCGGCGCATTGCCCGTCCGGGGCCTTGGGCATCGGCGCGCCCGACTGGCTGCTGCATTACGATGACGCGTTGTGCACCGGCTGCGGCCAGTGCCAAGCGGCCTGTTTGCGGCAGGCTTTGGCGCCGGTAGCTGCGACCACCCAGGCGGCGGTACATGGCCGCTAGCATGGCGCCGGCCGTCGCCAAGAGCTATCGGCGGCTGGTGAACGACGAGCGCTTCCGCTTGTTCGAGCTGAACCACCGCGAGACCAACCTGCTAGTCGGCGTCGACCAGGCTAGCTGGCAGGCGGCCATTGCCGTGGCGGCCGGCGCTGAGTTGGTCAGATTGCGCGCCGGACTGGACGACTATATCGGCCGGCAGCCGGCCTTTGCCAGCAGCTGGGAACCGCTCCGGCTGCTGGCGGACGCGCCGCCGCTGGCGGTGGCCATGGCGGCGGCCGCCCGGCTGGCCGGCGTCGGGCCGATGGCCGCGGTAGCCGGCGCCTTCGCGGCCGCCCTGCGCGACTTCATCGCCAGCCGCTTTACGGTGGTTGAACTGTTCGTGGAGAACGGCGGCGACTGCGCCTTGCTGCTGGAGCGGGAACTGGTGGTGGGCATCGTGGCCGGCGACTCGGCCTTTTCCGGCCGCCACGGCTTCCGGCTGCCGCCTGGCCGTTGGGGCGTGGCCAGCTCGGCCGGGCGGCTGGGCCATTCGCGCAGCCTGGGCCAGGCCGACGTCTGCGCGGTGGCGGCGGTCGACCCGGCGGTGGCCGACGCGCTGGCAACGGCGGTGGGCAATCGCGTCGGCGGCGCCCATGACGTGGCCGCCGTTCTTGAACACTACCGGGCGCAACCGGAAATACTGGGCCTGTATATCGCCGCCGGCAAGGTGGCCGGTTGCCGCGGCCGCCTGCCGCTCTGCCCGCTGGCCAGAGCCGGCTGCGAACCGCGGAACGTGAATATTCGATGACAAGGAGCCGATTGATATGAATACCGTACTGGAAACCTTGCGCAGCCGCAATCAGCCTTTTTCGATAGAAGTAGTGCCGCCTTCGCGCGGCGGCGACCACAACGACGTCCTGGTCAGCGTCGACAGCCTGATGCCCTGGCAGCCGGCCTTCGTCAGCGTTACCGACCACCCCTCAGGCCGCGTCTGGACCGAGCACGCCGGCCAGCCGGTTCAGGTGCCGCTGCGCAGCAAGCCCGGCACGCTGGGCCTGTGCGTCGCCTTGCGCGCCGAACTGGGTTTGTGGGTGGTGCCGCACCTGGTCTGCATTGGCAACAACAGCTTTCGGGCCGAAGACGAGTTGATCGACCTGCGCTATTCAGGTTTCAGCGACGTCTTCGTTATCCGGGGCGACGAGCGCTTCGTGCCGGCCGCCATTGGTGGCGCTCCTTCCGGCGACGGCCAGGCGTCCAGCGCCAGCCAAGGGCTAGTCCAGTCGGCGGTCCGCAACGACCGCCTGGGCTGCGCCGCCGATATGGTGCGCCTGGTGATGGGCATGAACCGCGGCCAGTACGCCGGCGGCACGCTGCAGGGCGCCCCGGCCGGTTTCACCGTCGGCGTGGCGGCCTATCCGGAGAAGCACCCGGCGGCCATCAACCCGGACTACGACCTCTTGGAACTCAAGCGCAAGGTAGACCTGGGCGCCTCGTGGATCATCACCCAGATGCTGTTTGACGCCACGGTTTACCGGCGCTTCGTGGAGCGCGCCCGGGAGGTCGGCATCGCCGTGCCCATCATACCCGGCATCAAGCCAATAGTCAGGAAAAAATCACTGCGCGCCGTGCCTGGATCGTTCTTTATCGACGTGCCGCAGTCACTGGCTAAGGCAATGGACGAGGCGGCCAGCCCGGCCGAGGAACGCCTGGTGGGTATCAAATTCGCCGCCAAGCTGATGAGTGATTTGTACGACGTCGGCGCGCCCTGCGTCCATCTTTTTACCATGGGCAAGGCCCGCGATACGCTGGAGACTTTATCGGCGGTGTTTGGCGGCGGCGGCCGGCAGGAGGCGGGAGTATGAGCGGACGAACAAATATCCGGGAAGTTTTCGGGACGCGGCTGCTGGTGTCCGACGGCGCCACCGGCACCGTGCTGGACGGGCTGCTGGCGCTTGAACCAGCCGGAGCCGCCTCGGCCATAGCGACCACCGACGGCGGCGGCTTGGTGCGCGAGTTCCTGCCCCTCACCCGGCCGGATTTGATCGGGCAGGTTCATGCCGACTACCTGGCGGCCGGCGTCGACCTCGTTAAGACGGCTACCTTCAACGCCAACTGCCTCAGCCTGGCCGAGCTGCCGGGCACCTTGGTCGCCTGCGGCGCGGCCACTATCCAGGACGCCGCTATTAAACTGAACCGCGCCGCCGCCAGCCTGGCCCGGCGAGCCGCCGACCGCGCCGCCAGTGGCGGCGCGGTACCGCGCTGGGTGGCTGGCTCGGTTGGCCCGGGCACCAAAGCACCCAGCCTCGGCGCCATCCATTACCGCGATTTGGTGGCCGCCTATCTGCCGCAGATGCTCGGCCTGATCGACGGCGGCGCCGACCTGGTGCTGGTGGAGACGGTGCAGGATGCCCTGCAGGCCAAGGCGGCCATCGAGGCCCTGGCCGAGGCCAACCGCCGGCGCGGCGCCGACCTGCCGTTCATCGTCAGCGCCACGGTCGACGGCAGCGGCCGCCTGCTGACCGGCAGCAGCATCGAAGCCTTCGCTGGCGCGCTGGAGCCCTTCCGGCCACTGGCTATCGGCCTGAATTGCTCGGGCGGTCCGGTCGAGCTGGCAGCCGCCTTCCGGCGGCTGGCGGCGGTCTGCGCCGCGCCCCTGTCCATCATGCCCAACGCCGGCCTGCCGGTAGTGGTTGACGGCGGCATCAGTTGGCCGCTGGCGGCGGCCGAGTTTGCCCGCTTGACGGCTGGCATGGCCCTGGAAAACGGCGCTGCCCTAGCCGGCGGCTGTTGCGGCACCAATCCTGGTATTATCGCCAGCCTGATCGCCGCGCTGCGGGCGGACGCTAGGTCGGCTCGCGTACCAGCCAGGCCAGCCCGCTGCCTGGTGCTGTGCTCAGCCTTCAATCGTTTCCAGGCCGCGGTACCGGCGCTGGCTAGCGGCAGCCCAGCGGCCCAGCTCGATGCCGGCCTGCTGATTATCGACGAGCGTTCCAACGCCTCCGGCAGCGTTAAGTTCCGTAAACTGCTCAAGGAGCGGGGCTTGCCGGCGGCGATGGATTTTATCCGCGAGCGTTCGGCCCGCCCGGCCGCCGGCCGCCCGGTGGCTGGCGTCGATATTTGCGTCGCCGGCAGCGTTGTTGATGAGCCGGCGGCCTTCGAGGCCATCGCCCGCGAGCTGGCCACCCTGCTGCCGTCGGCTATCTCGTTGGATAGCCTGGACAACGACAGCCTGGCGCGCGCCTTGCCCTACATCGGCGGCCGGCCCCTGATCAATTCGGTCAACCTGGAGAAGCCGGCTGAAGCGGGCCGGCGCTTTGCCTTGGCCCGGCAGTACGGCGCGGCCGTGGTCTGCCTCTGTCTCGACGAGCGCGGCCCGGCCCGCACGGCGGCCGACAAGCTGGGCATCGCCGGCCGCCTCTACGCCATGGCGCTGGCCGCCGGCCTGGCGGCCGAGGATCTGTTCTTCGACCCCTGCACCTTTCCGGTGGCCACCGGCAACGCCGAATTCGCCGATTCGGCTCAGGAAACCCTGAAGGCGATTAGCCGGTTGCCGGAAGTCTGCCCCGGCAGCGGCAGCATCCTGGGCGTCGGCAACGTTTCCTTCGGCCTGCCCAAGGAGCTGCGGCCGGCCTTTACGCTCTGTTTCCTGGAAAAGGCGCGCGCCGCCGGCTTGAGCGCGGCCATCGTCGACCCGCTCGTCCTGGAGCAGCGGCCGGACGCGGCCTTCCGCGCCTTGGCGGCGGCAGTGATAGAAAATTCAGCCGTCGTTTCCGGATCGACCGCCGCGCTGGATCGGCTGCTGCTGTCCGGCCAAGCCGCCGGCGGGGCTGGTGGCGCCGGCGGCGGCGATGCCGGCGGTAGCCCGTCAACGTCCCTGGATAGTTTGAGGCCGGAGGACGCGCTGACGGCGGCGGTGGTCGGCGGCTTGCGCCAGGCGGTCCAACCACAGTTGGAGCGGGCCTTGGCGGCCGGACTCGATGCCGCCAGCCTGTCGGCGGTTTTGGCGACAGCCATGAACGAGGTCGGCCGGCGCTACGATGCCGGCGAGTGTCCCCTGCCGCTGGTGCTGCGTTCGGCGGACTGCGCCCGCGCTGCCTTCGCCAGCCTGCGCAGCCTGAGGCCGACGGCGGCAGCCGGCCAGAGCGAAGACCATCGCGCCGTCATCGTGTTGGCCACCGTGCGGGGCGACCTGCACGATATCGGCAAGAACCTGGTGGGCATGGTGCTTGAGTCGGCCGGTTATGAGGTGGTCGACCTGGGTACCGATGTTGACGCGCCCCGGATCGTGGCCGCCGCCCGGCAGCATGGCGCGCCGGTGGTGGCGGTGTCCGGGTTGCTGACCAAGTCATTGCAGGAAATGGCCGCCGTGGCCGCCGCCCTGGAGGCGGCCGGATTAAACAGCTACCTGTTGTGCGGCGGCGCCGCCGTCCAGGCCGCTTACGTCCGCGACCAGGTGGCGGTCTGCCATCAGGGCCTGGCTGGTTACGCCCGCGATCCCTTCCAGGCCCTGCAGGTGCTCAAGGGCTTGTCCGGCGCGAGCACGGCCGACCCAGTCACCTCGGACGCTGCCTCTGTCCCGGTCGCCGAGACGCCTGCCTTGGCCGGCGCCACCGCCAGCCGAGGCAGGCGCTCCCCAGTCCTGCCCACCGAGCCGGCCTTCACGCCGCCCTTTAGTGGCAGCCGCGACCTGCCCCCGCTCAGCCTCGCGGAGCTGCTGCCCCAGCTTGATACCGCCAGCCTGTTGCACGTTCGCTGGGGCTACCGGCGCGACCAGCAGCGGGAAGCCCAAGCCGCCCTGTCGGTGGCCGTCGAGCGCCTGAGCGCGGCTGGCGGCGTCGAGGCGAACGGCCGCTATGGCTTCTGGCCGGTGCGCCGGCCAGATGGCTCAGGTATATTTTTCGTCACGCCCGGCGGCGAGCGATACCTGCCCCTGCCGCGGCAAGCCGGCCCGGGCGGGCTTTCCTTGGCCGATTACTACGCAGCGCTCGATCAGGCCGCCTTGCTGGCCCTCACCCTCGGACCGGGGGCGGTCAACTACCTGCGGGCGGCGCATGCCGCCGGCGACTCGGCCGCCTACCTGCGCGCCCACGGCCTGCTGGCCGCTCTGACCGAAGCGGCCGCCGAACTCGGCCACCGTCGGGTTCTGGCCGAGCTCGGCGCGTCGCTACCGGCCGGCAAGCGCTATTCCTTTGGCTTCCCCGGCTGTCCGGGCGTGGAATACAACCAGCTGGTGCTAGGCCTGCTCGATACCGGCCGCATCGGGTTACGCGCCACCGCCACCCATCAGCTGGATCCGGAATTCAGTATTACCGCCCTGTTGGTGCCGCGCGCCGGCGCCGTCTATTTTAGCGTCTGAGGCCGTGAATTAAAAAGAGAGGAAAATATGATCAGCAAGATACCCGTCGCCATCCTGGGCTCCACCGGCGCGGTTGGCCAGCGCCTCGTCTCCCTGCTCTTCGACCACCCCTGGTTCGAGCCGGTGCTGTTGTGCGCCTCGGAACGCTCGGCGGGACGCAGCTATGCGGAGGCCGCCGACTGGTTCCTGCCCGAGACGTTGCCGGCTAAGGCCGCGGCCATGACGGTGGCCGGGTGCACGCCGGACCTGCGCGTGCCGCTGGTGTTCTCGGCCCTGGACGCCGACGCGGCCGCCAAGGCCGAGGCCGAGTGGGCCCGCGCCGGCATACTGGTGGTGTCGAATACCCGCTGCTACCGGATGGACGCCACCGTGCCCCTGGTCATCCCCGAGGTCAATGGCGACCATCTGGCGCTGCTGCGCAATCGAGTCTGGCCTGGTCGGGGCGGCATCGTCACCAATCCCAACTGCTCAACCATCGGCCTAGTCCTGGCGCTCAAGCCGCTGTTCGACGCCTTCGGCATCCAGGCGGTACAGGCGGTAACTATGCAGGCCGCCAGCGGCGCCGGCTACCCGGGGGTGCCAGCAATCGACCTGATCGACAATATCGTGCCGTACATTGGCGGCGAGGAAGACAAGCTGGAGACCGAGCCCCTTAAGATACTGGGCCGCTATCAGGCTGGCGCCAGCGGCGAGCCAGGCAGTATTCAGCCGGCCAGCCTGCCGATCAGCGCCAGCTGCTATCGGGTGCCGGTGCTGGACGGGCACAGCCTGGCGGTGTCGCTGCGCCTGGGCCGCAAGGCTAAGCCTGAAGACATCATCGCCGCCTGGCAGGAATTCCGCGGGCAGACCGCCGGGCTGGACCTGCCATCGGCGCCACAGCGGCCGCTGCTTTACCTCTCGGCCCCGAATCGGCCTCAGCCGCGGCTCGACCGGCTAACCGGCGGCGGCATGACAGTATGCATCGGCCGCCTGCGACCTTGCCCGGTATTGGACTGGAAATTCGCCGTGCTCAGCCACAACACCATCCGCGGCGCGGCCGGCGGCACCATCCTGCTGGCCGAGCTCTGCGTGCGACAGGGGTATCTAAAATAAGCGCCTCCGGGTGGCAGTTGTCGCCCGGAGGCGCTTGGTCGAATTGGCCATTGCCGTTGTAGCGGCGGCGGTCACTCAATCCTGCTGGATGTTGAAGATTTTTTCCAGGGCCGTGGCGGTGCGCTCGAAGACTTCCTCGAAGCTTCCCATGCCGTTGATCTTCACCACGCCGTGCAGCTGGTTGTATTTTTCGATAACCGGCACGGTCTTCTTCTCGTGGTCGGCCAGGCGCTGCACGATGCGCTCGGTGGTCTTGTCGTACGGCATGCACTGGTCGGTCATGCGCCGCTTGTCGAGCCGCCGGATCAGTTCCAGCATCGGCACTTCGATCTCGACGACCTTGGAGATGAACGAGCCGTGCTTCTTGAGCATGCCGTCGAGGATGTAGGATTGCACCAGGGTGCGCGGAAAGCCCTTGAAGATGAAGCCTCGGACGCCCTTTGAATGCTCGAGTTTTTTCTCGATCAGCTGGACGACGATTTCGTCGGGCACCAGTTGGCCGCTTTCGTATAGTTCCTTGATGGCTTTGCCGAGCTGCTGGTTGTCGCGGATTTCCTCGTCCAGCATGGCGCCGGTGGAGACGTATTCCAGCCCGAAGCGCTCGGCCAGGGCATGTCCCTGCGAGCCGCGGCCCGAGCCGGGGTAGCCGAACATAACGATGTTTACCAGGTGCTTGCTGAGCTCCTTCTGGACGATGGCCTTGACGTCGCGCATGACGGACTCGATGCTCTGTAGGCCGTCGACGTGGTGGTAGATGCCCTTCTCGCGGTAGAAATCCAGCACCGGCAGGGTTTTTTCCTGGTACTCGCGCAAGCGGTTGCGGATGACGGTTTCGTTGTCGTCGGAGCGGCCGGAGGTTTTGGCGCGTTCCAGCAAGCGCTTGACGGCCTCTTCTTCTTCCAGCTCCAGGCTGATCAGGCAGTTCAGCGAGGTGTTCAGCTTGATCATCAGGCCTTCCAAGATGTACGACTGGATATAGGTGCGTGGGAAGCCGTCAAACAGGAAACCATTGGCTTCCGGGTGTTCGGTGATGGTTTTTTCGATGATCTGGACGATGATCTCGTCGGAGACCAGGCCGCCGGCGGCGATGATATCCTGCGCTTCAAGGCCTAGCCGGCTTTTTTCGGCGATTTCCTGGCGCAGCAGGTCGCCGGTCGAGATGTAGCACAGGTTGTATTCCTTGACCAGGAATTCCGATTGCGTACCCTTGCCTGCGCCAGGAGGGCCGAATAATGCGATGTTCAGCATGCCGCTGCTCCTTGTGCCGTTTTTCAAACCGTATGGAGGCGGTTCGACCAGTCTGAATTCTACCGGTATTGCCGGTTTAGTCAAGCCGCAAACGGCGTTTTGTCAAACGGCGTTTTGTCAAACGGCGTTTTGTCAAACGGCGTTTTGTCAAACGGCGTTTTGTCAAACGGCGTTTTCCGGTTGTGCGGCCGGCCGCTTCAGGCTACAATCGGGCATGGCCTTGCTCACGTCCCTGATGGCGGTTCCGCCCGGACCGCCCTGTCGGCTTGACGATTTCTTGCTGGCGCAACTCACCATCGAACTGGCGGCGCATTGCGACGTCAGCCGCTTGTCTAAAGGCAAGCTCCGCCGCCTGATACTGGCCGGCGCTGTCCAGGTGGATGGTCGGCCGTTCACCGTGCCGACCCGGACCCTGAAGGCCGGCCAGCGCCTAGTGGTGCGCATCGATACGTACAAGCTGCTGGAAGAGAAGGCGGTGGCCGATACCGCCTTCGAGTCGGGCGGTGGCATCGTCTACGCCGACCGCTGGCTGTTGGTGGCCAACAAGCCGGCCGGCCTGCCTTCCGACCGCACCGTCGTAGCCGGGCGCGACAACCTGCTGGCCGCCGTGTCGCGCTATCTGGCCGCCGATAGCGCCGGCGGTGTTCAGAATGACGGTGGCGACGGTGGCGGACTCTGGTTGGCTCACCGGCTGGACCGCGAGACTTCCGGCCTGGTGCTTTTTTCAAGACAAGCAGAGGTAAATAAATATTTCCACGAATTGTTCCGCCAGCGGCGGATTGACAAGGAGTATGAGGCTCTGACTGGCCTGCCGCCTCAACCCGTACCGCGGAGCTTCCGGGTCGAAAACCGGCTTGATCGGGTCAGCGCCGCCGGCGCGGCCGCCCGTTGGGGCAGCGTCGGCGAGGGCGGGCAGATAGCGGCCACCAGCTTTAGCCTGCTGCGCCGGCTGGAACGGGGGCTGTGCCTGGTGGCGCGACCGGAAACCGGCCGAACCCACCAGATTCGCGTCCATCTGGCCGAGGCCGGCTTGCCCATACTCGGCGACAGCCTCTACGGCGGCGCGGTCCGCGTGGCCGGCCAGGCGGTCGGCCGGGTCATGCTGCATGCCGCCAGGCTGCGTTTCAAGCATCCGGCTGACGGTCGGGAACTGTTTTTTGAACAGGCGCCCCCGGAGGATTTTCAGCGCTGCCTTGGTTTGCTGGGCGCGACGCAACCTTGAACCCCCGCCCCGTGGTGCCGCCGATACCATGTTTTTGCTTTTCGCCACTTGCGTATTCTTGAATTTGCCTTTATTATGGACTTGCCGTGATCCGGCGCTTCCGCGGCGCGCACCCAGCGCACTTGGCCGGCTCCGGCAGGGATTCCTGGTCGTTGATCGCCGTGGCGCGATGGCTGGGGATGCTAAGAAAAACTATACTTGTTGCGAAAGGATCGTTCATGGCTACACCCAAGAAACCAGCCGACAAACCGGCTCCAGCCAAGACTGCCACCACCGTGAAGAAAGATGTCGCCGCCAAGACGACCACCAAAGCGGCGGCTAAGCCGGCGGCTAAGCCAGCCGCCAAAGCCGCAACCAAAGCGGCGGCGAAACCGGCCGCCAAGCCGGTGGCCACGGTAAAGCCCGCCTACCCGGAAAAGTTCACCCTGACCAGCATGTCGGCCTACATCGCCGATTATCAGGGCGTCAGCCGCAAGGATGGCCGCGAAATCCTGGACCGCGTCTTCGAGCTGATCGAAGCCGGCGTCATGCAGGGCGAGCGCGTTCCGGTTGGCACCCTGGGCAAGGTTCACGTCAAGATCCGGCCGGCTACCAAGCCGCGTATGGGACGTAATCCGCTGACCGGCGAGGCCATCAAGATTGCCGCCAAGAAGGCTACCAAAGTGCCACGCTTTACCTTCAGCAAGAATTTCAAGGAAACGGTACTCAAGGCCAAGACCGCCAAATAAGCCGTCGGACCGGGCGCGACCGTACCCGGTGCCGTGACGACCTCCGTTGACTGTCGCGCCATGGCGTGCGGTCGGCGGAGGCTTTTTTTCGTCGGCCGCGCTTGCATTCGGCTTGGCTGGCCCCTAGTATTCGAGATGGGCCGCCGTCGCATCCTCCAGCCGGTCTGGGTCTATGAGGAGTCAGTACAATGATCAGAATACGTAGCCGGGCGGCCCTGTTGCTGACCCTGATTACCGGTAGCGCCGCTTACTTGATGCAGGCTTTCCTGGGCATATTCTATGAACGCGACCTCATTTCCGTCTTCAGTCGCCTGCGGGTTTTCAATGTCATCGTCGTGACCCTCGTCCTGGGATCTAATATCCTGTTCTGGCTGGCGCTGACGCCGTTGGAGAAGGCCTGTACCGCGGTTGCCGCCGGGAAGGTGCCCGACGAGCGCGCCCGCCTGGCCGCCCGCCGCTCCGGCTACCGGTCCATCATCGTCATCCTGATCACCATCGTGGTGGCCTACTTGCTTGGCCCCATCGCTGGCATAGCCGGCAATACGGCCGCCGGGGTGGCCAGCTATACGCCAGTCGACATGGTTCTGATCATTCTGGTCAACGTCGCCGTCGGAGCGATGGCCGGCACGCATTGCATCCTGGCCATCGAGAACCTGATCCGCAAGCCGCTGCAGTCGCTAGGGCTCAATTACCTTGAGGAAAGCGACCGTTATATTTCCTTGCGGGGGCGCATCATGCTGCCGGCCGTGGCCTCGCTGCTGTTCATCGCCGCGCTGTTCATCACCGCCGGCTATGGCTACCTGCGGCACGTCCAAACGAAGGGCGGCGGCGATGGAGCTATAAATGCCGCGTATTTGAAGGAAACAATCATTTTAGGCGTCCTGGTGGCCGCCTGGGGCATCTGGCTGAGCTGGTCGATAGCCTCGGGCGTTAGTAAGCAGTTGCGCTACCTGACCGGGCGCATCCAGCAGCTAGGCGAAGGCCGTGGCGACCTGCGCCTGCGGGCCAACATCGCGCGCAATGACGACATCGGCCGTATGGCTTCGGCCTTCAACCAATTCCTGGACGTCATGGGACAGCTGGTGGGCAAGATTAAGGGGCAGGCCCTAAAGACGGAGGACTCTGGCCGGCAGCTAGCCGACCAGCTGACCCAGGCGCGGGACAGCGTCGGCGTGCTGGAAGGTTCTTTGGGCAAACTGCGCGAATCGGCCGGCCAACAAACGGCGGTGGTCGACACGGCCAAGGCGCGCATCGACGATATCGCCGGCTCCATCAACGTGGTGGCCGATATGGTCGGCAGCCAGGCTGGCTTCGTGGCCCAGAGCTCGGCGGCCATCAGCCAGATGGTGGCCAACATCGCCAGCGTCAGCAAGTCCGCCGCTAGGGCCGACGAGCTAGCCGAGAACCTGACCCAGTTGGCGGGCGAGGGCGGCGCCGCCCTCAAGACGGCGGTGGAGTCGATCCGCGAACTGGAAGCGGTTTCGCGCTCGGTCGGCGTCATCGTGTCCACCATCTCCAAGATCGCGGCCCAGACCAACTTGCTGGCCATGAACGCCGCCATCGAGGCGGCCCACGCCGGCTCGGCCGGCGCCGGTTTCGCGGTGGTGGCCGACGAGGTGCGCACCCTGGCCGAATCATCGTCGCGCAGCGCCCGCGAGATTGTCAGCCTGATCAAGGACATGACCGGCCGCATAACCTCGGGCGTCAGCTTGGCCGACAAGGCGGGCGCCAGCTTCGACCGCATCAACCAGGGCGTTTTCGAGACCACGGAACTGGTGCGGATTATCGCCGCCAGCATGAGCGAGCAGAAACTGGGCGCCGATGAAATCCTGAACAGCGTCGGCAGCCTGACCGACGCCACGCAGGCCATCCAGGATCAGTCCGGTACCCAGCGCGAGAAGGCCGGCCAGATGCGTCAGGCCATGGCAGCTATCGTCCAAGCCTCGCGCCAGATCGTGGAGGTGATTCAGGTGGAGGCGGAAAGCACGGCGCGCCTGTCGGCGGTCATCGGCGCGGTCAACGAGCAGGCCGGCTACAATGTGGCCGGTACGGCTGATTTGCTGGCCGCGGTTGCCAACTTCAAGCAGGACTGAGCCGGCCGGTCAGCCGATTAACCGCAGCACTGCTTGTACTTTTTGCCCGAGCCGCAGGGGCAGGGGTCGTTCCGGCCCACCTTGGGCGCGACTCGCACCACGGGGAGAATCTTGACGTCGCCGGAATCATAGAGCCAGGCGCCGTTCTGGCGGACGAATTTGGCCGTTTCGTGGTGCTCTTCCTTCAGGTTGTCGAGGATGTAGCTGGCTTCGAATTCGACGACGCCGGCCTTGTCCTCGGCGCCACCCTGCTCGGTGCGGACGATTTTCAGGCCCAGCCACTGGGCTTTTTCGCTCCAGCGCCGGGTGGAGGCCTCGTCGAGGTTCTCGTCATGGACGCAGCTGTTGACAATGTGGCCGATCTCGGCCTTGACGTAGGCGCTGTAGCGGCTGCGCATCAGGGCTTCGGCGGTGGCGGCCGGCTTGGTGCCGGTGATAATTGGCTGGCAGCAATCGGCGTATTCGCGGCCGGAGCCGCAGGGGCAGAGTTCGTTCATGGTATATCCTCCAAATTCAGTTGATTGGCCGGTGGGCGTGGCGGCGCGGCCTCAGAAGGACGAGCGCGACAAGGGCCGTCCAATGTAGACGCCTTCGCCGCCCAGGTAGTCCCGGGTCTGTCCCTCTATTAGTATGAACACATCCTTGACGGTCGGAAATTCAGTGGCGGTGAAAACGATTTGCTTTAGTTGACCAGCGTAGCCTTCGATGCCATAGCGGTTGTACATGAATTCTTCGCTGAAATTGAGGTAAGCGGTGGAGCCGCGGACCTGGGCCGACAGCAAGCGGGTGCCGTTGGGGATGAGCGTGATCAGATTCTGGTTTAGCTCGTCGCTGTTTGGTCCGCGCAACAGGGCCTGGACGGCGTCGGTCAGGGGCGAATCGCTGCTGGCGATAGTACGTTGCACTTCGCGGCGGCTGATGGTGCCGTCATCGTCGACGCGCACGAAAAACAAGCGGGCCAAGCTAGTCTGTTGCAGCTGTTGGACTGGATTGACCGCCGTGGTGTTGAGGGCTGGGGTGAGGTTTGGCTGGTTATTCGTGGGCGGCTGGTTGCTGCCCGCCGCTGTCGACACGGTCGTCTCCACTGTCGGCGGCGTTGTTTCTGGTGCCGTCGTTTCCGGCCCGTCGTTTCCGGCCGGCGGGCTAGTACTACCGGCGCTGCCATCGCCGCCCTGTTGGCCGGCCGGCGCTACTGCCGGCGGGGTAAGCGGCCTCTGGTCAGCCTGGTCGCTGGTCAAGGCTTCGAGGAAGCGGGTGCTTTCCAGGGTATGGCGGATGGTTTCCCACTTGAAGACGAACAGTACCAGCACGGCCAGGAAAAGAATCAGCCACACCAGGCAGCCAACGCCCGGTTTAGCCCCGGATCGCCCGTGGACGCCGGTCCGGGCCTGGCTGTTGCGGCTTTGGGTGTTTCTGTTTTGGGTATTCCTGCGTATTGCCATAGCATCCAGATAGTAGTGTTTGTACCGGTGGCGGTCAAGAGAAAAAAAAAGAACGGTATGTCTGGACGTCGAAACACATACCGTTCGGTGAGCTCGCTCACGCCTTCATTATCGACCGCTTCCCGGCGGGGCTTGAGCGACTTTGTGCATTTTCTCTGGTTGGGGAGAAGGCGGCGGGCGGTGTTTATTCGTCGGCGTTCGGGCTGTCCAGTATCCGGCCCAGGAGTTGGCTGTGCCAGGCGGCGCTGTCGCCGATCTGGCGGTAGAGCCCCTCGGTGTTGGCCAGACTGTCGACCAGGCTGGAGGCCGGCTGGCCGGCCAGCGCGTGGCTGTCCGGAAACAGGAAGCCGGCGATATCGCGGGCGCTGTTTTGCAGCACGGCCTGATCGATGCGGTCGAGGGCGGTCATCAGGTCGGGCAAGGCGTCACTGGGCGCTGCGGCTGGGCTCTTGAGGCAGGCGCTGGCCTGGCGGCTGAGCCGGACGGCTTCGCTGGCTAGGCGGCCGATGTCGTCGAGCTCCGCCACCAGGCTGGCGACGGCTTGGCTGAGGCGCTGGTCGTTACTGGCCGCTTGACCCGCCCGGCGCCCGGCCGCTTGGCCGCTTTGTTCGTCTTGGTTGGACTGACACAGCCGGTCCAGCCGCTGGTTTAGCTCGGCGCGACACTCCGGCAGGCCTAGCACCGCATCCAGACTGGCCACCGGCATGCCGCTGATGGCCAGTCCGCTGGCGGAAAGGTTCCAGGTAGTTTGATCCGGGTACTTGGCCAGGGTGCGGGTATACCACCAGGCGTAGAGCGCCAACCGCTTGTCGGTGCGCACCGGGCGGCCGTCGTTGGCCTCGGCCAAATAAGGCTGCCCGCTTAGGCTGGCCTGGAACAGTTGACCGCTGGCCGGAGACAGGCGCCGGCCGGCGGCCAGGCTGCGCTGCTCGAAGAGGCTGGCGCCGGCATGGGTCTGGCCGCCGGGGAAGGACAGGTCCAGGCCGGCCATGTAAATCGGCCGGCAACCCAGCGAGCGGGCGAAGTCCCAGGCGGTGGTGGCTACCGAGCCGCCGGCGCCCAGTGTACCCTTGGGCGAGCGGCAGCGTTCCTCCAGCGCCCGGCCCAGCGGGTACTGCGAGCTGCACATGAACAGCCGGCGGCAACGCTGGCGCAGTACTGCCGGCCAGACCGCTCCTTCGCTGATCAGGATGCTACTTGGGCTGGAGCAGTGATGTAGGTGCCAGGCATTGTAGAGCTGCGGGTCGACGGTAACCAGGAAGTCCGGCTCGATGCCGTGGCGCAGCAAGCTGCGCAGGGCGGTGTCGACGCAGACCAGCAGGCAGCGCTGGCGTAGTACAGCCAGCTGCGGCAGAACCGCGTCAAGAGTCGGGCCGGCCGCCAGGACCAAGGCCGGCAGGCCCTCAAAAAGGCCGCGCAGGCTGTCCACGCCGGGGCTGACGGCGATGGCGGCGGCGTTCTTGACCAGGTTGCGCACCCACAGCCGGCCAAAGCGGCGCAGCGTATTAATATTGATGGTTTCCTTTTCCTGGCAGCGGGCCACGGCCTGGCGGAAGGCGGCGGTCGCTAGCGGGAAGGCCGCTAGGAAGGCCGGGTTCTCGATGCTGCCCAGCCGGCCTGGCCGATGCTGTAGGGCGGCCATCAGGCCGGCGCCATCGAGGCACAGCACCAGGTCCAGGCGCGGGTCGGCCAGGCAGGCCTCCAGTGGCCGTATCGCCAGGCAGGCCCGCAGCCAGCGGGCATCGCTTTCGGCTACCACCACCGACAAACCGGCGCGCAGGGCAGCCTCGGCGGCGTAACCCAGGCCTAAGCCCAGGCAGACCAGGCCGGTGGCGCCCTTGGCGGCGGCGGCGGCGCAGAGCCGCTCGGCTTCCAGCCTTGGGGCATAGCGCGAGTGCAGCCAGCCGTAGGCGCTGGTGGCGGTCATTTGGCCGTCGCGCGCCGCCTGAGCCGTCAGCGGCGGCGGCGCTATCGCCGGTTCGGCTGCTGGTTCGGGTACAAGGCGGCGGGCCAGTTCCGGCGCCCGTTCGGCCAGGACGGCCAGATTGCGCTCCAGTACGGTCACCGCAGCCTCAGCACTATGGTCATGCCGCTCTCCACCGGCGTGCCGGGAGCCGGTGATTGCTCGGCGACATAGCCGTCGCCCTGCAGGTCGATAATCAGATCCCGCCTGGTCAGCAGGCTGGTCAGCAGGCGCTTGGGGACGCCGCTCAGGTCCGGCATGGTGCCGCCGATGTCGATGGCCAGGGGAGAGCTCAGCACCACCCGGCCGGAATGGGTGGCCACCGGCGTCGTGCCGCGGGCGGTGCCGTAGAGGTCGGCGATCAGCAGGGCGGCCTCGCGGATTAGGGGCGCGGCGATGCGGCCGCCGTAGATCGACTCGCCGCGCGGTTTGATGATGGCGGTGTAGACGATGTACTGCGGGTCTTCGGAGGGGAACAAAGCCAGGGTGCTGGCGATGAAGTCGTCGTCCGAATAGCGGCGGGTAGCTGGGTCGATCATCTGGGCGGTGCCGGTCTTGACCGACATGCGCAGGTCATCGATGCGGGCTCGCCGGCCGGTGCCCGATTCCAGGGTAACGGCTTCCATGGCGTCAAGGATGATGCGGGCGTCCTCGGCCGTCATAAAGCGGCCCTGCGGCACCACCGGGGCGGCCATCAGCAGCTCGCCAGAGTGGCTGTAGACGGCTTCCAGGGTGCGCGGCCGCAATAGCGTGCCTTCGTTGGCCAGCACGGTGGCGGCGGAGGCCATCTGCATGGCGGTAACCAGGATTTCCTGGCCCATGGCTATGGTTGGCTTGCTGCGGGCCGACCAGCTGTCCGGGTCGCGGAACAGTCCAGAGCTTTCGCTGGGCCGGTCGGCGCCCGGTCGCTGGCCGAAGCCAAAGGCGTTCAGGCGCTGGTAGAAATCGCCGGTGGTGACGGTTTCCGAGGCGCCAGCCGCGCCGGCATTGCAGGAATATTCCAGGATTTTGGTCAGGTTGACCTGGCCGTGCGTACCCAGGCAGCGGATGGTGATGGTCTCGCCGCCACTGGTGGCGCGTTCAAAAGAGCCATCGCAGATGAAGCTGGAAGCCTGGTCGATGCCGCCCAGGCTGAGCAGGCTGGCCAGGCTGAAGACCTTGAAGACCGAGCCGGGTTCGTAGGTGTAAATCGAGACGCGGTCGGTCCAAGCCGCCTGGTCGGCATCCAGGAAATGGTTCAAGTCGAAGTCGGGTAGGGAAATGTAGGCCAGCACCTTGCCGGTGCGGGCTTCCAAGGCCACCATCACCACCGCTTCGGCCACGTTCTCGGCCATGGCCTCCCGGCAGATCTGTTCCAGGCGGAACTGGATATCAACGTCGATGGTCAGGAAGACCGAATTGCCGTAGGCGAAGCCGGCGCGGCCTCCGGCGGGGTCGGCCCGGAGGTCGTTTTCGAAGGCCGCCTCGGCCCCGGCCAGTCCGGTGTTGTCGGTGCCGACAAAGCCGATCAGCTGGGCAGCCAGGTTCTTCTCCGGGTAGACCCGGCCGGCCACGCGGTCGATGTTGATGCCGACGATGCCGTTGGCCTCAATCAGGTCGATCAGCTGGCGGACGGTATCGCTGTCGATGCGCCTGGCCAGGTACAGGAAGTCGTTCGGGACGTCGTCTACCCGGCGGACCAGCTCGGCGGCGTCCAGCTGCAGACTGGTGGCCACCAAACCGAGCTGCTCGGCCTGTCGGGTACTGTCCAGGGCCGGTTTCCAGACCGAGACGTCGTATAGGTCGGTGTCCACGGCCAGGAGGCGACCGGAGCGGTCATGGATCGAGCCGCGCACCTGCACCACCCGCGGCGCCAAGCCAGCGCCACTGGGGGTGGCCAGAGCCAGGCCGGCATAGCGCCAGACGATAGCCAGCGCGAACAAGCCTAAGCAGCCGAGCACGATGATCCTGCGTATCAAGCCGGGGCGTTCCATCTTCATGCTCCTGATCCAGCTGCCGTTCGCCTAGGCAGTATCACCCGTCCGCGCACCTGGCTGGCCGGTTGGGCGCCGTAATGCCGCGAGTCCATCGATACGCCGGTATTCTCGCCGACCACGAACAGGTAGCCTGGCTCGACGTAGGTGGCCCGACCGGCCAGCGTCACGTCGCCCGACGGCTGGGGGCAGGCGCCGCCGCGCCCGGTCAAGAACCCGTCCTCGCTCTGTAGCCAAGCCGGCCCGGCCTCGAAGACTCGTTTTACGGTGGCAGTGCCGTCTGGCTTATCCAGCACCACGATGTCGTCCACCCGCGGCTCGCCCCAGCGCAGCAGGTAAGCCTGAGGCCGCCAAGGCAGACGCAGGCCATAGGCGCAGCGCAGGACCAGCGCCAGGCTGTCCGGTCGCAGGACGGGCAGCATCGAGTCGCCCCGGATTACGATCAAGTCAAAGACGAAAGCGTAAAGCGACAAGGCTAGCAAGGCGCCCGACAGAATGATGCCGCCGGCCGATAGCCGCCGCGCCGCTGGGGTAGTGCTTGAGTCGCGGTGTTGCTGCATCAGGCCCCCGGAGCCAGCCGAATCGGCGGGGCAATTCTCAAGACTAGGCGCATAGTTCCGATAGTATACTATATGGATATGGACAGTGTCATCGTCGGTCAACGCATTCATCGTCGCCAGAAACCGGTGCGGATCATCCCGTCGGCCAATGCCTTCATTTATACGCGCGACAACAGCGCCAGCCGCCGGGCCGAGCGCCGCGAACCAGTCACCATCGCCAATCAGCGGCCTGGCCGGCGCGCTCCGGCCTTCCGGTGGCCGCAGTTCGTGGCCCAACGCTTGTCCCGCCCTTCAGCCAACGGCGCCGGCAGCGGTGTAGCCGCTATAGCTCCGGTTTCGCTCCTGCGGGCCGCCGCCGCCTTCCGGCAGAACGCCGCCGGGCTTGGCCAGCCAAACCCCGCCGGCCTGTCCGGGCGGGCCAGCCAGGCCAGCCGGCTGCGCCGCATAGCGCTGCTGGCTGGCTGCGCGCTGCTGGTCATTCTGGCCGGTGCCTGGCTCATTATGCCGGTCCGCCCAGCGCCAGCGGTCGAAATCGGCAAGCTGGAACTGCCGGCGCCGCTTAATCTGGATACCTACTTGCTGGAGATGTTCCGGCCGGCCGAGCCTGATTCGTCCGCGCCGGCCGGCGAACTGCCGGTCATGCTCGATACCTTCGACTATCGGGTCGCCGCCAACGACACCCTGGAAGCCATCGGCCGCCGTTTCGGCATTCGGGTGGAAACCTTAATCAGCCTGAATACCATTCGGGACGTGCGCCGCCTGCAAGCCGGCGCCATCCTGCACATCCCCAATCTGGATGGCATTATCCACACCGTCAAGCCGGGCGATTCACTGGCTGCGCTGGCCCGGAACTACGATAAATCAATCTACGACCTGGTGGACGTCAATGACCTGGATTCCGAAGTACTATCGCCTAATCAGGTGTTGTTCATTCCTGGCGCCCGCCTGCCGGAGGTGGAATTGCAGCGCGCCCTTGGCACCTTGGTGGCCTGGCCGCTGACTGGCCGCATCAGCTCGCCCTTCGGTTACCGTAATAGCCCCATCACCGGCGTTCGGCAGTTCCACGGCGGCCTCGACATCGTCGGTCCGCGCAATACGCCGATCGGCGCCGCCATGAACGGCCGGGTGGCAGAAACTGGCTATAGCGCCATCTACGGTAATTTCGTTATCCTGACCCACCATGATGGTTACCAGACGCTCTACGCGCACCTGAGCAGTATCCAGGTGCGCAGTGGCCAATCCCTCAGTCAGGGAACGGTGGTCGGGTTGCTTGGCTCAACCGGACTGAGCACCGGGCCGCATCTGCATTTTGGCTTCTACCGTAATGGCCGGGCGCTCGATCCGATTAGCATGCTGCCCCGCCGCTAATCACCGCCGGTTTAGCAGGTTGTTGAAAAAGCCGGTTGCTTTCTCAACAACCTTAACAATTCCTCGCATAGCTTGCGCTATGCTGCGTAATTGTACCGGCTTTTGAAGTGTTGAAAAGCCGCATCCGCGTTTTTCAACACCCTGTTAGGCTTGTCATTTGCGCTATTTGCTTTTATCATGGTCGGGCTCGGGCGGTAGCCGCTGCCCGAATGAGACCGGCGGCTACGGCTTTGTCGCTGATCTGACTGCAAGTCGCCCCTTGGCGACTATTATGGAGGTTTATCGTGCGGAAACTGGTCATTGCCATCATTGCCATCCTGGCTATCGTCACCTTTATTCGCGCTTCCTTGCCGACTGGCCGGACCGACGGCGGCGAACAGCAGGCTCGCCTCGAGATTATGCAGCCCGACTGAGATCGTTGTATTATAAATTATACAGTGTATTGAATGAATAGTCTGATAAATTATACTTTTAGGCACTTATTAGTTAAGTTGGTAATAATCATAAAATAATAAATACTTCCGTATAAATGAATTAGCTATATTAATCTTGTGGTGGCAGTATTTGGCATGATTGTTGCATTGTATTAGTTGTGGAGAGGTTAACACAATGAAACGAATGACGAACACTTCAGCCAAAGACGATACTACCCAGCTTTACTACGAACAGGTAAAGACGATTGCCTTGTTGTCGGCCGAAGAAGAGCGGGACCTTTCGCGGCGCATCCAGGCCGGTGACGAGGTTGCCAGGACTCGTTTAATTGAAGCCAATCTGCGGCTAGTCATGAAGATAGCCCGCTCCTACGCCAATTTCGACATTCCGTTCTCGGATATCGTTCAAGAAGGCAACCTGGGACTTATTAAGGCGGTCGAACGCTTTGACTATGCGCGCAATGTGCGATTCTCCACCTATGCTTCCTGGTGGATCCGCCAGGCCATCACGCGCGCCTTGGTCAATTCACGCCGTACTATCCGCCTGCCGCACCGCAAGGAGGAACTGATCCGACATATCCACAAGACCTTTGCCGAGCTGTCGCAGTTTCTGGGGCGTGAACCCAGCCTGGACGAGATTGCCGGCGAATTGGATCTGCCGGAAGCCGATGTTCGCGAGGTCATGGAAATGTCAGGTACTATCGTCCCGATCGAGACTAACGACGGCAACGATGACAGTACCTCAATCCTGGATATTTATGAAGACAAGACCTACGATCCGCAGGAGAGCCTGCTGCAAAGTTGCCTCAAGGAGCGGACGCTGGGCATGCTGGAAGCCCTGCTGGAGCGCGAGCGCCTGGTGTTGATGGCCCGCTTCGACTTTACTACCACCAGCAAGAACACCCTGAAAGGCATTGGCGAGAACCTGGGGCTGTCCGCCGAGACCATCCGCCAGATCGAGAAGCGGGCCTTGCGCAAGCTGCGCGCCCATTCCGAAGAACTGCGCGATTACGTGTACTGAGTCTACCAGTACGCTATGCTTGGTGCCAGTAACCGGAGACTGAACGCCGTCGCTGTGCTATAGTAGGCAGCGGCATGGCAGCACCTGGTAAAAAGCAGCGTCAAGCGTCTCGGCAGGCTTTTCTGGCGCTGTATACCAGTTCGCTGGCCGTGTTGTTAGCCTTGGCCGTCAGCCTGCTGTTCCTGCGCCCGCCCGTCGCCCCTCTGGCGGTCGTGCCGGTGGAGCCCGCCGCCAGCGGCGAAGTTCCGGCCACCAGCGCCATCCAGCCGGAAGCCGTGCCCGCCACGACGACCCAGGAGTCTCAGCCCAGTTCGACCCGCGGCCGCCTGATCTTGGTGCTCGATGATGCCGGCTACAACCTCTGGCAGCTGGAACCATTCCTGGAGCTGCCATTCCCGCTGACTATTGCTGTTTTGCCTGGTCTCCCGTATACTGCCCAGGTTGCCGCTCTGGCCTTGGCCGCCGGCAAGGAAGTCATTCTGCATCAGCCGATGGAAGCCCTCGATGGCGAGGATAGTGGGCCGGGCAGCCTCATGCTGGCCATGGGCGACGAGGCCATCCGGCGTATCCTGCGCGTCAACATGGCGCAACTACCCGGCGCGGTTGGCATGAACAACCACATGGGGTCGATGGTCACCCGTAACGAGCGGGTCATGAGCCTGGTGCTGGACGAGACGGCCCGGCGTGGCTGGTATTACCTGGATTCCGTCACCATCAGTGGCACGGTTACCGGGTTGGTGGCGGAGCGCCAGAATTTGTCAATATGGGAGAGAAGCTTGTTTTTGGATAATTCGCCAGAGAAGGACTATATACTCAGCCGCGTGCAGGAAGGCACCCGCCTGGCCGAAAAGCACGGCTACGCCATCATGATCGGACATGTTTGGTCGGCCGAGCTGGCCCAAACCCTATCCGAGCTGTACCCGCACCTCTTGGAGCAGGGCTACAGCCTCTCGACCATCGCGGCCATGCTGCTGGACAAGGATAATGCTGATACTGGGCATTGAGTCGTCGTGCGACGAATGCGCCGCGGCGGTGGTGCGCGACGGCCGACAGATTCTCTCCAATATTATCGCCTCGCAGGTGGAACTGCATGCCCGCTGGAGTGGCGTGGTGCCCGAACTGGCCTCCCGCCTGCATGCCGAGTGGATTCAGGATGTGGTCAGCCAGGCTCTGGCCGCCGCCAACTGTACCATGGCCGACATCGACGGCATCGCCGTAACCGACCGGCCCGGCCTGGTCGGCGCCCTTTTGGTGGGCGTGTCCTTTGCCAAGGCGCTGGCCTGGTCTTGCGCCAAGCCCCTGGTCGGCGTTAACCACATCCTGGCTCACCTCTACGCGCCCCTGCTGGCCGAGCCGGTGGAGTATCCCTTCATCGGCCTGATCGTCTCCGGCGGGCATAGCCTGATCTGCCGGGCCGACGGTTTCGACGACATCGCCATTTTGGGCACCACTATCGACGACGCGGTCGGCGAAGCCTTTGACAAGGTAGCCAAGCATTACGGCTTCGGCTATCCGGGCGGGGTGGCCATCGACCGCCTGGCCCGCTCAGGCGACGCCCGGGCCTGCCGTTTTCCGGTGCCCTTCCTGTATAAGGGCAAGCACAAGACCTACGACGTTTCTTACTCCGGCCTCAAGACGGCCGCCATCCGCCAACTCGACCAATTCTGGAATCCGGCCTACCCGCGGACTGACGCTAACCTGGCGGCGGCCTTCGAGAAGGCGGCTATCGACATGTTGTGCGGGAAATTGCTCCTGGCGGCCGAAGATACCGGCATCAAGACTATCGTGGCTGGTGGTGGCGTCGCCGCCAATAGCTATCTGCGCTCTGTTTTAGCCAATCACCCTTCGTTGCGCTGCTTTTTCCCGCCCTTGGCCCTGTGCGGCGATAACGGCGCCATGATCGCCGGCCTCGGCTTTCGCCTGCTCCAGCGTGGCGACCGGGCCGGGCTTGACCTGAACGCCTCGCCGCGGGTGGCCGGTTTCCGCCGCACCTAGTTAACCCAGCCGTTCAGTCCGATCTACTCAAACCCCGGCGGTATTGAGGCCGTCTGAATCTGACCGCCGGGGCTGGGGTACTGTTGTGACTCAGCCGGCTGTACTCATAACTCCAGGTTCTCCACTATTCATATTTAACTATGGAAGAAAATCAGCCGGCAAGAATTTTTCAGTAAACTATATTGCGCTCAGAAGCGTTTTTTTTCTTGCGTTTTGCGAAATCTGTTGTTATGATGTCTGGAAACTGTTGGTTCAACAGAAAACATTCTTTGTACAAAGGATGTAGTTTACCAGGAGGAACGAATGAATAAGAAAGCATTAATGTTGCTGGTTCTCGCTCTGGTTGCAAGTCTGGCTCTTTTCGCCGCTGGCGACAAGGCTGCCACGACCGGCACTGCACCGGCGCGCGCTTCCAACGCACCGTTTGGCCCGATCGTAGATCGCGTTGTCTATGAAGTCCGCATGGATCAGACCATTGCCACCAAGGATATCATCGAAGGGAACGCCGACGTCTTCTTCCAAGCCGTCCCGCCGGTGATCCTGCGCGGTCTGTCCCAGGCCGATCGCGACAAGCTGGAAATGTACACCGTACCTTCCGGCTCGTGGTCCCTGGCCATCAACAACATCCCGAACCGGGCTCCCTATACCTGGACCAAGGAAGGCACCACCACCTTCAATCCCTTGGCTATCCGCGAAGTTCGCTATGCCATGAACTGGCTGTTCAACCGCCAGAAGCTGATCGACGAGATCCTGCTTGGCGCTGGCGACCCGATGTTCACCGGCATGACCCCCGGTCAGCCCGGCACCTACCGCTACAACCTGATCCCCGCCAAGATGGGCATGACCCCGCAGGGTGACGAGCGCCGCGCCATCGCCGAGATTACCGCCGCCATCCAGGCCGCCGCCAATCTCCCCGAGAACCGTGGCCGCCTGGTCCGCCCGGCCGGTGGTCGCTTCTGGCAGTTTGACGGCAAAGACGTCACCATCAAGTTCTTGATCCGCGTGGACGATGTTACCGGCCGCTTGCCCGCTGGCCGCTACTACGCTGACCAGCTTGAGAAGGCCGGTATCAAGGTCGAGCGCCTCGAGCGCGACCGCACCGCCATCCAGATCGCCTACTATTCCAACCCCGCTGACCTCGAGTGGCACATGTACACCGAGGGCTGGGGCGCCGGCGCCACCCGCGCCTGGTGGGATATCATCATCAGCCAGATGTACTCGCCCTATTACGGCTACATGCCGGGCGGAGCCGATCCGGCCAACTGGAACTACGAGAATGCCGAACTCGATACCCTCGGACAGAAAGGCCTCAATGGCCAGTTCCTGACCGAAGCCGAGTACTGGAGAGACAATCTCCATGCCATGGAAGTCGCCCTGCGCGAATCCGTCCGCATTTACATCACTTCCCAGCTGGATTCCTTCGTCGCCAACAAGGCCCGCTTCAATACCCGCATGGCCTATGGTCTGGGTGACGGCCTCAATGGTTGGTCGGTCCGCACCGCCGACGTCCGCCCGGGCGCCGATGGCAAGAAGACCCTGCGCGTGCTCCAGTTCTCCGCCCGCGGCGCCCTGTTCATGAGCGCCTGGGACGTCGTTGGTACCGACGGCTTCTCCGATGTCTACGCCGCCGCCATCATTGAGCCGGTTTCTGATACGGCTACCTTCGCCGCTCCGAACTCCGCCGCCGTTACCCCGCTGCGCACCCGTTTCGATCCCTCCACCCTGCGCAACGACGTTGTGCTGGGAGCCGACGGCGCCCTGCAGGGCCGCGTACCGGTACCGGCTACCGCCGTGCTGTACGACAGCGTTTCCAAGACCTGGAAGCCGATCGGCGCTGGCCAAACCTCTTTCTCCGCCATCAGCACCACCTACCTGTATGGCAAGTGGCACTCTGGCGTGGACATCACCTTCGCCGATCTGGCTTATGCCACTGCCTTTGGCTATGAGTGGATCCATCAGGATGGCGATAGTGACCGCTTCTATGACGCTTCCTTCGCTGCCCAGGTCGAACCCGGTCTGGCCATATACAAGGGCTATGTCTTTAACGCCGATGGTTCCATCACGGCGTACTACGACTTCAACTTCCCGATGGAAATTGAACAGGTTGCAGGTTCCGGCGCCCTCAGCCCGAAAGCTGGTAACCCCGGTCGCAGCACCGTCGTTTGCTGGGACATCTATGAAGCCGTTGCCCTGTTAGTCGCCGAAGGCTCTGCCAGTGGTAAGGTCTATGGCTTCACCCCTGGTGAAGGCGTCTCTGATCCTGATGTGAAGGATCCGGATTCCCTGGCTGACATCAAGGCCAAGCTCGAAGACATGAAGCGCCGCCAGTACGTGCCGGCCAGCATCCGCCAGTGGGTAACCCCCGCCCAGGCTGTCGCCCGCTACGACGCTTCCCTCCGCTTCATCAACACCTACGGCCATGCCTACATCTCTAACGGCCCGTTCATGATCAGCAAGATCGACACCCGCAACAATTCTTGCGAATTGACCGCCTTCCGCGATTACCTGTACCGTGCCGATTTCTGGCCGCAGCAGTTTGCCATGAACCTGACTCAGGTTGACGAAGTCGTAGTTCCGGCTACCGCTACTACCCGCGCCAACGTTGTCATCACTGTCAACGCCAGCAGCTACGTCTATCCCTCCGCCACCATGGTGCCCCTGTCTCGCGATGGTAAAGTTACCGTCGGCCTGCAGAAGCCCGATGGTACCGAGAAGATATACGTCGCCGCCTTCCGCGCTCCTGGCCAGTTCGTGGCCACCATCCCGGCCGCCGACCTGGCTGCCCTCGGCGCTGGTTCCTACACCCTCGTCGTGATTTCCACCTTCGACAAGGGCGAGGCTCCTTCTGTCGTACCGACTACCCTGGTACTGCAGTAAGCTGTCCGGAGTTCGGCCTAGGCCGGACTCCACCGCTCGTTAAAAGAAAGGCCGCCCGTTGGGCGGCCTTTCTTGCATTGCAGGTTAGGAAAAAAGTGTTATGTCGAAGTTAAAGCTATCCCAATGGGATGTAAGGCTACAACAGGTTACCCCCGAGAAGCTCAAGTTTGTTCATTTGTGTCGGAAAAAGGATTCTAAATGCAAGAATTGTCGCTCTAGTAAACTTATGGACAACTTCAACTGTTAGCAGTATGATATACATGTATATCAAAGAGGTGGCTATGATCGCAATCAGAATGCCGGCTGAGGTTGAAGCTCGGCTGGATCGCTTATCAAAGCGTACCGGTCGGACCAAGACCTATTATATCCGGGAAGCGGTACTTGAACATCTTTCCGACCTCGAGGACCTTTACCTGGCTGAGGAAGAGTTGCGAGCTATCCGCGCCGGCGCTAAAACATACAGTCTGGAAGAAATGAAGGTTGAGCTTGGCCTGGAAAATTGAGTTTTCCGGAGCTGCCCGTAAAGAATTGAGCAAATTGGACCGTTCAATAGCGCTACGGATAATCAGCTTCCTGGAAGAGCGAGTGGCGGAGGGCGGCAATCCGCGCGCAATTGGCAAAGCATTGACCGATTCCCTGCTCGGAGAATTCTGGAAATATCGGGTGGGAGACTGGCGGCTGATCTGCAGCATCGATGATGAAAGAGTTGTCATCCAGGTTTTGCGTATCGGGAACCGACGTGAAGTCTACCGTGACAAGGCTTGATAACCGGCAGTTCACCTGCGGGAGTTGACGCCAGGTTTCGGCGGAAAGGCTATGTACTTTGGGGCTGTTGTCACTGAGTGTGGGGGCTTTGTCTCAATCTGTGGCTAGTTTATGAAAGGATTCAATGAGCTTGATAAAAAAAAATTTTGTAAGTGGCATTGTCTTCTTGGTTGCGATTGTAGTTTCAATAACGGTTTTTATTATTAACAAAATTAATACCAAGGAAGTTTATGAATACGCCGACGAGATTGATAAAATATGCATTACGGCAATCTATGATGATGTTTTCAAATCTTTGGCTTACTGTCAAGTGGACGTTGACGAAGCTGACTACTCGTTCTTTATTAATCTTCTCATGAATGCAAGTAATCAAAGATATATGCGCCAGGTATGGCGGCCTTTCTTGTATTTTCGCATAGCAGAAGACACCAATATCGAATTCAGAATTGATAAAGGAAATGAAAAATACATGATACAAGTGTATCATGATAATAAACAGCTTGTTAGTAGAATTCTTGCAGGTAGTTTTAGCGAAGTGGTTGGACGTATAATCGATAAATATAAATAAATAGTAATATAGATATATTGTTAAAATTAAATTTTATTACGATGATTTATCCCTTGCACTAAGAACAGCTTAGTTAGCTTGCATGCATGCTCTTGTTGGGAAAAAGGCCGATTGAAGCGCTAGCTTCATAGCTCGAAAAAGCAAACCTGAAAGCGATAACTGCTCACCGGTAGCGAATCCTGGTTCCAGCCCTGCGCGGCGGTTTCCATAGAAGAAAATGTCGCCGGCCACCCGCTCTAGCATCCAGTACCAGCAGCTACAGCCATCAACAGTGGGGGTGCGTGGCTAAAGTCACGAGCCAGGATCGCCCGCGCCGCAACCGACAGCCCAATACTGGCGAGCTTGCCCAGCAAGACCGCCAGACCTGCAACCCAAACGCGGCGCGGGAAGCCTGGCCGAGGGGGATCGTCAAGTCGGCAAGTGCCGACTTGACGTAGCAGAATCCCAGGCTGAGAGCCTGGAATTCTGCTGCACTTGGCTATGAGATCGGCCCGGCACTTCGAGCCGCACGGCAATACAGAACTGCACGGCGTGAAATAATTAACCCCCGCGCATGCTTACCCTGGGCAGCCGCGACGCCGCGGGTGGCGTTCAAAAACAAGACCCTTGCAAAGGGCCTTGTTTTTGAAGCGCCAGGCCCCGCATCTGCGCCGTCCAAAATCAAGCCATCCGCCGTTGCATTGCCGAACGCCGTAACCGTTCTATAACCAACCGCGGCTTAAAGCGCCGGACCGCCCTATACGCCGCGCTCCCCTTACAGGTACCCTAGCTTCTTGGCTTCGGCCATGAGTTCGGCGCGGAATTCGGGCGCGGCTATCTGGATCAGGGCTTGGGTGCGTTCCTTAATGGTGCGGCCGCGCAGTTTAGCGACGCCGTACTCGGTGACGATGTGGTCGACGAAGGCGCGGTGCAGGCTGACGGCGCTGCCCAGGGGGAGCACGGGAACGATGGTGCTGACCGTGTCGCCCTTGGCCTTGGCGTAGCAGGCGATGATCGATTTACCCAGTCCGTCAAAGCCGGCCACGGCGCCCTGGGCGGTATCGGACTGGCCGCCGGTGCCGGAGTACTGGGCGCTGCCGATGCTTTCGCTGGCCACCTGGCCGGTGAAGTCGACCATCAGGCAGGTGTTGATGGAGACCATTTTCGAGTTCTGGGCCACCACGGCCGGGTCGTTGACCCAGCGGCCGCGCTGGAACTCGACGACGACGTTATCGTCTAGCCAATCGTACAGTTTGCGGCTGCCCATGGCGAAGGTGGCTATAAATTTATCCTTCTTGAAGGACTTGCGGCGGTTGGTGATGACGCCTTGCTCGTAGAGTTCCATCATCGAATCGACCAGCATTTCGGTATGCACGCCCAGGTCTTTTTTGTGGCGCAGGGCCAGGGCGGCGGCGTTGGGGATGCCGCCGATGCCGAGCTGGATGGTCGACCCGTCGTCGACCAGGCCGGCGATGTGCTCGCCGATCAGCTGGTCGGTGGCGCTGGGTTGGGGCGAGGGCAGGCTGGGCACTTCCTGTTCGTGTTCCACGAACCAGGTGGCCTGGCTGATGTGCAGCTGGGTGTCGCCGAAGGTACGCGGCAGGCGCGGGTTGACTTCCAGGATGACATACTTGGCCGCCTCCAGGATGTCCTTCTCGTAGGTGATGCCCAGCGACAGGCTGACGAAGCCGTGCTTGTCCGGCGGGGTGCAGGTGCCGATGAAGACTTCCGGCGGCCGGGCGTGCAGGCGGTCGGTGGCCGCGCGGTGCAGCATGTTGGGCACGAAGCTGACGGTGCCGGCGCCGGCCTTGATGGCGGCACGCGAGCCGGGGGCGTGGAACCAGCTGGCCAGCTCGAAGTGGCCCCGCATTTCCGGTTTCATGTAGAAATCGTAGGGGTTGAGGGTGAGCACCGAAAAGACCCGGACGTCGCGCACCCGCGGGGCCAGGCTGTGCAGGCGGGCCATGCAGCCCTGCGGTTCGCTGGCGCATTGCCCGACTACCACGTCGTAGCTGCTCTGAATGCAGGCGATGGCTTCGTCGACGCTGCGCAGCTTGTTCCGGTATTCGCTTTCGTGTCGGTTCATGGTTATTTTTCCCTTCCGTATGGCGCTCAATAGACGAGTAGGTTGGTGCCGACGGCCAGGCCGGCGCCCGAGGCGCAGAAGACCAGCAGGTCGCCGCGCTGGATTGTACGATCCAGGATGGCCTGGTGCAGGGCCATGGGGATGCAGGCCGAGCCGGTGTAGCCGTAACGATCCATGATGGTGGGCGCCTTGCCAGGCGCCAAGTCGAGCTGGGCCATCACCTCTTCGATAACCGATTTGTTGATTTGGGTGAGGAAGTAGGCTTTGACCTGGTCGAGGCCGTACCCGTGGTCGGCGCAGAGCTGGCGGATGAGCGGCGGCCAGAGCTTGACGTTGCGGTCGCCGGGCAGGCGCTGCAGTAATTCCAGGCCCCAGGTGCCGGCGTCCAAGAGGGCGTGGGTGACCGGCTTGCGCGTGCCGCCTGAGTAGACGCCGACATAATTCCACTGGGTGCCGTCGGCCGTCTGCTGGCCGCCGAGGTAGCCGGAGGGGTCGTCGTCCTCGACCCGCTCTAGGAGGACGGCGCCGGCGCCGTCGGCGAAGATCGACCAGCCGAAGGCGTCGTCGGGGCGGATGTGGGCCGGCATGTTGTAGACGCCGACCACCAGCCCGTATTTGAGGTGGGGTTTTCCGGCTATCATGGCGGCGGCGGCGTCCAAGCCGAGGGCGAAGCTGGCGCAGGAGGCGCTGACGTCGAAGGCGGCACTGGGGCGCTGGCCGCCCTGAAGGCGGCCTTGCAGCAGGATGGCGGTGGCCGGGCTGACGTACTCGGGCGTGTCGGTGGCCACGATGAACAGGCCGACGGCCTGCGGGTCGACGCCGGCGCGGGCGAGGGCCTCGCCGGCGGCCTGTTCGGCGAAGTCGGCCGTGGTCTCGTCCAGGCCGCGCAGGCGGGCGATGTGCCGTCGCTGGATGCCGATCTTGGCGCTCAGCTTGTCGGCATCGAACTGGACGCCGGTCAGGCGCATCAGTTCCTGGTGGTCGATCGCTTCGCCGGGCGCGTAGCTGCCGGTACCGATGATTTTAGCCTTGGCCATTGTAGCCTCCTTGGTCGGGATTGGTCGGGGATGCGGCCAGGCCCGCGGTCAGGTAGCGGGCCAGGCCCTTGATGAGCTGGCGGATGTTGCGGCCGGCCGGGTCGAAGATCTTTTCGATGCCCAGGTAATGGGCTATCCCCAGCAGAAAGCCGATGGCTGTATCGGTGTAGGCAGCCGGGTCGGTGGTGGCGGCCGGGTCGAGGTTGGCGGCCGGGCTGGTTGCGGCCTGGGCTGGCTGGGGGATGGCCTGGGCCGGATTGCGGCGGTAGGCGTCGCCAAATTTGTGGTAATATTCCTTTACTTGCTGGGGGACGATGAATTCGCCTTCGCGTACCAGGTTGTAGCACCATTGGTCGATGGACAGGAAGGTGGTGAACAGGTACAGGCCTTGCAGCTCGCGTTCCAGGCGGTTGAGGCCGGCGGACAGGTTGGCGGCGATGAAGCGGCGGATGTCATGGCCGGCCTCGTCGATCAGGCGCTCCAGGCAACTTTCCTTGCTGGCGAAATATTTATAGAAGGTACCGACAGCCACGTTGGCGGCGCTGGTGATATCGTGGATGTTTACCTGGTAGAAGCCTTGGCGGCCGAACAGCCGTTTAGCGGCTTCGAGCAGGCGCTTCTCGGTGCCGTCGTCCGGTTCGATCGGCAGCGGATTGATGATAATATCGAAGATTTTCTTCTCGTCATAGCTGGAATCGGTGAAGATGCCGTGCTCCAGGATGCGGTACAGCGCCACGCGGCTGGCTGGCCGGGCGCTCAGGGCAGCCTGGACGGAGACGAAACGCAGGCCGCCGAGGGCAAACAGGTAGGCAGCGTGGTCAATCTGGCGGGCCGGCGCGCCGAGTAGGCGCAGCAGGGCCTGTTCGTAGCAACTGGTCAACTTTTGTTCGTAGTCGTAGAAACGGTACTGGCCTTCGCGGTAGACTTTGATCAGGTTGGGATGCTCTAGCGCGTAATCGAGTAAACGGTCGACTAGGTGGCGGACGCGGCTACTCAGGTTGTCCCCGCCAACCTGGCCAAGTCGGTCGGCGATTTCACCGATCACTTGGTCGAGGATTTCCTTGAGCAGGCTATCCTTGTCCTTGAAGTATTTATAGAAGATGCCGTTGGACAAGTCAGCCTGGCGACAGATGTTGGCGACTGAAACGGCCATGTACCAATGCGTGGCAAACAGGTCGATGGCGCTGGCGATGAGTCGTTGACGGGTAGTGGTTGGCGGGGCTAGGCTCTGGTCTGGCGTCATGGCTGCCTCTTTTCGGGTCAAGCTTGCTTTTTATTATGAGAGGTGAATCATGATTATGTCAAGTTGTTTTTCTTTTCATTACCGACAATGGCAGTACTTGCGTGGGTAAAGTTGCATTACTCGATATATTCTGATATTTGATGCGCGATATTTAGGGCTATTTTGCCGATTTGTGCTTGACAAGCTGGTAAAATATAGCATACTACTAATGAGAGATGATTCACCAGTAATTTGGAGTTAAAGACATGTATATCGGTTTGGTTGGCTTGGGCCTCTATTTGCCGCCGCAGCGTATCGACGCCGCCGAATTGGCCGCCCGAACCGGCTTGCCGGCCGACGTCATCGCTACCAAGTTCGGCGTCAGGTGCAAGCCGGTGGCCGGGCCGGAGGATTCGACCGCACAGTTGGGCCTCAAGGCGGCCCGCTCAGCCCTGGCCGAGGCCGGTATCGAGGCGGCGGCGCTTGACCTGGTCATCTGGTGCGGCGCCCAGCACAAGGATTATCCCTGCTGGCTGGCCGGGTTGTACGTGGCCAACCAGCTGGGGGCAGTCAATGCTTGGAGCTTTGATATGGAGGCGATGTGCGGCTCGATGATGGTGGCCATGGACGTGGCCCGCAGCATGATGCTGACCAGGCCCGACCTGACAACGGTGTTGCTGGTGTCAGGCTACCGCAACAATGACCTGGTGGACTACGCCGAGCCGTCGACACGTTTCCTGCTCGACCTGGCCTCCGGCGGCTCAGCCTGTGTCCTTAAGAAAGACGCTGGCCGCAACGAGCTGCTGGCCTCGTCGTTCAAGGGCGACGGCTCGCTGTCGACCGATTGCCTGTTCCCGAAGCTGGGCTCAAAAGCCTGGCCGCCGGTGGCGGCCGATCTGGCCTTGGCCCGCTTCATGGTGTCCGACGAGGCGGCCTTCAAGGCCAAGCTGAATGAAAAGACCCTGCCCAACTTTTACCGGGTTATCGACCAGGCTCTTGAGCTGTCCGGCGGGCTGGGGCGGTCGGCCATCGATTACCTGGCCATCCTGCACTTCAAGCCTAGCGCCCACGCCGCCATCCTGGCCGAATTGGGGCTGCGGCCGGAACAGACGACCTATCTGGACGAATACGGCCACAGTGGCCAGAACGACCAATTATTATCTATCAAGCTTGGGCTTGACGCGGGTAGAATCCGGGATGGTAATATCGTGGTGCTCGTAGGAGCCGGACTCGGCTTTGTCTGGGCGGCCAGCGTGGTGCGCTGGGGCCCGGTCCGGGGATGAGTCGAACATCAAGCAGGCGCGACAGGCGCCGACAGGAGTCGTTATGAATAGGATGAAGGATAAGGTATGCGTCGTGACCGGCGGCGCCCGCGGTATCGGCCGCGGTATCGCCGAGACGTTTGCCCGCGAAGGCGCGACCTGCGTCTATGCCCTCGACATGAATGACAGCGAGTTCGCCGCCCTGGCCAAGGCTTATCCGGCCATCAAGGGCGTGGTGGTCAATGTCACCGACGGCGCCGCCGTCGAAGCCTTCGTGCAGCGGGCGGTGGCCGAGCACGGCCGCATCGACGTCCTGGTCAACAACGCCGGCATCACCAAGGACGCCCTGGTCCAGAAGATGACCGAGGAGATGTGGGACGCCGTCATCAACGTCAACCTGAAGGGCGTCTTCCTGATGACCAAGTACGTGGCGCCGGTGATGATGGAGAAGGGCGCGGGTTCAATCGTGTCCATTTCTAGCGTGGTGGGCCTGGACGGCAACATCGGCCAGAGCAACTACGCGGCCACCAAGGGCGGCGTCGTGGCCATGACCAAAGGCTGGGCCCGGGAATTCGCCCGCAAAGGCGCCAAGGTGCGCGTCAACTGCGTGTCGCCCGGCTACACCCGCACCCCGATGATCGAGACCGTACCGGAAAAAGTGCTGGAGCCGATCATCGCCCGCACGCCGCTGGGGCGCCTGGCCGAGATCCAAGACATCGCCAACGGCGTCTTGTTCCTCAGTTGCGACGAATCGGCCTTCGTCACCGGCCAGGTACTGCGCGTGGACGGCGGCCTGGTTCTTTAAAGGGCCAGGCAGCCGGGGCGGCACCCTGACTGCGGCAGACAGGCTTGAGCCTCCGGCGCCCGGCGCCGGAGTTCAGGATAGCACGGGGCGCGCCAGTTCCCCGCGGGACGCGTTGGCGCCCCGAAGCTCCAGTTTCAGGAAGGAAGGAAATCATGAAAGCACGTATTTCCCTTGTGGTGGTCATGTTGCTGGCCGTTTCGGCCCTGGCGGTCTTCGCCGCCGGCGACAAGAGCGCCACCCCCGTGGCCGCCCCGGCTGCCCCGGCGGCTACCGCCGTCACGCCCGGTCTCAATGACGTCAACGGCGTCACCGACACCGAGATCAAGCTCGGCTCGTTCCAGGCCCTGTCCGGCTCGGTCGCGTCCATCGGCCAGCCGGTGCGCAAGGGTCTGGACGCTTACTTCAACTGGGTGAACAGCAATGGCGGCGTGCATGGCCGCCGCGTCAACCTGGTGGTGGCCGACGACGGCTTCAATCCGTCCAACACTACCGTCGAGGTGCGCCGCCTGGTCGAGTCCGACCGCGTCTTCGCGCTGGTGGCCGGCCTCGGCACCCCCGGCAACCTGGCCGTGATGGATTATATCGAAGGCCAGCGCGTGCCGTACGTCTACCAGGCCTCCGGTTCCGGCTCCCTGACCATCCCGCCGAAGCGCTACATCTTCGGCGTGCAGCCCAACTATACCACCGAAGGCGGCGTGGCCGTCCGCTACCTGGCCGACGTCAAGGGCGCCCGCCGTATCGCCATCATCTACCGCAATCTGGACGACGGTAAGGAAGAGCTGGCCTCGGTCCGGCGCTCCTTGGCTGCCCGTGGCCTGACTGCCGCCGCCGAAGTGGCCGTCGAGGCCACCGCCACCGATTTCTCGGCCGAGATCATCCGCCTGACCCAGGCCAATGTCGACGCGGTCATCGTCATGCTTTTCAACCCGCAGTCCGGCAACTTCATCAAGCAGGCCAAAGACCTGCAGCTGACCCGTCCGCGCTACCTGATGACCTACGCCAACGCCGACCCGACCGTCGGACTGGTGGCCGGCGCCGCCGCCATCAACGGCGTCGAGGCCCTGGCCTGGGTCGACGTTAACTTCGCCGACCCGGCCGCGCACTTCATCCAGGTCTACCAGGCCACCTTCCCCGGCGAGATTCCCAACGCCTACGCCGTGGCCGGCATGATCGCCGCCGAGGTCTTCACCGAGGCCCTGCGCCGCGCCGGCCGCGACCTGACCCGCGAGAAGCTGGTGACGGCCCTCGAGACCATGAACGGCTGGCAGGGCCGCATCGGGCCGCCCGTTACCTACGGGCCGATCGCCCAGCGCGGCGACCAGGCCCGGGCCGGCGTCCAGTCGATGTACGTCCTGCGCTTCACCGCCGCCGGCGCCCTGGAACGGGCTAATGGCTGGATCGGCTTCTGATCTGACTTGAGGTATGGCGGCTGGCCCGACGCGGCCGGCCGCCGTTATATTTGTATAAGGGAGACGCATGATGCTGGAGTGCAGGGACGTTACCGTGCGCTTTGGCGGCCTGACGGCCGTCAAGCGGATGAATCTGAAGGTTGCCCAGGGCACCATCCACTCGCTGATCGGGCCGAACGGCGCCGGCAAGACCACGCTGTTCAACGCCATCACCCGGTTGGTGACGGCCCAGGAGGGCGACGTGATGCTGGACGGCGTCTCGATCTTGAACCAGCGGCCGGAAGGCATCATCCGCCACGGCATGGTGCGCACCTTCCAGAACCTGCAGCTGTCGCCCTTCCAGAGCGTGCGCGACAATATCATGGCCGGCCTGATGCACCGCTGGCCTGAGGGCGCCTGGTCGGCCATCCTCGGCCGCCACCGCGCCTTCATGACCGAGGCCGAGGAGCGGGTCCGCGCCGCCGCCGAACTGTTCGGTATCCAGAACCGGCTCGGTTCAACGGTGGCCGGCCTGCCCTACGGCATCCTCAAGAAGGTGGAACTGGCTCGGGCCATGGCCGCCGAACCGCGCCTGCTGCTGCTGGACGAGCCGGCCGCCGGCCTGAACAACGAGGAGACCGCCGAGCTGGACGAGATCCTGATGACCCTCAAGGCGCGCGGCCTGACGGTGCTGCTGGTGGAGCACGACATGAGTCTGGTGATGCGCATCTCCGACGCCGTCACCGTCATGAACTTCGGGCAGTTGATCGCCGACGGCCAGCCGGCGCAGATCGCCCGCGACCCGGATGTCATCCGTGTTTACCTGGGAGGCGATTATGGTGCTTGAGACCGGGGACTTCCGTGTCTCCTACGGCCGGATTACGGCCCTCAAGGGCGTCGACATCAAGGTGGCCGAAAACGAGGCCGTCGCCGTCATCGGCGCCAATGGCGCCGGCAAGAGTTCGCTGATGAATGGCCTGGCCGGCATCGTCGAGGCCCAGGGCGGTGTTTTGTACAAAGGCGCGGACTTGTCGCGGCTGCCGTCGCACCAGCGCGTCAAGCGCGGGCTGGTGCTCTGCCCGGAAGGGCGCCGGATATTTCCGGAACTGAACGTGGAAGAAAACCTCAGGCTGGGCGCTTACCGGCGCGGCGCGGTCAAGACCGGCCTGGTCAAGGTGTACGATATGTTTCCGCGCCTGGCCGAGCGCCGGACGCAGGCCGCCGGCTACCTGTCCGGCGGCGAACAGCAGATGCTGGCCATCGGCCGCGCCCTGATGGCCGAACCCGAGCTCTTGATGCTAGACGAGCCGTCGCTCGGGCTGGCGCCGGTCCTGGTCGACCAGGTGTTCGAGACGCTGCGCAACCTGCGGGCGGCCGGCATCCCCATCCTGCTAGTGGAGCAGAACGCCGTCAAGGCGCTGGCCTTCGCCGACCGGGCCTACATTCTGGAAAACGGGCGCGTGGTGATGAGCGGCAAAGGCGCCGAGCTCCTGGCCGACGAGCGCGTCAAGCAAGCCTACCTGGGCATTTAGGAGAGCACCATGCTGGTTCAAATACTGCAACAGATCGCCTTCGGCTTGCCGCAGGGCGCGCTCTACGGCCTGATGGGCTTCGGCATCTCGCTGATCTTCGGCATCTCGGGCGTCACCAATTTCGCCCAGGGCAACGCCGGCATGATCGGCGTCTTCGTCGGCTGGACCGTCTACGCCCTGACCGGCAGCCTACCGCTGGCCTTGCTGGCCGGCCTGGCCGGCGGCGCCCTGCTCGGCGCCGGCGTCGACCGCCTGCTGATGAAGCGCGTCAAAGGCCTGACCCACGCCGGCATGCTGATTATCACCCTGGGCCTCTTGATGATCTTCGACGGCCTGGCCCTCATCGTCTGGGGCACCGAGCCGTTGCTGTTCCCCGACCTGTTCAAGGCCCCGCCCATCATGGTCACCCTGCCGCCAGCCCTCAATCCGGAGCAGCTGCTGTTGATTATTCCCGGCGGTGACCTGCGCACCGCCCTGGCCGCCGTCGTGCTCAGCTTCGGTTTGGTGGCTTTCTTCCGCTGGTCCAAGCCCGGCCTAGCGGCGCGCGCCAAGGCCCAGGACGAGGCCGGCGCCAAGGCGGTCGGCATCAACGTGGCCGCGGCCGACACCCTGGCCTGGGCGGTGGGCGTGGCCAGCGCGGTGGCGGCCGGCTTCCTGATCGCCCCCAAGTCGACGGTGGCCCCGACCATGCTCATCAACCTGCAGCTCTACGGCTTCACGGCCGCGGTTTTCGGCGGTTTCGCCAGCCCGCTGGGCGCGGTGGTCGGCGGGCTGCTGCTGGGCGTCATCGAGAAATTGGTGGTGCTGGGGCTGACCAGCCTGTTCGCGGCCGCCGGCATCCTTAGCGTCAACGCCGCCGACTTCCAGCTGTCGGTGGTGCTGGTCATCATCATCGTCACGCTGACCGTGCGGCCGACCGGACTGTTCGCCAGCCGCTTCAAGGGAAAGGTGTAAGACGCCATGCGCAAAATCATCCGCTACGCCGCGCTCAGCGCCGCCGCCGGACTCGTGGTCGGCCTGCTGGCTTCCGGCGAGAGTTTCGTGCTGCAGATACTGGCGCAGGTGTTGATCTTCGGCATCGCCGCCCTGGGCCTTAATATCCTGACCGGCATGGGCGGCCAGGTGTCCATCGGCAACGCCGCCTTCATGTCCATCGGCGCCTATACCAGCGTTATCCTGGTGACCAGGCTGGGCCTGCCGCTGCCGCTGGCCGCCCTGGGCGGAGCCATGCTGGCCGCCTTGTTCGGCCTAGCCATCGGCTTCCCGGCCCTGCGCATGAAGGGCTTCTACCTGGCGGTGGCCACCATGGCCTTCGGCGTGGTCATCGAGCAGCTGATCAAGGTGATCCCGGCGCTGGGCGCCCACAATGGCCTGCGCAATATTCCGCGCTTGCTGGCCAACGACTTCGCCAACTACCTGTTCATCCTGGTCTGCTACGTGGCCCTGGTGATGATTGCCCGTATTGTGGCCGAGAGCCCGGTCGGACTGCGCTGGCGCATGGTGCGCGACGGCGAGACCGCCGCCCGCAGCTTCGGCGTCAACGTGCAGCGCGCCAAGCTGTCGGCCTTCATGATGAGCGCGGCCTACGGCGGCATCGCCGGCGCTCTGTACGCCGACACCGTCGGCTTCATCAGCTCGGCCGACTTCGGCCTGGCCCGCTCGCTGGACCTCCTGGCCATGGTGATGATCGGCGGCCTGGGCTCCTACCACGGCGGCCTGGGCGGCGCGGCCATCATCGTCGGCCTGCGCTTCGTCTTCAGCCGCGGCTTCGGCCCTTGGCTGACCGTCATTATCGGCGGCCTCCTGATCGTCTTTACCCTGTTTTTTCCGCGCGGCATTGCCTGGGGCCTGACCCTGGCCTGGCACAGGCACTTGCAGCGGCCATACCTGGCATTGCGCCGCGCCATGGTCCGGCGCAAGCCGGCCGGCGGGCAAACCGTCCAGGCCGGCGGGCGGACCATCCATTACCGCGTCAAGGGCAGCGGACCGCAGCCGGTGCTCTGCATCCACGGCAACTTAGGCTCGTCGCGCTGGTGGGACGGCCTGCCGGACAGCGACCGTTATCGTTTCATAGCGCCTGACCTGCCCGGCTTCGGCCGCTCGGAGGCTCTGGCCGCCGCCGACATCGGCGCCTATGCCGACGCCATGCTCGACCTGTTTGACGCCCTACGGCTGGAGCGGCCGGCTCTGGTGGGCCATTCCCTGGGCGGCGCCGTTGTCCTGGCCATGCTGGCCCGGCGGCCGGACCTGGCCCGGGCGGCCGTCCTGGTGGACAGCTGCCCACCGGATGGCCTGCAGACCCCCGAAGACCACTACCCGGTAATCGAGACCTACAAGACCAGCTACGCCATCCTGCGCAATTCCCTGGCGGCCATCGCCCCCGAGCTCAAGCACCGCCCGACCCTGGCCGGCCTGGTGGACGAGGCCTTGCTGATGTCGCTGGATTACTACGCCGGCAACGCCCGCTCGCTGCAGGCCTTCCGCTACGCACCGGCCGCCGCCTTCGGCCGGCCGGTGCTGGTGCTGCGCGGCCGCAAGGATATTATCATAACCGGAACCATGGCCCGTAAGACCGTCGCCGCCTTTCCTCAGGGCCAGTACCGGGAGTTCGAAAACTGCGGCCATTCGCCCATGGCCGAGATCCCGGGCGAATTCAACGCCGCCCTGCTGGCCTTCCTGGACGGCCTGTAAGGTCGTACTGGCCGCCCGCGTTGACTCGGCCCCTGTTTTGCGGTATCATCATATTGTGCACTGAATGCACACCGAGGGATCATAGCTCAACAGGATAGAGCAGCTGCCTTCTAAGCAGCAGGTTGGGGGTTCGAGACCCTCTGGTCTCAAAAAAGCTGCCGTAAGGCAGCTTTTTTAATTAAAGACCAGAGGGTCTCGATCCGAGCATGGCGCCGACCAACGGGAGGAAAAGCGCGCAGGGATGCGCGCGCCAGCCATGCGAGGCGGCCTGGAGCGGCGCAACACGACGTTGCGGCGCGGAAGGCGAGACCAGAGGGTGCGCCAGCTGCGCTGGCAGCGAACCGGAGCTGGCGCTATGGGCCTGGGCGGCCTTTTCTGGCAGGAAAGCAGTAAATTGTATGGATAATTTTCTGCGTCGCCTGACGAAACTTGCCGGGCAAGGGGAGGCTCGTCACTGGCGCACCGAGTACCAGCAGCTCGATTTTTCCTCTGCAGAATAGCTTGTTGGCGGCTTTGCCGGAGGACGTTCGTGGCCGTATCTTTCCGCATCTGGAAGCGGTTACCTGCCACTGGGCAAGGTGCTGTATGAATCCGGCGGCTTTTGCATTATGTTTATTGGCGACACTTCGATTGTCTCGTTGTTGTCGGTGATGGAGAATGGCTCTTCGGCCGAAATCGCCATTGTTGGCCGGGAGGGCCTTGTCGGTATCGCCTTGTTTCTGGGCAGCGAAACCATGCCCCACCGGGTAGTGGTTCAGGGCGCCGGCCAGGCTTTTCGCCTGGGTAGTCAGTTGCTCAAGCAGGAATTCAACCGATCCGGCGCCTTCCGGCACCTCTTGCTGCTCAGTCTTGATCGACTGCCGTCCAACCAGTTGTGCATGACCCAAGAATTGATCGCCACTAAGCTCGGGGTCCGACGCGAGGGTGTAACCGAAGCCGCCGGCAAGCTGCAGCGGGCCGGCCTGATCGACTATTGCCGGGGCTGGATTACGGTGTTGGACCGGCTGGGGCTCGAAGCCCGGGTCTGCGAATGCTACAATGTTGTCAAGGTGGAATTCGCCCGCCTGGTGCCGGACATCATCGCCCTCTAAGCAAGCTGACAGGAGCGGATGGCGGCGGCCAGAAACCGATAGCGCCGAGTCCCAGGGTGGCGAAGGGCCGGAAAGCGCTGACAAAACCGCGGCACAGGCCAACCCTGAAGGATAGTCCGAAGCCGTCATTAAGGCGTAGGCCAACCCCGACCGCCGCGTTCCAGTGCAGGAAGTCAGTCGTCTGGTAGACGCCCGCCCAATTTTGTAGCACGGTTCCGCCTACGAATTGTCCCATTACATGACGGGTTTACCGAGAGCCTGCGATAGTGCCTCTGGGATGGTACAGGACTTGGCCGCCAGCTGCCAGGACGTGACTACCGATTAGTTTTTGGACTTCCAGGGGACCCGGTAGGGAAAGGCGATTGATAAGGTCCGGCTTGTAATACGGCGGCGCCGCATCGGCGGCAGCGGCCAGGCCGCTGAAATCGGAGCCCGCCTTCCACCATAGGCTGATGGCTACCGGCAGGCCGAACTCCGGCACGAAGAGGCCTTCGGTTGTTAAGGCGCTGAATGGCGTGCTCCGGCCAATAGTCAGCATGGTGTGTTCATAGCGCAGTCTGATCGCCAGGTCAGCAGTCGAGAAGGTCGGCAGGTTCAGGCTATTGATGGTCAGCAGCGCCTCGCGAACAACAAGGCGGAGGGCATGGCCTCGCCGGCCAGGACCGCCCAGATCTGGCAGATCGAATCGATCCGGCATTCGGAGCGCCGAACCCAAAGGGGGGGGACTGTCCCCGGACTGGTAATAGCCGCTGCGTCCCCACAGCCGACTGGCGAGTACTTGATAGACCAGCCGTCCGGTGGCCAGAACGTCCAGCGCCGGGTTGGGTGTTTGTACCTGAACACTGTCCAGGGTGTGCCTTCACGGCTTGCCGGGTGGCGCCGACGGCGCGGAAGCGCTTGGCCAGTTCGACAGCTTCCCTGGCGCTGCGCCCCGTGGCCCAGCAGGATATTTATCTCGATACTCTGGCCGGCCGCCAGATCGAAGCTGCGTTGCATGGCCGCGCAGGGCTCCAGGCTGGCTTCCATGGCACCGGACCGCCACAGTCGGCTCAGGGCGGCCGGCTTGGCCAGCTGGCCGTTGCGGCCGATAAACTCGGCCTTGTCGGCCGCCAGCGTCCGGATCGGGCCACTCATGTCCAGGAAAACCATCCGTCCGGAAAATTCGGCATTATACCAGTTGCGCGCGAAGAGTGCGCCGGTTTATCTTGACCGGCGCGTCCATGGCCACGAAGACCAATAATTCGCTATGGATACCCCGCTCGCCGTGTTCGAAAACGCTGTAGCCAAAGCCATGCCGGCAGGCATACGGCGTCAACCCGCGCTTGGGCAGCAAGGTCGGCGACCAGTAGTAACCGCTGTCTTAATCGCGCAGGTACAGCGCTTCGCCACCAGTATCGTAGACCGGGTCGTCGTACTAAGGCGAAATCCGGAATTCGTGGGAGTTTTCGCTCCAAGTATAGGCCACGCCGGCCTCGGATACCACCGTGCCGAAGGGTCGGGTTGGCGATGATGCTGCACCAAGGCGCGGCGTGACCTGCCCGGCAGCCAGCGTGATAATATATTCTCGTCCGCCGGCCGAGAAGCCGCCGTAGCCGTTGCCGAAGGCCAGAACGGGCTTGGGAAGGGGCGGGTCAACGAAACCGATTTTCGCCGGCCGGGCCGGTATCAGTCGCGGTACGCTTTTCTCGATTCGCTGGCGGTCGGTAATCTGTTTTTCAAGCGAGCCGCGGCCAGGATGAGGGTATAATCCTCGCTGGCGAGCTGGTCGGAGGAGCGCACGAAAATGCCGCCCGGCCGATCGAGGACGCTTTCGCGGGCGCTGGCCGAAATCAGCGCCCTGAGCTGGTCCCGCAAAGGCTGGCGGTAGCCGTTGGGTTCCTCGTTGAGGATGAGCAGGTCCACGGCCAGGCATGGTAAGCAAAGTATAACCTATCCGGCCTGCGCCAGCTGGTCGGTGACCGAGCGCAGCGCCGTGGCCAGGTGCGGCCACAGGGGGGGTATCGAGGCTTTTACGGAACAGGCCGAAGCAGGAGATCAGCAAGGGTGGCACCAGGGAAATGGCCAGCAAACTCAGGGTCCACCAGCCGAGCCGGTTCAATTTTAGCCAATCCAGAACCAGCATGAGTACCAGGTCCGGAGCGCGCAGGCTACGATGGATATTGTCCAGTATTTTCCAGCATCGCCGGCGCTCGGCATCGGCCAGGAAGGTGGCCGGCGCTCCCTTGAACGGCATGACGTCGCTGACCAGGCCAGCCCGGGCGTGGCAGCCTTCGATCAGGTCGTGGCTCAGGATGCGATTGTCGGGGAAGCGGCCGGCCAGCGTCCGTTCAAAGGCCTCGATATCGGAGATGCCTTTGCCGATGTACGAGCCCTCGCCGAACAGATCCTGGTAGACGTCCGAGACGGCCTAGGTGTACGGATCGATGCCTGGCTCATTGTTGTTGAGCAGAGCGTACCAGGACTGGCGGGCGCCGGCGTACCTGGTCAGCATGCGCGGTTGCAGGATGCCATAGCCTTCGGTGACGCGGCCGGTCTTCTCGTCGTAGCGTGCCTGATTGAGCGGATGCGCCATGATGCCGACCAGCTGCCGGGCGCTGTCGCGCGGTAGCTGCGTGTCGGTGTCGAGGGTGATGACGTAACGGCCGGCGCGCAGTTGCGTCCGATCGCCGATGATCGACTGGAAATCATGGTTAGATGCGCCCTGCAGGAGGTGGTTCAAGTCGGCCAGTTTACCACGGTTGCGTTCATGGCCCAACCAGATTTTTTCACTCGGGTTCCAACGTCGGCTACGGTGGAACAGGAAAAAGCCGCCGCCGGCCTCGGCCGCGTAGCGGCGGTTGAGATCCTGGATGGCCTCTTCGGCCTGGCTGAGCAAGGCAGCGTCGCCGGCGCTGGTTTCGGCTTGGGCATCGGAAAAGTCCGTCAGCAGGCCGAAAGCCAGGGCGGCGCCTTTACCCTGCAGCCGGCGGGCTAATTCGGCAACGAAGGCGCTCGCCATGGGGCGGGTCGGACCGCGCCATGGCGGCGATCAGCAGAATCAGGTTTTGCGGCTCGCTTTCGGCCACGGCGATCATGCGGTTCGCCTCGAGGGCCGCCTTGGCCTGGGCTTGCCTCTCGGCGAAGATTCGGACGGCGACGCGGCGCAGATTCTCGAGCAGGGCCAACCGCAGCATGAGGGGAATGGCCCACGGCTCGCCGAGCGTCGGTATCGTCACCGATTGGTAGGCGTCGATGAAGCCAGGCAGGGTGTTTAGCAGGTTGTTGAAAAAGCCGGTTGCTTTCTCAACAACCTTAACAATTCCTCGCATAGCTTGCGCTATGCTGCGTAATTGTACCGGCTTTTG